>JBEKAF010000151.1:0-2506 GCA_050018355.1 Terriglobales bacterium | reverse complement strand
TAAGGATGAGCAAGGACGCAACGTGAAGAACGTCGTCGTCTTTGACAAGCAGTAGAACAATTTTCCGAAGCTGAGAGGTGAGCGCCGAGCTCGGTGTTTCTTGCCAGCACTTTCGTCGTGCTCTGCGCCGCGCCGACCACGGCCATGACGCACATCGCCATTCAGGAAAAGCTCGACGGGAAGGTTGTCGACTGGATGGAACAGGTCAGCGAAGAACAATACCAGGCCTGACTAAAGGCCGAAAGGGAACCAGAAGGAGCTTAAATCCATGTACAACGCGAAGGCTTACTCCGCTGCCAGCGCGACATCGCCGCTTACCTCAACGATCATCGCGCGGCGCGATCCAACCGAACACGACGTACAGATCGAAATCCTCTTCTGCGGCATCTGCCACTCCGACCTCCACGAGGTGCGTAGCGAGTGGAGCGGCAGGTCCACTGTCTACCCCTGCGTCCCCGGCCACGAGATCGTCGGCCGTGTCACCAAGGTCGGCTCGGCAGTTACCAAGTACAAGCCCGGCGACCTCGCCGCGGTCGGCTGCTTGGTCGACTCGGACGGTACCTGCCCCCAGTGCAAAGCTGGCCTTGAGCAGTTTTGCCCGAACCTGACCGGCACCTTCAACTCCCCGGACAGGCACCTCGGAGGCGTCACCTATGGCGGCTACTCCGAGAGCGTGGTCGTCAACGAACGCTTTGTCCTGCGCGTCCCTTCCAACCTCGATCTCGCCGGAGCCGCGCCGCTCCTCTGCGCCGGGATCACAACATACTCGCCCATGCGGCGCTGGGGCGTCACCAAGGACAAGAAAGTTGGCGTGGTCGGTCTCGGCGGACTGGGCCACATGGGCGTGAAGTTTGCACACGCGTTCGGAGCCCACGTCGTCTTCTTCACGACCTCGCCCGGCAAGAAGGAAGACGCGCTCCGCCTCGGGGCCGACGAAGTGGTCGTTTCCCGCAATGCCGACGAGATGCAGAAGCACGCTGGCAGCTTTGACTTCATCCTCGACGCCGTCTCCGCCGATCACGACATTAACGCCTACATCCAACTCCTCCGCCGCGACGGCAACCTCACCCTCGTCGGCGCGCCGGCGAAGCCTCTCGCCGTGGCTGCCTTCGGCCTTCTGTTCGGAAACCGCAGCCTCTCCGGCTCGCTCATCGGCGGTATCGCCCAGACCCAGGAGATGCTCGATTTTTGCGGCGCACATGACATCACTGCCGATGTCGAAATCATCCCCATCCAGAAGGTCAACGAAGCCTACGAGAGACTGCTCAAGTCCGATGTGAAGTACCGCTTCTCCATCGACATGGCTTCTCTCAAATCTGGGTAGTGTCCTAATTCGACTGTGGGGCCGCCCCCTGGGGCGGCCTGGCCGGGACAAGCCCCAGCCCTACATCCCATATTAGGACACCACCCAAATCTGAGTAAACGAAAGGCGGGGACAAGCAATATGCGAGTTGGCATTCCGGCGGGCTGGCGCATACCGAAGCTCTGCGCCAGCCCGCGGCGCGGACAGTGATGATCACCGACGGACATGGACTTGTTCAATTGGAGGAGGCTATATGAGCAAAAGAGTGCTGATACTCTCCGCGAGTCCTAGAAAAGGTGGGAACTCGGACACATTGTGCGATCAGTTTATGAGAGGTGCAATCGAAGCCAGTCATCAGGTTGAGAAAGTGTTCCTGGCGGAAAAGAAAATTAACTACTGCAGGGGTTGTTATGGCTGTGGCGGGAACGGGAAATGCGTTCAAAAAGATGACATGGCCCATATCCTCGACAGCATGGCGGCAGCCGACGTCATTGTTTTGGCAACACCCGTTTATTTTTACACGATGTGCGCCCAGATGAAAACGGTGATTGACCGAACGGTGGCACGGTATACGAAAATCAAAAACAAAGATTTTTATTTCATCGTAACTGCGGCGGTCACCAAGAAAGCAGCCCTGGAGCGAACGATAGAAGGCTTCCGCGGATTCACTTCCTGTCTGCCAGGGGCAAAAGAAAAAGGCGTCGTTTATGGTACAGGCGCATGGAACGTCGGCGATATCTTCGGAAGCCGCGCCATGGACGAAGCGTACGAAATGGGTAGAACCGTGTAACGAGATTCCATCGCCAATATTCGCGCCTCTCGGTTGGCGCTCCACCACGGGGAGTCGGGGAAGCGCAGACATGCCAAAGGACGGCACGTCTGCGCCACCCGCCGGTCAGAACGACACTGCGGATTCTTCGATTTCTCTGTATGATAGATCGCGCAAAACAGACCAAGGAGGATGGAATGAAACCCAACTGCTCTCGCCGCGATTTTCTGGCGGCCGGCCTGGCTCTTCCCGCCGCCGGCCTTCGCCTTTCTTCCGACTCGTCTCTTCGCCTTGCAGTCACCCAAGCCAAGCCCGAATCCGCCAGGCTGGACTATCGCATGTTGGGCAAAACCGGCTTGAAGGTGACGTCGCTTGCTTTCGGCTGCATGACGACCTCTGACCCGTCCGTGATCGAGCGCGCCGCGGATTTCGGT
>JBEKAF010000150.1:0-2802 GCA_050018355.1 Terriglobales bacterium | reverse complement strand
CGCCATAGAAGGTGAATGGGAAGGAGAACTTCCCATGCCAGACCAGGTCAGTTCGTTAGATTCCCTCATCGGCCGAGAATTTTCCCACTACCGCATCGTTAAAAAGCTAGGCGGCGGAGGGATGGGTATTGTTTACGAGGCCGAAGATACCCGCCTGCACCGTAATGTTGCGCTGAAATTCCTGCCCGACAATCTAGCGAAGGACCCACAGGCACTTGCGCGTTTTCAGAGAGAGGCGCAAGCAGCATCAGCGTTGAATCATCCCAACATCTGCACGATTTACGACATTGGCGAAGCGGAGGGCAAGGCGTTCATCGCCATGGAGTATCTGCAGGGTGCCACGCTGAAAAACCGCATTTTGGGCCGTCCCATGGAGACGGAAACACTGCTGAATCTCAGCATTGAAATCGCCGACGCTCTGGACGCTGCTCACTCCAAGGGAATCGTTCACCGAGACATCAAGCCAGCCAACATCTTCGTGACTGACCGGGGCCACGCCAAAATACTCGATTTTGGGCTTGCGAAAGTTACCTCTGTCACGCCTTCTAGCCAAACTTCGGACGATGGCACGGAGACGAAGAGCATCGATGAGCAGCACCTTACAAGTCCCGGTACAACAATCGGGACGGTGGCGTACATGTCGCCGGAGCAGGCGCTGGGCAAAGAGCTGGATGCCCGGACGGACCTGTTTTCGTTCGGGGCCGTGCTTTACGAGATGGCGACCGGGATGCTTCCGTTTCGAGGAGAGACGACGGCGGTGATATTCGATGCCATCCTGCACAAAGCTCCAACCTCGCCGGTGCGGCTGAATCCGGATCTCCCGGCGGAGCTGGAGCGCATCATCAATAAGTGCCTGGAGAAAAGCCGTGAAATGCGCTATTGCCACGCAGCAGATATTCTCAGCGATCTGAAACGGCTGCAGCGCGACACGAATTCGGGTCACACTGCCGCGGTCAGCGGCCACACTCTCGAGGCCCCCCCTCGACCCCAAAAACTAAGCAAGACGATTGACTCGCTGGCCGTTCTGCCCTTCACCAACTTGAGCGGCGACCCGGAAATGGAGTACCTGAGCGACGGCATCGCAGATGCGCTCATCAACAGCCTCTCTCAACTCCGCAAGCTCCGCGTTGTGCCGCGCGGTCTCGTGTTCCGATACAAGGGCCAAGAGGTTGACCCGCAGCGGCTAGCGAGTGAGCTCAATGTGCGCGCGGTGTTGACCGGGCGGGTGGTGCAGCGGGGTGACACGCTGCTGATTGGCACGGAACTGCTCGACGTGGCTAAGGTGTCACAGCTGTGGGGAGCACAGTACAACCGCAAGATGGCGGATATTTTCCTCGTGCAGGAAGAAATCGCACGAGAAATTTCAGAAAAGCTACGGCTGCAATTGACCGGGGAAGAAAAGAGGCGGCTCGCCAAGCGCGTGACCAAGAACAAGGAAGCTTACCAACTGTATCTGAAAGCCTTGTTCTTTTCCCACAAATGGTCGCCGGAAAACCTGAACAAAGCCGTCGAGTACAGCCAGCAGGCGATTGCGTTGGATCCCACCCTGGCAAATGCCTACGCGGTGATTGCCTGGTCCTACGCCACGCTCGGGAATTACGGCTACTTCCCAACCGTCGAAATGTTTGCCAAGGCTAAGGCCGCAGCCTTGCAGGCTTTGGCCCTGGATGACGGGCTTTCGCAAGCGCATGCCGCCCTGGCCTACACACGACTCTGTCACGATTGGGACTGGCCTGAAGCTGATAAGGAATGCCGACGCGCCTTGGAATTAAGCCCGGACGATCCGTTGGCCCACTTCACGTCTGCCATAGTTTCGCTAGTGAAGGGAGATTTTGAGGTGGCTTTCGCGGAGGTGAGGCGGGCCGTGGAACTGGATCCCCTCTCTCCCGCCCTCAACCTGCAGTGGGCAGGACACCTCTTCTTGGCCGGCAAGCACGACCAGGCACTCGAACAGCTCAAGAAGACGCTTGAACTTGACCCGAGCATTATGCAACCTCGGATGGTGCTAGCGTCCCTCTACGCTTTTAAGGGTAAGTGCGTGGAAGCGATTGCGGAGTGCGAAAAAATCAGAATGCTCCCTGGTGGCGAATGGCCGAGCCGCGCGGCTCTCGGGTTTGTCTATGCCTTGGCAGGCAGACAGGACGAAGCGCGAAACATTCTGGAAGAGCTGAAGCCTCTGATCAAGGAGAGTCGGATACTGTGTTTTCGTGCCGCGATCATCTGCGCCGCCCTGGACGACCGCGACCAGGCCTTTGCCTTGCTCGAGAGGTTATTTGAAGAACGCTTCTTCATGTTGATTTACATCAATGCCCCCGGGTACTTCGGGAATCTGCGCTCGGACCTGCGCTTCCAGGATCTTCTGCGCCGCATCAGCCAGCCCCATTGAACACCAACGCGATTTCAGTACTGTTCCGATGCCTTGCCGGTCGCTTCTGCCTGAATAGCGTCATTGACGGCGCGCCTAGTAAACACGCTCTTGCGAGAGCATAATCTTTTAATAGCCGACCGTTCCAGCAAATTCGTGTCGGAATTTGCAGTGGGTTCGTAAACACGCGAGAAACCACGCTTGGGGAAACACCAACCGTGGATAGATTCAGAAACAACGACTGGAGGTGTGCGATGCGACGACTCTACTTGAGGGCAATACTGGTTTCTTCACTTGTGATTATCGGGCTCGCTCTGGCCTGTCAACAACCGCCAACGGCGAGCCCGCCAGATACCCGCGCCGCCGATGAGCGCGCGGTCCGGGAAGCGGACGCTGCCTGCTTGAAGGCCGTGACGGCTAAGGACGTCGAGGGGACC
>JBEKAF010000149.1:0-2825 GCA_050018355.1 Terriglobales bacterium | reverse complement strand
GCCCGAACTGGGGTTGGATGGATCGGCAGCCAAGTCCGCCTAGGCAAGACTCTTGCAGGGATGAGAGCGCATTGTTAGTGCAGCACGTTTTATCGCAGCACCTCGGCCACCTTGCCGCTGGCGATCAACTCCGCGATGCGCGCGAAATCCTGGTACATCACGCGGTCCTTGTCCATGGTCGCGCACACCGCCCGGATCGCCGCATGCGCCTGCTGCAAGGGCTTGGAAGTCTTTAGCGGCGCGAGGAAATCAATCGCCTGTGCCGCCGCCATGGCCTCGATGGCCAGCGTGTTGCGCGTGTTCTCGACCACCTTCTTCAGCTTGTTCGCTGCGGTCATACCCATCGAGACGAAGTCTTCTTTATTCCCCGAGGTCGTAATCGAATCGACCGACGCGGGATGCGCCAGCACTTTGTTCTCACTGACCAGGGCGGCTGCGGTCACTTGCGGCATCATGAAGCCCGAGTTCATTCCCGCACCCGGCGCCAGAAATGGAGGCAGCCCCTCATTGAGCGCGGGGTTCACCATGCGCTCCAGCCGCCGCTCGCTGATGCCGGCCAGCGCGGTCAGAGCAATCGCGAGAAAGTCGAGCGCGAACGCGAGCGGCTGGCCGTGAAAGTTTCCGCCGGAGAGCACGTCGCCCTCGCCGTCGCCATCCGCCGCCTTCGGATTCTTCACGAACACCAGCGGGTTATCGACCGCCGAGTTCGTCTCGGTCTCAAATACCGCGCGGCAATGGGCGAGCGTGTCGCGCACCGCGCCATGCACCTGCGGGATGCAACGTAACGAATAAGCATCCTGCACGCGGCCGCAGTCGCGATGCGAGGCGCGGATCTCGCTCTGTTCGAGCAGACGGCGCAGGTTCGCCGCGGTCCTGATTTGTCCGGCATGCGGTCGAGCCTTTTGAATGCGCTCGTCGAAGGCGACGTTAGTTCCCTGGAGCGCATCGCACGCCATCGCGCCGATGACGTCGGCGGTGTCGACCAGCCTCTCGGCGGCGAGCAGCGCCAGCGTGCCGATGGCCAGCATGGCCTGTGTGCCATTGATGAGCGACACGGCCTCTTTCGCTTCGAGCACCAGCGGTTTGATTTGCGCGCGCTTCAAGGCTTCAGCACTTGCCATGCGCGCGCCTTTTGCGTCTTCATTAAAGCATTCGCCTTCACCGATCAATGCCAGGGCCAGGTGCGCCAGCGGCGCCAGATCGCCACTCGCTCCTACGCTTCCCTGCGATGGGACCACCGGCGTCACGCCGCGATTGAGCATCTCGCAGATGGTGTCGATGGTGATGGCGCGCACGCCCGAATTGCCTTTCGCTAGCGAGTTGGCGCGCAGAATCATCATGGCGCGCGTGTCGGCGATTGAAAGCGGTTCGCCTACGCCGACGGCATGCGAGCGCACGAGGTTGATTTGCAACTGGCGGACCTGATCGCCCACGATGTGCACATCGCTCAGCTTGCCGACGCCAGTGGTGATCGCGTAAGAAATTTTGTTACCGGCGACGAGCGCGTCAACGACGGCGCGGGCGCGGTTGACGGCCTCGCGTGCGTCGGGATCGAGGAGGACGGGCCGGCGGATGCCGGGGTACGCTACTTCGCGGACAGCTTCGAGCGTGAGATCATTACCGTTGATGTGCAGGGCATTCAAGAGCAGTTCCTGGTTCCTGGTTTCGAGTTTTTCACTTTCCTTGTAAGACCACTCTGAACGGATGCAACGTTGCCGTCATCACGCCCTTCTTTACAGCCGGGTCGCGGTTCATGATCTGGCGGGCAGCATCTTCGGATTCGGCGCGGAAGATCGTAAGTCCCATCGTATTTTCATCGGTATTCAGGGTGCGGCCCACGAGGATTATGACGCCTTGTGCGTTGAGGTCCTGGAGATATGCAAATGTTCGGCCACCACGGCCTGCTCCGAATCGGTCGGGCCGGTCCGGAGCATGTCTCCGCGCACGAGTTGCAGCCTGTAGAGAATTCTTGCATCGAATCTTTCTTTCCCGTCTCCACTATCTCCCTATTGCGGCGCGGAACACGTTCATATATTTCCCCGGCAGCGCGCGGGGCTTCATTCTTGAATTGGCGACGATGTGCGTGGTCTCGCCTTCGGCCAGCAACTCGCCAGTTTCCGCGCTTCGCAGTTCATATCCGAAGCGGATTACTTTCTCCCGGACATGTTTCAGGTACGTGCGCACGATGACCTCGTCATCATAGTGTACGGGAGCCTTGTAGCGGCAGCGGGCATCGACTACGGCGATGAAGCAGTCATCTTCGCGCTCCATGTCTTTATAGCTGAAGCCGAGCTGGCGGAGGAGTTCCACTCGTCCCACTTCGAACCAGATGAAATGATTGGCGTGATAAACGACGCCCATCTGGTCGGTTTCGGCGTAGCGGACGCGAATGCGCGTTTCATTCACGGGCGCCATCTGATTTACATTGACAGACATCGATGTATCGTGCCGGCTCATCGGCCCGTCCACTTTGGTTTGCGCTTTTCGAGGAACGACTCGATCCCTTCGCGGAAATCGTCGCTCTCGCGGATGCCGGCATTTTCGCGGATGGCGGCTTCAATTTGCGAATCGAGCTCCGCACGTGCGTGATCGGTGAGCAGGCGCTTGGTATAGAAAAGCGAGAGCGGACTGTTCTCCTCCAGCTGCGCGGCGAACTCGCGGGCGCGGTCGAGCAATTTTTCCGGGGCAACGATTTCGTTGATCAGGCCCATCTTCAGGGCTTCCGCCGCGTCGAAGATGCGGCCCGTAAGCAGAAGATCGCGAGCGACTTTCTCGCCGACCTGGCGCAGGAGAAAAGTCGAAACGATGGCGGGCACGAATCCAAT
>JBEKAF010000148.1:0-3023 GCA_050018355.1 Terriglobales bacterium | reverse complement strand
TGCGCAGCAAAGTCCCCCTCCGCCCTGCAACCGGCAAAACAGCCACCACCACGGGCTGACTTTCAACCCCACTCCGGAAAACCGGCTTGTGTTCAAATTTCTACGTTTTTACATGCGCGCCGACATTATTGGCCCGGGGCTCGCTACGCTTGATCTCTCGTTGCTCAAAGACACGAAGATTACGGAGAAACTGGATCTCCAGTTTCGGGCGGAGTTCTTCAACGCCCTGAACCGCGCTAACTTCAATACGCCAAACCTGATCGTATTCACATCCGCCGCTGGGGTCCCCTCCCCCACTGCCGGTGTCATCACCAGCACATCCACAACGTCACGGCAGATTCAGTTCGGACTCAAGTTCATTTGGTAGGCTGCCCGCCGCAGACCTCAGGATCGCTAACCTTTGGCGCGTCGGACCGCGTCATTCCCGCGAAAGCAGGGATCCAGTTTTGTTGCGCCGGCATCATTCCCGCAAATGCCGCGGGAGCACCAACGCTACGAAGCATGGTTGCCGCTCAATTTTGCAAACATCAGCGTGCGAGGTAGCGCAGACCCGTTTTCAGGGTCTGCGGCTTTTCGGTCTTTGTCGCCCAAGAACCGCAGAACTTGGCAAGCAGGTCTCCGCTACACTTGCTGTGGGAATGATGCGAGTACCCGTGGCTGTCATCCTGAGGAGTCCGCCGTTCTTATTGGCGGACGACGAAGGATCTCGGCAGTTCGCTTGCAAAATCGGCCGGTGAGCCTTGGGAAGGAACTGCAGAGATCCTTCGCCCGCCAGAAAGCTTGGCGGGCTCAGGATGACAGACGCCCGAACCTTAACGACTCAGGAAAGCAGTTTTTCAATAGTCGCCATCGGCAGGAACAGCCGTTTGGGTGTCTTGGGAAGTTCGATGAAGCCGTACTTCCTATAGAATGCTGCTGCGCTGTCATCTTTTGCGTCCACAATAACCACAGCAGAGGCGACTTGTTTGCTTCCACTCAAGCAACGGTTAAGCGCATCCATCAATAGCAACTCGCCAAGCCCCTGGCCTCGAAATTCGTTGCTAGCTGCCAGACGCCCGATGAGGGTCGCGGGCACGAAGGGGTACTTGGGAAGCTTTGCTGCGATCCCGTCCGGAATCGCGTCCAATTCGACAGAGTATTGAGACAGGGTGTAATAGCCAGCAACGGTCTTGCCATCCGGCGTGAGCACGAATGCAACGGCGACGCGCTTTCTTAGATCCTGCCCTGCCTGTTTCCGCAGGTAGTTGTCGAGCCCTTCTACACCACATGAAAAGGCCGCCCGGTCGTGCGCCGGCCCGAGCGGCTCGAAATGGAGTCCTGTCGTCTCTTCTTTCCCCGGCAATTACATCCCCATGCGCTCTTTGTATCGCCGCGCCGCAGCACGCGCCGGCGCGTTCGGGGCGGGAGGATTTAGCAGAGCATTGACAAACACTTCACGCGCTTCATCGCGCAAACTCAGCGTCTGGAAGTCCTTGATTGTCTCCGTCGCGGCTTGCTGGGCGCTCGCCAGAACAAAGTCAGTGACGGAGGTTCCACGGATCTGCGCGGCACGTTCGATAAGGCGCTTCTGGTCCCGGGTAAGCCTTGCCTCGAGGCGCTCCTGCTTCCGGGATTGCCTCCGAACTTGAAATATCTGATTGTGCCCCATAGAGCCCACCTCCCCGACGCATCCAATGTACGGCAATGCGCCGCACGTTTCAATACAATTGTACGGAATTCGAGCGTACCTCACATGGGACGATATCTCGGGGGCGTAAGTCTCGATCTTTGAAGTAAATAAGCTTGCCAACATGCACCCTTTACGGTACAGTGTACAATCCAAGGTGCAGGGATGACAGAAGACGCGCCGCCACAAAAAATCCCGCTGATCTTTTTCCGTACGGGGACGGGAAGCGAGCCCGTGCGGGAATGGCTAAAGGGATTGGCGGAAGCCGAGCGCCGGGCGATTGGGAAAGACCTGTTGCGGGCGCAATGGCGGTGGCCGGTGGGCATGCCGCTGTGTCAGCCGTTGGGAAACGGGCTATGGGAAGTTCGTACGGATTTGCCGACGAAGCGCACTGCCCGCGTGCTGCTTTGCCTTTGTCGTGGGCACCTGGTCGCGCTGCACGGGTTTATCAAGAAAGCGCGGGCGACGCCGGAAGGGGATTTGGCGTTGGCGCGCAAGCGTCAGAGGGAGTTGGCACGATGAGCAAGAAACACATGGGCTCAAGTATCGATGATTTCCTCAAGGAGGAGGGCATCTTCGAAGAGGCGCAGGCACAGGCGGTCAAGGAGGTCGTGGCGTGGCAACTTGCCGAGGCCATGAAGGAGAAGAAAATATCCAAGGCGCGCATGGCGACGCTGCTCAAGACGAGCCGCACGCAGGTTGACCGCCTGCTTGACCCCAGAAACGATATCACGCTATCAAGCCTGCAGCGTGCGGCGGCCATGGTCGGACGCCGGGTCACGATCGAGCTGGTGTAAAACAGGGACGCTTGGCTCTGCGGAAAAGGGTTGGCAACGATTGCAGGAAGGACGGAAGCCCACGCCCGTCGAACCGTTGAAATAGGTGGTTCCATGGTTCATCCGATTTATCGGGTCCGTTGTTTCGAGATCGTTTCGGCGTATACGCTTCGCATTCAGTTTGACGACGGGGCTGTGCAGACAATCAACTTTCAGCCAATTCTCACTGGGGAGATGTACGGTCCACTGCGAAACCTGGAAGTGTTCAAGCAGGTTCAGATCGATAGCGAAGCCGGAACGCTGGTCTGGCCTAACGGAGCGGACTTCGACCCGGCTACACTGCATGACTGGCCGGCACATGAGCGGGCTTTTCGAGAACTCGCCAGCCGCTGGGAACCGCTCGAGGCCTAACACTTGCTGCCAGAGGCGCAGACCCGCGGCGGCGGATCTGCGAGCTCGCGAAGCGCTGCACTACGAGTGGTCATTTTGCGGGCGCAAGCCGTGGCGAAACCTGAGTGTCAGGGCGCAACTCGTCCGTGCCTCGGAGAGCGACCATGTCCCCTTCCCGAAGGTCTCCAAAA
>JBEKAF010000147.1:0-3074 GCA_050018355.1 Terriglobales bacterium | reverse complement strand
ATCCCGCGTCCACCATTTTGATTAGGAGCGGGCAGGGCCGGTACTTTGGATCGCCGAGGCCGGACTGCAGTACGCGCATGATGTCTAGGCAGACATCGAGTCCGATGAAGTCCGCCAGCGTGAGCGGCCCCATCGGGTGCGCCATGCCCAGCTTGAAGACCTCATCCACGGCTTGGGAAGTGGCCACGCCTTCCATCACCGCATACATGGCTTCGTTCAGCAGCGGCATTAGTACGCGGTTGGAGACAAAGCCCGGCGCGTCATTCACCTCGACGGGAGTTTTCTCCAGCTTCTCGGCGAGAGCTTTTACTGTCGCAAAAGTCTCATCCGAGGTTGCCAGTCCACGGATCACCTCGACCAGCTTCATCACCGGCACGGGATTAAAGAAGTGCATCCCGATGATTTTGTCGGGCCGCTTGGTTACCGCTGCCAGCTTGGTGATCGAAAGGGACGAAGTGTTTGACGAGAGGATGACCTCGGGCCGGCACATAGCGTCGAGATCGCGGAAGAGGTCGGCCTTGACCTCAAAACGCTCGCTGGCCGCCTCCACTACGAAATCGCAGTCGGCCAGCCGCTTGCGATCAGTTGTGCCCGCGATGCGCGCCAGCGATAGGTCGCGCTGCTCACACGTCAATTTGTTCTTAGCGACCTCGCGTTCCAGGTTCTTACTGATGGTTTGGAGACCTCGGTCGACGAAGCCCTGCTCCACGTCGACCAGCACGACCTTGTATCCGCCTTTGGCGAAGACGTGGGCGATGCCATTGCCCATCGTGCCGGCGCCGATTACTCCGACAGTCCTGATGTCCATGATTGCCTCCAATTCGGTAGTGCGTTTTGGTGATGGTAGATCGCACCTTACCATCGATATAAACTTGCGCCCCAGGTCCAGCCTGCGCCGATGGACACGAGCAAGAGAAGATCGCCTTCGCGGAGGAGACCGCGTCGGTTTACTTGGTCTAGGAGCAGCGGAACTGTGGCTCCAGCGGTGTTCGCGTACGACTCCAGGTTCGTCTCCATTCGGGAAAAAGGAACGTTGAGTACCTCAGCGATGCGCTTGAGGACGCGAGAGGTGGCCTGGTGCGGAACAATCATCGAGACGTCTTCGAGGCCCAGCCCGTTTATAGAGAGAATCTGCCGAATACACTCGGGCACCGCGGTTGTAGCCTTCTCGTAAACCGCTTTTCCGTTCATTTTGAAGTAGGGGTCCCCAGGGTAGACTGTGAAGTGATCCATTCCCTCGCCGTCGGCGAGGAGAATGCTTGAAAAGAGTCCGTTCTCCCGATCATTCCTCTCGAGTACCACGGCACCGGCACCGTCTCCAAAAATGACGCAGTCGCGGTGGTTCCAGTCCGTGACCTTGGAGAAGGTATCGGCGCCGATCACCAGCGCACGCTCGTACATACCATTCTGGATGAATTGGCCGGCGATCGTGATGGCGTAGACAAACCCGGCACACACTGCTGCCACATCGAACGCGGCGCAACGGTTGCGAATGCCCATCTTTTTCTGCGCAATGCATGCCGATGAGGGCATCTTGCGGTCGGGCGTCGCCGTGGCAACGATGATCAAGTCAATTTCGTTTGGTTCAAGCCCCGCCGAAGCGATTGCGTCCAACCCGGCACGGACAGCAAGATCCGACGTGTATTCCTCGGGTTCAGCGATGTGCCGCTCGCGAATCCCCAACTTTTCGACGACCCACTCTGGCGAGGTTGGCAAGTTTGCCAGGACTTCTTCGTTTGTCAGAATCTTAGACGGAACGTAAGAACCGGTGGATTTGATGCAGACACTATCAAAGTGGCTGTTTTGGCTTCTCATTCCTTCCTCCACATGATCAAGAACCAAGGCTTGTATCGTTCCAAGCCGTGTCCGCCGCTGGTGGGATGAAGCTCATGGCTCGCTCGGTAAGCGCAGTAATGGTCAGGCTCGGATTAACGCCGAGATTGGCCGCCACCACCGATCCGTCGCAAATGTACATGTTCTTGTAGTTGAAAACGCGATGGTGTGAATCCACGACGCCGTGAGTGCCAGAATCGGCAATGACGCAACCTCCGATGCAGTGAGCCGTGCTCGGAACATTGAAGAGGATCTCCGGAAGCATGCTCATAGGCACCCCCCCGGTCAACTTCGCGAACTTCTGGGCAAACTCATTCGCCTTGGGAATGTAGGTAGGCACTTTCTCGCCCCGGCTGACAAGAAATTTCCGGAACGGCCAGAACCAGGGACGTTGCCATCGCATCTCAATCTCGCCATCGAGCGCCTGCATGCAAAGCAAAATCACGAATTCTCGCGCCCAGCCCAACGGTTGCAGCACGCGCACGGTCCTAAACGGGTGGCGTAGCAGTGAGCTGACGACATTCTTCAGCCAGAGCGCAATCCGCCGCGGCCCAGGGTGGCCATTCGTCAGGATCGTGGTCAGGAGGCCCATGGCATCGGAGCCACGCGGATATCGGACAGCTTCAATGTGGGTATGCTGGTCAATGTAGATGCCGGAACCGATGGCTACGCCTTGCGACAAATCTTCACCGTAACCCGGCATGCGTACACCGATCAGCGATTCGGAATTAGTGCGCACGTGTTTGCCCAGCTGCTGGCTGATGGCCGGCAATGAGCCATTCTCTTTGAACTGAAAGAGCAGTTCCATTGTGCCCAGCGAAGATGCGGAGAAGACCACCCCACGGCAGGTGAAGCGCCGCGGCTGTCGGCGAATCCACGCCGTGGAATTCACGGTGCGCACTTCGTATCCGGCGCCGCCATCACTCACGGCACCCAGTGGTTTAACGCTCACCACCTGGGTTTCAGGAAAGACCCGCGTGCCGTGCTTTTCCGCCAGATACAGGTAGGTGAGATCCAGGGTATTTTTCGCCCCATGGCGACAGCCCATCATGCAGCCACCGCAGGCGATGCAGGTGGTTCGCTCGGGGCCTTCTCCCCCGAAGAATGGATCAGGGATGATCTGGTTACCGGGTTCTCCTTGCTTGGGCTGAAAGATGCCCACTTTCGTGCGGTAGAAAGTGTGCCCGCATCCCACGGCCTCGGCAGCGTTCTTCAGGAGATGGTCGGCAGGTCCGAGGATC
>JBEKAF010000146.1:0-3544 GCA_050018355.1 Terriglobales bacterium | reverse complement strand
CCAGAGCCAGCGCGCTGAGCATGAAACCGATGAACAGGCTGCCCGAGTCACCCAGGAAAATCGTGGCCGGATTGAAGTTGAAGCGAAGGAATCCCAGGATGGCGCCGGCGAGCGTCACGCTCATCAGAGAGCCCAGAAAGGAATGATTGACCAGCGAGACGACAAAAACCACCATCGTCGAAAACAAGGCCGACCCAGCTGCCAAACCATCCAGGCCATCGATGAGATTGAAGGCATTGGTAACCGCAACCACCCACAACACCGTGAGGGGCAACCCGACGAACCAGGGCAGCGAGTAGGATCCGAAAATCACCGGCAGATCGAGAACGCGCATTCCGCCGGCGAAGAGCATGGCAGCGGCGATCGCCTGCACGGCAAACTTGAAATACGGGTCTGCGCCGTGGAGATCATCATAGATGCCGAGACAAAAAATCAGGCAGGCCGGAACATAAATACGGAGAAGCGTGGTGGGAGCGAGCCCATTGGCCAGGCGGGGAAATATGAGGGTGAGCCCCAGCCACACGCTCAAGCTGACCGAGAAAGCCAGGAAAATCGCTACGCCCCCCAAACGGGGAAGCGGGGCCTGGTGGACATGCCGCCCGTCTCGCGGCACAGAAACCCAGCCTGTGCGGGTTGCCAGGTCTCGCACTTCACGCGTAGCCACAAACGACAGAGCCAGCGAGAACGCAAATAACCCAAAGAACAGGAGCGTCAAAATCAGAGTTCCCTTCCGGCTGAAACACCAGGTGTTTCAAGCCAACGTTTACAGAGGTGGGTGCTCCGTCAAGTTCTTCCAGACAGGATTTGTTATCGGAAATTCTTAATATTTGGTTGGATGGGACTATACATCTTCCGGCTTGCTGTGGGCAAATGTTCCTGTACATAGGCAACTCCCTTTTCTGGTTCTCACGTGCTAGCAAACCCGGCAATTGAAAGCCTCCGCCGCCGCGACCACCTCATCGGCATTCGTATCAGGGTCGTATGCCAGCGACTCGCGCCGGGACCAGATCGACATATATATCGCTTTACGTGGAGATGTTTCCGGGCAGAGTGTCCGTATTTTCGTGGGCGTGGAGGCGCCGGAACTGTCTCAGGCTCAAGAATGGCATTGAGGTCGCCGTTCGCGTCTGTCGCTCGATCAAGTTGGTCACCAAGGGACGTATGTGGGTGTTACAGGCCGCTCGGAACGAACGCTGCCGGATAACGCTGATGGGCGGGCATGAACCCCGAGATTGCCCACTCAGGTCCTTCCAGCGATCCCATATTCCTGCGAACGCGAACAATTCGGTAATGATGCAGTTTGAAAAAGTTTGGCCGTCAGCAGCTCCGGGCTGCTGACGGCCTTTGGTGGTGACGGCTTGCTCGTTGGCGCGAGCCGCCACCCCAAACTTTTGTTGAATGAACCTTAAACGCTAACCTCCGGCTTTGTCAACGGCACGCCGGGAATTATTCCCTGAAACTGCATCACTACCAACAATTCTCCTCACTTCAATGTGACCGCCCGCCCAACCGCGGAGTGGACGGGACAGCAACTACGGGAATCATTTCCCTTTGACCAACTGCCGCACTAACTGCTGCGCGATCGCGATGCTATCTTCGGCAATGACTTCCGAGAACAGGTGCGAGACATGGGCATCCGCGAAGTACTGTCTGCACCGCGCTCGCCTTCGTGACCGTGATCGTCCACTTCCAAGTAGTCGGCCACTTGTTCACAGCCTTTGCGATCACACAGCACGGTCACGTCTGGCGGATGGTGAAGCTGGAAAAATTCCATGCGTAGGATTTTACGGTGACCGAATATGCGGCACAAGCCGTTCAGGTCAGTCCGAGCTCTCTAACCGGCAATTCGACGGGCTCACGGCTGAGAAGATAGCCAACCCTGCCGCAGAGGTGGACCAGCAGAGGCGGGAGGCAAAGTGAAATCAGGAACAATCGAAACAACGAATCCGGCAGGAGCGCTCGGACAGTGCGGTGGCGGAAGCGACCGTGCGCCGTTACGAACTCGTTCCACGTAGCTCGGCAGTTGTAATGCCAGCAGGGCACGAACATCAGCGCAGGACACCTCGGCGGGATAGCTGAGTTATGCCCGTTAGGGCATCGCCACTCGCCCAGTTCAGGCCCAGCATTCGCAAGGATCGTTCCCAGATGCGATGCGCCGTGTGCCGCTGCTTGCGCGGAGCCTGCTGGTTCGCTCGCAGAATCTTGTCAATGAAATAAGCCTCGACCGCAAGAAAGCTGCACTCGCGCAGCAGTTGCCCAATCCGCATGGACCATAGCAATCCTTTGGCGGGGATCTGGGGTCGGGTTCGGCTGTCGCCGGGCTGCTGGCAATACTTCTTCAGGCGAAGACGCCGCGTCAGGTAGCACCACAATCGCCGCACGTGGGCGCTTTCATCGGCGGCGTTTTTGTCTTTGCTTCCTTGCCAGCACCAGGAGTTCGGCGTTGGCGGTGAGAACCTCGCGCACGGCATCTTGATACTGGCGGCCGGCCTCGACCCGCTGGCGGACCACTTTCACCCATGCGTGGGGAATATGTTGCTTCCGTCTTTTCCCGTTCGCCGTAAAGCTGAGGTACCAAGCGGGATGACCGTCGCCGGCAGCACAGTGGCAGGTTGGCTTGCCGCAGCGGATCCGCACCTGAAACAGAGAGCCAGGCAAGAGATCTTCCGGAATCTGGAAGCGGCGGAGGAATTCGGACTTGCGTTGGCGCAGGCGGGCAGCCTGCGGGCCTTTGGCTTTCCCATTCATCTTAGTCAGATATTGACATAAGAAATTCTATGAGGCAAGCACTCTTGCGAATGCGAAAATAGGAACTGCTTATTTGCTCGATAACAGCAGGCGAGGAGCCGCGACTACCCGTGGGTTCGCCTTGGCACCCTATCTCCAAGTTCCGAGATGCCTGAACCGGGGAGGCAACCTGTGGGTTTTGTCCAACAATTCTCAGAGTTTTTTCAAAAAGCCGTTAGAGGTTCGCGGTCAGAAACGGGGTGTCGCCTTGCGCCGCCGGCACGAGAACCTCGGGCATGGTCAGCACGCGATCAAGCGCGTCTGCGAGGGTAGCGGGAAATTCTGAAGTCAGGAGGTTGACATCCAATTGCAGATCGCGGTGGCTGTAGATGCGGTAGACGACGAGTAAGCCGCGGTGCCGGTTCGAAGTTGTCACCAGGCCCAGCGTCAGCTTCCATAAAGGAGCGTGTCTGCTCGCCATCACCCCACACTTCGATCTCGGCATTATCTTCGGTGAGAGCCACCTTGCGACAGATGGCGGCTGGCGCCTTTTCCTTGCCGCCTTCGTACGTGCCAAGCGACCCGTAGACGTCGTGAAAGCGGACAATTCGCGTCTCAAAACCGTAGTCTTTGTAGTAGTAACGGCAGAGTTGCTCGGTAAAGAGTTTCTCCCAGCCGTAGCCCGGCTCCGGATCGGCGGGATGGGCATCTTCCTCACGCAGAGGAGTGACTCCAGCATCTTGCTGCTTGCTCTGGTTGTAGACACATGCGGAAGAGGAGAACAAGAAACGCTGGATCCCATTCTGACGGCTGGCCT
>JBEKAF010000145.1:0-3547 GCA_050018355.1 Terriglobales bacterium | reverse complement strand
CGCGCCAGGGTCTCCAAAGTAGTTTTGACCTCCCTGTTGATACTGATAACCGTGCCTGGGCTCAACATCCACCCAGCATACAATATCGACCTTTTATGGTCAATTATTAAATGTTACGTGACACTAGCAAGAGGAATCCGACTACTAGCCAAATGAGTGATGATTCCGCGGAGATGTAATTCGTCGAGAGCTTCTGGAATAGCCCAACGATTCCCCACGCAATCAGCGCGATAACAGCAAACCAGAACCACGGAGCGACATGCATCCCTTGAAAGCCCCTTATAGCGAGAAGAGCACAATCGCGGCTCCAGCGAAAGCAAGCCCGAGTGCCTGAGTGGCAGTTAGCCGTTCGCGGAGAATCAACACGGCAAGCACCACCGTAATCATCGGATAAAGCGCAGTCACAACTGTGATGAGCGACGTACTGCCATTTGTGTGATAAGCGGCAAAAAGCGCCAGACCACCGACACCGGCAAGAATCCCACTCAGCACGGCATAGGGAATTCCCTTCACACTTTTCTCCAACTTGCAGCGGCGTGCCATCAGCAGCGCAATGCCGACTGGCAGCGCACCCACCGTGAAAAGGAACTGCATGGTTTCTGGACGGATTTCTCGGGAGCCGAGTTTCGAAAGGAGCGCCCACGCTGCAAAGCAGAGCATGGAGAGGATGGAATACCAAAACCAACGTGACTTCAAAGCCTCACGCAAGGCCATTCAGCGAAACCTCCTCCCCATAGGAGTCTGTGTGATAACTCGCGGTTGTAGACGTGCAGGGAAAGCGGGCAGGAGGCCCACGATGAGATTTCTGCCCTACGAACCGGATCAAGCTTGGTTGTTGCCGCCCAGCGTGAAGGACGTACTGGGAGCAAATCATTTGTGCTTTTTTGTGCATCGGGTGGTGGAGGAGCTGGACTTGAGCCCGTTCGAGGAGGCTTACGTGGAAGAGGGTCCGCCCGCCTACGCGCCGGCGCTGATGGTGAAGGTGTGGCTGTACGCTTACGCTCTGCAAGTGACCACTTCGCGGCGGCTGGAGCAGCGCATCCGAGAGGATCTGGCGTTTCGCTACTTGGCGGGCGGGGCGACCCCCGACCACTGGACGCTGAATGAGTTTCGCACCCGGCATCGGCGCGCCATCAATGATGTGTTTCTGCAAGTGGTGGAAGTGGCCCGCGGGCTGGGGATGGGGCGTTTGGGGCACGTGGCCATTGACTCCACCCGGGTGCGAGCCAACGCCTCGCGACGACGCACGGAGACGGTGGTGGAACTGCGTCAACGAGTGGCCAAGACGCGCCGGGCGATTCGGCGCTGGCAGCAACAATGTGCAGCGGCGGAGCGCGACGAAGAGCCCGGGACGCAAGTGGACCGGAGCTATGGGCAGCGGCTCCGGCAACAGCTGGAGCAGACGCGCCAGAACTTGGGGAAGCTGGTGAAGTCGGGGGCACGGCAATTGTCCAGCACCGATCCTGACAGCCGCTTTCTGCACCAGGGGCGCGGCTTTGTCTTGGGTTACACGGTGGACTTGGCGGTCAGTGACGACCATTTGATCGTGGCACAGCGCACCACGCAAGCTGCCAGCGATAGTGAATCGTTGCTGCCCATGCTGGATCGGGTGATGGAGACGTGCGGAGAATGGCCGGCCCAGGTGAGCGCCGACAGCGCCTTTTTCTCGGTCGAAAACGTGGTGGGCTTGGAAACGCGGGGCATCGAGGGCTTCGTGCCCGACGCTCACTTGAGCGGGGAGTTGCAGCATCACCGCGGGCCACTGAAAATGCCTGGGGATAGTCCGGAACACTGCCGGATGCGGGCTCGCCTGCGCAGCCGGAGGGGAAAGATTCGCTACCGGAGGCGTCAGGCGCTGGTGGAACCGGTCATCGGGGTGCTGAAAGAGCAACGCGGCATGGGCCGCGTGCGACTGCGCGGGCTGAGCAAAGTGGGCGGGGAAATCGCCTTGGCCTGCACAGCCTTCAATCTCACCCGCCTGTGGCGGTGCGCCGCCCGCGCCTAGCCGGGGACTGGATCGCAGCTCCCTTCGCAGAGCTGCGGAGCAAGGGATTCGTAGAAATATCATGATGCCAACCGATCCAACCCAGCCCTTGGCCCTCTCACCCCTCAGTTGCCACACAGACTCCTGGGGAGAGGGTGGACCGCGACGGCGCTTTCACCAGCCGCCGCGGGCCGGGTGAGGGGTCGGTTGCACGACGACGAGGGATAAGACAGCCGGGGCGACGCTGGCGGGTTGCACGGCGAGGGAGTAATCAGGGGACGGCAAGCCGTCCCCCTACAAATTCACTGACTGGTGGGTGCCGCTGGTGTTGCCGTTCCCGGGATATTCATCGCACGTGTGACCTGTCCGGTCTTGGCTTCAGATATTTCAATATTGAACCTTTCCAGTATAGTGGCGGTGGCTTGTGCGTACTGGACTAGCGCCTTGGCGTAGTCGTCGCGCGCCTGGGCTTCAGTACCTTCCGCGTTCGCGACGTCTCTCTCCGCCTGAATGACGAGAAACGGCGTAGATTCTCCCAATTGGAACTTCTTCTGTTCTCCATCCAACGTTTCTTTGTAAAGAGCCGTCGACTCCTTGGCCGCATCGATTTGGGCCCGGGCCTGGGTGACGGCGATCACCGCGTTGCGCACATCCTGCTGCACCTTGTTTATTTGCTGCTGCAACTGAACCCGCATCTGCCGCTCCTGGATCTGGGCTGTGGCAGCGTCAGCCTGAGCCTGACGGTTGCGGATGGGAATCGACAGGCTGACTCCCAAAGAGTAACTGGGATAAACGTTTCGGAACACTTGCGAGAGCGAATCGCCAGCCCCTCCCGGGATATAGTGCGCCACTCCCGCAGGACAGGCCGGCTCATAGAGAGGATTGCCTCCGCAAAGGAAATGCCCGGAGAGCCCCGTCGGCATATAGGTCGCAAAAACGCCCAAGTTTGGAAGCAATCTGTTGCGGTCCTGCTGGATTGTGATGTCTATGTTTCGCATGTTCAACTTCTGCTGTTCGATCTCCGGCCGATTCTTGGCTGCCTGATTGAGAGCCTCTTCGAGCGAAGGAATGTCATTGGGGGTTGGCTCGGGCAGCTTATCGGTGGGCTCGATCGCGACGCTGGCCAGATCGGCGTCGACATGCTTGGCAAGCGCGGTTTTCAAAGTTGCCTCTTGCTGTTGGTACTGCGTTTGGGCCACGATCAGGGCCCGCTGGCGCGAGGCAACTTCTGCCTTGGCCTGCGTGACCGCGATGGCTGCTAAGTTCCCGATTTCCACCTGCCGCGTGTTATCTTTCAATTGCGTCTGCGCCCACTTGAGCGCTTCCTCGGCCACGCGGACGTTCTCGCGGTAGTAAAGGAGATCCCAATACTCGTTCACGACAGTCTGGAGGGTATTCATGACATTCTGCCGGAAAACAACGTCAGCCACCTTGATGCCGTTCTTCGCGATGCGCAAGTTCGCAGCATTAGCGCGGTAGCCAAAGCCATTCAGGAGGTTCTGGCTCAAAGTAATTCCCAGGTACGAAGGGACCTCGGGGTTGACTAACGCCGTCAGGGCGCTG
>JBEKAF010000144.1:0-3569 GCA_050018355.1 Terriglobales bacterium | reverse complement strand
TGAATATCGAGTCGTTCATGGGGGCGATCATGGCCATTGGCGTGGCGGTGGCGAATTCGATCCTGTTAGTGGTCTTTGCCGAACAATACCGAATCGAGGGAGCCGATGCGGCGCTCGCAGGCCGCCGTAGCGCCCAAACGCGGATGCGCCCGATCCTGATGACCAGCATGGCCATGATCGCTGGCATGCTTCCCATGGCGCTGGCCATTGGCACAGGTGCGGAAGAAACGGCTCCTCTGGGAAGGGCGGTGATTGGAGGATTGCTTGCCTCCACGATCGCGACGCTGTTAATTCTGCCTGCCGTATTTTCGCTTGTGCAGGAGCGAGCGAAAGTCCATTCGCCGTCGCTCGATCCCGACGACCCTCGCAGTGCGTATGCCGAGCCGCATGCCGCCGGTTCACAGAATCGGGAAGAGGAGACACGATGAAAAGCCTCCGGTTGATGCACATAACGCTCTTGATGATGGTGGGCTGGCTGTGTGTGTCCTGCAATTCGCGCGCGCCGGGGTCAACAGCCTCGGCGGGCAATGGCGCCGCGCCGATCCCGACGGTTGACGCCGTGCGCGTGGTCTCGCAAAAGCTCAAGATCACAGTCCACCTTCCCGGCGAGTTGCAGCCTTATGAAGTCGTGGCCATCTATCCGAAGGTCACCGGGTTCGTGAAATGGATCGGAGTGGACCGCGGTTCTCGTGTGAAGGGTGGGGAATTGATCGCCCGCCTGGAAGCGCCCGAGTTGGTCGCGCAGCGAGCGCAAGCTCAAGCCCAACTCCAAAGCTCCGAGTCGCAGCTCTCAGCAGCCGAAGCCAAGCTGGCTGCCGATGAAAGCACTTATCAGAAGCTCAAAGCAGCCGCGGCGACGCCCGGAGTGGTGGCTGGCAATGATCTCATCGTTGCCGAAAAAGCAGCGCAGGCAGGCGCCGCCCAAGTGAAGGCTTCGCAGGACAATGTGAACGCAGCCAAGCAGGCACTTCAATCGGTCACTGAGATCGAACGATATCTTCAGGTCGCAGCACCCTTTGATGGGGTGGTGACGGAACGGAACGTGCACCCCGGGGCACTCGTGGGTCCCGCGGGTGGGCCGGGAGCATCCGTTCCGATGGTGCGAATCGAGACGCTTTCGCGGCTGAGATTAGTCATTCCAGTGCCTGAAAATTACGCGGCGGGGATTCCTGAAGGAGTCCAGGTGAACTTTACCGTTCCCGCGTTCCCCGGCCAAACCTTTACCGGCACAGTGGCGCGCATATCTCACTCGGTAGACGTGAAGACCCGCACCATGCCTGTGGAACTCGATGTGAGTAACCCTTCAGGTCGCCTCGACCCCGGCACGTTTTCTGAGGTGCTCTGGCCGGTCGAGCGTCCCAACCCAACGCTCTTTGTGCCGTCAACCGCGGTTGCCACGACGCTCGAGCGCGTATTTGTCGTGCGCCTGCGCAATGACAAAGCCGAGTGGGTGGACGTCAAGACCGGTGCGACCAGCGGCGGTTTGATTGAGGTTTTTGGAGACCTTCGGGAAGGGGACATGGTCGCTCTCCGAGGCACGGACGAGTTGCGCCCTGACACTCAGGTTTCGCCACGGCTTGCCTCCGCAAAATGACCACTCGTAGCGCCGCCGTCCCGGCGGCATTGTGCGGTGCCGGCAAGATGCCGGCGCTACCCGGGTGGCGCCCCCGAGAGGTCGTGGCGGCAGACAATTGTGTTGACACGTGCGGCAAATTGCCGTACATTAGATGCGTCGGGGAGGTAAGCTCTATGGGGCACAATCAGATATTTCAAGTTCGGAGGCAATCCGGGAAGCAGGAGCGCCTCGAGGCAAGGCTTACCCGGGACCAGAAGCGTCTTATCGAACGTGCCGCGCGGATCCGTGGAACCTCCGTCACTGACTTTGTTCTGGCGAGCGCCCAACAAGCAGCGACGGAGACAATCAAGGACTTCCAGATGCTGAGTTTGCGCGATGAAGCGCGTGAAGTGTTTGTCAATGCTCTGCTAAATCCTCCCGCTCCGAACGCACCGGCGCGTGCTGCGGCGCGGCGATACAAAGAGCGCATGGTGTTGTAATTGCCGGGGAAAGAAGAGACCACAAGACTCCATTTCGAGCCGCTCGGGCCGGCGCACGACCGGGCGGCCTTTTCATGTGGTGTGGAAGCGCTCGACAACTACCTGCGGAAACAGGCCGGGCAGGATGTAAGAAAGCGCGTCGCCGTTGCGTTCGTGCTCACGCCGGATGGCAAGACCGTCGCTGGCTATTATACCCTGTCTCAGTACTCTGTCGAACTGGACGCGATTCCGGACGGGCTCGCAGCGAAGCTTCCCAAGTACCCCTTCGTGCCCGCGACCCTCATCGGGCGTCTGGCAGTTAGCAACGAATTTCGAGGCCAGAGGCTTGGCGAGTTGCTATTGATGGATGCGCTTAACCGTTGCTTGAGTGGTAGCAAACAAGTCGCCTCTGCTGTGGTTATTGTGGATGCAAAAGATGACAGCGCAGCAGCATTCTACAAGAAGTACGGCTTCATCGAACTTCCCAAAACACCCAAACGGCCGTTCCTGCCGATGGTGACTATTGAAAAGCTGTTCTCCTGAGGGAGAAATCACTCGAGGCAGGAGTCCCTTACTTTTGCCGGGACTAATGTGTGGCTATGCCATAGCCTCCCGCTTGTCAAAGACAAAAGGATGCCGTTGCCGCGCGTGCAAATCTCCGTTGCAAAAGTAGCGGCCCCGTGCTACAAACGAAATGTATGGACAAGGTGATCCGCAAGTACGCGAACCTCGATGCTCTGAAAACGGACGAATACCGAGATTGGCAGGGACTGCCCGCGCATGAACGCATGAACGCGGTTGCGGAGATCACCCTTGCGGCTTACCAGATGAAGGAACCCACCCCGGATGTTCGACGACTTCAAAGAACTCTTGTCCATCTTCAACGCCCAAAAAGTTAAGTATCTGATCGTCGGAGGCTATGCCGTGTCGTTTCACGCACAGCCGCGGGCGACCAACGATATCGACCTGCTCATTAAGCCCGACGCCGAGAACGCCAAGGCGGTCTACGCCGCGTTATCCAAATTCCGCGCACCACTCGAAGGGCTGACAGCGGAGAATTTCATCGAGCGCGACAAGTTTTTCCGTATGGGCCGAGCGCCGGTCATGGTGGACATTTTCCCAGAAATCAGCGGCGTTGATTTTGACCGCGCATGGCAAAGACGGGTTGACGCGGTCATCGACCCGCAAAGCGGCCTCACGGCGTCTTTCATTTCGAGCGAGGACTTGATTGCGGCAAAACTCGCGGCGGGAAGGCCGCAGGATGTTGCCGACGTTGCCGCGCTGCGCAAGGCGGCAGAAACCCAAGGGGTACAAGCCGCAAGAAAAGAGCCACCACCAGAACCAAAAAAAGGCGGTCCTAGCCAGTGAAATGTCGTAGGATCATCCCCCGGCTACGCAGCCTCCGGTTCCACCCGGCACAGCAAAGCGGTATGGGGCCAGCCGCCAATTTCCGGGCTACAGAACTTCGCTCCATCGGGGCAGAGCATATTGGCGTTGGATTCGAAGACGCCGAACAATTCGGGTTCCGCCGCAGA
>JBEKAF010000143.1:0-3584 GCA_050018355.1 Terriglobales bacterium | reverse complement strand
GGTCCAGGGACAAGTTCCTGTGACACTGAAGATAGTCACGCGTTGTTGCTGCCGTTGCGGTGACGTCGGTCACAGGCCTGTGCCTCTGAAACGTACGCCGTCTTGCGGTGCGAGAGTCTGGAATCCTAGACGGGTGTCCAAACCTGGCCGTTCTCCTTGCGCGAAGTTGCTCAAACCGTACCGTTTCACGGTAGCAGATAAAGTGTATAAGCGCCGGAGCAAAAATAGACCGCATTACGCCGCGGGAGCGGCGTGAGGCGGCGGGGTAAAACTAGACCGCCGGATCTTAGTTTCGCGGGCTCTTGCCGAAGAGGGGGAGACCGTGGAACACCGGAGGGATGTACAAGGTGGAACTCTATGGGCGGGTACGACGGGCAGTTCGAGTCGAAGGCAAGAGCGAGCGTGCAGTAGCGCTGGAGTTTGGGCTGGCACGCGAAACGGTGCGCAAGATGCTGCGCTACGCAGTGCCGCCGGGCTACCGGCGGCAGGAGCCTCCCAAGCGGCCCAAGCTGGGGCCGTGGCTGGGCGTGATCGGCGCCATTCTGGAAGACGACAAGCAGCAACCCAAGAAACAACGGCATACGGCGAAGCGCATTTTTGAGCGTTTGCGATCGGAGCACGCCTATACGGGGGGCTACACGATCGTGAAAGACTACGTGCGCCAGTACACGCTGCGCCACCAGGAAATGTTCGTGCCGCTGACGCATGCTCCGGGTCAAGCGCAGGCGGATTTCGGCGAGGCGCTGGTGGTCGTGGGTGGAGTCGAACAGAAGGCGCATTACCTGGCGATGGACCTGCCGCACTCCGACGACTGCTTCGTGATGGCGTTTCCGGCGGAGACGACGGAGGCCTTTCTGGAGGGGCATGTTCAGGCCTTCGCCTATTTCGGCGGCGTGCCCACCTGCATTCTGTACGACAACACGAAACTGGCAGTGGCGAAGATACTGGGCGATGGCAGCCGGCAGAAGACGCGGGCGTTTTCCGAGTTACAAAGTCACTATCTATTTGCCGAGAAGTTCGGACGGCCGGCGAAGGGGAATGACAAAGGAAAGGTCGAGGGTTTGGTGGGCTATGCGCGACGTAATTTTATGGTGCCGATACCGCGCGTGAACAGTTGGGAAGAGTTAAACGAGCGGTTACTTGAACAGTGTGGGGAACGCCGAGCGCGGCGGCTGCGCGGGCACGAAGAGACGATTGGAGAACGTTATGCGCGGGACCGTGCGGCGTTTCTTCCGCTCCCGGCCAGCGCATACGAAGCCTGCGAGAAAGAAGCGGCGCGAGTCAGTTCCATGTCGCTGGTACGTTATCGCACGAACGATTACTCGGCGCCGACCGAGTATGGGTACCGCGACGTGCTGGTGAAGGGTTACGTGCATGAGGTGGTGGTCATCTGCGGCAGTGAGGTGATTGCGCGGCATCCCCGAAGCTACGAACGCGAGGACGTGGTGTTCGAACCGCTGCACTATCTCGCATTGTTGGAGCGGAAGCCACGGGCGCTGGACCAGGCGGCGCCGCTAGCGGGCTGGGAGTTGCCGGAGTGCTTCTCCCGTCTGCGGCGGTTGTTAGAAGCGCGGCTGCAGAAGGGCGGCAAGCGCGAGTATATCCAAGTGTTACGTTTGCTGGAGACGTTCTCCTTGCCCGAGGTCGAAGCGGCCATCGTCGATGCGTTGCATCTGGGCACGATCGGTTTCGATGCGGTCAAGCATCTGTTGCTGTGCCGCATCGACCAGCGACCGCCGCGGCTGGACCTGGAGAACTATCCGCACCTGCCGCTGGCCGACGTACAGACTACGCAGGCCGCCGACTACATGGCGTTGCTCTCGACTCAGGCCCTCGCACCCGCGGAGACTTCTGCTTCCGAGGTGACACAATGACAACGAGCGACCTCGCCATGCCCTCAGGGAACGACACGCCGCAGGTGTTACTGGAACATCACCTGAAGCAGTTACGGCTGCCGACGTTCCTGCGCGAGTACGACAAAGTGGCGCGTCAATGTGCGGCGGAGGGCGTGGATTCCCCACGCTATCTACTGCGCTTGACGGAACTGGAGTTACTGGATCGCGAGCGGCGGGCCACCGAACGCCGCATCCATCAAGCCCGCTTTCCAGTGGTCAAGAGCCTGGACACCTTCGAATACCTGGCCATCCCATCGTTGAACAAGGCCATGGTGCTGGAGTTGGCGCGTTGTGAGTTTCTGCTGCGTCGGGAGAACGTGCTGCTGTTGGGCAACAGTGGCACGGGAAAAACTCATCTCGCGCTCGCCCTCGGCTTGGCCGCCTGCCAACGCGGCCACCGTGTGCGCTTCACGACGACGGCGGCGATGGTGCATGAGTTACTGGAAGCCAAGGATGAGAAGCGCTTGCTGCGTTATCAAAAACAGATGGCCAGTTACGAACTGCTGATCGTCGATGAGCTGGGATTTGTGCCGCTGTCCAAGTCCGGAGCCGAACTGCTGTTCGAGGTCTTCAGTCAGCGTTACGAACGCGGCTCGACGCTGGTCACCAGCAACTTGCCGTTCCAGGAGTGGACCGAGGTCCTCGGTTCGGAACGGCTGACCGGCGCGCTGTTGGATCGACTCACCCACCACGTCCACATCCTGGAGATGAACGGCGAGAGCTATCGCTTGAAACAGAGCAAACGCAAGCGAGGCTCACCGCCGAACTCCTAATCCGCCCATCACCCGCCTCGACTCCCGCCCTCTACCCGCGACGGCGAACACGCCTCGGGGAGGAGGACGTCTTCCGCTCCGGCCTATACGCGCCGCCTTTCAGGCGGCGCAGGCCTCCGCTCCAGACGCCCTCCTCCCCGACAATCCCCGATCTCCTACACCTCCACTGGTCTACTTTTCCTCCGCCCCATTGGTCTATTTTTACTCCGCCCTTGACAGTAGAACAACGACCGCAAAGAAACTGGCGGCACACCGGGTCTCAAAGACCTTCACGTTCCGCCCTTCGTGTGTACTCTTGGGCAGATCGGCGATCAGTGTCCGCTCCCCATGGCGAAACTTCGCCGGGTAGCGCAGATATTGCTTGATGCACTCAAAGGGCACCTTGTCGTCCTCTCGCCCTTCATACAGGAGTCCAAGCTTTTTGTCCGCATCTGGTTCCCATTGGTTTTCCATACTCATCCTGAGCGACCACGAGTACATCTTACAGTCTGATCCGAATTCGCAATCACTAAAAGCGAGAGGTCGATCTATCTAGCAATCCTTTCACGATGCTGACCCATTCGGCATCCAGTGGCTCTTGGCACACGGGCTTGCCAGCCCGAGTGTACCAATAGGCCGCGCTATCCTGATCGCCTTCCTTGCGATGGAGGTAGGCGTGCACCCACGAACCATCGGGGCATTCGTCCTGCTGGGCCGATTCGTGGGCTCGCGTCCAATCGCCCTTGGCATCCCACCACAGACCGACGAGCGCGAGTGAGAGTCCCGCAGGCGGATTGGCTGCGGTGAGCGATTGACGAAAATCGTCCAAGGTCATGGCTCGGCCTTTCGGGTTGGAGAAGGCTATCCTGCGTCAATTCTCGCGATGATCTCTCGGCAATCGCCCTTCTCATCGCTGTGGGGGTTTTCCGATTGTGCG
>JBEKAF010000142.1:0-3659 GCA_050018355.1 Terriglobales bacterium | reverse complement strand
TTGCGGCCGGTCGGGTGCCCCGCATCGCTCCACTGGCCGGTTTCCAGCATCACGGTGCGAAGAATGCCGATCTCCACGACTTCGCCTCCGATTCCGTTGATCTCTACCCAATCGCCCACGCGGATGCCATTCTTGCCCAGCAGGACGAACCAACCGAAGAAAGCCACGATGAAGTCTTTCAACGCCACCGTTAGTCCCGCGCCGGCCAGCCCTATGATGGTTGTCGTTTGTCCGGGTGCGCCAAAAACTACCAGCAGGATCAGCAGCAGCATCACGATCTGGACGGCGAACTCGGCAACAAATTGCAAGCTGCGCAAACGCTTTTTCTCGGGCGCGAGCTTCTTGCCTAGTCGCCCAATGTAATGAGTTCCAGTCAAGCTAACAAGGCAAATGAGCAGGATCCATAAGGCGCATTGCAGAACACCATGCAAGCTGCTGCGTAGTCTGGAATCAACGAAAGCCACCCACTCGTGATAGATCTCGCTTAGCTCGCGTTCTTCCTGGATGCGCTTGCCGTAGTCAACCAGCGTTTTTGCGCTCTCGCTGAGTTGAAGCATGGCTGCGGCTGCGTCCGGAGCCCCGTCTGTCTTGGCGGCGGACCGTTTCTGCTGAAGCTGCTGCTGCAACTCGTCGTGCTTCTGCGCCAGCGCCGCCACAGCCGCTTCGGATTCTGCGGCCGCGGCTGCCAGCCGGCTTCGCTTGTCTCGAAGTGCTCGCCAGGTGCGGAGATGCGAAACCAGTGTCCATGTCTCACCGAACGGCTCTCCGTTGGGCAGAGTGATACCTGCGTTGTGCGCAGCTTGGTGCTCATCCAACATCCGTTTGAGGGTGGCTTGGACGTCGCCTCCGGCGCGGATCACGTCCTGCTTGGCATCGGCGACCTGCTCCTGATCCAGCGCCACCTGCGCCTTCGCCAATTCCATCCGCTGATCGAGATCCGGCCCGTGCTTTTTTTGCATGGCCTGCTGAAGCTGCTCCACGACCTTCTGGTCGGAAGCGAGACTGGTCTGCGCCTCCGCCAGTTGCTGGCGACTCGCACGCGTCTCTTCCGTTTGCGGAGCGGGATGAGTTTCGGCCTCGCGCATTGCGGTTGCAAAAGCCAAGTCTACGGTGTTGTCCGCAACATCGAGCGCCCGTCTCGCCATGCGGTGTTCTTCATGCGTGTAAGCAAGCGAGGACATGGCGCGAGCAGTTTCGAGCGGACGCTCGTCGACGAGATCGCGCTTGCGAACCACTGTGCGGTCCGCTGGATGCGAGCGGTTTGCCTGCGGCGCGACCGGCCGCGTCAATAGCAACCCAATGGCGGCCATTGCGGCCAACGCCAGCAACCCAATCAAGATCATCCGCTCTCTGCGCTTCATGATTCGTGCGTTCCTTGCCGCTCCGGCGATTGGCTTTACTCACGTAAGCATAGCAGCCTGCGGCGATATTGCTTACACAGGCGCGGTTTACCTATTAGAGCAGTTTCCTTGTCGGTATATCCGGAGGTATCATCGCCGAGTTGAGTGCCCGGTGGTTTCCCGGAATACACCTTCCGCGAAACCGAACTAGCGTGTGGACCTGATTTCGGTTGACGATGTTTGGGGATTCGTTGGGGGATTACCTGGAGGCAATCGTAGTGGACGCACGTCCTTCAAACAGGACGATGGTTACCCAGTACAGTCCTGTAGGGTATTTGGGGGTACGGGCGTAGCAGGCGCCCACGCTGAAGTGTCCAATGCCATTCAGCGTCGAGAGGCCCGCGACATTCGATGGCAACTGATTCGGGTCCACGGTCGCATAGGATGCGGCAAACCGGGCTCGGGGCAGCGAGAACGGCGCTTTGCCATCCAGAGTCTCGTGTTGTGCCATGGAGCACGCCATCTGCTGCAATCGTCCGTTGCCCACATGCGGCAGATTCGCGGCTCCGGCAGTTTGACGGAACTTGCTGAATTGCTCCGCCACGCGCTCAGCCGCATCATCGTCCTTCAGGTCGGGGACGCGGTGCGCGAAGTCTTCCACCACGTAAATCACTCCGCCATTTTCCACGATGCCGATGCCGACGCTGTCGTATGCGCCGTTCAACACATTGATACGGTGCAGGGGAGAGCCCATGAAGGCTTCGTGCGCACCTTGGACCGTGACATCGTAAACGACGTTTTCTCCCGCTTGGTCGAGACGAACCTGCGGGGCCAGTCTGCCGGTAAGATCAGGCTCTCCGGGGAATTGATGTGAGAGCTGACCTTTCTGTGCCATGATGTGTGCGTGGTTGGTGGCGGCGTTTGCCAGCCTGTCATCTAATTGCAAGGCCGGCAAGTCAACTTCGGCGCGTGCGTGATTGATGAGTGTCAGCAGAACGGCGATTCGGCTGGCGTTGCTCGCCTTAACTATCACTGGACGGAGCATGCGCACTGCGGGCTCGAGAGGAGCGCCTGCCGGTGTTCCATCCGGTCCCGCGGCTAGTAATCCGAACATGAGACAGAAGGTGAGTAACATTCCCCGCCTCTACTTAGTTACATTTGCATTGGATTCATTATCGGACCTCCTCCCAAAGAGCGCGATGTAACCAAGGTAACGTGACCTTTGTGTTCTGTACTCCGGTCACCGTGGAATGCATGCCGGAATCAAAGAACCTTTTCGCACTGCGCGGAAGCAAAAAACGGTCCTTGCATGTTCGCAAATCGACTCCGGCATATGCAAACGCCGCGCCATCACGTCCAGCAGCTTAAAAAAAGCTTCAAATCATTAATTTAAAGCGAAATATAGGCGAGTGCCTGCCCAGCGACATCCGCCCGGAAACGCATGATCCGGAATCTCACAATGCCGAGAATTGGAATTCCCATTCCACTTTTTTGGGTAAAAGCCTTGGCGGCGCGGAACTTTGCCGCCCGCCGGCGCAGTCGTGCGCAGTCGGGCGCTTGCCAAATGGAGCAGCCAGCGGAGATCGGGAGGGGCGGGAGAGGCCGCCAGACACAAAAAACGTGCCAAGGAAAATCCTTGGCACGTCATGCACAAGCGAGTGAGGCGGGTTTATGCGGACTATTTATTGAAAAAGCGGCGCTTGAGCGTACCGCCGAGCGCCAGCAACCCAGATCCGAGCAAGGCAATGCTGGCTGGTTCGGGTACGGGCGGAGGCGCTGCCGGCGCTGGAACGTTGCCGCTATACGGCCTAGCTAACACTTGACCGTTGTTTCCAAAGATCGTATCGACAGCCGAGCCGTTGGTCTGGACCGTGAAGACGACGCCATCAAGCGTCCCGGGGCCAAACAACGACGTAAGGGAGCCCGTAACCGAAGTCGTCGTGAACGAGCCTCTAAACGATGGCGTGGTGCTCCCATCGGAGAACGCGCTGAAGGTAATCGTACCTGTCAGTGAACCCGTCCCGTCCGTTAACGCAAAGGAGAAGTTCACGGCCCCCGACATCAGATACCCGTTGCTACCCAGCGTATTGCTGATAAAGAGAGGAGTGGCCGCATTGTAGTCCATCTCAAAGCTTCCGGGCATGCTGAATCCAATGCCTGCGGTGCCGGTCGTGCAAGCGTTGGCTCCGCAAGTGCCGAGAAAGGCTACATTGGCACCGGCGCCGTTGCCGGTGAATTGAATCGAGTCGGCGAGGCCGTTTCCAAGGAGGATGTTGGTCTGGGCATGAACGAAGCTCGTAGCCAGCAACATCGAGGCGA
>JBEKAF010000141.1:0-3755 GCA_050018355.1 Terriglobales bacterium | reverse complement strand
CGGCCCATCAATCGGCTGGTGCGCAACTCCTCGGGGTCGTCCCAGATCAGGAACAGAAGATTACGGTGCTGCAAAGGCGAATGGTAAAGGGGAGCTACCTGACCGGACGGATACCCAAAGGTGTTGTGATGGGAGATAAGCTCGCCACCACAATTGGCGTCGAGGTGGGTTCGGAAATTGTCCTGTTGACGCCTGCGACGGATGGTTCGACGGGAAATGACCTATACACGGTAGTCGGGATGTTTCATACCGGGCTTGACGCCATGGACAGGGATCTGGTGCTTATGTCTATCGCTTCTCTGCAGGATCTGTTGCGCTTGTCGCCGGGAAGGATCCATGAAGTAGGGATCAAGCTCCATGACAACGACTTCACTGCGGCGACAAAGACGGCGGCGGCACTTGAAACGCAACTGAGCAAAAGCTTTCCTGTTCGGGTGAGGGCTTGGCCGGAGCTGGTGCCAGAGTTGGCCGATTACGTGCAATTCAATCGTCGTGTTACTTTTATTCTCTTTTTGATCTTTTTCCTGTTGGCAGTCATGGGCATCGTCAATACCACGCTCATGGCAATCGTCGCGCGCACGCGTGAACTGGGCATGCTGCTGGCCGTGGGAATGCGTCCGGTTCAACTCGTTGGTCTGATAGTGGCGGAGGCGGCAATTTTGGCTGGAGGCAGCCTGGTTTTGGGAGCAGCGCTTGGGTCTCCTGTCCTCTGGTATTTGCAGATTCATGGTCTTTACCTGGGTGGCAGTCGAGGCGCAATCTCTCTCGGCGGAGTCGTGGTGGGTCCCCTGTGGTACGGTCGACAGGATTTCACTGCCTACACTCAGGCCGCTCTGGGGCTGGCCGTCACGGCCGTGGTGTCGGCCCTCTATCCCGCGTTGCGAGCGGCTCGCTTTCGGCCGACGGAAGCGCTCCGAAAGGTCTAACGATGGTAGGCGTTCTCCTGCTGGTGAAAATCGGCTGGCGCAATCTCTGGCGCAATCCGCGCGGGACTCTGCTGACCGCTCTGGCGTTGGGATTGGGGCTGACCTTGCTGCTGATTTCTTTGGGCTTGCTTGATGGCAGCCACGAGCAATTGGTTCGTAACGCGGTGAGATTCGGCACCGGGCACGTCGTCATCCAGGCCCAGGGGTATCAAGACACCGGCTCTCTGGAGTTGTTGCTGCCGGCCCAGGTCGTGTCCACGACCGGGGAGTTTATGCATGGCGAGGCCATGAAGCATGTTCTGCGAGGCATGAGTCCCCGGCTGCTGGCCTCTGGACTGCTGAGTTCGGCAGCCAATGCTAGTGGCGTGAGCATGATGGGGGTCAACCCCAAAGAAGAGCGGGCCGTGTCTCTGATTCCCCAGCGGATCGTCGAGGGGAACTATCTCAATGACGACCAACAATCGGGCGTTGTGATTGGCGCGGAGTTGGCGCGCAAGCTCGCGGTGAAGGTCGGGGGCAAAGTCGTGCTCATGACTCAGGCGGTGCAAGCACCCGCCACGGAAGCGACAGACGCCGATGAAGGAGAAATGCAGAGCACTCTGCTGCGGGTTAACGGGATCTTTCGCACGGGTATCCAGGCGATCGATGCCCACGTCATCCACTTGCCGCTGCCCGAGGCCCAAGGACTGCTCGGAGTGCCCGACCGGGTCAATCAGGTTGCGGTTCTGTTGGAACGAGAGGGTGACTCGCTGATGGTGGCCCGGAGCTTGCGGAAGCAGTTGACGGGGCTTCCGGTCGAGGTTCTGACTTGGCGGGAATCCATGCCGACACTGGCTCAGTCCTTCGTGTTGGACGAGGCCTTCAATTATGTGATGAATGGGGTGGTACTGGCCATGGTCGGGTTGGGGATACTCAACACGATTCTGATGCGAGTGCTCGAGCGCCGTTATGAATTCGGTCTCTGTTCGGCTATGGGCCTACGGCCTGTGCAGCTTGCCGTGATGGTCATTGGCGAGTCGTTGGCGCTCACAGCGATCAGCCTCGCTCTGGGTCTGGTGCTGGGGTTGGGCGCGCAGCATTATTTCGCCACCGCCGGGTTGGATCTGCGCTGGTTCTTCAAAAGCAGCCTCCCCAGCGCTCTCGTTTTTGACCCGGTCATCTACTCGCGCTTGAGCGTGGCGCGCATCGCTTCGTCCGTAAGCACTGTGTTTTTGACTGCGACCGCCATCTCCTTTTATCCGGCGCTCAAGGCCGCGCGAACTGAGCTGCCCGGCGCATTGAGGGTGTTTTAGCGTGATTTGGAGGACGATGTGACTGAGTTGGCCGTGGAGCTGAAGGACGTGAAGAAGACCTACCGCACAGGCCCAATCGAGGTTCCAGCACTGCGCGGGATCAGTCTGAGTGTTGCGCCAGGAGAATTTCTCGCGATTGCCGGCCCATCCGGTTCCGGCAAAACCACTTTGCTTAACATCATCGGTGGACTCGACCGAGCCGATGCCGGAGAGGTGTTGGTGGAAGGAAGGAACCTGCAACTCTTATCCACAGGAGAGCTGGCTCGTCTGCGGCTACAGCGCCTCGGCTTCGTCTTCCAAGCATACAACCTGCTGCCAGTGCTGACGGCGTTGGAGAACGCGGAATTCACCTTGCTGCTGCAGGGCGTTCCGGTGGAGCAGCGTAAGGAAAGAGTGCAAAAGCTGTTTTCAGAAATCGGTCTTGCCAACCTTGAACATCGCCGGCCCGGGGAGTTGTCGGGGGGGCAACAACAGCGGGTGGCGGTGGCGCGAGCCATGGTCACCGAGCCGGCGCTGATCCTGGCGGATGAGCCCACAGCGAATCTTGACTCGGCCACTGCAACCGCGCTCCTCGAAGTGATGGAACACCTCAATCGCGCTCACAACACCACTTTCGTCTATTCCACCCATGATCCTCTGGTCATGGAGCGGGCGCGACGGTTGATTCGCATGCGTGACGGTAAGATCGCCAGTGATGTGGCGCATGCCGGCCAGACGCTCTGATCCATGACCGGAATCACCCTGAAACAACGAATCCGAGAGGTTTGGCAGAAGTTGTCGCACCTGGATGCCCGACCGGACCAAATTGCGGCTGGCTTCTCCATCGGCATCTTTGCCAGTTTCCTGCCGCTGAATCCATCCCCAATCATCGTGGCGACCGTGGTGGCGTGGCTGCTGAAGAGGAACGTGATAGCCGCTGTCGCCGGGGCGGTGACTTCGATTATCTATATTCCGCTTTTGCCTTTGATGTGGCTGGCTGAATATCGATTGGGGAAGTTGATTCTCCCGGTGCACCATTCGCTGACGTTGGATCATGCACGGCTGTGGGAAGTTTTGCAGAAAAGTTGGGATGTTTACGCCGCCATGTTCGTTGGCTCGATCATCATCGCTACCCCCGTTACATTGCTCACTTATTTGGCCGTCAAACGACTCGCCGAGAAATGGGCCCGGCGAAAAAAGGAGTCGCAACATTCAGACTGATTGCTGCCTCGGGTTCGGCCATTGCCAACAGGTAAGACGCCAGCCGTGTCCTTTCACGGCAATAGCGGCGGCATAGCCGGAGGCGGGGGTAAGTTCCTGAAGAGACCAACGGGAGGCTTCGGATGGATCTCGTTGAGTGCCAAGTACTGCGGCCGGTTCCCCGGGAACCAGCGACACGTCAAACTGATCCAAGGGCAGTGAAAGTCCCTCGCCCCGGGCCTTGATGTAGGCCTCCTTGCACGTCCAACAGCGAAAGAACGCCTGCTGCTGCACGTCCGTTGGAAGTGTCCGGAGCATCGCAACCTCCCGTCGTGAGAAAAACCGCTCGGCGATCTCC
>JBEKAF010000140.1:0-3843 GCA_050018355.1 Terriglobales bacterium | reverse complement strand
TAAGGAATATTTCGGTCCGATCTTCGAGAAGTTGGTTGAGGTGTTGCGCGAGGGGATTGAGGCGGGGGAATTCCGGGCGGTGAATCCAATGGACTTTGTCCCGTCGGTGGTGGGGGTAATTATTTTCTATTTCAGCTCGGCGCCGCTGATGAAGACGCTGATGAAGGTGGATCCATTGTCGGTGGAACGGATTCGGGAGCGGCGGGCGTTTGTTCTGGATTTTATTTCGGCGGCGCTGTTTGTTTCTTAGCTTCTAGCTTCTGGATCTTTGCTTTTGGTTCTTAGATTCCTTGGCTTGGCCTCCAGCGGCTAAAGCCACTTGTGTGGCAGGTGCTAACGGCATGGTTGAAGCCATGCCCTTTCAGAGCTGGCTGGGAACCAATTGTGTCAGAGTTTTCTTAAGAGCTAAGGGCCAGAAGCTAGAAGCCGAAATCTAGGAGATTTGCGATGAGCGTGCGAAATAGATTTTTGATTGTCCTGGGGGTCATTCTGGCGATCGCTTCGGGGTATTACTTTTTTTCTACTCCGGGTGGGAAGGACCTGGTTTTGGTGGGGACGGTGGATGCGAACCAGATCGTGGTGAGTCCGCAGATTCAGGGGCGGATTATGAAACTGCTGGTGGAAGAAGGAACGCAGGTGAAGCAGGGGGATCTGATCGCGTTGCTGGATCCGTCGGAGTTGGAGGCAGAAGAGCGTGCGGCGGCGGCGACGATTGGCAGTTTGCGGTCGCAGGTGAGCGCGAGCGAATACACGCGGCAATCGACGAAAGGGTCGACGACGGGGGATGTGGCGAATTCGCAGGCGCGGCTGGCGGCGGCGCGGGCGCAACTGGCACAGGCGGAAGCAACGTTGACGCGGGTCGAAAGCGACAGCCGGCGGACCATTGGGCTCGCGCAGGCGGGCGTGGCATCGGATCAGGACCGGGTGCAGGCGGAGATGAATCTGAAGGCACAAGAGGCGACCGTGCAGGCGCTGAAGGATCAGGTGACGGCGGGGCAAGGGGATTTGGAGTCGGCGATCGCGCGCACGAAGCAGGCGACGGCGGCGCAGAGTACGGTGGAATCGACGCGGGCACAGGTGGATAACGCGGTGGCCCTGTTGAAGGAAGCGGAAGTGCATCTGGGATATACAAAGATTTATGCGCCGGTGACGGGGACGGTGCTGGTGCGGGCGGCGCGCGAAGGCGAAGTGGTAAGCGCGGGGCAGGCGATCGTGACAGTGGTGGATTTCAGCGACACGTGGGTGTTGGCGGCGATTCCGGAGACGGATTCCGATCATATTGGAATTGGAGATACGCTGCGGGTGCGGCTGCCGGGAGGCACAGTGGTTCCGGGAAAGGTTTTCTACAAGGCGGCGGAAGCGGATTTCGCTACGCAGCGGGATGTGGGGCGCCGGAAGAGGGATATACGGACGATTGCCTTGAAGGTGAGGCTGGAGAATCCGAAGGGGGCGTATGTGCCGGGGATGACGGCGGAGGTGCTAGTGTCGCCGCAGCAATTGAAGGGGAGTTAGAGAGACGCCAAGAGCCAAGATCTAAAGGGTGCAAGCCATGAGTGAAGAAGTGAACAAGACGAACGGGAACACCACGAACGGCATGAGTGTTGCGGGGTCGGAACTGAGCCTGCGGGGCGACGTAGCGGCGGACGCTCCTAATGCGATCGAGGTGGAGCATATCGTGAAACGATATGGCGAGTTCACGGCGGTGGACGATATTTCGTTTGTGGTGAAGGAGGGGGAAATTTTTGGGCTGCTGGGGCCAAATGGGGCGGGGAAATCTACTTTGATCCGGATGATGACGACGCTGATTCCGATTACGGCTGGGTCGGCGCGAGTGGCCGGGCATGATGTGGCGCGCGATCCGGATGCGGTGCGGCGGACGATTGGAGTGATTCCGCAGGCGCTGACCAGCGATCTGGATTTGACGGTGGAAGAGAACCTGAATATTTATGCGAAGCTGTATGACGTTCCGAAGAAGCAGCGCAAAGAAGCGGTTGCGGAACTGCTGGAGACAGTGGACCTGACGAAGTGGCGTGACGCGCAGACGAAAACACTATCGGGGGGCATGCGGCGGCGGCTGGAGATTGCGCGGGGGCTGGTGCATAGTCCGAAGATTTTTTTTCTGGACGAGCCGACGACGGGCCTCGATCCGGTGTCGCGCGTGTCGGTGTGGGAGATGCTGACGAACATCAAGGCGAAGCGCAAGCTAACGATCCTGATTACTACGCACTACATGGACGAAGCCGACCGGCTGTGCAACCGGATTGCGATTGTGGATCACGGAAAACTAGTGGCGCTGGAAACTCCGGAGGCGCTGAAGGCGAGCGTGCCGGGAACGAACGTGATTGAGGCGCAATTCGAGCATCCGCCGGACGATTGGGAAGAGCGGCTACGGGCATTACCGGGGGTGACGTCGGTGCAGAACGAGAGCGGGGGGATGTTCCGGGTGCTGACTTCAAATGGGTCGGGGACGACTACGGATCTGGTCGAGATGGCGGTGGTGGCGGGGACGGTACTGAAGACGCTTTCGGTGCAGAATACGACATTGGACGATGTGTTTGTCTTTTACACGGGACGGCAGTTGCGCGATGAACTGGTGAAAGCGCATGCGTTCGTGATGCCGCCGAGCCCGGGGTTGCGGCCATGAACCGGATGATGGCGATTATCGAGCGCGAGATGCGCAAGTTCTTCCGGTCGCCGACGTTGATGTTTGCGTCGATGGTTTTTCCGCTGGTGCAGTTGATTGTGCTGGGGAACGCGTTTGGCGGGAAGATCCGGGACGCGAAGATGGGGATCGTGGATGAGGATCATGGGACACAGGCGATCCGGATCAAGGAAGCGTTTGATGCAGTGCGGGCGAATATGCGGACGTTTATTGCGGTCCCGTATGACAACGAAGTGCAGGCACGGGAGGACGTACGCAACGGGAAAATTCAGGGAGCAGTGATTATCCCGGCGCAGTATTCGAAGATGGTGTACGAGAAGAATCATCCGCGGATCGCGCTGATCGTGGACAACAGCGACAACTTCATGAGTTCGACGCTTGAAGACGAGATGAATCAAGTGACGGACGCATTGAACCAGCCGGACGTGTCGCCGCGGCTGTTGCAGCAGACGGCGCTGGAGGTGGTGGAACTGTATCCGTATATCGAATACATGAAGTATCTGCTGCCGGGATCGATCACGCTGGCGATGTTCGTGTCGGTGATGATCGGCGGGGGGATGCTGTATATCGACGACAAGGCGCGCGGGGTGCATGAGGGATATTTGGTGACTCCGATCACGAAGACGGAGCTGGTGTTTGGGCTGAACGGGGCGGGGGCGCTCAAGGCGGTGATGAGCGGGGTGGTGATTACGGTGGTCGGGGCGCTGCTGGCGGGAGTGGGGACGATATTCAATCCGGCGACGATGCTGGGGCTGTTGGTGATGATCGCGCTGACCTCGGTGGCGTTCAACACGATGATGTTCTTGTTGATGGTGCGGATTGAGGATCCGCTGGTGCCGCGGGCGATGTTCGGAATTCTGAATACACTGCTGTTTTTCCCCAGCGGATCGATCTATCCGATAGAAGCATTTCCGAAGTGGCTGCGGGCGATTGCGAAGGTGGATCCGTTTACGTATGCGGTGCATGGATTCAAGTCGCTGCTGCTGAAGGAAACGGGGCTGGCGGCGATTGTTCCGGACATGATTTATCTGACGATTTTTGCGGTGGTGACGCTGGCGTTGGCGGTGCCGTTGTTTAAGCGGACGCTTTAGAGCTTTTCCCCGCCGAGATGCCGAGGGCGCGCCGAAAGGCTCAGAAACCCGAACGCTTCCGCAGCCTGCTAGGTGGTTACCGCAGTTTTG
>JBEKAF010000139.1:0-3897 GCA_050018355.1 Terriglobales bacterium | reverse complement strand
GGCGTGGGACGTAGCCCAATGGGCTTCGGCCTTGACCTCGGGGCGCGCGTTCTTCACCGCGATAGCCAGACCGCACTTGCGCATCGCCGGCAGATCGATCACGTCGTCGCCCACGAAAGCGGCCTCAGCTGCGGTGATGCCGTCCTTTTCAAGAATCTGTGCAAACACCGACGCCTTGTCCTGAATCCCCTGGTACACGTGATCAATCTTCAGATCGCGCGCACGCAGGGCAACGGTTTCGGAGATGCGCTTGGTGATGATCCCGGTCTTGATTCCCGCCAGGCGAGCCAACGAAATGGCGGTACCGTCGTGGGCGTGGAAGCCCTTGGCTTCAATCAGGCTCGTGCTCGGGAGCCCGACGCCGCTCTGTCCCTCTGGCTGGGAAAAGCTCTGGGCGGACTTTTCGAGCACGCTTGGCTGAGACCCAGATTGCGGGCCAGGCGCGGGGAAGATCCAGATTTTGCCGTCGGTGAGGACGCCGTCGACGTCGAAGAGAATGAGTTTAATTTTGCGGGCGCGGGCGGCAGCGGATGTTTTAGCCATCGCCGCGATTCTAGCATCCAGCCCGCTGGCAATTGATAGACGCCTGAGCCATAGTGCCTGCGTCCTTGCGCACGCGGAAGCAGCCCCGCTGCTATAGGATCCGACTGATCTAATACGAAACCAGGCGAACATTTTACGAAACCGCCGATTCCCGCTACAATCAACCCCATGCCGTCCGCAGTCTCCCCGTCGCTCGCTTGGGCTCATCCGCTGGTTCAGGAATGGTTCACCGCGCACTTCTCCACGCCTACCGAGCCGCAGGAGCAGGGCTGGCCCCACATCCTCGCCGGCCACACCACGCTGATCTCGGCTCCGACCGGATCGGGCAAAACCCTCGCCGCTTTCCTCGCCTGCATTGATCGGCTGGTCTGTAAGGCCCTGGCGGGCGAACTGCGCGACCGCACCGAAGTTCTCTACATTTCCCCGCTCAAAGCCCTCGGCAATGACATCCAGAAGAATCTTGAAGTCCCGCTGGGAGAGATTCTGCAGATGGCGGGCGACCGCGGCCTGCTGATGCCTGAGATCCGGACCGCGGTGCGCACGGGCGACACTTTGATGAAAGACCGCCGCCTCATGCTGAAGCGTCCGCCACACATTCTGGTCACGACGCCCGAGTCGTTCTACATCCTGCTCACGGCCGAGAAGAGCCGCGCCATCTTGCGCGATGTCGAGACCGTAATTGTGGACGAAATTCACGCCGTGGCCGACGACAAGCGCGGCGTGCATCTTGCACTTTCGCTGGAGCGGCTGGAAGCGCTGACCGAGCGCCCGCCGGTGCGCATCGGCCTTTCCGCAACGCAGAAGCCGATTGAAGAAGTCGCGCATTTCCTCGCGGGCATCTCCGATCCTCAAAATCCGCGGGCGGTTCCTGTGATCATCGACGTTGGACACAAGCGCACGTTAGATCTGGGAGTGGAGGTTCCGTCTTCGGAACTCGGGCCGGTCGCGTCGAACGAAATGTGGGACGAGATTTATGAGCGTATCGTGCAACTGGTGAATGCGCACCGCTCGACGCTGGTGTTCGTGAATACGCGGCGACTGGCCGAGCGCATTGCCCATCAACTGGGGGAGCGGCTGGGTGAGGAAAACGTGGCGGCGCATCACGGAAGTTTGTCGCGCAAGCTGCGTCTGGAGGCCGAGCGCAAGCTGAAAGAAGGTCAGGTAAAGGTGCTGGTCGCGACCGCTTCGCTCGAACTCGGCATTGACATCGGAACGGTGGACCTGGTGTGCCATATCAGTTCGCCGCGTTCGATTGCGGTTGCTTTGCAGCGGGTGGGGCGGTCGGGCCACTGGCGCGGCGCGGTCCCCAAAGGAAGATTCTTTGTCACCACGCGCGACGATCTGGCGGAATGCGCCGTGCTGGTGCGGGCGATTCGCCTGGGCGAACTCGACCGCCTGATTTTTCCGGAAGCTTCGCTCGATGTGCTGGCGCAGCAGATTGTCGCGTGCTGTGCGGCTTCCGGAAGCGCCGCGACGGCCAACAAATCGGGCGATCACTCGAATGATGGATGGGACGAAGACGAGCTATTCGCGCTCATAAAGCGCGCTTATCCGTATCGCAATCTGGCACGCGAAACGTTCGACGCCGTGCTCGCAATGCTTTCCGAAGGGATTGCCTCGCAACGGGGCCGCTATGGCGCTTACCTGCATCACGACCGCATCAACCGCAAGCTGCGAGCGCGGCGCGGCGCGCGTCTGGCGGCCATCACCAGCGGCGGTACGATTCCTGACAACGCTCTCTTCACCGTGGTCGCCGAACCCGATGGCGGCGTCGTGGGAACCGTCGATGAAGACTTCGCGGTTGAAAGCATGGCCGGAGAGGTCATGCTGCTGGGGAACACATCGTGGAGAATTTGCCGGATCGAAGGCAAATCGTCGCGCATACTGGTAGAAAACGCGCAGGGCGCCCCTCCCGGGATACCGTTCTGGCGCGGGGAAGCTCCGGCGCGCACATCGGAGCTCTCGGCACAGCTCGGCGAATTGCGCAAAGAGATCAGCGACCGGCTGCCCGGCGTGGTTCCCGTGGAAGGCTGGCGGAATTTGCCAGTGGTTGCGGAAGCCGTGAGTTGGCTGGAAGAAGAATGCGGGCTCGACCTATCCGGCGCCGAGCAACTGATTCAGTACATCCTCGAAGGGCGCGCCGTGCTGGGTGATGTGCCAACGCAGCATACGATCATCGCCGAGCGGTTCTTCGACGAAGGCGGCGGGATGCAGTTAATCATCCACGCGCCCTTCGGCGGACGCATCAACAAAGCCTGGGGATTGGCGTTGCGCAAGCGCTTCTGCCGTGGCTTCAATTTCGAACTGCAAGCGGCGGCCACCGACAACGGCTTGAACATCGCGCTGGCCGAACAGCATAGCTTCCCGCTGGCCGATGTTTTTCAATTCCTGGCTTCAGAGAGCATGCCGCCGATCCTGGAGCAGGCAGCGCTCGCCTCGCCGATCTTTCAAACGCGTTGGCGGTGGGACGCAACGCGCGCGCTGGCCCTTCTGCGCTTCCAGGGCGGCAAGAAAGTTCCGCCACAGATTCAGCGCATGCGCTCCGACGATCTGCTGGCCTCGGTTTTTCCCGATGTAGCAGCGTGCTTCGAGAATATCGAAGGCGACATCAAGATTCCCGACCATCCGCTGGTACGCGAGGTAATGAAAGACGTGCTCACCGAGGCGCTCGATATCGACGGCCTCGCCGAGGTGTTGCGCGGAATCGAGCAGGGACGGATTCGCTGCCTGGCGGTGGACACGCCGGTGCCCTCGCAATTCTCGCACGAAATCCTAAATGCGAATCCGTATGCCTACCTTGATGACGCGCCGCTTGAGGAGCGCCGGGCGCGTGCGGTCGAGATGCGGCGCGTATTGCCGGCGTCCGTGCTTGAGGAAGTCGGCGCGCTGGATCCCTCAGCCATCGCGCAAGTGCAGCAAGAGGCGTGGCCGGATGTGCGCGACGCGGATGAACTGCATGATGTGCTGCATACGCTGGTGATGATCCCGGAGAAAACCAGTGGTCCGTTGTCCGTCGTCGGTTCGCAGTTCGTCGGCTCGCCGTTCGTGGCCAACTGGGAGACGTTCTTCGATCGACTGCAGCAGGAGAATCGCGCGGTCGTGGCGGAAGATTTGGGCGTGCGGTATTGGGTGGCCGCCGAGCGGGTCGAATGGTTCCGGGCAATGCACCCTGCGGCCGTAGAGACCCGGCTGGCCGCGGCTCTCGCTGCGAATCAGGGAACCGGAGACGCGGCAAGCCGCGTCTCTACGCTGAGCCTAGACGATGCGGTCTTGACTGCGGTTCAAGGATGGATGACACATCTCGGCCCAACCACCGCGTCAGAAATTGGCGAGTTGCTCGGACTACCCGCGACC
>JBEKAF010000138.1:0-3908 GCA_050018355.1 Terriglobales bacterium | reverse complement strand
TGCCTGCGCGATTTCGACATGTTCCCTCCAAGCTGAATTGTAGCCGATTTCTTGAGTCAGAATGTCAGCACCGGGATAAGAGGGAGCCAGTTTCATCAACGTTAAGGGAACGCGGTCTCAAGACAACTCATCTAGCGGCACAGTTCGCAGGTGTGCTGTCTGCAGCAACACCTTTCCGTGCTGGATCGAAAGTGAAGTGGTCCCAGCGGCAGACCAGAACTTCCCTAAAAGTCGCAGTGAACCTAATGGGTGCTGGGCACACAAAATGGATTGGGAATGAAAAGTCGGCTTTGCGTCCGGTGAGGTCATAGCCCCTTCTGGCTCGCCACGTACCATTCCACCTTGTGTCGCTGCCTGGCGCAGAGCGCAGCTCTGCGCTTCAGCGTGCTGTACTAGCGCTGGCCATGCCCACCCACAAACGCCATTTTGCGCGCGGACTCGAACTCCTAGGCAGCAGCACCTATTGCCGCGCCATCGCAGGCAGTATGGCGTCGGCCTGCGCTGGCGTTCCGGCCGACGAATTGCCGAGTTCGCCTCCGCGGATGAGAAAGGGCTTGCCGTAAACCAGGAGCTGCTCAGCGCCGTTCTCCGCGCGAAAATGCGGCAGATCGGCCGCCTGAGTCCCGGAGACGGGAAGGAAGAGCAGACAAACCAGAGCAGAACTGGCAGTGCGCACCATATTCGTTATGGGCCCCCTCATTGCGATGCCTCGGGATTCCCGGTGGGCGGCGGAGCGTGGTCCGCGTCGGAGGGAGGACCCAGCAGCTCCATGAGGACAGGCTTCAACGCGTCTGCCCAGATCTGATACGCCTTCAGGGTAGGGTGCAGCTTGTCCTGCGCATTCATCATCCCCTCCAACAGCCTTCCATTGCTGCCGGCGAGCTTGCCGTTGATGTTCAGAAAACGAATCGTCCGGCCGTCAGCGAACCGGGACAAATTCCCGTTGATTCTGTCGATGGTGGGCATCAGGGCCATGTTGTCGTTTCTCGGAAAGATTCCCATTACGACGATCGTCGCCGCAGGAGCTTTCTCCCGGATCGTGCGCACAATCGCCTGCAGACCGCGAGTGACATCCTCTGCCTTTGCGTTTGGATCCCCCTGGAACAGCGGATTGCCGACGTTATTCGTACCGGCCAGCAACACGACCACTTTGGGATTTACTCCGTCCATCTCCCCGTTTTCCAGGCGCCAGAGAATGTTCTGTGTCTCGTCGGCGCCCCAGCCGAAATCGGCCGCATTCCAGCCCTGGAAATTCTGCTTCCAGTTGGCAAGCAGTTCGGGGTAGTCGGTCGCGCCCCACCGCCGTGTGATCGAATCGCCTTCGAAGTACACATCGATTCCGCCCTGCTTCGCTTTCGCCAGAAGCTGCGAGTGGGCCACGAGCGAGTTCGGGTCGGTTCGAAAGACCGGCTGGTCAGCCGGAAACTGCCAGGGCGCCGGATGATAATCGAGGAACTTGTCCGCCCAGGGAATGAAGTATTTCCAGTTGGGAGCATCGGTGTGGCCGCTGTCATGCTGGCGCCAGGCGAGATGCCCATCGAGAAGTCCTTTATTCACCGGCGGCATCTTCGCGGTGTGATAATCCTCCGTTACGCCCAGCTCTTTCGTGCCCAGCAGCCGGAACACGGGGCCCGCCGCCACGGTCGCCATAAAGCTGCCGTGCTGATCGAGCCATCTTGCGTCGCCTTTCTCGGGGATTCCGTAGCTGATGAACGTTAAGCGCGGTGCGCACAACGCAATCAGCTCGTTCGAGTCAACCGGCAAATCGCCGGCGTTCCTGCTGCCGAATGAAGCCTCGGCCGCGCCGTACTTGAGAAAGTTGCCGGCCATCCAGTGATACTCGCCGGACCCCGTCAGATTCTCCACCTCCTCTCCGAAATTGCGTCGGTGCGGTTTGACGCCGCCCTCCCCGGAGGAACCGACCAGCACGACAGCGAAGCGAGTGTCGAAGGCCATGGTCACAAGCGCAGCCTTCCCATAGCGAGACACCCCTTCAATGCCGACACGCTTTGCGTCCACGGCTTTGTCTGTCTCCAGATAGTCGAGAGCGCGGGAAGCGCCCCAGCCCCACGCCCGGAGCGCTCCCCAGTCTTCGGGCTTTCGAGGCTGCCCCCTATTTGTCATACCGACGATTCCCCTGGTGAGACCTGCGCCGTTGTCCGGCTGAATGCTGCCCGGGTCGAGCAGTGCATAGCCCCATCCTCCGGCAATCAGTTGTTCGCTCGAAGGTGGATCTGTGCCCAGCATCGCCTTCAACTCGGGCCGGCTCGCGAACATGGCTGCCATGCGCTTGAGAAAGGCCGCGCTGCCGAACATGATCATCACGGGCACGGGCCCTTTCGCATTTGCCGGTGTCACCAGCGTCATCTGGATGTCCACTGTGATCGCCGGGCATGATGAGTTGTCCACGTGTCCGACGAGCTGCTTTTCAATGACGGGAAAAACCCCGGTCGTCGAATTGGCTAGGCTCGTGACGGTCCAGGTCACTTTGGGCACATCGGGCGGGATGCGGCCGACCACCTCGCGCTCGAAGTCTTCCGCGATCTCCAGACGCCGCCGCTGCCACCACTGACTTGCCGTCTTGACCCTCTGCCCGTTTTTCAACGTGAGCGCATCGGGCAGATCCGAAAACGGATTGGCCCGGGATTCGTCGTAGTTGGCGTGATCGGAGGCATTTTCATTGCCGCTCGGCCCCGGACGGAGGGCCTTAATGCCGAGCTGGTCCATCATGTTGCGATGGTCTTGTTCTGTTGTCCAGTTCATCGGCTGGCAGCCGAGCGCTGGGGAAACCGGAGCGCCTGCGGGCGCGCCCTGAGTTTGCTGCGCCGCGGCCATTTGACAAACCAGGACGGCCAAAGCGCTCAGTGCGGCGACTCGTGTTGTCACTCGTGTCGCGGATGCAGAAGCGATCATGTTTTGACTCTCGAACAAATATTACCGGAGAATGATCGGGGGCGCCACTCCTCGCGCATAGCGGAGTCCGCTCGCATCCGTCAAATCGTGCCTTTGTCCGGCCTTTTAGTCATAAAAGCTTTCTCCTGGCTTCAAGGCGTCTGAATTCTTCCCCTTTTCACGACCGCACGCATGGGTGGCATAAGGCGCGAGCGCGGCCTGGTTTGCGTCGATCTGCAGCAGCTCCGGTGATGCGATATTTCGTGCGACCTTACGAAATCTCTTTCGGCGGAGTGAGCGTCGCCCAACGTCCACCATCCTCTTGTTCGCGAACCGCCAAAGGACGAAGCCGTGAAATTCAATCTTCTTTCCTGAATCGGTCTCTGTCGCTCGCCACGTGTTCCCCACCATTACCTTGTCGCCCTCTGCGATGACGTCCTCGACGGTTAAGTGCAGATCTGGCCACCTCTGATAGGCGGCCTTCATCATAGCCATCGCCGCCTCCGGGCGGACTTGAGGATTTCGTCAACCGAAAGAAGCCGGAGGTGGCGCTAGTAAACTACTCACCGAGATTCGCCCGCTCGTGAGAGACTGGAAGGCTATAGACAGAGATGGATTGATCTTAAGGCCGAAATGCAAGACTTGCTTAGAGTTCTCCCCTCTAATCTCACAGATGATTCGCTCCTCCTGGCGGCGGAAGAGCCTCTCCGTGCCCTGATTCCATTCGATCGATGTGCATTGATGCTGCCCTTCACCGATCGTGTAGGTCAGCTACGCACGCGGCCTTTGTTTTGTGCTTTCCGGCCGAGGGCCAGGTGCTCGGAACTTGTGCCGGACGGGCTCCTGGCGACGTTTCTCCCTAGGTGCCGAAGGCGATCGGTCCTGCCTGACGGCGTAGGATTTACGCATCACAGTTCACTTGACGGTAAGTCGAAACCGTTCATGTGACCTGGAGTTTCGCCGTGACGAGCCAAAAGCGCGGGTAGGCCGTAAGACCAAGTGGATTACGGTAATCG
>JBEKAF010000137.1:0-3957 GCA_050018355.1 Terriglobales bacterium | reverse complement strand
ATCCCGCGTCCACCATTTTGATTAGGAGCGGGCAGGGCCGGTACTTTGGATCGCCGAGGCCGGACTGCAGTACGCGCATGATGTCTAGGCAGACATCGAGTCCGATGAAGTCCGCCAGCGTGAGCGGTCCCATCGGGTGCGCCATGCCCAGCTTGAAGACCTCATCCACGGCTTCGGGAGTGGCCACGCCTTCCATCACCGCATACATGGCTTCGTTCAGCAGGGGCATTAGTACGCGGTTGGAGACAAAGCCCGGCGCGTCATTCACCTCGACTGGAGTTTTCTCCAGCTTCTCGGCGAGAGCTTTTGCTGTCGCAAAAGTCTCGTCCGAGGTTGTCAGTCCACGGATCACCTCGACCAGCTTCATCACCGGCACGGGATTAAAGAAGTGCATCCCGATGACTTTGTCGGGCCGTTTGGTTACCGCTGCCAGCTTGGTGATCGAAATGGACGAAGTGTTTGACGAGAGGATGACCTCGGGCCGGCACATCGCATCCAGGTCGTGGAAGAGGTCGGCCTTGACCTGAAAACGCTCGCTGGCCGCCTCCACGACGAAATCGCAGCCGGCCAGCCGCTTACGATCAGTTGTGCCCGCGATGCGCGCCAGCGATTGGTCACGCTGCTCAAACGTCAATTTGTTCTTAGCGACCTCGCGTTCCAGGTTCTTGCTGATGGTCTGCAGACCTCGGTCGACGAAGCTCTGCTCCACGTCGACCAGCACGACGTTGTATCCGCCTTTGGCGAACACGTGGACGATGCCATTGCCCATCGTGCCGGCGCCGATTACTCCTGCAGTTCTGATGTCCATGATTGCCTCAAATGCGGTTGGTTAGTGCGTCCAGGCGCGCGCGCAAAGCAATTGAGTGTAGCACCTTTCACAATCCGTTTTGGTGATGGTAGATCGGACCTCACCATCGATATAAGCTTGCGCCCCAAGTCCAGCCTGCGCCGATGGACACGAGCAAGAGAAGATCGCCTTCGCGGAGGAGACCGCGTCGGTTTACTTGGTCCAGGAGCAGCGGAACTGTAGCTCCAGCGGTGTTCGCGTACGACTCCAGGTTCGTCTGGATTCGCGAAAAAGGGATGTTGAGTACCTCGGCGATACGCTTGAGGACGCCAGCCGTGGCCTGGTGCGGAACGATCATCGAGACGTCTTCGAGTCCCAGCCCGTTTATGCGGAGGATCTCCTGAATACACTCGGGCACCGCGGTTGTAGCCTTCTGGTAAACCGCTTTTCCGTTCATTGTGAAGTAGGCGTCCCCGGGGTAGACAGTGAACTGATCCATTCCTTCGCCCTCGGCGAGGAGAATGCTTGAAAAGAGCCCATTCTGCCGATCCTTCCTCTCGAGTACCACCGCACCGGCACCGTCTCCAAAAACGACGCAGTCGCGGTGGTTCCAGTCCGTGACCTTGGAGAAGGTATCGGCGCCGATCACCAACACACGCTCGTACATACCATTCTGGATGAATTGGCCGGCGATCGTGATGCCGTAAACAAACCCGGCACACACCGCCGCCACATCGAACGCGGCACAGCGGTTGCGAATGCCCATCTTGTTCTGCGCAATGCATGCCGAGGAGGGCATCTTGCGGTCGGGTGTCGCCGTGGAAACGATGATCAAGTCAATGTCGTTTGGTTCAAGCCCCGCCGAAGCGATTGCGTCCAGCCCGGCACGGGCAGCAAGATCCGACGTGTATTCCTCTGGTTCAGCGATGTGACGCTCGCGAATCCCCAACTTTTCCACGACCCACTCTGGCGAGGTTAGCAAGTTTGCCAGGACTTCTTCGTTGGTCAGAATCTTAGACGGAACGTAAGAACCGGTGGATTTGATGCAGACACTATCAAAGTGGCTGTTTCGGCTTCTCATTCCTTCCTCCACATGATCAAGAACCAAGGCTTGTATCGTTCCAAGCCGTGTCCGCTGCTGGTGGGATGAAACTCATGGCTCGCTCGGTAAGCGCAGTAATGGTCAGGCTCGGATTAACGCCGAGATTGGCCGCCACCACCGATCCGTCGCAAATGTACATGTTCTTGTAGTTGAAAACGCGATGCTGTGAATCCACGACACCGTGGGTGCCAGAATCGGCAATGACGCAACCTCCGATGCAGTGAGCGGTGCTCGGAACATTGAAGAGGATCTCCGGAAGCATGCTCATGGGCAACCCCCCGGTCAACTTCGCGAACTTTTCGGCAAACTCATTCGCCTTGGGAATGTAGGTAGGCACTTTCTCGCCACGGCTGACAAGAAATTTCCGGAACGGCCAGAACCAGGGACGTTGCCAGCGCATCTCAATCTCGCCATCGAGCGCCTGCATGCAAAGCAAAATCACAAACTCCCGTGCCCAGCCCAACGGTTGCAGCACGCGCACGGTCTTGAGCGGATGGCGTAGCAGCGAGGAGACCACATTCTTTAGCCAGAGTGCAATCCGCCGCGGCCCGGGGCGGCCATTCGTCAGGATCGTGGTCAGGAGGCCCATGGCATCGGAGCCACGCGGATATCGGACGGCTTCAATGTGGGTGTGCTGGTCAATGTAGATGCCGGAACCGATGGCTATGCCCTGCGACAAATCTTCACGGTAACCCGGCATGCGTACACCGATCAGCGATTCGGAATTAGTGCGCACGTGTTTGCCCAGCTGCTGGCTGATGGCCGGCAATGAGCCATTCTCTTTGAACTGAAAGAGCAGTTCCATTGTGCCCAGCGAGGATGCGGAGAAGACCACCCCACGGCAGGTGAAGCGCCGCGGCTGTCGGCGAATCCACGCCGTGGAATTCACGGTGCGCACTTCGTATCCGGCGCCGCCATCACTCACGGCACCCAGCGGCTTAACGCTCACCACCTGGGTTTCAGGAAAGACCCGCGTGCCGTGCTTTTCCGCCAGATACAGGTAGGTAAGATCCAGGGTATTTTTCGCGCCATAGCGACAGCCCATCATGCAACCACCGCAGGCGATGCAGGTGGTTCGCTCGGGGCCTTCTCCCCCGAAGAATGGATCAGAGATGGCCTGGTTGCCGGGTTCTCCCTGCTTGGGCTGAAAGATGCCCACTTTCGTGCGGTAAAAAGTGTGCCCGCATCCCACGGCGTCGGCAGCGTTCTTCAGGAGATGGTCGGCAGGTCCGAGGATCGTGTTTTCAGTGACGCCCAGCATCCGCGCGGCGGTTTCATAGTGCCGGGGCATCTCCGCCTTCCAATTGGCCAATCCCCTCCACGAGCCCGTCTCCCACACTTTCTCCGGGGAAGAAAGCAGAGTACAGGCGTAGGTAATGGACCCGCCACCTACAGCACAACCATGCAGAATGGTCACGTGCCTGAAGAATCGCATGTTGAAGAAGCCACGCAGGCCCAGGTTGGGACGCCAAAACCAGCGATGGATGGACCAACTGGTGCGCGGCAGGTTGTCAGGCGTCCAGCGTCGACCCATTTCCATGACCGCGACTTTATATCCCTTCTCCACCAGCCGAAGTGCGGAAACACTGCCGCCGAACCCTGAACCGATGACGATGAAGTCGAAATCGAATTGGTTGTCGCGGTGTGCCATACAAGTCCCAATCTGTCCGTGATTCAGCACGGAACAGGTTTCCACCGGTAAGCACTGTCGAGGTAGTTGGCCGGGATCTTTAAGGGAATCGGCGGGTCCGGCGGCGGAGCGGCGACCACAGTTCGCACGATATTGTCTGCATGTTGCCACAAGCCGTGGAAGACTTGCCCTTCGGTACAACGACCGCCGGTGTAACGAACCCGGAGTTGGTTCCAGCCATTAAGGTCGAATAACGCGGCGCAAGGGATGACGATCACAGACCGGGTGTCGAGTCGAAGCCCTGCACGCAGCGCTTTGAGGGCGCTCTCTTTCCCGCTCCAAAGCAGCGCCAGGATCCAATCCCGGTCCGCCGCAGACGCGCGCGCAACCAGCGCTTGCTCTTCGATGGTGAAATAGTCGCCGACAAAAGCATCGCTA
>JBEKAF010000136.1:0-4236 GCA_050018355.1 Terriglobales bacterium | reverse complement strand
GACGCCAACTGGCGGAGCGAGATCAGCTTTTTCAACTCATCAGTGAAAATGCCGCCGATATGATCGCGCTCGTCGACAGCGATGGCCGCCGGCTGTACAACAGCCCCGCCTATCTAAAGGTCCTCGGATATTCCCCCGAGGACTTGAAAGCCACTTCGTCGATCGAGCAAATTCATCCCGACGATCGCCCGCGAGTGTTGAAAGCCGCAGAAAAAGCCCGCCTGAGCGGCCGTGGAGAACGGATGGAATACCGGGTGCGCCACAAAGACGGGTCCTGGCGCACTCTGGAATCGACCGCGAGCGCGATCCGAAACGCAAAAGGCCAGACCGACAAACTGGTCATCGTGAACCGCGACATCACCGAGCGCAAGCGGGCCGAAGAAATGCTGGCCCACAATGCATTCCACGACGGACTCACCAACCTGCCCAACCGCGCGCTGTTCCTGGACCGGTTGCAGCACGCTCTCACCCTCTCCAAAAGGCACTCGAACTACAAATTCGCCGTGCTGCTCATTGATGTCGACGAGTTCAAAATCGTCAATGACAGCCTAGGACACTCTGCCGGGGACGAGTTGCTGATTCAAATGGGGCAAAGATTGAGGGACTCGGTGCGGCGAGCCGATATGGTCTCGCGTCCGCGCACGAGCGGCGTTCCGGACAGGCCTGCCAATGACGACACGTTAGCCAGACTCGGTGGCGATGAATTCGCCATCCTTCTGGACGACATCCGAGACCCCATTGAGGCCGTACGTGTTGCGGAACGAGTGCAAGCGGAACTGGCGACTCCCTTTGTAGTGAACCAACAGGAGATAGTAATTTCAGCGAGCATCGGAATTGCTGCCAGCACTAGCCCTCACACCCAGGCGGAGGATCTCCTGCGCGATGCGGACATCGCCATGTACCGTGCCAAGCGGGCCGGAAAAGCCCGTTGTGAAGTGTCTGACCCCGCCATGCATGCCAGCGCAGTGCAGTGGTTGAGCCTGGAGACGGACCTGCGCAAGGCCCTCGACCAGGGAGAATTCCGCGTTTACTACCAGCCCATTGTGTCATTGCAGACCGGCAAGATCGCGGGCTTCGAGGCCCTGACGCGGTGGCAACGTCCGGAAGGCCTACTTTCTCCGATTGAGTTCATCGCGGTTGCGGAGGAAATTGGACTCATAGTCCCCATGAATCGGCAACTGCTGCGCGAAGCCTGCCAACATCTCCGGACCTGGCAGTCTGAATTTCCTACCATCCCGCCCCTGACCATGAGCGTGAACATGACCTCCCGGGAGTTCGCTCAGCCCGATCTAGCCAGCGAGATCCGTAAATCCCTGGAGCAGACCGGTATTGATCCAGGCTGCTTGCAACTCGAAATCATAGAAACGATCGCCATGGGCGATGCGGAAAAATCCGGTCACGTGCTCGCGCATTTGAAGGCACTCGGCGTGCGCTTGAGCATCGATGATTTTGGCACCGGGTACTCCTCACTCAGCCGCTTGCGCCGGATTCCGGTGGACACTTTGAAAATCGACCGGGCCTTCATTTCCAATATGGAAAGTGACCCGGAAAACCGCGAGATCGTGCGGGCCATCATTATGCTTGCCCACAATCTTGGTTTGAAGGTCGTCGCCGAAGGGACGGAGACGGAAGAACAGATCAACCTGCTCAAGCAGCTCAATTGCGAGATGGCACAGGGATACTTTTTCTCCCGGCCCGCCGACGACCAAGCTATGTTGAAGCTGTTGGCCAGCAACCACAGCGCTCGCGCCGCGTCCGTCGGTCGTTAGAAACAGGCGGTCATCTTTTCCAGATTTTGAATGGCGGATGACCGTATGTTTATTTTGAAATGCTAGCCTGAAAGCGCCATGCCCAAACGCCTCTTCCATTCCGTTGCACTCGTTGCGTTCGTGATGCTTGCGCTGGCCGCAAACTTATCGGCGGCAAGTGCAGCCCACTCGACTGTCGGCAACTGGACTGTCGGCAACCAGCCCGCTCGGCTGGTCAACGGAACCCCGGTGCTTTTCCGCGTCACCACGCCGACGCCGGTCCGCACGCTTTCGGGCAACTGGCTTGGCCACGAGATTGCGTTCAGCTTCGACGCGAGCCACAAATCATGGTTCGCGCTCGCCGGGGCCAGTCTGGAAACCAAGCCGGGAGCCTATCCCATCCAACTGCACGCCGAAACGGCCGCCGGACAAGCGATCTCATTCGAAAAGAAGATTCGATTGGAACGCCAACGCTATCCCCGCGTGCTGCTGAAGGTTCCTGGGCGTTATACCGCGCCCAGCCCCGAAGACCAGCGTCAGATCGAACAGGACAAGGAAACAAAAGCCGAGGTTTTTGAAACCCTCAGCCCCGGCCGCGAATGGAAAGGGTCGTTCTCAACTCCGGTGAATGCCGCGATCTCCGACGTGTTCGGAGTCGAGCGCGTGTTCAACGGTTCCGTACAGAGCACGCATCAAGGGCTCGATTTCCGCGTGCCCAGTGGAACCTCGGTCGTGGCTGTCAACAGCGGCCACGTCATCCTGGCCCGGCCTCTTTTCTTTGAAGGGAATTGTGCAGTGATCGATCACGGCCAGGGCCTGCTGACGCTCTATCTGCATTTGTCGAAATTTTCCGTCAAAGAAGGCGACGATGTGAGCAAAGGCCAGGAGATCGGACTCAGCGGGGGCACGGGACGCGCCACCGGTCCTCACCTGCATCTGGCCGTGCGCTGGCAAGGCGTGTATCTGAATCCGCAGGTGCTGCTTAAATTAAAGTTGCCGTGAAGAGATTTGCGGAGGAAATCTCTAGTGTGCTGTCCCGTAAATTTGCGACATAAGTTTGGGCTGTCATCTTGAGCGAAGCGAAAGACCTGTGCATTGCCGAATTCAAACACATAGGTCCTTCGCTTCGCTCAGGATGACAGTGTGCATTTATGCCACGAACTTGCGGGACGGCACTAGCCTAGTACCCGGAATGCTAGCAGCGCATCTTCCGCTGCCCACGCCATCGCGAAACGTAACGCTTCTCCCCGAGATCGCAGGGATGCGCTCGCCGGGAACAATGATCCCCACCAGGTTCAGCGGATCTGCTGCCGCTATGGTGACGCGCTCACCATTCATTGGCAGCTTGCGGTTCGCGCGCAACGATTCGACCGCCACTGGAAGTGCGAACTGCTCTCCCAGAAATCCATCGACGAATCGGCCGCCGCGCACTTCGCCGCGATCCTCGAGACGGCGGTAGCCGATCTGCAATTCACGCCATCGCGGCAGATTCGTTTCCCGAACAAGCAGGTCGCGGAAGACCACGCCATAGCGCCGCAACAACATCCAGCAGCATGACTCGACGCTGCGGTCGCGATCGGCGCCTTCGGTGTGCAACAACGACCATCGTCCGGGCGCATGACGCGGCCGGCGGACCTTCCCAAGCCCGCTGCCAGAGGTACTTTTCGGCGTCACCAGCGCACGCAGGTTCTCGAATCCGTCGGCGGTCACGAGGCCCGCAGCGACCAGTTCCCACAGTCCGGTTTCGACTTCCGCTTTGAGCCGGCCCGTCGCGCGCACCATGTCGGGAAAAAACAGCGCGCCCCGCTGCTTCAAGAGTTCGAGCACCGCTTGCGCCACCGGGCTTAAGAACGAAGTAGCAGAATCCTCCGCCCCGGGATGGCGCGCTCGCAACCAATCCGCATCTTCACGCACAAAGAATGCAATCGGCGCAACTCGCGTCGGAATGACTCGGCGACGGTTCCCATCGTTTCCCGTGGCTTCAAGAGTCGCCGGATGCGGCGACAGGCGGCCCCATCCGACCGCGCCTGCCAGGCACAGCTGATCGAGGTGCGCCGGATCGTAGTCCGAGATTCTGCGTGCCAGCACAAACCGTTCCCAAGCGCTCGCCGGAATTTCAAACCCCTGCAGTTGGCGGATCACTTCAAGCGTCCCATGCTCGCCCCGCACCTGCGTACCAGGAGCGAGATGCTGCCAGCGCATTAGCCAGTTCATGAACTGCGCTGCTTTGACCGGCTCGATCTGCTTGCGCAGCGTTGCGACCGTGAGGCGATGGATGCGAGCCAGCAGACGGCGCTCGCACCACTCTGTTTCGGGTTCGTGTGGCGCGGCCGGGCGGAACTTGCCGCGCAGAATCGCTCCGCTTGCCTCCATGCGGAGTAAGGCTTTTTCGATCTCGGTCGCCGGTAGTCCGAGCAACTCGCCAATTTCTGACGCGGTGGTTGGGCCGAGATGTGTCATCCATCCTTGAACCGCAGTCAAGACCGCA
>JBEKAF010000135.1:0-4621 GCA_050018355.1 Terriglobales bacterium | reverse complement strand
GTTCATGGACGAGAAGCGTACCGCCAACACCCATGTGGTGCTGCGCTCGCGCGACCCGCGAAAGCTCGCCGCCGCCAAGGCCGCGGTCGAGGCGATGCTGGCCCGCGTGCAGGCGCAGCTCGCGGCCGGCTAAAGAATGGAGCCCGCAGTGCAGCAGCCCGACACACCGCCGCCGCGCAATCCCGAGAAGATCTTTCCGGTCTCGTGGGAGCAATTCCACCGCGATTCGCGGGCGCTGGCCTGGCGATTGAGTGGCGCGGGTCCGTTCGAAGCCATCGTCTGCATCACTCGCGGTGGCCTCGTGCCGGCGGCGATCGTCGCGCGCGAACTCGGCATCAAGGTGATCGAGACGGTGTGCGTGTCGAGCTACAACCACGCCAGCCAGGGCGAGGTGACGGTGCTCAAGGGCGTCGCCCCCGCCATTGTCGCGCTCGGCGGCGGGCAGGGCGCCGGCGTTCTCTTGGTGGATGATCTGGTCGATACCGGCAGAACCGCAACCGTCGTGCGCGCCCTGGTGCCACGCGCCCATCTCGCCACGGTCTATGCCAAGCCGATGGGCCGGCCGCTGGTCGACACCTTCATCACCGAAGTGTCGCAGGATACCTGGATTTACTTTCCCTGGGACACCGGGCTTGCTTTTCAGCCGCCGATCAACGAAGCGGGATTATAGAGCGGGCACGGCCGTGCAGTCCGCGCTTCGACGCCCGCGCGGCGGGTGCTACAAGTGCGGCCGCGCGGACTGTTTTTGGGGTCCGCTCTGCGGACGTGGCGAAACGGTAGACGCAAGGGACTTAAAAGCGGACCAGAGCAAAATCCGGCAATGTCCAAAGTGCCAGTCCCGCAGCCATTTTCGAAATAAATTGACGTGCCGAGAAGCCCGAAATAGGCTTGGACAAGTCTTACACAAATTAGGATTTGTATCCTGGGAAGGGGAGAATGGTGGCACACCATGTGCTGATGCGGGGCAAACTGCATCTCTACAAGCGCGGCGAGGGTAAGCACTGGCAATGCTCAACGTACCTCAACGGCAAAAACCGCCGCATATCGACGAAGGAAGAAAGCTTCGATCGCGCGAAGGATATTGCCGAAGATTGGTTTCTAGAACTTAAAGGAAAACAGCGCCGCGGGGAGGTGGTCGGCGAGAAGACATTTCGCGAGGCAGCCGAGCAATTCCTGCGCGAGTACGAAATCATCACCGAAGGCCGGCGCAACGCCCAATATGTGGAGGGGCATGGCCGACGGTTAAAGCTCCATCTGCTTCCGTTCTTCGGCCGGATGGGCCTCTCGGAGGTATCCTCGGGCAAACTGCAAGAGTATCGCATCCACCGGCGCGAAAACTCGATGGTAGACCGAGGAAAGGCGCCTTCGCGCAGCACGCTTCATCAAGAAATCGTATGCCTTCGCCAAGTGCTGAAGACCGCCATCCGGCATGGGTGGCTGCAGCAACTGCCGGATTTGTCCGAGCCGTTCCGCTCGTCGGAGAAAATTTCGCACCGGGCGTGGTTCTCTCCGGAGGAATACCGGACACTGTACGAAGCCACGCGCGAGCGCACGAGGAACCCCAAGCGCAAGCGATACCTGTGGGAATATGAGCAGCTTCATGACTTTGTGCTGTTTATGGCGAATACCGGCCTGCGGCCGGACGAAGCCACGCGGTTAGAGTACCGAGACGTGAAAGTTGTCAAAGATTACGCGACGAACGAAACGATCCTTGAGATCGAGGTGCGCGGCAAGCGCGGTGTCGGCTATTGCAAGAGCACGACAGGCGCGGTGCGACCCTTCCAGCGCCTCAAGAAGCGAAACAATCCGGAGCCAACAGATCGCCTGTTTCCAAAAACCCACCCCGGGCTGTTCAACACTATTCTCGACGAAGTCGGGTTGAAGTTTGACCGGGAAGGGAACCGCCGCACGGCGTATAGCCTGCGGCACACGTACGTCTGTTTCCGCCTGATGGAAGGTGCGGACATTTATCAAATTGCCAAGAACTGCCGTACCAGCGTGGAGATGATCGAAAAGTATTACGCCTCGCACATCAAGACGAGCCTCGATGCGGCAGCGATCAATGTAAGGCGGCCACGGCCTGCTTGGACCGGGCCAGGTAAAGGGAAGCCGATCTTGGCTCCGAACGCTGTGCGGACTATAGAGAAGGCGCCACGCGGGCGTGGCGGAACGGTAGACGCAACGGACTTGAAGGATTGAGTGCTCTCGCGGGAAACTCGAGACGCAGAACTGCTCAAATTCGGGGGAACCTGTCAGATGGCAATCCCGAGCCAAGCCCGAAAGGGAAGGTGTAGAGACTAGACGGGCAGCACCTAAGGCCACTGGCTAGGGTGAAGGTATAGTCCAGACCACAAACGCCATCCGTGGCGGCGGCGAAAGCCGTAGCTGGTATGAAAATCCGTTGGGGGTAACCCCGTGCCGGTTCGATTCCGGCCGCCCGCACCATTGTCTTAATGGCCGGCCTCGCCTCCACCTCTCGGCCGGTCCTGTGCGAGAAGCGAGCGGGGAAAGAACTCGCAGTATTGCTCTTCATTGAACCAGGCGCACTTGATATCAAAGAGCCTCAGTCCCGCTAGGCGCGTGAGCGCCAGCGCATAGAGCGTGAGCTGCGCGATCGGCTTATTCGTCCGGGCGTCCGGCTTGTAGTCGAGGATGTGGACCGCTCCATTGCGTACCTGAAGAAAGTCAATGTGGCCCGTGAGGACGCGCGGCCCGCCTCCTTCGGGCAGGAGCCGAAGTCCATACTCAACCTCAAGCGCGTCGATGTCGGCGGCCGTCAACCAAATCGGAACTTCAACGGCGACCGTCACGGAATCGTTGGCGAGCATGAAACGCTGTAGCGCCTCGTGCCGCAAGCGATTGTCTCCAACTGTGGGGACGATGAGCGCGGCGGTGCGTGTCGCGAAGTTCTCTTTCTCGACAACGATGAGATGGTTTCGGTTTACGAAATTTGGGATCTGCGAGGCTCGGGAGCTTTCGCGAAAGAGCTCGTGCGGGCAGTCGTTAGGAACGCGCTCAAGGAAATCGGCGAGGGGAGCGAGACGCGCGTGCTGGCGGCTTTCACGCAGCAGCGCAAGTTTTGGACGATGAAAGGCGAAGCTGTAGACCTGTCGGTGATACAGTTTCAAACGACGGATTGTTTTGGTTGGCGGAAATAGGTGTCGAAGCTGCGGTCGCAGGCGGCGGTAAGTCGTGAGCTCGCAATGCTCTTTCATCCAACTCGCAAGGGTGGAAAGAGAGACGTTATACCCATGCCGTGATTTTAATTTTGTTGCGGCCTCGGGGAGGGAATAGCCGAGGTTATAGAGGGTAACGCCGTCGAGGATGATACGAAGCGGATAGGTTTTGTAGCGTAGCTCTGCGGGAGCGGGTGTGAACGCGCGCCGGCAAAGCTTGCATTGCCAGAGCTGGACAATCTCAAGCTTCTTGCGGCGGGTGCCCTTGCGGATGAGGCGCGTGCTGCCGCAATGAGGGCAGCGGCCGGGTGGTTTGACGGTGTGGGGGACGCGGCATGAGCAGGTGGTGTGGCCATACACGAGGCGATGGCTGCACTTTACCACGCGCTCGGCACGTCACGGAGTTTGGAAGGGTTGGTGGTGTGCCGCGGCTTGGTTGAGCCACGAGAGGGGATTGGTTGCTGCCGCTGCCCTGGGAGGCCACGGCGACAATTAATGATCAGAAGACCACTACCAGCAAACTCGCCAGCGCGATGCCCAGGAGAAGCACTGACCAGTCTACGGCATCAAGACCAAAGAGTTGACCCGCGATCGTCTTATGCGCGAACATGGCGTCCTCACAAGTCGGACCCGGCACTGCTCCAGAGGGAACTGGGGCAGTCTAGCGGCGCCGTTGGAGACGGTGTCGAAGATAAAAGTGCCAGTGTACAGCAAAGTACATACCATCATTGTATGTGTGAGGCAAGCATTTTGTTTACGATTGATTAACCTTTCGCTGGCGGCCAAAGAAAAAGCCCCGGAAGGGGGCCCGGGGCTTAGAGGGGAAACTGCGGCAGGATGAGAGTGCCGCACGACGAGGCTACCCGGATCGTGGCCGCGGTGCAATACCGGGCGGCCTGTTTGAGCGGTGCTTGGGCGTTGGTTGTGGTGTGTGCCCCGCTTCTTACATCGCGCTGTCGACAATGAACGAGCGCACCTTCTCTGCTTTTTCGACCATTGCGTTGACTTCCTTCTGGGCCGGCGAGCTATACCAGGCTTCAGCCTGTTGAGTGCTGTCGAACGCGATAATCGCGAAGCGCGTGGGCGCAGTGCCGACCAATGCAGTGATTTTGTCTGTTCGAACGAGAAATTGACCGCCGCCGGCCTTAACCGCCGGGCCAGTTTTTGGAAGCAGCTGTTTGAGGAGGTCGGCGTCAACAACTTCACTGATTTCGACGATTGCATAAGCGCCGGGCGACTTTCCTTGCGCGTGCAAACCATTACCAGCGGCAGCGCCGAGCGCGGCACCGGCAAGCAGCATGAGTCCCTGTGAAATATCTAGTCATTGCATTCTCCCATCAAGACGCGAGCAAACGGCTCGCCGACGCGCAGACTCGCGGATGCTGATGACACCTGTGAGACCACCATTTCAGCCGGAATTCTCCAGATGAATCCCGAACTGAAAT
>JBEKAF010000134.1:0-4826 GCA_050018355.1 Terriglobales bacterium | reverse complement strand
GTGCGAATGACGCGGACCGCAACCCGGCTGGCCGCCGCGGAAATCACGCCCTCATTCGCCGCGTTTCGCTTTTCTTCGAGTTCGATTCCAAGGAATCCCAGCCCATCGCAAATCCGGGCGCGGACCGTGGGCGCGTTCTCTCCGATGCCACCAGTGAACACCAGCGTCTCCAGTCCGCCCAACGCCGCTGCGAACGCGCCGATCCATTTCTTGACCTGGTAGCAAAACAGCGCGACCGCTTCAGCCGCCCGCACGTCCTGCGTTTCACGGTCGAGCAAGTCGCGCATGTCGGAACTGGTTTCGGATATCCCGAGCAGCCCGGACTGGAAATTGACCATCTCGTTGAATTGCTTCGCGCTCATTTTTTCAGTGCGCGCCAGATACCAAACCAGTCCGGGATCGAGATCGCCGGAGCGGGTGCTCATCGGCACCCCGGCTGCCGGGGTGAAACTCATGCTCGTGTCCATGGATTTGCCGTGGCGCACCGCCGCCAGGCTCGCGCCATTGCCGAGGTGGGCGAGGATGACGCGGCCTTGTGCCGCTTCCGGTCCGGCCAGGCGGGCGAGTTCTTCCATTAGGAACGCATACGACAACCCGTGAAACCCGTACCGCCGCTCCCCCTGCGCCTCGTAGCGGCGCGGGATCGGCAGCAGCTGCGCCACGCGCGGTAGATCATGGTGAAAAGCCGTGTCGAAACACGCTACTTGGGGCAGATCAGGAAATCGGCGATGAAACGCCTCGGTCAACAGGATCTCCTCCGGCATATGGTCAGGATCGAATGGACTGAGCCGGTGCAGCTCCACAACCATCTCCAAAGTGATTCGCTGCGGCTTGTAATACTTCGGGCCGCCATGCACGACGCGATGGCCCACCGCGGTCAATGCGTCACGCCCGATGCGTTCCTCGATCCAATCCATCAGAGCGCCCACCGCCGCGGTGTGATCCGGCGCCGTCACTAACCGCGAAAAGTTGTCCGCCTGGTCCAAGCCTTTCACCTGCAAGGTGGCCTCCGGCAGTCCAATCCGCTCAATCCCGCCCTCCAAAATCCGTCGGAGCGAGTCACCGGCCTCGAACAGCGCGAACTTGATGCTCGACGAGCCGCCATTGATCGTCAGGATGCGTGGGTTAGCTGGTTTCATGGATGACACCTTCATCATTCTGCAATCCGAACGAAGCCAGTTTTGCGCACGTGGATCTGTAATCCGTGTGAAGAATGCTTCGAATCCCCAAACCTTCCGCGATCTGGACGAACATTGGGGTGTTTTCGATATAGACCACCTGCCGCGCTGGCGCCTGGGCGATGTCCAGCGCAAGCCGAAAGATGTCCGCGTCGGGCTTGCGAACGTGGACGAAGCAGGAGGAAATAAAGGAATCCACAAACCCGTCCAGCTTGAACTTTTGAATCCGGTAAGCATTTAATACCCGTGCTTCGTTGCTGACCAGGGCGATCTTCAGCCCGTGACGGCCCTTGAGCTGAGCGGCCAGCTCGATCATCTTGGGGTAAGGTTTCGATTGCGCGAACATGAAGCTCCGAAACTGAGCCCGGGTGAACGGTCGCTTTTGGTAGAAGACCACCCGACCCAAATATTCTTCCAGCGTGAGTTTTCCCTCCTCGTAGGTGTCGAAGGTCAGGTGATGCCGATCCTCCATCTCGGCCAAATTCAGCTTGAAGTTCGTCGCCGCCCGTCTGCGGGCATGATGATCCCAACCGTCGGTGAGCAGGACACCGCCGATATCCAGAAACAAGGTCGTGATCGGGATCGCTCTTTTCATTTGGCCTCCGTCAACGCCGTCTGCCACGTTTGATAGTTCGTCCCTTGAGCCAGAAGTATGGCCATACGTCGCCGGTGCGATTGCGCGCTGAATCCAGATCGATTACCGGGGCGGGCGCTGCGTCTTCGGGATGGTCGAACAACTCTAGTCGAACGCGGCTGGCGTTACGGCTGAAAATGGAGAAATTAACTCCTCCTCCTCTTCCCTGGATTCCCAAAGGCAGAGGAGAGCCGGCCCGAACGTCAACGCGATCGGAGATCTCCGAGATGTAATCGCGCAACTCGCGTTGGGGCGTTTTCATCGTCGTTGCCACAGGATTCGAGCGTCTTCCAGTGGGACTGCAACGCCGTCGCAGTGCGGCATCACTCGCGCCGTGTAGTCTCTCGCTGGACGTGCAGTGGATACGGTTGCGTGATAGACGCAGGGGCGGGATGCGTCAGGTAGCGGTCGCGCGCACTTCATTTCCGCACATTCGGGATCGCCGCCGTTGATTCCGTCCGCATAAAGCTCAACTCGCACCGCATTCGGGTCGAGATCGTTCAGAAAGATTTCGACTTCAAACACGTGGTGGTCCGCGTTGGTTTCGCCCCGCAAGTCTCCGAAGCGCAACGAGCCCCACTCCCGATCCACCGCATGCTGCCAATCGACCATTTGCCTGCCTGCTGCGCCTTTGTTCGCCGCGCGGTCACGGTAGGCGGCTGCAGCCGGAAGATAGTGTTGCTCGGTGTATTCGCGCACCGCACGGTCGGCAGAGAAGCGCGGTGTCAACCGCGCCATGCTTTCCCGCATCCGCTTGACCCATGCGATGGGAACGCCGCTTCCGTCTCGGGTATAAAACTCCGGGATCACCTCCCGCTCCAGCCGGTCGTAGAGCGCGTCGGCTTCGACAGCGTCCCAAGCGGGATCGTCGCCATGTTCCTGGCCGTCTCCCAACGCCCATCCCACTTCAGGCGTGTAGGCTTCCGCCCACCAGCCATCCAACTCCGAGAGATTGATGCCTCCGTTGACGAGCACTTTCATCCCGCTCGTCCCGCAAGCCTCCCAGGGGCGCCGTGGGGTGTTGATCCAGACATCCACCCCCTGCACCAGGTGCTCGGTCAGAAGCATGTCGTAGTCACTGAGGAAGACCGCATGGGGGCGTGTCTCGGGCCGCCGGATGAAACGCAGCCATTCCTGAATCAGGGCCTTTCCCTCCTCGTCCGCCGGGTGCGCCTTGCCAGCAATGATGAGTTGCACCGGGCGCTGAGAATTAGTCAACAAACGAAGGAGCCGCTCTGGGTCGTGCAGCAGCAGGTTGGGCCTCTTGTAGGTCGCGAAGCGGCGCGCAAAGCCCAGTGTCAGCGCGTTGGGATCAAATAGATGTTTCGCCCCGTCAATCGCCTCGGGCGACGCGCCGGAGACAGCCAGTTGCCGGGATAGTCGCCCGCGAGCGTATTCCACGAGAGACCTGCAGGCGTCGGTGCGAAATTTCCAGAGCTCGGAGTCGGAGACTCGCCGAATGTCCTGCTCCATAGTTTCCGTTGTCCCCAGCCAACGCCCCTTGCCACAGGTTCCCGCCCACAAATCGTCGGCCGGAGCCGAGTCCCAGGTTGGCACATGGACTCCGTTGGTCACGTATCCGACTGGGATCTCTTCCTCGGGCCAGTGCGGAAAGAGAGGCAGAAAGAGGTGTCGGCTGACTTTCCCATGCAAGCGACTCACCCCATTCACCGCCCCGCTCCCCCGGATTGCCAGATAGGCCATGTTGAAACTCTCCGACGAGTCGTTCGGATTCTGGCGGCCTAAGGCCATCAAATCGTGGAGTGGGATGCCGAGCCTCTGCCCGGCATAATGACCGAGGTATTGTTCGATGAGGGTCGGAGCGAAACGATCAAAGCCCGCGGCCACTGCCGTGTGAGTGGTGAACAGGTTCCCCGCTCGCGTGACGGCCAGCGCGACGTCGAATGGCTGCCCGGTTTCTTCCATGAAACTTCGGGCACGCTCCAACACAGCGAACGCCGCATGCCCTTCATTCAAGTGACAGACTTCCGGCTTGATGCCCAGCGCGCGGAGCAACCGCCATCCGCCGATCCCGAGCAGCAGTTCTTGTACGAGGCGCAACTCCGGGCCGCCGCCATACAGTTCGCTCGTAATCCCTCGATGAACGGGGAAGTTCGCCGCGTCATTGCTATCCAGCAGGTAGAGCTTGACTCGACCGGCCTGGACCTGCCAGGCGCGCAGCCAGACCGAGTATCCAGGCAACGCGACCTCCAACCGCAGCCACTCCCCGTTCGGTTGGCGTAAAGGCGTGATCGGCAACTGTCCGGGATCGTTGTACGGGTAAAGAGCCTGTTGCGCTCCTTCTTTATCGATCACCTGGCGAAAATAACCTTGTTGATAGAGCAGCCCCACTCCGACCACCGGCACGCCCAAATCGCTGGCAGCTTTGAGTTGATCGCCAGCCACATTACCAAGTCCTCCCGAATAGATCGGGAGCGCTTCGCTTAACATGAATTCCATGCTGAAATACGCGACGCAGGTCAAGGGAGCTTGCGAATGCTTTTGCTGAAACCATGCGGGCTTCTCCACCGCCTGATGTTTGGCTCGCAGCAGGTCGTCAATATTCTTACGGAAGGCAGGATCGGCGAGCACGCGTTCGATCTGATCGCGCGAGACCGTCTGCAGGACAACCCAAGGATTTTGAGTGAGTTCCCACAGTGTGGGATCAAGCGTGCTCCACACTCGGTCGGTGGCATGGTTCCACGACCAGCGCATGTCCAGGGCAAGCTCCGCCAGGGAATCGAACCCCTCGACTTCCGTGGGTAGAAGGCTGTAGATCGGGTGGCTGACGCGGGTTTGGTCGCTCATGATTTCTCCCTCGGACCCGACGCCGCCAGAGCATCGCTGACAATTGTCTGGGCTTCCTCCAGGATTCGGCGCAGATGACCAGCTCCCCGGAAGCTCTCCGCATAAATCTTGTAGATGTTCTCGGTCCCTGACGGGCGCGCCGCGAACCATCCGCTTTCCGCCGCCACCTTCAACCCGCCGATGGAGGCGCCGTTGCCCGGCGCGCG
>JBEKAF010000133.1:0-4973 GCA_050018355.1 Terriglobales bacterium | reverse complement strand
ACGCCGCGGTCTAGGAGGCGACCGTTAGTGGCTCGGTTTGAATGATGATGCTTAAATTCTCTTTGTGATCTTCTTCGTCTTTCTTGAGCTTGGCTTGTGCTTCGAGAAGCAATTTCTCCAGCACTTGCCGCTGGCCGGGATCGGTGGTGATTTTGAGCATTTCTCGGAAGTGCTCAATGTTCTGTCGTCCGACAAAACGCTCCACTCGCTTGGCCCGGAGTTCTGCTAATGCCGCCTTGCCCGTTCGGGTAGCTTCGGACATCGTTTCGAGAAACTCAGATTGCCGCACCGGTTTGCTCTTCCCGGCCAGGTAAATTTCCCATCGCCACGGTTTGGGTGGACGACCTTTGTTTTTGATAGCGAGGGTGTAGTCATACTCCGCATACTTCTCGGCATTGGCGCACACATCAATTCCCGGAGGTGTCAATTCTGGATGCGATGCCGAGATGTCACTACAAGCCTGCCGAAAGGTTCGGAGAGGCCTTAACAAATAGGGGCTGCAAATTTGATCGCCCGCGTCATTTTGCTTTTGTCGCTCTTCCGAAGCGGCAGACAATTTTAAATCTGCTTGCGTATCCTCAGTCATGCTGCCGTCCTCACTTAGCTCCAAAGGCAGAACGATGAGCGCTACCGGGAAACCGATCCATGTTGGCCTCGATTCATGAGACCCCCCACTTGCGGCTTATATTCGCCCCGGGAGAAGGCGATCTGAGCAGAAAGAAAAAAGAACCCCGACCATGACCAGATAGCCGGGGTCTACTACGCAACAACAGGGAAGGGCGCTTGGAGGGAGGGATCCCACGAAACGCCCTTTGTCAGTCTGACTCGGGGCGCTTTTCTAAATCTGTATAAAATTGCTCACTCTGCCCCGATTGTGGATAAGTAAGATAAAGATATCTCGTGGACTTAACCGCCCCGGCGCAGCAGCTCCGGCAGCTTGGCGAAGTTCGCCGCCATGCGCCCCGCCTCATCCCTCATCAGCAGCTTGGCCGCTGATCGTCGCCCCGGCTCATCCTCGAAATAGAAATTGAACAAAACACGGAATGCTATAGCGTTAGGCAGGGCCGATTTAACCTGCTTTCTTAGCTGGGAGGAAAGTCATGATGGGCCATATCCAAACTTTGGACGTTCAGATCCCCAAAGAAATTGTTCAATATTGGGCATGGTTTCTAGCCTTCGGCGTTGGTCTGTTGCTGTTAGGCATCGTCGCCATCGTACGTTCTGTGACTGCTACGATCATCTCGATGCTGTTCTTCGGCTGGCTGCTGGTGCTGGCATGCGGCATTGAAGTGGCCCAAGCGGTCATGGTTGGGCACTGGGCAGGCTTCTTCCACCACCTGGTGGCGGCGATCCTCTTCGGGGTTACAGGCTTTTTGATCGTAACAAGACCACTCCTCGGTGCCGAGGTCGCGACCATGCTCATGGCGGTGTTTTTCCTGATCAGCGGGCTGTTCCAATTTATTGGTTCATTGTGGGTTGCGCTGCCAGGCTGGGGTTGGCAGGCAGTAGACGGGGTAATCACGTTTGTGCTGGGCTTGCTTGTTCTAGCGCAGTGGCCCGTCTCGGGACTTTGGGTGATCGGTCTCTTCATCGGGATAGATCTGATTTTCTATGGCGCCGCGTGGATCGCGCTTGCTCTCGGCCTGCGCGCTAGCTGACGGATGGATCAGAAATAGCCGAGCGCCTGGCCATCCTTGTCGCGGACGCTGCCATCGGACCCTCCATCGGGGGTCACGCGGAACGATGAAACACGCAGAGGCGATGCGACAACCGCTGCTGACGTAACCTATGTAGGTCCGCTCGGGGCCACTTCCGGACGTGACACCGATTGTCGCAAAGAATAGGCTTGTTGAAACATGTGAGGCGATTCATGCCGCGATCGATAGACCGCCGCAGTTTCCTGCGACATTCATGCGTGTTTAGCGGCTCGCTGCTTGCATGCAGCGTTCCGCTTGATCGCTCCGTCCGCGCCGCGCCCGTTCGGATCGATGCGCCAGCGATCGATGAGCTTACGGTTCGGGAGATCACTGACGGCACTCACGACATTTTCCTTCGACCGGTGGAGATGCCTGGTCTCTCCGTTCGCCGCACCGGATTTCCAGAGGCGCCACAAGGCAAGACTCTAGAAAGCGAGTGGGGTCTGGCGTTGCACCTTGAGTCACGCAAGGGGCAGGAATCGCGCCGCTACCTGCTCGATTTCGGCTTCACACCTGACGTTTACGCGAACAACCTCGAACTGCTGAAGATCGATATCAGCCAGGTGGACGCGCTGATTATCAGCCACGGCCACTATGATCACATCGGCGGACTTATGGGGTTCCTGGAGGCCTACCGTCCGCGAATGCGCAAGGAATTGCGCCTGTACACCGGGGGAGAGGACAATTTCTGCAATCGCTTCATTCGCAACGCCGACGCCAGCTTTACAGATTTCGGCATTGCGTTCGACCGGCGCAAGCTAGCGGCGCTGAACGTGAAGCCTGTGCTTTCGGAGGCGCCTGTCATCATTGAAGGCCAGGCATTCACGACCGGTGCCGTGCCGCGCGTTAGCATCGAGCATGTGTTGCCGAACACGTGGGTTGAATACGGTAGCCGGAATGGGCTGGGCTGCGACACCAGCGCCTACATGAACCACCATTTCACCGCCGAGGAGCTCGCCGGGAAACCGGTGCCTGATCAACATTGGCACGAGCACGCCACCTGCTTCAGGCTCGGCGATCGCGGGCTCGTAGTAATCAGCTCATGTGGCCACGCCGGCATCATCAACACCCTCATGCGCGCGCAAGAAATAACCGGCGTCAACAAGATCTACGCGCTGGTGGGTGGTTTCCATCTGGCCCCGGCGCCGGATGACTACCTGGCCAAGGTGATGGCAGAACTCAAGAAGTTCGACCTCGAACATGTAATGCCGATGCACTGCAGCGGACAGAACTTCATCGATCTGGCCAAAAAAGAAATTCCGGAAAAGCTCGTGCTCTGCGGCACAGGCAGCAGCTACACCTTCACGGCATGACGCGCTTCTCGACCTCGCGTACCTGGGTAATCAGCCGGCAATGATGGTGTGCGTTTAGTCCGGTTCGGTCGCTCACGCTGCCACCAGGGGATAGCGGCTAAGGGTCACGTAACAGCAAGGGTCTTGCGAGGCCCGCTTTGGGTCATTCGCGTCATTTCGAGCGTGCGCAAGCGACTTCCGCTTATCACCCGACATCAGACATGTCGCTGCACGGCACAACGGCTCGCGCATATACCCGCATCTCAAGCGACCGCATCCACGACGTCTTCGATCCAAGCTGCCTCTTCGATCTCCAGTAGCCGCTGTTCCAAATAATGCTGTCGCTGTCGCGGCGTACGGGTCCTTGTTGTGCAGTCCGCCTGCAGAATGCATTCGAGAGCGCAAATGGCAGAATATTGCGGAACCGCAGCTTTGGCAAATGCGGTGGTGATTTCCTGGAGTTGTTTTCCGCTAAGCTCGGCGTTCGAAGGACCCAATGCCTCGCTAAGGCACCACGCCTTCGAAAACCACCGGCATCTGCAAATTCCGCAATCATCAATTGAAGTCATGTACGTCAGGCCGATGGGCGGAATGTGACGGGCCCCGGGGCTGCCCCCTTTTCTGGCGAGGGTATCGCGACGCAGCGGTATGTTCGGAATCGGGGAGGTGGTCTCAAGCGGTTGACGCAACGCTTTATCTCAGACGCAAGGGATGGAGTGGATGGCGATGGAACGAAGATATGGACGAGGTTTCAATGCGGTGGCTAAGAAGGAGTTGTGGGACCGCTGGCGACGTGGAGAATCGCTAAAGGCGATTGGACGGGCATCTGGCAAGCCGTCCTCGTCGATTTATTTTCAGGTTTCTCCGCACGGCGGCATTCGTCCCCCGCCGGCTGTTTTATCACCCCTGCTTCGCCACGCGCTTGGGCGGCGTGTCGGCCGGCAGCGAGATCCAGGGGTGGCGTGACTCCTCCCACACCGCGATGGTCGGCGCGGGGAAATTCGGGTCGGCGAAGGTGCCAATGGCAACGGCGACGTATCCAGGAAAGCCTTCGCTCTCCCAGTAGACAGTGGAGCCGCATGTCGGACAGAAATGAAAGGTCAGCGCGTTGCCGCTTTCGGCTGTCCGCATCCACGCCGTAGCCTTACCGGCGAAGGTGACCTGTTCGCGGCGGAAGCGCGCCTGGTTGCTGATCACGGCGCCGGTGCGGCGCTGGCACTCCAGGCAGTGGCACATGGAGATGCGCGACGGTTCGCCATCAATCGTAAGGTGAAGCTGCCCGCAGCTGCAGGCGGCGCGTCGGGTGGTCATGGATCGGCTCCGTGGCTGTCGATACGGCGGAGTGTAGGCTGGACTTCAAAAATGCTTGGTCAGGCTGTCCGTTTGGTCTCCGCAATGATCTCAAGCGGCAAAACGTCGACGGCGCCCCCGGCGACAAGTTTGGTTTTCTCCGTGTAACGAGAGAAAAAAGCCCGTGCCTGAAGCGCTTTGATGGCTTGATCATCCATGGCGGTTGCGAGGTGATAGTAATCGGAGCCGCTCTTCATACAGCGATACGCGATTTTTCCCTGGAGAGCTGGATCGCCGTCCAAAGCCGAGATGAATTCGGTAATGTCCTGGTGCCAGGTGTCTTGGGACCCATTCTGAAGGCGATACTTGATGAGAAAGTGTTTCATGTTTGGAACCTCACATCATGTCCCATCGTATCATCTCTGTTTGGCTCTTGCATTACCGGAAGCATCGGTTCGATGCGACGCGGCGACATGTCCGGTTTCGGGGCCTAAGCGGAAGTCGCCGGAGCGTGCTGAAACGGTCGATAATGACCGTGCAGCGAGGCTAGCTGCCATTCCAGCGGGCGAGAGTCCCGCCAACAGAGGAGTCCAGTCGCTGTTGTAGTTATATCCAGCAACGGGGAGGAAGACCGATCCGTTGAAAGCCTGGAAGTAAAAGTCCCCGGTGGCTGGGGAAGTATCCCAGTCTGATC
>JBEKAF010000132.1:0-5049 GCA_050018355.1 Terriglobales bacterium | reverse complement strand
CACCATCGCCCATTTCCTTGCCAGCCTCGGAATTCTCCCCGGCGAGCGGGTATGCCTCTTTCTGGACCGGGTACCCGAGCTGTACATCGGATTTCTGGGCATTCTGAAGATGGGCGCGGTAGCCCAACCACTCTTTTCGGCTTTTGGTGACGAATCTCTTTGCGTGCGGCTCAAAGACGCTGGGACGTCGGCGATCATCACGCAGAAGAAACATCTCCATAAGCTCCGCAAGATCCGGGAGCAGCTCCCGAACTTACGGTTCTGCATCGTGGTGGATGTGCCCCAGGCGTCTCTCCAGGAACGCGAGACTGCCTTCTCGATGGAACAAGCGCCACCCGTCGAGCACTTCCCAATCTACCCGACGAAGGCCGAATCTCCGTCGGTTCTGCACTATACCTCTGGCACCACTGGTCAGCCCAAGGGTGCGCAGCACGTCCACTACTCGATCATTGCGCAGTATCTCACCGCGAAATGGGTCCTCGAGTTCCGGCCTGACGACATTTATTGGTGCAATGCCGACCCGGGTTGGGTAACCGGTACGTCCTACGGCATCATCGGTCCCTGGGCAAACGGGATTACACAAGCAGTTCTAGACTCCGGTTTCAACGCCGAGAAATGGTACGAGTTCATCGAGAAGTACCGCGTTACCGTCTGGTATTCGGCGCCGACTGCCATCCGCCTGCTCATGAAGGAGGGAGCGGAAATCATCCGCAAGCATGATCTGTCCAGCTTGCGCCATCTGGCCAGCGTGGGTGAACCACTGAACCCCGAGGCCGTGATCTGGTCGAGAGAAGTCTTCGGGAAACCGTTCCACGACACGTTCTGGCAGACTGAAACTGGCTGCATCGTGATTACGAACTTTCCCGGGATGGAAATCAAGCCCGGCTCGATGGGCAAGCCGTTTCCGGGAATCACCGCAACGGTGCTCGATCCGAAGACCTACGAACCGGTGAATCGGGCCGCCGCGGCAGGTCTGATTGCGCTGCGCCCAGGCTGGCCGTCGCAGATTCGCGGCTATTGGAACAACGCCGCCGGATATCAGGCAAAATTCAGGAATGGCTGGTACCTGTGTGGCGATCGCGCCTCCATCGACGCGGATGGCTATTTCTGGTTCATGGGGCGCGATGACGACGTCATCAACACCGGCGGGCACCTGGTCGGCCCCTTCGAAGTTGAATCGGCTCTGCTGGGATGCCCGGCCGTCGCCGAGTCTGCCGCCGTCGCTAAACCTGACCCCGTCAACATGGAAGTTGTGAAAGCGTACGTGACCGTAAAGCAAGGTTTTCAACCATCCGATGACCTTGAACTGGAAATCATGAACCATATTCGCAAGCGGCTGTCGCCGCTGGCCATGCCCCAGGAAATCGAGTTCGTTGACTCGTTGCCCAAGACACGCAGCGGCAAGATCGTGCGCCGTATTCTGCGGTGCAAGGAGTTCCATGAGCCCGTGGGCGATCTTTCCACCATCATGGAAGACTGAAGAGGCCGGCTATGGACGAAATCACCCAAGTAGTTCGCGATTACATCACACGGGAATACCTGGAAGAAGGAGACGAGCGAGCCATCACCGAGACAACGCCGCTGATTTCAGGTGGCATTGTGGATTCGTTTTCCATGGTATCTCTGCTTCGCTTCCTGGAGAAAAAGTACGCGATTGACATTCCCGACGAATGCGCTACTCCGGAAGCTTTCGACACTGTCGAGCGCATCGTGGGGCTGGTGCGACGTTTCCAGAAGGCTGCAGTCATCAAGGGCTAGAGCGTGCCCGCCGCCGGACACAATTCTGGACCCAGTCCGGCTTGGGCACCGCACTGAATAAATCCTATTACGCGAGGCGCGTCATGGCATTTGTCGATACAGTTCGCCACCGCTATCAGACCGATCTTGAGGGAATCAAAGCCGCGGGCCTGTTTAAAGAGGAGCGGTTCCTCCACTCGCCGCAGTCGTCGGAAATTGAGGTGGAGTTTCCGGTTGGCTCGACAATCAGGAAGTGCATCAATATTTGCGCCAACAACTACCTCGGACTCTCCAGCCATCCCGAGGTCATCGCCGCGGCGCACGCAGGATTGGACGCACGTGGGTATGGCATGTCCTCGGTGCGCTTCATCTGTGGTACGCAGGACATCCACCGGGAGTTGGAGAATCGCCTGACCGCGTTCCTCGGCACCGAGGATACCCTGCTATTCCCCTCCTGCATGGACGCGAATGCCGGATTCTTCGAGGCCTGCCTGAATGAACAGGATGTGATGATCGCCGACCGGCTTGTTCACGCCTCGATCGTGGACGGAATGCGCCTGTGTAAGGCGATGCAGGACACCTACAAGCATTCCGACATGGGGCATCTGGAGGAGAAGCTGCACGAACACCAGGACAAGCGGTCCCGCATGGTGATCACGGACGGCGTGTTCTCGATGGACGGCGACACCGCCAAGCTAGCCGACATCGTCGCGCTGGCCGAAAAGTACAACGCCATGGTTTTCGTGGATGACTCGCACGCTACCGGCTTCATGGGGAAAACCGGACGTGGAACGCACGAGCACTGCGGCGTGTTCGGCAAGATCGATGTGATTACTACGACGCTTGGGAAGGCGCTGGGTGGCGCTTCCGGAGGATGCGTCAGCGGGCGCCGCGAACTGGTGGAGATGTGCCGCCAGCGTGCACGTCCTTATCTGTTTTCCAACGCCGTGGCGCCGGTGATCGTGGCGGGTGCGCTCAAGGTACTGGATCTGATCAGCGCCTCAACTGATCGTCGCGACAAGCTGGAGTGGAACGCCAGGTACTGGCGCGGCTTGCTCAAAGAGGCTGGTTTCGATCTGAAGGAAGGGGATACCCCGATCGTGCCGGTCATGTTCTACGACGCCAAACTGGCACAAGACTTTGCCCGCGATCTCTTTGACGAGGGCGTTTACGCAATTGGATTCTTCTTCCCGGTCGTGCCCAAGGGGCAAGCCCGCATTCGGACGCAACTCTCCGCGGCTCACGAGAAACATCATTTGGACGCCGCCATCGAAGCGTTCAAGAAAGTAGGAAAGAAACACGGCATTTTAGGCTTGGGAAGAAAGGAACTCATGGCGAGAGCCGTTGCGTAATCGGCCGATCATCTCTTGATCAGAGCAGCCGAGTGCCTTGCCAAGTCTATTTGGTAGTCAGCTTCTTGACGGATTCAGGAGGAAACGGAGGTCGCATGCTTTGTGCAGAGCTTGAGGAACTGGAAGCGGAATTCGATGACATTCTTACCGCGCTCGAGAATCCGGACCTCACCGAGCAGGAAAGATGCTCCCTGCAGGTCGCGTGTTCCCATCTGAGTCGCACAATCAAAGATCACCAGAAGCATGGTCACGATGGCGGCCCCTGCTTTGAAGAATAGAGCCCCTCATGCGAGTGAGAAGTCCTCTATCACGGGCCAGCATTCCTGAACAATGAGAAGAAGCTCCGCGTAGCCTCAAAGGGTGTAGTGCGACTCAACGGGCCGACGTTTACCGGCCCTCGTGGGAGCCTTGGGCCACAGTGCTGAATGGAACGCGCAGCCATCGCATAAGAAAAGCCTTTTCGAAGGCCGCAAAACGAAGGACACCCCTCAGCGTGGAAGCGTGCCTGCCACTCGGCCGTCCAATCCTGCCCTGCGGTACAGCACGGCCATTGGATCGGCAGGCCCGTAACCCTTCCCAATCGCGAGGCCGGCACGGATTGCCGCTGTGATGAAATCCTTAGCGGCGGTTACGCTTTCTCGAACTGTTTTCTTGCGGGCCAGATTGGCCGCAATCGCCGAAGCGAAGATGCAACCGGTACCGTGCGTGTTCTTGGTGTCGATACGTTCAGCGCGAAACTCAGTGAATTCACGGCCGTCATAGAGAAGGTCGGCGGCTATGTTTTCCAGATGGCCAGCCTTGATGACGACATTTTCTGGTCCAAGGTCGCGGATTGCCCGCGCGGCTTCTTTCATTTGTGCAAGAGTTTTGATTTCGCGTCCTGTGAGTGCCCCGGCTTCATGCAGGTTGGGTGTGACCACGGCGGCCAGTGGCAGCAATTTGTTCTTGAGAGCCGCGATGGCGTCGGGCTTCAGCAGCGGGGCGCCACTCTTGGCGATCATCACCGGGTCCACGACCAGCGGTCCTAACTTGTAGCTGGAAATTGTGGCTGCAACCGCGTCGATGATTGCGGTGCTCGCGAGCATTCCCGTCTTTATCGCATCGCAGCCGATGTCGCTTACGCAGACTTCGATCTGCTTCACCACGAACTTCGGCTCGATCTCCAATACCCCGTAGACTCCGGTCGTATTTTGTGCCGTGAGAGCGGTAATTGCGGTCATGCCAAAGGCGCCTAAGGCCGAGACCGTTTTCAAGTCGGCCTGAATACCGGCCCCACCGCCGGAATCGGATCCTGCGATGATCAGAACGCGAGGAATCTTCATGCGTGACCTGCCTTCCCGTTGCGAAACCGAGCCCGTCATATCGGCCACCGTTCCATCTTCCAAGCCATCTCCCAGAACTGCCACTCATAGCGACTGCTGGTGAGAAACGCGGCCTCCAGCTTCCGCAAGTCGCGCTCCGGCAGTCCTGCAGCAAGACTATCGAGCAGATCGCAGCACCATTCGGCCAGTTCGGCAAATTCTCTGGAGCTGTACATCGCGATCCACTTGGCATAACGTTTTCCGCTGGGGGCGGGCTGCGCCGCCAGGCGCTGGCCGATTTCGCTGAAAGCCCACATGCACGGTAACAACGCTGCCGCCAACTCGGCGAAATCGCCCGTCGCTGCTACTCGCAACAAGAAATCGCTGTAGCCCCGAGTGGTGGGCGCAGGCGGTTCTCGCTCCAGTTTTTCGCGGCTGATCCCGAACTCGGCGGCGTAGGCTCGGTGGAGGTTCATCTCGGTTTCCACGGTTTCCTTGAGCAGAGTGGCGAAGCGGGTCATCGTCTCCAGGTCCGGACTGCGCGCGGCGGCCAGAGCCAGAAGGCGTGCGTACTCGATGAGAAACACATAATCCTGTCGCAGCCAGAACTTGAATCTCTCCAGACTTAGCGTTCCATCGCCAATGCCTCGTACAAACGG
>JBEKAF010000131.1:0-5087 GCA_050018355.1 Terriglobales bacterium | reverse complement strand
CGGCCATCATTAATCTCTTCTGTGTCGCCTCTTCGCGCGACAATTCGGAGGCGAGATGTCCTTTACGAAGCACGAGTATCCGGTCGCTCACGCCAATGATCTCCTCAAGTTCAGACGAAACCATGATCACAGCCCCTCCGCTTCCCGCAAAATCCGAGATGAAACGGTAGATTTCCCTTTTCGTTCCGACATCCACTCCCCGCGTGGGCTCATCAAGCAGAAGGACCTTTGGTTCTCCCAAGACACATCGCCCGAGAACCACCTTCTGCTGGTTGCCGCCACTCAGATTCTGCACCAACTCCCATGTGGTTGGAGTTTTGATCCGCATCATCCCGACTGCTTTGCCGACGCGCGACTTCTCTTCCGTAAAACGGATGAATCCCCATCTCTGAATGCGCCGGAGCACCGAGAGCGACAGGTTGTCTCCCACGGAAGCGCAAAGGACAAGGCCGCTGAGCTTGCGGTCCTCGGTGACGTAGGCAACGCCGGCATCGAGGGCTTCGCCGATCGATCCTTCTTTCAGCCTTATTCCACGCATCGAAATGCTGCCGGAGTCGCACCGATAAAGACCGTATATGGTGTCTAGAACCTCGGTGCGCCCGGATCCAACGAGCCCGTAAATCCCAAGGACTTCTCCCTGGTGGACAGTGAAACTGATATCCGCGAAACGCCGCGCGCGAGTCAGGCCTCGAACTTCCAGTAGCGGGACACTCCCGGGCTTGTTCTCCTTAACGAATTCGCCTTCTACATCGCCGCCGATCATCGCCTCGATCAAGTGCTCACGGGTGATATCAGAAATTTTCCCCGATTTCACTCTTGCACCGTCTTTGAACACCGTGTAGGTGTTGGCAATCGCGAAGATCTCCGCAATGCGGTGCGTGACGAAGATGATGCCTTTGCCTGCCGATGCCATGTCGCGCATGGCCTTGAATAACCGCCCGGTGTCCTCCTCGCCGAGGGCCGAGGTGGGCTCATCGAAGATCAAGATGTCGGCGTTGCGATGAGAGAGCGCCTTGGCGATCTCCACCAATTGCTGAGAGGCGATGCCAAGGCTATTCATCCTTGCGGCGGGGTCGAGATCAAATCCCAAAGACTTCAGCAGTTTCTCGGCTTGCTCGTTCAATTGACGGAAATCAACGAAGCCATAACGCGAGGGTTCAGCGCCCAGATAGATGTTCTCCGCAACCGTCAAATGCGGAACTGCACTGAGCTCCTGCTGAACGATAGCAATGCCCGCATTCAGCGCTTCCTTCGCGTTCATGAAACGCACCGGCCTGCCCTCGATGAAGATCTCTCCTCCGTCCGGCTTTGTGAAGCCCATCAAGATGTTAAGGAGGGTAGATTTTCCGGCCCCGTTGCCGCCGCATAACGCGTGAATATCGCCGCGATCAAGTTCCAGGCTGCCGTCGACGAGGGCATGTACGCCTGAAAAGTTCTTCTTTATCGTTCGAACAGAGAGCAGTGGGGGTTGCATGATCGCTCTGCCCTCAGTTCGTCACCACATGCACCGGGTACGTCGATATCGGTCGTACAGGAAGGGAAAGAAAGGAGGCCGCTCCGGGAAGCATATTCTCCTCAGATGCCGACTCCGCAGCTAGTCTGGTGTGCCACGGCTCCAGCGATACGATTGTCATTTACGTAGTAACAGGCCGAGTTTCAGTGCCAATCTTTATGAGAGAGTCTACATCACAGCTACAAGCCGTGAAACTTGATTTGGCCAACCGCAAGTGCCTCCGCCCGCCAGGGCAGGTGGCCGGTACGCTATACCAGAACCCACGCTCGGAACGTTTGTTTTGGATTCGACCGGATCCTCTGGCTGGGTTCTCCTCTATGCCGCGCGATGCCAGAGGGCGACGGTTGAGGCCAAGCTCATCAACTTGCCGAGAAGTGCGCTAGTTTCGAGAAGGTTCCGCGGAGATTGGGGTATAAGTCCCGGTAGATTCCCAGGAGTTCTGCGTATCTCGCGTGGCTCTCGGTGGAGGGCTGCATCTCACGTAGAGACCTGTCGCACATCGCCTCCGCCGCCTTACTAGCGTTCCCATACCAACCTGCTCCCACAGCCGCACAAATGGCCGCCCCGAGACTCGAGGCTTCCACGGTTTTCGACCGCCGTACGGGTTTGCCGGTCGCGTCCGCCATGATCTGGCACCACAGATCGCTTGCAGCCCCGCCCCCGATGGCGATGAATTCTCTTACTGAAACGGCAGTCGCATCTTCAATCATCCTGGTGACAAGAGCTTGCTCCAGTGCGATGCCCTCCAGCAGGGACCTGTACATATGTCCCCTGCGGTGAAACGCACTGAGCCCGACGAAACATCCCCGGGCCCGGGAGTCCCAATACGGCGTCATCACGGCGCCCCAATACGGCAGGGTCAGAAGTCCGCCACTCCCGATTGGGACCGCCGCTGCCTCGGCTTCGAGTTTCTGGAAAACACCGGAATCATCTTCTGACGACTGGCAAACCTGATGCCTAAACCAGTCGGTTAGAAAGGTCCCGGCGCGAAGGCTCGTTTCCAAATAGAAACCCTCTCCGGTACAGCTTCCCATGGTGCGCCACGCATTCCCGATGCGATACTCGGTCGAATAAACGCCCGACACCACGGCAGTTCCAAGATTGAGATAGGCGCGCCCGCCGGTGAGTGTGTTGACCCCCAGACCAGCCGCCTGACCGTCACCGCCGCCGGCCACCACCGGCGTACCGGGAATGAGGCCGGTCGCGGAGGCGGCCGACCCACTGACAGTACCCATGACGGTTCCTGGACGCACCAGTTGCGGCAGATGTCTCGGAGACAGTTTCAGTGCTCCCAGCACTTCCGGTGACCAGTCTTTCCGTTCCATATCGAACAAGCCCAATGGGTCCGCACTTGCCCAACTCGTTCGAAAAACGCCAGTGAGCCGCCATGCCAGGTACGCCTGCACGTCGGCGAACATCGTGACACGGCAAAATAGTTCCTTCTCCCGCCGCAGCATCCAGGCAATCCGGTAGGCGACGGGCGCCACGTCGGGAGGCTTGCCCGTGATCCGATGAATCCTCTCGCGGCCAACTCGGCCAGCGAGCCAAGCCACTTCTTCTTCGCACCGCTGGTCCAGCCACACGATGGCCGGCCGAACCGGGTCGCCGTCCTGCCCAAGAGGCACGAATGTTTCGCGTTGGCTTGCGATCGAAATTGCGGCGACGTCGGCGGGTGCCACTTGCTGAAACAGTTCTTGCAAGGCGACGCAAGCCGAACGCCACCAATCTTTCGCATCCTGCTCGTACCAATTATCGGCGGGGCTGAGGAGCGGGATGGGGCTGCGACCTTGCCCCGCAATCGTGCCATCCTGTCTCCAGGCAATCGCTTTGGTGGCAGTGGTACTGCTGTCGAGACCGATGACGATGTCTTTCCCCGTTCTCATGTGGAACTCCGGACATCATACCAACTGTGGTTAAGGCTTCAAGTCAGCCGGTCGTCTGGCTTTGATTCCGTGCACCGATCAGGTATTGTTTTGGCATAAGAGGGCCACTTGCGGGCTGCCGAACTAATCGCTCCCTTTACATTCCGGCTGGCAGAGATGCCGATTGAGAACCCTGGACCCGGAGAAGTGCAGGTGCGCATTGAGGCCGTGGGCGTCTGTGGGTCAGACTTGCATGCCTACTCCGAAGGCGCGGTCGGCGACACTCCCAACGCCTACCCGATGGTGCTCGGACATGAGCCTGCAGGAACAATCGTGAGAACGGGTCCCGGTGTAACCGGACTGGCGCCGGGTGACCGCGGGGCCCTCGAGCCCGCGCTTTACTGCTACCACTGCGAGTTCTGCATGCGCGGGCAGCACAACGTATGCACAAACATCAGGTTTCTTAGCGCCCCGCAGCATCCGGGATTTTTCCGCGAACTGGTCAACCTTCCCGCCAGCAACTTCCTTTCCATCCCCGCAGGAATGTCGTTGAGCCACGCAACTCTAATCGAGCCTCTAGCGGTCGCAGTGCATTCGCTTAAGTTGGCGTCCATTCAGTTGGGTGAGACGGCTACGGTAATCGGTGCGGGACCCATCGGACTCTTGACCATTGCTGCGCTGAAAGCTGCCGGGGTAGGGCGAATCTGGGCCGTGGAACCCCTAGCGCACCGCCGTGAGTTGGCGAGGAATATCGGCGCCGACGTGGTGCTCCAACCCGCTGAGGCAACACGGGAGATACTCCGCGGGACCGGACAGCGCGGCGTGGACTGCGCCATTGACTGCGCCGCCGGAGAACATACCACCAACCAAGCCATCCAAGTGGTCCGCAATGCGGGACGCGTGGCGCTTACGGGTATTCATTCGGCGCGCCTGGTGGCGTTGGAGGGATCAGCTATGCGGCGTAAGGAGTTGGCGATTTTCAACGTAAGGCGATCGAACCACGAGTCGCACGCGGCTTTGGAACTGCTGGCCACGCATCCGGACTGGTTTGCGCCGATGCTTACGCACGCGCGGGAGATGGACCGTGTGGGCGAAGCATTCGTCATCGCCAGCGAGTATAAGGACGGAGTGGGCAAGATGATCATCCGGCCCTGGTGCTCCCCGTAAATCGGTCACTCCTAGTCATGACAGGTTGTCAGCACTGAGGAAGCGATCTCCATCGCCGTCCTGAATTCCTCCGGCAAGCTGGCGATGGAATGCATTATCGAAACCAAGGCCAGTGCCATTCTTCAGTTCTTCCAAGGGCTACGCGGAAGCCTGCAATGGCCGGATCTCGATGATCGAATCCAGGTTCACAATGGCGGTCCTGGAAACGCGGAAGAAGACAGCGGCATCGAGACGTTCTTCGAGATCGCATACTGGCCTGAGCAGAGTCTGGTGTTCCGTGTGCGAACCCTACGACTTCGCGGCTCGCGCTTTCACTCCGGCCAAGTCCTCGAAAACCGTGATAACAGCCGAATGATCCAAATCGCCGTGCCCTTTGGCAAGCAGCGCGCTAAACAATTCGTGTGCAATCGCGGTGGCTGGCAGCGGAACCTGCAGTTCGCGCGCGGTGGCCATGATGATGTTCAAGTCTTTGTAGTGAAACTTGCTCTTGAACCCGGGCGCAAAATCACCGGCGATTATCTTAGGTCCCCGCACGTCCATCACCC
>JBEKAF010000130.1:0-5270 GCA_050018355.1 Terriglobales bacterium | reverse complement strand
AATCAAGGCCGCCTCTTGTATTGTGGGCAACTCTCGCACCGGTCCCGTCGGAGTGCGTGTTCCCCGGTTTCGTTACCAATATCTCCATCTGCTCCTGCGGCACCAAAAAAGAAAAGCGGAGGGTGGAATTGTTTCCGCCAGATTCACTGCAGTAGACTCCAACTCTTGCGCTGGCGCTGTGTCAGGCACTACCCGTTTGTGGCTTTAGCGGCGATGCACTCTGGCGTGGCATGCCGCGCACAGCGTGATCAAGTTTTCATCCGAGTCGGCTCCCGAATGGCTGCGGAACTCCCGGTGGTGCACCTCAAGATTCGACATCGTGCCACAGGATTGACACCTCCAGCCGTCGCGACGCAGGATCTGCTGGCGCAGACCGTCGTATGACAAGGGATCCAGCCGCAAGCGGGCGGCTTTTGGGCGAATCATTCTCAGGATGCCTTCTCACGCAGGTTTTCGAGAAAAGCCTGCTGCTGTTCGCCGGGCAAGAACTTGTAGTAACGTGAGATGGAGTTGAGCAGGATCTCCGGGTTTCCATTGTCCAGATGAGCGCCAGCCAGGAAGTCGGCGCAGATCATCTCCAGACAGTAACCGCGTGACTTGTCTGAGCCGAGCATCAGAGCTGCGGTCTCGATTGCCTGCTCGATCACCGGGATCTGGCTCTTGTAGACTTTGAAGTAGATCAACTCCGACGGCTCCGTTTCCTTCCCCGTCAGTTCCTTCCCCACCTCCCGCCTGAAGTCCTCCTTCGGCAAGGCGCGCGCTCTGTGCAACCAGGTTGCACAATCGAAGTGCTGCCCGTCCCTGCGCGCCAGCTTCGCCAGCTCCCTTCCTTTCGTCCAACCGATTTCCTTCAGATCCTTCCGCGCCTGCGGCGGCAGGTGCTCGTGGATGGACATCAGGTAGTACGCCTTCCTTCGCGATTCCGGGAACCGCCTCGCCAGGAACTCGTCAAACGACCTCAGGTTCTCCAGCCTCCAGTACTGTCCTGCCCGCACCTCGCATAGATACCTGCCGAGCTCGACAAAGCGGGTATCGCGCTCTGCCTCTTTCTGTCGTTCCCACGCCAGGATCTCGTCGATCTTGGTCAGAACGAAGAGGGCACGCTTGCGATTGAGCTTCGGCGGCATCGGTGGATACCTAGTAAACAAGTTCGTCAAACAGACCAAGATCGACTCCCGGTTTGCGCACAAGGCCGGCTTCGACCAAGTCACGCTTATCGAGGCAAAGCCCGACGAATGGGCAGGTGGTACACGGATTCTGTGGAAAGCGGATGCCACTATGCGGTAGGAACAGCCCGGACTCGATCCGTCGGACTGTGTCCTCGACCAGGGTTGCGAACTCCTGGCGTTGCTCGTCAGAAATGGTGGCCCGGAGGTACTGAACTTCGACCAGCCGCTTGCGGACGAAAACAACCTGGGCAACTTCGTCGATCCCGGTCATCCAGGAATAGCAGACGAGTTGCGGATCCAGTGCGGAAATGCCGGCCGGCTCTTCTGGATATCGCGCAGAGGTAGTCTTCCATTCCAGAACGCATGGTGTGCCGTCCAGTTCACCAATGGCGTCGACGTAAGCTACGAAAGTGTTGCCAGAACTGAGTGTCCGATTGAACTGAATCTGCTGGGTTGAACGAGAGCGCCGAATGCGAACGCGGCCGTCCTGAGCAAAGCGCTCAAGCAACTGGATGCCTTGTTGCAACATCCGGTCCCAAGTGTCGTTGCCGGAGTAGGTCAGGCCCATGTCCTTACACAGGCCCCACTGCTCGAACAGCACAGCGGCCGGGTCTTCACGGCGAAAAAGGGCGGCGACGGCCTGCTCGAAGGCTCGGCCAAAAAGCATCGCTGCACGCGTGTCTTTCTCTTGCCATCCGTCGAGGTAGCGGTGCCGGTAACGGCGCGGGCAGCTAAGGTACTGGCTGATCTGGGTGTAGGAGTAGGTCATCGGGACGCCTCCTCCGTGTTGGAGCGAGAAGCACTCGAAACCGGAGCTGCGGACAGTTCTTCCCACTGGCTGGCTGGGGCGAAGCCGTCGAGGTTGATGAGCGAAATGCCGTTGATCACGGTGTGGCTGATCTTGACGACACCGCGGAGTCCGGGCAAAGCCTTCTCGTCGACCTGTTCGTGGGCCAGCAGTTCCGGGTCATAGAGGAAATCGCGCAGGAACCAGCCCAGCTTCCACATCGCCTTCTGGGTGCAGTAGAGACGACCGACGATGGGCTGCCCAGCCAGAGTGCGGGGTTCTAGGACCGAAAGCCGGAGGACGTAGAACGGTTTGTGAGCATGCCAGCGGAACTGGGCGCCATCGACGCGCACGAGGAAGATGCCGTCAGGAATCTCCGGACGAGAATCGCGGGCAGTTTCGGCGAGACCAGGGACTTTGCGGTTCATGCGACCACCTCCTGCTTCGGATGCGCGTAACTATTGAGCTGGCAGAGCAGGGCGTTGCGGTCCTTCTCGGCCCAGTCGGCCAGTTGCAGGACGAAGTTCTCAACCTGTTCGCGGGTGGCCTCTCGGAGAGTTTTCGTGCCGCAGAAGTCGACGGCGTAGGCCTTTACCAATTCGGGATCGAGCTTGTGCTGGCGGATGATCTGACAGAGACGGTCACGAACTTTCGGGCTGGTCCCGTTTCCATTGCCACTGCCCTTACCATGCGCGCTTTGAGGCGGGAGTTTCTCGGCCGGAGAGGGAACCGAGCCGATTTCCTCGACCGAGCAAAGACCGATGCCGTAGGCCTTGCGCAGAGCGCGATTGACGGCTCGGGTCTCGGCTACGCGCATCTCGGCTCCACGGACGAGCGGCGAGACATTAGACGGATCGGCATCGCCATAGCCGACAAAGCCGGAGGAGCCCTTGGAGGGGAAAACCGTTGCCTTCAGGACAAACCGACTTGCCGCGGAATCACAAAGTGAATCGACAGCCTCGACGTGGATACCACAGCACCTCCTTCTCTTCGCCATACGCAACAAGCCTGTGTGGGTCACATACCAGTGGTTGTTGAGCAGCGCGAGATCTCCTGACCCGATGTCGAAATGCATCGCAGATAAATGCTCTAGGGGTTTGAGAAGAATCTGTTGTTTTCCGACACTGAACGTCGATCTCGCCAGCCGTAAATTTCGCGAATACAAATTAGTTTTTTTGTTCATGTTTTTACCTCTCTTAATGTAACGCTATTGTAACGCATATCACGCTACATGGCAAATCTATTCGCCTCGCATCGCCTTTGGCCTTACAATTCCACGAGTGGTGAGCTCGGAATGCCCAAAACAGAAACGCTCAATTTGCGAGTGTCGGCGGAATTTAAAAGGCGGCTAATGGAAGAGGCTGCCAAAGAAAAGCGCTCCGTTACGAACTACTTGGAAGCCACTATTACAGCGGTTTGGGAGCAACGGCCGAACAGGGACACGAAGGTCAGGGGCAAGAGACAACCAGCAAGATGATCCCCTCTGCTGCCGAACGCGGACGTTCCGACCTGCAGGAACGTAAGGGCCCAAGTTCATGCAGCGCCTAGTCGCTAAGCAGAAGGCCCGGGTCAAAGACCATGACCGGGACGGGAAAGAGAGTCGCCGTTATTGACTGAACTGGGCTCATCTGCGAAATAAGGCCGCCAACCGATCGATTCAGCAATACTACTTCCACTTCAGTCTTTTCCAATCGAAGGATGAGCCTGGAGAAGAGCCTGGACGGTGGTGGAGGAAGCTCCTTTCAGGTTTAGATTCTGAACCAATCTAGCAGTCGTAGCCGGGGCGGTGGAAATGTGGGAAGCGCGCCTTTTTTTTTGCGCTTTCCAAGGAAGAGAAAAATCCCCGCCTTTGTCGTAGGGGGATTTTTGTCTTCCGTCATTTCCACGGCCCTCCTGCGGGTGGCCGCAAGGGCGCGAAGAGCCGGTGTTTGGCCTGCTGCATGCGCTGCGCCGCTTCAGTGTCGCTGCGGGTCCCCGCGATGCGTTGTAAGATGGCAGGGGTAAGTCCGGGGCGCAGGTACTGCGCCGGGTTGGGCAAGGCCAACAGGGTCTCCAGCGGGGTCTGATAGCGGCGATACCGGCAATGGCGACGGTCTTTCTCGTCGAAGGTGACGTCGGATTGGGCGCAGGGACGATGGTAGTTGAGATAGGGATTGAAATAGGCGGTGTAGAACTGCTGCAGGCGCACGGCGTGCGCGGCCGGGATATAGCCGTAGCCCATGTGTTTGCGGATGACGGCGCCATTTTTGGTTTCAGCCAGTCCGTTGTCGTTGCTGTGCCGGGGGCGGCTTTTGGTTTGTTCGATGAGCAGTTTGTTCAGTAAGCGGGCCACGATCCGGTTGATGAACTCGCTGCCGTTATCGGAATGGAAACCGCGAATGCGGAAGGGGAACTGCCGCATTAGGGCGCACAGCACGGGTTCCAGCCAGGTTTCGCTGATGCGCTCGGTGGCGGCCACGATCTCCCATTGCGTCACCTGATCCACCGCGTTGATGTGGTAGACGCCTTTGCCAGCGGGCGCATCACCCTGATGCACGGTGTCCACCCGCAGGTAGCCAGGCTGGCCTTGCGGATCGGGACAGTGCCGCTCGCCGATGGCCACCGTGGTGGGCCGCGTCCTGGTGTAGGAGAGACGACGTTCCCGATAGCGTGGCTGTTGCCGCAAGTTATAGAGGTGCGCCACCGAAATCGTAGACAGCCGCTCATACTCGGGCTTGCCGTACTGGCGGTATTCCCGCTCGAGAATACGGCGCGTGGCGGGACCGCTCAGGTTTTCGTGGGCGGCATCGACGGTGGCCAGCAGTTCGATGTCGGCGCGGGTGTAGCGCTGCGGAAAGCGATGACGGCGGTAGGGTACGGGTTGCAGCGATCCGCTTTTGCGATAGCGCGCGATCAACCGGGTCACCTGCGCCCGGCTCCGGCCCGTCATCTTGACCAGATAACTGCGTAACACCCCGCGCGCCTGGCGGCTCTGCTGGTGATACTCCTGCCGACCCAGCACCTGCTCGATCCAGTGATAAATCTGGGGTTGGGTTTCGCCTTCGAATCGGATCTCATGGCTGGCGTTGAGAAAAGCCTCGATCTGTTCCAGGCTCAGTTTTTCTGCTTCGTGCACACGGATGGTCAATCCTCAGCATGCCATCCGCCCCAGGCTCATCTTGTATTGGAATCTCACCTCCCCTTCAGGCTCATCTTGTATTGGATAAGACTACTTCTGTTGAACCACATTAAAAGTGTCCCCCTGAAACCACAATAGAAGTGTCCCCTTTTAGAGTTCCTTCGGCGAGGAGGAACCGAGATTGGGGAGAACGGGA
>JBEKAF010000129.1:0-5412 GCA_050018355.1 Terriglobales bacterium | reverse complement strand
GGCAGCCGATGGCAACGCAAATCAAGTTTGGCACATCTGGATGGCGGGCCGTGATGGCCGAAGAGTTCACGTTTGCCAATGTCCACCGGGCCGTGCACGGCATCGCGCGCTACGTGTCGTCGCAGAAATCGAACGGAGCAAAAGTCATCGTCGCACGTGACCCACGTTTTCTGGGCGAAACTTTCTGCGCCATGGCCGCCGACATCTTGTCCTCCTACGGCATCACGCCGCTGGTCATCGCAGAGCCTGCGCCCACGCCCGCCATTTCCTATGCCGTGATCCAATCCAAAGCCGACGGCGCCATCAACTTTACCGCTTCGCACAATCCACCCGAATACAACGGCATCAAGTTCTCGACGCCGGATGGCGCGCCTTCACTCCCCGAAGTCACCCAAGCCATCGAGCGCGAGATCGCAGCCTTCGACGCGAATCCGCAAACGCCCAGCGCAACAAAAGCTGAGGCGCAGTCCCAATCCCAGCCTATTGATCCTCGCCGCATGTATCTCTCGCGTTTGCGCGAAATCGTCGATCTCGATGTCATCAGGAAAGCCGGTGTCAAGATTGCCTTCGATCCCATGTGGGGCGCTGCCCGGGGCTATTCGGACGCGTTCCTGCGCGAGGCCGGCGTAACCGTGGCCACCGTCCACGATACCCGCGACGTGCTCTTCGGAGGCCACGCCCCCGAACCCGACGATCACCTGCTCGAAGACCTGCGTCAGAAGATGCATGAAATCGGCGCGGGCATTGGAATTGCGACCGATGGCGATGCCGATCGCTTCGGGATTGTCGACGAGGACGGCACGTTCCTCCAGCCCAACTACATCATCGCTCTGCTCTTTGACTACCTGGTCGAAACCCGCGGCTGGAAGAACGGAGTCGGCAAATCCGTTGCCACCACCAATCTCATCAACGCGATTGCCGAGAAATACAAAATCGAGCTCTACGAAACCCCCGTTGGCTTCAAATACATTGGCGAACTCATCAAGCAGGACAAGATCCTCATCGGCGGTGAAGAAAGCGCCGGCCTCTCCATCCGCAAACACGTCCCGGAGAAAGACGGTGTGCTCGCCGGCCTGCTCTGCTGCGAGATGGTCGCTCGCCGCGGCAAGTCGCTGGGAAAGCAATTAGAAGAGGTATTTGCCAAAGTTGGTTCCTACTATCCTTTAAGGGAGAACTTCCGCTTGACGCCGGAAGTAAAACAGAAGTTTACTGAGAAGTTACGTCGCGATCCGAGCGAGTTCCATGGCATCAAAGTTGCCCACGCGGTGAGGACTGACGGACTCAAACTCATCCTCGCCGACGGATCGTGGGTTTGCTACCGGCTCTCGGGCACGGAGCCAGTGGTGCGCGTGTATAGCGAAGCACGCAGCAGGGAAGACCTTGCAAAGTTGAGTGCGGCAGCCAAAGCATGGATCTTCGACTAGGACCACCGTCGAGAGTGCGCATCCTTCCGCGTCCGGAGGAAGGCCTCCGCGCGGTCATTGATCGGGCTAAGGATCAGGCCAAGGATCAGGCTCCAAGGGCAGAGGCCGTGGCGGCGCGCTGGGTCGAACGCACGCGCCCGGTCTGGTCGTGGCTCGCCGCCGAGTGGCGTCGTCTGGGAACCGCGGCCGCCGTCCTTCTTATCGTAGGGTTGCTGCTGCACGCCATGTTCGGAGCCAACGGCATGGTCATCTATCGCCAGAAGCACGCCGAGGTGCAATCGCTTCAGAGTGAGGTCGAGCGCCTGCAGAAGGAAAACAGTCAGTACGTCGACCAGATCAAATCGCTCAAGTCCGATCCTGCTGCCATCGAAAAGGAAGCCCGCGAGCAGCTTCACTACACTCGGCGTGGAGAAGTTGTCTACGTCGCTCCCGATCCTCCACCGAAGCCACCCGCCGGCCGCGCCAAGAACGACAGGTAGAGGCTGCTTGAAAGATTCTTTTGCAACCCAGCCTGTGCTTCTCCTGTGATAGAGTTCATGAGTTCGCATCACGTGTGGGAACCAATCTAAGGAGGGTGATATGCGGAAATTTCTCTTGTTGTCACTTGCCGGCGCGCTGATTGTGTCGGTCGCCTCAGTGTCATTTGCCGCCGATACCCAGACCGTGAACGGCTGGGTTAGCAACTCCAAGTGTGGCGCCAAGGACGCCAACGCGGACGGGGCCGCATGCACAAAAAAGTGCATCAAAGAAGGCGCCAGCCCGGTCGTTGTTACCGACAAGGACCAGAAGATCCTGACGGTGGAGAATCCCGATGCTCTCAAGGAGCACTATGGACATCACGTTGCCGTGACCGGGCACATCGACGGCGACAAGATCCACGTTGAAAGCGTCAAGATGCTTTAGGGCTAACGAGTCCAACAGATGCAAATCGGGCGGCCCTTGTGGCCGCCCGATGTTTTTCCCGTGTGGCGACGGGCGTCTCGCCCGTCTACCTAAACCTCTATCGCACGACGCCTTCCAGCGGCGAACTGGCTGTCGCATAAAGCTTCCGCGGCATTCGTCCCGCCATGTACGCCTGTCGCCCCGCCAGCACTGCGTGCTTCATCGCTTCCGCCATCAGCACCGGTTCCTGGGCGCCGGCGATGCCGGTGTTCATCAGCACAGCGTCGTAGCCTAGTTCCATGGCAATGGCCGCGTCGGAAGCTGTGCCCACGCCCGCGTCCACAACCAACGGGACTCCTGTGATCATCTCGCGCAGGATTCGCAGGTTGGCGGTGTTCTGAATCCCCAGCCCGCTGCCGATCGGCGCGCCCAAAGGCATCACCGCCGAAGCTCCCGCGTCCACCAGCCGTTTGGCGAACACGATGTCATCCGACGTATAGGCCAGCACCGTGAATCCCTCTTTCACCAGCACACGTGTGGCTTCGAGCGTCGCTTGCACATCCGGATACAGGGTTGCCTGGTCGCCAATCACTTCCAGCTTGATCCAGTCGGAGAGGCCAACCTCGCGCGCCAGCCGGGCGGTGCGAATGGTGTCGTCGGCCGTATAGCAGCCGGCGGTGTTCGGCAGAAGAAAGTATTTATTCTTATCGATGTAATCGAGCAGAGATTCCTTGCTGCGGTCGAGATTCACCCGGCGCACGGCCACAGTCACCATGTCGGCGCCGCTAGCCTCGAGCGCACGGGCGGTTTCCTGAAAGGATTTGTATTTGCCGGTCCCAACGATCAAGCGGGAACGGAACTGCCTGCCAGCGATAATGAATGAGTCCGTCATGACCTTATTGTACGGCTGCAGCGAACTAGGAGCCATCCATTTGCCACCACGGTAGTGGCTGATTTTGGGGTTGTCGATTAAATAAGCTGCGAGCTACGAGCCACGAGCTGCGGGGCATCCGGTTTCGAAGCTCGTGGCCCGAAGCTCGCAGCTCGTGGCTCAGCGCGTTTCGTCTCAGCGCCCGGCTCACCTCCCAGCCGCCTCCGCCTTCTCGTACATCTCATCGATCAACGCCCGGTATCGCGCCTCAATCCCCCGTCGCCTCACCTTGAAGGTATGGGTCAGCGTTCCATTCGTTTCCGAGAATTCTTCCGATACCAGCAGCACCCGTTTCAGTCTTTCGAAGCGCGCCAGGTTCTGGTTCAGTTCTTCGATGATGCCTTCATATAGCGCCTGCACCTTGGCGTTCGCGACGAGTGCTTGTCGCGAAGCAAAGTCAACCTGGTTCGCCCGTGCCCAATCTTCCAGAACGGGGAAGTGCGGCGCGATCAGCACCGCGGGAAACTTCCGCCGGTCGCCGAGCACCACAGCCGTCCCAATGAGTGGGTTCAGCTTCAGCGAATTCTCGATCGGTTGCGGCGCGATGAACTTCCCGCCGGAAGTCTTGATCAGATCCTTCTTGCGATCCGTAATCGAAAGGTATCCATCGCTGTCGAGGTGCCCGATGTCGCCCGTCTTGAACCAGCCGTCCACAAACGCGTCGCGCGTTTCCTCCGCACGATTCCAATAGCCCTTGAATATCGAGGGCCCGCGCACCAGCACCTCGCCGTCCTCGGCAATCCGAACTTCGACGTTCGGCAGCGGCTTGCCGACAGTGCCCAGTTTGTGCGCTTCGGGCGTGTTCACCGCGATTACCGGTGAAGTCTCCGTCAGCCCGTACCCCTCGTGGACGGGAATACCGATATCGGCATACCACTCCGCCAATTCGCGGCCCAGCGGCGCGCCTCCGGAAATGAACTCCTCCGCCTTTCCACCCATCCCCGCGCGCACTTTGGAAAAGACTAGCCGGTCCGCGATTTTCCAGGACAGCGCCGCAGGCTGGGTTCCGGCCAGAGTCTCGGCGCGGTGAGCGCGTCCCACCGAAAGCGCCCAGCGATAGACTGCGCTTTTCGGAAAGCCCGTAGCCTTGAGGATCACCTGTTGACGAATCTTCTCGTACACGCGCGGCACACCAACAAAGATGTCGGGTCGCACTTCCGCCATAGCCTGCGCCAGTTGCGCCATGTCAGGACAATACGCCAGCACCACCCCGCGGTACAGCAACGCGAAGTCTACATGCCGCGCCGTCACATGGGAAAGTGGCAGGAACGATATGCTCACCTCTTCTTTTGTCCCGAAGCCGAATGCCTCCATCGAACGCGCGACATTCGACGCCATGTTCCCGTGAGTCAGCATCGCTCCCTTCGCAGTTCCCGTCGTGCCTGAGGTGTAAATAATTGTTGCCAGGTCGTCGGGCCCAATCGCCCGTGAGCGAGCATCGAATTCCGGATCGAAGTCGGTCGGCCCTTGCAGCATTAGTCCCTGCATGTGGACCGCGTGCGCAGTTTCGACCGCGTCCATCACCATGATCCGCTCCACCGGCGTGTGCCGCTGGATGGTCAGTACCTTTTCCAACTGGTGCTTCGTGGACACCGCAATGACTCGCGCCCCGGAATCGTTGAGCAGGAACGCAGTTTGATCCGCCGTCTGTGTGGAATAAATCGGAACCGTGACCGCGCCCAGGGCAAGCGCCGCGAAATCAGTGATCGTCCACTCCGGGCGATTTTCGCTGAGGATGGCGACGCGATCGCCTTTGCCAACACCCCAGGATTCAAGCGCGCGAGCCACACCCACGACGCTGCGATAAATCTCCGCGGAAGAGATCGGCACCCAGCCCAGGGCCCGCTTTTGCAGCATGACGCGGTCGCGGCGGCTCTTACATACCGCCAATAAAATGTCGTTTAGAGTCTGAAGGCTCATCCGATCCGATCAAGGTCCCGCAATCATTGTACAAAGTCATTGTACGCAGTCATTGTACAAAGTCCGCAGAAACGCCTCGGCAGTGCTAGGACACTTCCGGAGCGCCAGCGAGTTTGACCCCGCTTCACCACACTGTGTTATGCTTTTCTTGCGGGGTGGAGCAGTCTGGTAGCTCGTTGGGCTCATAACCCAAAGGTCGGTGGTTCAAATCCACCCCCCGCAACCATTTACGGATTTGAGGGACTACCGGCGTAG
>JBEKAF010000128.1:0-5450 GCA_050018355.1 Terriglobales bacterium | reverse complement strand
TGCGAGAAGATGCGCACGCGACCGGGGCTATGGATTTCTAGGTGAATGATCGGTACCAGCGACGTTGCCGGCAGAATATCGGCTTGGCCGGCGACCATGGCGTTCACCAGATCGTTACTGCTGCCCAGCGCGATAGCCTTCAACCGCAGATTTTCTTTGTCGAAGAATCCCTGTTCCTGCGCAACGAATACGGGCAAGCTCGGGATGATCTGCAAATAAGCAACCCGCACTTCTGCGCGATCCTCATGAGCCCGCTTGCAGGATCCAAGCAGCCCCGCGAGGAAAACCGCCGCCGCCCCGATCGCCAATAGTCTGGATCGCATAGTTCACCGTCCGGCGACCAAAGTAAATGCCGTCGCGGAGCACTTGCCCCTTCCGCGCCGGACGCCGGTAAGAGGGCAACCGCACCGTTCCGTTCCCCACATTTTAGCCTCGCGGCAGATCGCAAATCGACCGGAAAGAATGAAACTGGGAGCAAAACTAGCGGAGATCCGCCCAAAGCTCCCGCACTTCTTGCTCACCGTAAAGAAAGTTTCATGGACACACCGGAGGGTTGGAAGCGGTCGGAGCGGCTTGAAAAACGCCTTGACCGGCGCAAACAGAAGCTGGCGGAGCCGCTCCGCGGCTCTTGCCGGAGCATCGGGTGGCTTCAGCTAGACCGGCACAGCCCCAACAGAAAAGAGGACATCCGAAGAGATGGATTGCTGCTCGACGCAGAACCACGTAATGCCTTTCCGGATGTCCTCCAGCCTTCTCGCTAGACGGGGAAATGTGCGCCGCCGATCGAAAGGACCGGGCACGTCGCCTCGCAGGCAATCTTATACGCGACGCCTGCGCCCAGGTGTTTGGTCAGGGCCGCCGGCCGTTTTACCCCGAGTACGATCATGTCGGCCCTCCCGGCAGCAATTTTCACGATCGTCTCTGCTGGGGGACCAAATTCCACCATGTACTCGGGCTCATGCCAAAGCTGTGTTCCGTAGGGAACCAGGGCGCGGAGCTGCTTCTCGGTGGAAGCTGCCACCTCGCTCGGGTCAACCACGGGCATAGTTCCGGGTTCTGGCTCCGGCAGAGCGACAGTAGGTTCTGGCGCCACATGCAGGAGGGTCAGACGAGCCCGATTTTCCGCGGCCAAGGATATGGCGTAGGGCAGACCGTGCACCGACTCTGGCCCGAAGTCGGTGGCATACACAATGTGCCGCAGTTTGCCATCGGCAGGCCAGCGGGTAGCATGCGGACCCACGGTGAGAACGGGGCACTCGGCATTGCGAAAGATCTCTTCTGCCACCGAGCCCAGCAGCAGCTTTCCCAGTCCCTTGCGGCCGCAGGTGCCAATCACGATGAGATCAATCTCATACTTCCAGACCAACTTCGAGAGCACTTCCGCAACTTCGCCCTCCTCGATCAGTTCCTTGTGTCGAATGCCCTTGAACGACTCGGAGCCCACCAAGGCAGCCAGTTGTTGTTTGGCCAACAACATGGTTTGCTCTGGATCGGGCTGCACCGCTTCGACGAACGGCAGGTGCGGCAGCACGTTCACCGAGTACACCTCGGCATCGTAGCTGTGAGCCAGGTCGAGGGCATAGGACAGAGCTAATTGCGCGGATGGAGTGAAGTCCGTGGCGAACAGGATGTTTTGCAGTTTAACGCGTGTTGGAGCAGTTACAGTTGGCATGACAACCTCCTTCTGAAGCCGGAGGCACAGTGCCGGCAAAAATTCTGTCAGACGCCGCAATCTCCGGCTTCGATGTTGCCTGCAGGCATCCGGAGTGTGGATGCTCCTTCTGCCTGAGGTCGGGGAGAAACATCACGTGACACCTCGGTATGACTGCGGAGGGTCACTCTGCCAGTTCCTCTTCCAGTTCCTGCGTGACCGCGGAATTGAATTCCGACACTGGCGTGTGGGGCGTGACATACTCCGCCTCGCACGCTGTGCAGCGCACGCCCGTGTCGAAGATTTCCCAGGTTTGGTTGCCGCAGCTGCAGGTATATAGATCAGCCATAAAATACCTCCTTTAATAATGTGACGCCCTTCCACCACCATGAAAGCAGACCAACGACACGTGACCGGCCTGCCCGGAGGCCTGCTACGCTGCCTCCGGGAGCACGAGGATACGCCTCCATTCTGCTGACGGTGAATGACGGGCAAACGGGTGGGTACTCGAGCGCCATACCTCTCCCTTCGAGGTGGAACTCACGAATAGGCTGATGATTGGGGGCCACAGAACATCGTGGCCAATGCAGGAGTGTCTTTTCGCCGCTGCAGTGTTCAGGCGCGACAGTGTCTTCTCGCTGGTCGCTCAGTAGGAATTATACTCGTTTCGAGTTCCGATGCGGTGATACAGGTCACTGCGCCGTGTGAGAATCCGAGTTCACCGCGAGTCCGCTCTAAAGCCTTTCTGCCTTTTCAGCCAGTTCCCCTGGCCGGGCAAAACCTCGCCAGCAACCACGAAACGTGCTACTTGCCCACCCAGCACGCTGGCCGCTTCTGCAAGAAGGCAGAGATGCCTTCCTGTGCGTCCCGCGCCATAGAGTTCATGGTCATGATCTCCTTCGCGTAGGCATACGCCTTGGGCTGGTCGAGGTCGATCTGCGTGTAGTAGGCTTGCTTGCCGATCGCCAACGTGACCGGGCTGGCTTGGGCGATGCGCAGGGCAAGGGCGCGTGTCTCCTCGCGCAAGGACGTCGCTGGCACTACCTTGTTTACCAGTCCCCAGTCCGCCGCCGTTGCCGCCGGGATCATATCGCCAGTCAGCAGCATCTCCAGCGCGCGCTTGCGGCCGATCGCGCGGCTCAGGGCAACCATGGGCGTGGTGCAGAACAATCCGATTCGCACCCCGGGTGTGGCAAACGATGCCTCTTCGGCGGCAATTGCCAGGTCACAAGTTGCTACCAGCTGGCATCCGGCTGCAGTGGCTACTCCTTGGACTTCTGCAATCACAGGTTGCGGTATGGATTGGATCTTGGTCATCAGATCGCAGCAAACGTCGAAGATTCGCCGGTACTCGTTGATGTCCTTTCCCACCATTTCACTCAGATCATGCCCAGAAGAGAAGATTTTCCCCGCTGCGGCTAGAATGACAGCTCGCAGCTCGCTATCCTTGCCGATGCGCTCCAAACAATCCAGCAACTCGAGCATGAGCTCGAGCGACAGGGCATTGCGGCGATTGGGCCTATTAAGAGTGACTACAGCCAGATGTTGTTCTGTTTCAAAGCAAATGTTCTCGTAGCTCATCGAACAAGTGGCCTGATGCATAGGCACCTTCCCGTGGACAGCGGTGAAAAGCCGTCCAATTGTTCCATTATCCACATTCCAGCCTCGCGGCAGACCACAAATCGACGAAACGAGTCGCGGCTGGGAGCAAACACAGTGAGTCCAAAATCGAAGAAGATGAAGACCACGCCCCTGCTTTGATTGTTGCGCATGCTCTTGACTCGTAATACGCTGCGGCCAGAGCGCCACCGGGATCGAAATCAGGCGAAGGTGAGAATTCTTTCTCCGCCCCTACAGTAATTGTTGATGGACCTTGGTTGGGGCCTCGTGGCAAACCAACTGATGGGACGACACCGATGCTGTACGCTTCCAACGTCAAGAAGGCGAGAGAGGTCTTGAGTTCTCGGGGCGTGAATGTTTGAAATATTCAGCAAGACCGCCAAGGAACTCACTACTTCGAGATGCGTGACCTGGAAGGCAACGTGATTGAGATTTCTGAGCAGCCGTAGACGCGGCAGCCCCCTTCGTTTTCAATTGAGAATTGCTGGTGAAATGGCGATGTTTCGCCAATGACCCTCTTAAGCCTGAATTGTTTTTTCCCTGTCTTCTTGAGCGGAGCAAGAACTTCACGAAGTGAAGTTCTCGCGGAGTCGAAGAGCCTACCCTGAGCGCAGTCGAAGGGACCCCTACCTCACATCCACCCCGTCTGCCCCATCATCCCCCACTTCTACACCACGCTCTTCCGGGTCCCCCACAATCACCCACCGCGGCACCCCGCCCACGATCGCGCCGATTAGCAGCGCCCCCAGAAAAGTATACCCTCCCTCAATCCACAGCAGCCCGGGCGCCACCCGCGACGAAGTCACCGCCATCAGTGCCGCGAAAATCGCTGCGAATATTGCCAACCAAAGTGCAGCCGCCACTTCGATGCCGTGCGTCAACGTACGCGAACCCAGCCACCGCAGCAGTCCCGCGACGCCGTAAGCGAACAGTACGCACGCACCCACGCTCAGCAGATGCGGCGCCAACATTCGTGCCAAGGCTCGCGTCTGTGGATCGCTCAATCCGAGCGCCATCATCCATCGTGGCCGGAACAGGTATTCGGAGTGCCAAGCCATGCCCAGCACCCACGCCGCCGCGCCTGCCAGCAGCACGGGCAAATGCACGACTCTTCTGGTTCGCCAGGGAACCTGGTCCACGAAGGGCGCGGGCTTGGTCCGCACCGCATCGGGAATGCACTCCTGCCCGCAATCGGCGCGCTCCGGCCAGCGCGTGCAATCGGCCAGTCGCAGTTTCGGGGGGCCGACCAGGCCGCTCCACGCTGCCCGCAACGCGTTAAACCGCACCGACACCGGCGCATGCGTCTCCGGACAGTTCACCGTCCGCCCCTCGCGATACGTGTGGTAAATCTGTTCGCCCCAAAGCGCTGGCAGCAGCAGGATCAGGCAAGCCCCAACCAGGAAGAGAAACAACCCTAACAGCAGCAGCATGACGAGCCTCCTTTCCGCGCACGAAGAATTCGTGCCAGGCGGAAGGTACTACCGAAGGTCCTGCCAAAGATCGTAGCGATCCGAAACGTGCAGCATCAGACGAACGTCGGATACTGCGCCAAGCTTATTCGCCGCGCGACCCGCGCGCAGTGAGAATCATCACCGTAGCTCGTGATGCGCAACGAGCTATTGGGCATTAGGGTCCGTAACTCATTTGAAACAAAGGCCGGGCTGGCGGGGAAGCCTGTTTTGGGACAAAGTGGCCCGATTTCGAACCCTGGCGGGATCCTTCAAGCTACCGGTGACGCCAAGATGATCCCGCGTTAGAAGGGGGCCCCGCGGCGCGATTTTGTTCTCTTCAACAGCGACAGCGACTCCAGCATCTGCCCATGTCAGGCACAGGGAAGTAGTGCGGAGTATGTACGCAACGACTTTTGTTATGCCCGCGCCGGGCCGGGAGCGAGCACGGGACGTAAAGGGGCACTCAATCCGCGCATCACGCGCTCGAACTGGGGGATGTCGAGAGACTGAGGCCCGTCAGAAAGCGCGCGCTCCGGACAGGGATGCACCTCGACGATGATGCCGTCCGCTCCGACCGCAATCGCAGCGCGCGAAACCGCCCCGATCAGGCTCTGCTTGCCGGTGCCATGCGACGGATCGGCCACGACCGGCAGGTGCGAGAGTTCTTTGGCGAGGGCGACAGCGGCAAGGTCCATCGTGTTGCGAGTGGCGGTTTCGAACGTCTTAAT
>JBEKAF010000127.1:0-5507 GCA_050018355.1 Terriglobales bacterium | reverse complement strand
CGAACTGGTCCGAGTCATCCTCGATTACATCCGTCGCCGCAACCGCGCTCCCCAACCCTTCGTCTGGACTGCCTCCGCGCGCTCGATCACTCGCAAGATTAGGCATTGTAACGAAGCGTTAGAAACGGGACACTAGTTCCGCCCGCGTGATTCGTCCAGTACATGAAATAAGCGTGCTCGTTTCTGACATTGTGATTCCCCTTCCAAAGTTGATTTCGGTTCCAGCAAAACCCCTGCTTGCTTGCGCCCAGCCGATCACCCAGCCTCCCCTCGGAGGCTTCTATGACAACAATTCGAGCCGCGTTCTACGCGCGCGTCTCCAGCGAACAGCAGGCGACCGCGCACACGATTGAAAGTCAGACAGCAGCGCTCAGCGAGCGCGCCCAAAGCGATGGCACACCGGTGCCGCCCGAGCGACAATTTGTCGATGGTGGATACAGTGGTGCGACCCTAATTCGGCCGGCTCTGGATCGGCTGCGCGACTTAGCTACTGTCGGCGTCATCGACCGGATCTATGTCCACTCGCCTGAGCGACTGGCCCGCAACTATGCCCACCAGGTCCTTCTCCTCGACGAATGGCGCCGTTGTGGTGTCGAGTTGGTGTTCCTGAACCGGCCTCTCGGTCAAAGCCCAGAAGATGACTTACTGCTGCAGGTGCAAGGCATCGTCGCTGAATACGAGCGAGCCAAGATCATGGAGCGGAGCCGACGAGGCAAAAAGCATGCCGCACAGAGCGGATCGCTCAACGTGATGTCCAACGCTCCATTCGGATACCGCTATGTCTCCGTTCGGGAAGGCGGAGGTCAGGCCCGATTCGAACCGGTGGCTGAGCAGGCACGAATTGTTCAACAGATCTTTTCCTGGATCGGACGGGACCGCTGCAGCCTAGCCCAAGTGTGCCGTCGGCTGCAGAAAGCGGGCGAAGTGACCGCGACTGGAAAGCGAATCTGGTCCCGCCAAGCCGTGTGGCACATTCTCCAAAACCCGGCGTATCAAGGTCGAGCCGCTTATGGAAAGACGCACATGATGCCGCGAGGGAAGAAGGCCCGACCGCGGACGGCGCGCGGCCAGCCGGCGGAACCACGGCGCAGCAATGCACCAGTTGCAGCCGACCCAAAGGACTGGGTTTTCGTATCGGTTCCGGCACTGGTCGACGGCGCACTGTTTCGAGCGACACAGGAACAGCTACAGGAGAACCGGAGCCGGGCTCGCCTGGGGCGGCGAAGACCTGGATACCTCTTACAGGGGCTCACTTGCTGCGCAAGATGTGGCTATGCCTACTACGGCAAGACCACTCATCAAATGGGCGCTGGCCATCAAATGAAGGACTTTCGCTACTACCGATGCAGTGGATCGGATGGTTATCGGTTTGGCGGCGAGCGCATTTGCAGCAATGCGCAGGTTCAAGGCAAGTTTCTGGAATCGGCCGTCTGGCACGAAATGTGTGATCTGCTAACGCACCCCGAGAGGTTGGAGCATGAATGTCAGTGTAACGGCAGGGTTGGCGCTTCGCTGGAAAATGTCGAGACCCTGAGGGCCCAGCGCCTCAAGCTACAACACGCGCTGGAGCGACTGATCGACAGTTTCACAGAAGGTCTGATTGAAAAAGATCAGTTCACATCGCGGATGGCTCGAACCAAGAATCGCATCGCGGAGCTCGACGGCAGGATAAAGGCTGATGCTGGCGATGCCGACCAACTGGAACACCTGCGACTTGCAGCGAAACGTCTTCGCGAGCTCGCGGCCGCAGTCGGGCCGCATCTGGCAACCGCCGACTGGCATCGCCGTCGAGACATAATCCGCACGCTAGTTCAGCGGATTGAAATCGGACGGGAGGTCATCAAATTCGTTTTCCGCGTGATGCAGGACGCACGCGGCTTGGGACCGGAGTCCATCGTTGTCACGTTATCGCGGGTGTGAAGGAGTAAGACTGCGCACGTACGCGGGAACGTCTACCCCGGAGTTGTCAGAGCATTGGGCGCGGAGCAGTCTTGCAGAAAATGCCTGGCCTGATGTGTATTAAAGTGCGGCCACTTGCCACTGAAAGGCGCGCAACTCGGCGAGCCTGCTGAAATCTCGTTCGTTGGCTGTGATCACCCGGATGCCCAGTCGCCCCGCGCTCATCGCGATCAGTGCGTCATTGGTCAAACGTCCCTGCCCGATCTTTTCGTAATGATACTTGGCCGCCAAGCGAGCAAGCACTCTGCCGGCTTGAGTCCAGTCGCTAAGATTCGGAACCAGGATTCGCTTCGCCCTGTCAAAATCTCGCTGTAGGCGTTCTACAACCTGACGATCGCGGTCGGCTGTGCCGGCGTAGAGTTCTTCGAGTACCACTGCACTGAGCCAAAGGGGCGCATCAGTAGTGAACCGGCGCAGCGCCAGGACCGCATCGTCTCCTCGCCGCAGTGCGGTAATGTAAATGGAAGAGTCGAACAGGGCGGGCTGCATCTAACCACCCAACGTGCCGTATACGTCCTTGATGTCAATGCCACTCTTGATAAAGCGCTCGGTGGCTTCGAGAGCCAATCGATTGCTCTCGTGTTCGGCAATCGCCAAATCCAATGCACGCTCGATGGCCTCAGTCTCGGTTTTCGCTCGCAAAGCTTTTTGGGCGCGCTTGATTTTCACGGAATCCAACTGAAAGTGCTTGTGCGATCGACTCCTTGCCGTAGCCATGAAAGTACCCCTTTCCCTATTAGAAAGGATACCACCTAATGTACACATATCCCACATGTATGTACATGCTTGGAATCCAATGCAGACCACTGGCGCCTCGGGACTGGAACCCCTAACTGTCACATTGTCGCAGGTGTGAAAGCACCCGTGCGAGCAAAGCGCAGCAAGGCGGAAATCCAGCAGGAGTTCGCGGAGATCCAAGAGCAGGTGGAATCTGCGCGCGAGGCCGCAGACGCCAAGAAAGAGCGAGCCGCGCGGCTGCGCGCGGCCGAGGTCCGGCAAGCCGCCGAGGGTATAGCGGTCGAGGCTGTAGTGCAGAAGATTTCCGGGCTGGGACTCGAGGTCGGCAAGGCACTAGCCGATGTTTCCGAGCAGCTCACGCAGGAGGTGAAGGTACTGGCCACGGTGCGGGAGGCAGTAGTGCTCAAAAGCCAGCGCGGCGCTACGTCGTAAAGCCTACATGGGCGAATCGGAATTGAATGTGTCGGCGACGGCCTTCCAGCTTCCGTCGGTCTGTTTGGTGTAGACCGTCAGATATTTTCCCTTGTCCGTCATGGGCTTCTTGGTCTTCGGGTTGGTCATGGTCATGGTGTAGGTGCCCTGCGAATAGACCATGTCACCACCCTTGGAGGCCATCGCGCGCGTGGACTCGAAAGTCAGCGAAAAATTCGGATCCGCAAAATACGGCGCCATCGCCGCTTTGATGGCCGCCTTCCCATTCAGTATCCCGGCCCCGGGGTAGAGCCCGCTGCCATCCTCCGCGAAGTAGCTGGCCCACTTGTCGGCGTCCTTGGCAGCAGTGTCTTTAACCCAGGCTGCTTCGACGTCCTTGACCGCTTGCACATCGGCGGCGCGCGTGTCAGGAGGTGGAGCGGGGGCATTCGAACAGCCGATAGTCAGTACGGCGAGCGCCAAGCATAGAATCAGCGAAGTGTTACGCAGCATGTTCTCTCCTTTGGGAGTCAAGTTCGAATCAGTATACGCGACTCTCCCTCGATCAAATGGACCACTCGCCTAGCAAGTCCACAAGGGTGTTTCATGGCCCACACGGTTACATCTGCCTCGTGGCTCTTAAGTAGCCGGTCAAAGAGCGCATAGCGCCGGGATCACGGTAACGCTGAAATTATATCGGCGCGGGCCAAGTTCCTGTTTGCCGACTGACCACCCGGAACTATCTCACGCGATGCAGTGTGCCCAATGAGTACAAAGCGCCACTTCTGCGCGGATAGCACGTTGTGCGACGAGGGTTGTGATTTGTTCGCCACAGGCTCAGCGCTGCCAATGTTCTAGAATACGAACATGAGGATCTTGCTGTTCAGCGGAAAAGGCGGTGTGGGCAAGACCAGCCTGGCCGCCGCCACGGGTGTGAAACTGGCGGAACTGAACTATCGGACCCTGGTGATGAGCATCGATCCGGCACACAGCCTGGCAGATGCTTTCGATCTCGACACCGAACTCTTCCATGTTCAAACCTCGGACCCACTGCCGATCAATGATCGGCTTTCGGTCCAGGAGCTGAATATCCAAAAAGAGATCAAGCGCCATTGGCAGGAAATCTCCTCCTATGTGAGCTCCGTGCTGCGCACCACAGGCATCAGCGGCGTAGAGGCGGAAGAACTGGCCATTCTGCCCGGCATGGAGGAGCTCAGCGCCATGATGTACATCAATCAATACCGGCGCGAGCAGCGTTACGACGTCATCGTGCTCGATGCCGCGCCCACCGCAGAATCCATGCGCTTCATCAGCATGCCGACAACGCTTGCCTGGTACATGAAGCACATCTTCCCCTTCCAGCGTAATCTTCTCAAGGCGGTGCGGCCCATCGCCAACCGGGTTGCGCCGTTCGAACTGCCGCCCGACACCTACTTCGGCAACATTCGGGACCTCTTCGAGAAGCTGGAGGGTGTGGGTGAGATGATGGAGGACCCGCGGATCACCAGTGTGCGGCTGGTCACCAATCCGGAGAAGATGGTGGTGCGGGAGACGCAACGGGCATTCGTGTACTTCTCTCTGCATGGGCTCACCGTGGACGCAGTCGTTGTAAACCGTTTGCTCCCAGCGGAGGTTATGGATGCCTGGTTCAATGAGTGGCACACCTCCCAGGACGCGATGGTGCATGAGATCGAGGAGTACTTTGCGCCCGTGCCAGTAAAGAAGGTACCGTTGTTCGCGCATGAGGTACTGGGCAAGCAGCGGCTAGAGGATCTCGCGCGAGTGCTGTATGCTGAGGACGAAGATCCGTCCGCCGTGACCCGAACGGAGAAACCCTACACTTTCGGGAAACAGAACGGGCTTTATGAGATTCGTGTTCTTTTGCCTTTCGCCACCAAGGGCGAGATCGAGCTGTTTAAGAAGGGCGACGAACTTGTCGTACAGATCGGTACTTTCCGCCGTCATATCGGGCTGCCGCGATCAATGACAGCCCTGTCGCCGTCCCGGGCGCGCCTGGAGAGCAAGGTCCTCACGGTCGAAATGAAGGAGACACTATGAACAAGCCAGAGAATAGCCAGTCAACCACCAGCGAACAAGGCGTTCATGAACGCTGCCCGTGTCGCGAGATCGTGGACACCGTGCAGGAATTCCTGGGGATTTCGCCTGCTGCCCGACAGCACCTGGCAAGCTCACGCGTCGAGTTCCTCAAGGCGGTCCGGGAGATCCTAAACGACCGTATTGAGCACTTGTCGAGCCGCGGCCAGAAGGGTACGAAAGTCGCGGTTGAGTAAGTCATCCCAGACGCGTGATCGGTCGGAACATGGACGGCCGGAACCTGGACGTCTCCCAAGGCGTCCTCGACACGGAACCGATTGGCCGTCGGGTCGCTGATGCCATCT
>JBEKAF010000126.1:0-5613 GCA_050018355.1 Terriglobales bacterium | reverse complement strand
ACGCTTCGCGTTTCCCACTTTTCCACAGCCGCGACGGCGGCGAGAAGGAAGTTACGACGGCTGTGTTAGAGAACCCAAACCCGGAGAAAGTCTCATTATCCGTGGACTAAAAATAGGGGGCAGGTCAAATCAGTGCCGGAATAAGGCCGTTCTGATAGCAAACCTCAATCAAAGTGCTAGCAGTGTCAGTTTGTTTGAATGCCCAGCCGCGCTTTTTGCAAATGACCTTCATCGTGCTCTCGAACGCTTTTAGGCACTCGTTTAAACATTCTTTAGTGTCACCCTTGCGATAGTGTTCGAACGCCTTGAGAAATTCTGCGTTTGCGCCGGCGTATTCTTTGGCGCGGAGCAACATCAGGGCAGGCTTAACGATTGCAATGTGAATTAGCTGCGAGTCGACCCTGATCATTTCCCCAGATTCGTATTGGTAGCCGACACCGCCTTCCCGAAACCGGATATTAACTTCGGCTATCGCATCCTCTAACTTCTCGCTTGGGATCTGCGGTCCTAGCGAATTCGAGAATATGCGAGATTTTGCGATGCTGAATGATGTTTCAATCGTGTCAATGACCTGTTCGTGGTCAGCACGGTTAAGCAAAAAATCGACCACCTGTGAGTCGATATGCTCCCTTGCGTTCGAAGACAAGCAGAAAACGCCATATTCACGACAAAGGATGTCGCTAATTTGCTTGAACGTTTTCAGGCAACCATTGAGGTCGTAGTCTCCAACGAACCCAAACAAGTCGCGAAGAATGTGGACAACTTGGGCACGCAACTGAGGTGGTATGACGTCATATTGATATACGTCCGGTACTTCTTTTCGCAATGCTTTTTGCCTCTTGGAGAATAGGTTTGTGATGGCCATCGTCACACCTACTTTGCTAGTCCCGATTCTTAATCATATAGTCAAAGGCACAGGGCTGTTTCCCTGCTCTCCCTGCGCCGCCCCCGTTTTTCCGCGATCTTGGCGGAAGAGGGGACTTTCCTCGTTCGGGTAGCTGCTCCCTGCCTGCACTTAAAGGCGTTCAATTCGCATCCCTAGACTGTGCCATCGCATCTAAACCTTGACAATGATACGCTCAGGTTATAGCATGGTGTAGAGCGTAATCATCATTGCACTGATTTTAAAGCACTTATCTTGTTTTGGAGGATGCGCTATGGGAAAGACTATTGGAATTGACCTTGGAACCACCAACTCCTGCGTAGCGGTTATGGAGGGCGGAGAGCCGAAAGTTATCCCGAACGAAGAAGGTGGGCGGACCACGCCTTCGGTCGTCGGATTCACGAAAACCGGCGAACGGCTGGTGGGGCAGGTCGCCAAGCGGCAGGCCATCACCAATCCTGAGAACACCGTCTACTCGATCAAGCGGTTCATGGGACGCCGCTTCGACGAGGTGAATGAAGAAATGAAGATGGTCCCGTACAAGGTGGAGCGCGATGGCGACCATGTTTCGATCATGGCGCAGGGCAAGAAGTTCACCCCGCCGGAGATCTCCGCGCTGATCCTGCAAAAGCTGAAGAAGGCGGCGGAAGACTATCTCGGCGAGAAGGTCACCGAGGCGGTCATCACCGTGCCGGCGTATTTCAACGACGCGCAGCGGCAGGCTACGAAAGATGCCGGGCGAATTGCCGGGCTGGACGTGAAGCGAATCATCAACGAGCCGACCGCGGCCGCGCTGGCCTACGGGCTCGACAAGGGTAAGGACGAGACCATCGCCGTGTACGACTTCGGCGGCGGCACGTTCGATATTTCGATCCTCGAAGTGGGCGAAGGCGTGATCGAAGTGAAAGCCACCAATGGCGACACGCATCTGGGCGGCGACAACATCGACCAGCGGCTGGTGGATTGGCTGATTGACGAGTTCAAGAAAGATGAGGGTCTCGACCTGCGTGGTAAGGGCAACGAGATGGCTTTGCAGCGTCTGCGGGACGCAGCGGAGCGCGCGAAGATCGAGCTTTCGACCACCATGGAGCACGAGATCAACCTGCCGTTCATCACGGCCGACGCTTCCGGGCCGAAGCACCTGGTCAAGAAGCTGACGCGGGCCAAGCTCGAAACCATGGTCGAGGACATCATTCAGAAGTCGGTCGGCCCGTGCAAGCAGTGCATGAAGGATGCCGGTATCGATGCCAGCAAAATTAACGAAGTGGTGCTGGTCGGCGGACAGACGCGCATGCCGCGCATTCAGCAGATCGTAAAGGAACTGTTTGGACGCGAAGGCCACAAGGGCGTGAACCCGGATGAAGTGGTCGCGGTCGGTGCGGCGATCCAGGGCGGCGTGCTCAAGGGCGAGGTGAAAGACCTGCTGCTGCTGGACGTGACTCCGTTGACGCTGTCGATCGAAACGCTGGGCGGGGTTGCGACGGGAATGATCCCACGGAACACTACGATTCCGACGAAGAAGACGGAGACGTTTTCGACGGCAGCCGACAGTCAGACTTCAGTTGAAGTTCACGTGCTGCAGGGCGAGCGTCCGCTGGCGGCGCAGAACCGCACCCTGGGCAAGTTCCATTTGACCGGTCTGCCGCCGGCGCCTCGGGGCATACCGCAGATCGAAGTGACGTTTGACATCGACGCGAACGGCATCCTGAACGTGACCGCGAAAGATATGGCCACGGGCAAGGATCAGAAGATCACGATCACGTCGTCTTCGGGATTGTCGAAGGAAGAAGTCGAGCGCATGGCGAAGGAAGCCGACGCGCACTCGGCCGAAGACAAGACCAGGCGCGAAGAGATCGAGGCCAAGAATCAGCTCGACTCGATGGTCTACAACATCGAGAAGATGCTGAAAGAGCATGGCGACAAGATCTCGGGCACGGAGCGCGGGGACGTGGAGAACGCGTTGGCGGACGCGAAGAAGGCCATCGAAAGCGGCGACAAGTCGCAGATGGATTCGGCGCGCGAGCGGCTAACCACGGCGTCGCACAAGCTGGCGGAGCAGATGTACAAGGCGACGCAGGCAACTCCTGGCACGGCACCGGGTGCGACCGGAGCGGGCCCAACCGATGGGTCGGGCGCAGCGTCCGGCAGCAACGGCGCGGGCCAGAAGAAAGACGAAGGCGTGATCGACGCCGAGTACGTGGATGTGGAAGACAAGAAGTGACGGCGCTTTGCGGGCGTGAGCAGAGCGGGAGCCCGCAGCCGTTATCCCGAGCGTAGCGAGGGATCTCGCTTGCCGGCTTTTGGCGAGTGGCACTTCAGTGGGGTCGCCAATGCCCCCAATTTGCATCACACTTAACGACCTGTCATCCCGGGCCCAGGAAAGAGGAAAGCGAATTGAGATTCGAAGTCAATGGACAGATGTTTTTTGTGAACTTCATCCCGGAAGAGGGGCGCTGGTATTGCTTCGCGCCGACCGCGACGGGAGTGCAGCGGATTCCCGTGTCGATGGATGCTTCGCCATTTGAGGCGTTCGCCGTGTCGGCGGATGAACAAGAGGAGGAAGTGGTGAACTGAGGAACCGGTTCTCGGTTCTCAGAATTCTGATTCATGAGCAACGATTCAAGGCGTGCCATCCTGGGCGGAGCCGAAGGACGCCATACACGCACGCGCTACAATGTGAGGCTGAATGCTGACCGCTGAGAGCTGACAGCTGACCATGGCCACCGCAACCAAAGATTATTACGGCGTTCTCGGCGTAAGAAAGTCCGCCTCCGCCGACGACATCCGCAAGGCGTTCCGCAAACTTGCGCGCAAATATCATCCTGACGTCAATCCCGGCGACAAAGCCGCAGAAGAAAAGTTCAAGACTCTTTCCGAGGCCAACGACGTCCTCAGCGATCCGAAGAAGAGGAAGATTTACGACCAGCTCGGGTTCTACTCCGACAATATCGATCCGGCGACGGCGGAGGCCTACGCGCGCGGCGGCGGCCAGCCCGGCTCCGGCGACTTTTCCGGAGGCTTCCCGGGAGCCCGCCATTCCGGTGGACAAAGCAACGTCGATTTCGGCGGCTTCGACTTTTCCGATCTGTTCGAAGGCGCACGCGCTGGCGGACGCAAGGCGTCGAGCGGCACGAGCGGCGGGTTCCGCGATGTCTTCTCCAGCATTTTCAGTGGCGGCGGACGCGGAGAGGCGGCCGAGCAGGGCCCGGAGCCGGGCACCGATCTTGAGTACCAGGTCAACGTGCCGTTCTGGACGGCGATCCGTGGCGGGGTGATGAAGCTCAATATCGCCCGGCGCGATGTCTGCGGAAACTGCCACGGCAATGGCTTCATCGAAGCTCCGGGGCAATGTCCGCAGTGTCATGGCAAGGGAACAGTCGAACAGATGGGCGGCCGGATGAAGTTCAACGTCACCTGCCCGCGATGCCATGGGACGGGCAAGAATATTTCGACCTGCACGGTCTGCCACGGCGAAGGCAGTGTCGAGCGCACCGATCCGCTCGAGATCCGCATCAAGGCCGGAACCCGCGACGGGCAGCGCATTCGGATCGCGGGCAAAGGCAATGCCGGACTGCGGGGGGGCGGGGTCGGCGATCTCTACGTCATCATCCGCATAGGCGAGCACGCACTGTTCCGCCGCGAGGGCGACGACATCCACATCACGGTGCCGGTGACGGTGGTAGAAGCGGCGCTGGGATCGAAGATTGAAGTGCCCACCATTGATGGCCGGAGCATGCTGAAGATTCCTCCAGGCACGCAGTCCGGCCAGAAGCTGAGGTTACGCGAAAAAGGTGTGCCGTCAGCAACCAAAGAAGGCGCCCGTGGAGATGAAATCGTCGAGGTGAAGATCGCCGTCCCCATGCCCCGCGACGAAAAGACGAAAGAACTGCTGCGAGAGTTGGCCAAGCTGAACCCAGAGGACCCGCGGGAAGAACTCTGGAAACAGGTCTGACTTCCAAAACCTTTGACCACAGCAAAATGCTGGAGGCGCGGGTCGGAATCGAACAGACGTATAAAGGTTTTGCAGACCCTCCCTAAGTCCTTTCCATTCAATCTCAGACTGGAAACCATCCAGTATTTTGTCCGCTTTCTGTCCGCCTAACGCGCGGAAATACCTTAGCTCGCAAAAGAATTGCCGGCGATGAACGCGGGGCTCGACTTCGCGTTCCTTCGCGGTTCGAGCGCCGTACAGGTTATCTCTGCAGTCCCACCTCAGTCTTTCAACGATTAACTGCGATAGGCTGCTGAGTTTCTCTACGACCTTCTGCTGCGACTCGGGTGGAAACTGCTGAAGTTAACGGAGGTTTGCTGGCCCTTGTTGGTGGTCAACGCTCTCCGCACATGAGAGAGCGGTACATCAGCATTCATAGTGATTCCTCACTTTTCCCTGACAACCTCCACCGCCGCCTCTAGCGGCACCGACTCCAATCGGCTGAGAGCGGCGATCGGACGGGCAAAAGGGATCGGAGCGTCTTTGCTGTAGGCGCGCAGCAAGTGATAAGTGATGAGCAGTTGCGTGAGGGCCAGCGGATCGCTGTGGCGCACCTCAGTGCCGTAGTTGTAATCACCGAATTGGTCGGCACGCAACGGGCGCAGATCGGGTAGATGCTTCCAGATCGTCTCTTCCAACTCCGCAGCATGTTCCCGGCTTACGTTGCCGTCCACCTCGAGGAAGTCCACGGGACGGCCACAGTCACGGCCGAGCGCGAGGCGTATGCCGGAAGTCTGGT
>JBEKAF010000125.1:0-5679 GCA_050018355.1 Terriglobales bacterium | reverse complement strand
GATGGTTGATTGATGAACGTCGAGCCCAATATACTTTTCACTATCCATGAGGGTGCTCCTTTCTGTAGGTGGTGATGTGAACGATCACAACCTACTCTAAAAGGGCGCCCTTTTATAATGCGATTTCAACAGTTATCGGTAAACAGCAGCGACGACCCCGATGCGTGGCTGCTCTCATCCACTGTCGACGAACCATAAACAAAAGACGCCGACTCCGATATTCCCATCCTGAAAGAAGCTAAGGCGGAGTACGCGAAGCTGCAGTAGCCCAAAGAAATCTTCGATCCTACCGTAGCCCCCGATTCGCGGGGGGGGCCGTTAGGAGCAGGTTATTCACCTATCTGCCTGCTAAAATACCGCATCGCCGAATTTACTTCCGGCATCTTCACCTCATGCGCATACCCAAGCGCGGCTTTACTTGACGGCGTTCCCTTTAAGACGCCCGTGTGTCGTTTTCCAACCAGTTCTCAGTTGCCTGTTCTCAGTTCTCAGAACCTGAAAGGACGCCGCCTATGGTGCGCCAGCTCTTTGTGATCTCGTCGCTGTTTCTCGCCTTCGCTCTTTCCGCCTTCACCCAGGATTCCCGCCACTTCACATTTCATTACGCCTTCACGGTAAGGAATCTCCCTGCGGGGAAAAAGGTTCGCATCTGGATTCCGGCGGCCCAGTCCGACGCCTATCAAGAAGTGAAAATCATCTCCGCTCAAGGCGATTTGCCATTGAAACCGACCGCCGAATCGAAATACGCCAACCAGATTTACTATGCCGAGACGAATTCGGCGCAGCCCGAACTGCACTTCGATTTGGGATATGATGTGATCCGCCATGAGCGCGTGGCGCTCGGGCAAAGCGCCCGGCACGTAGTTGCCGTCTCACTCTCCGCCACAGAAAAACAGCAAGACCTGAAACCTGACGTCCTTGTTCCGGTCACAGGTCTCCCCGCTGATTTGGCCGTCAAAGTCACACAGGGCAAGACGCAGCCGCTCGACAAAGCTCGCGCCATCTACGATTACGTCTTCACCACCATGCGCTACGACAAGACGGGAACCGGGTGGGGCCACGGCGATGTGCTCTATGCCTGCGATGCGAAGAAGGGCAATTGCACTGACTTCCATTCGCTGTTTATTGCCATGGTGCGATCTCAAGGCATTCCGGCCCGCTTCGAGATCGGATTCCCGCTGCCGCCCGACCAGCACTCCGCCGAGATCGCTGGATACCACTGCTGGTCTGATTTCTGGATCGATGGCAAAGGCTGGATTCCGGTGGACATTTCCGAGGCGTGGAAGCACCAGGAAAAGCGCGACTACTTCTTCGGCTCCCACGACGTGAACCGCATGCAGTTCAGCATGGGCCGCGATCTGCGATTGAACCCTCCACAACAGGGAAAGCCGCTGAACTACTTTGTGTATCCCTATGTGGAAGTCGATGGCCAGGAATTTCCGAACGTGTCTCTAGCCTTCTCGTTCGCCGACGTTGGGGCAGCAGTCGCCACGCGATAGCGGGTGAGCGCTTGTATCTTGCGGGGATACAGACCTGGGACGGATCTTTCTCTCTGGACTGTGGCCTCTCCGCGCGAGCCGCCGCGCCCGAGCTCCTCGATGATGAGGTGATGCGAGGTCTGCCCGATCATTAGGGGCAAATCTTACGTGGGCGAAACGGACAAGTCAATGAAGGCCGGGGAATATACGACACGAGGGCAAAATGCTCCCCCCTACCCCCTGGGGGTATGCGAGTGGGCGAGTACGCGTGTTGGCGCGCGTGGCGGGCGCGGGGCGCTGGAAATAGCAGCTCAACAAGAGAAGCTCACGAGCACGAACGACCTTGTAAATAGCAAGCGTGGGCGGGGCGCGGGTGGGGAAGTCCTCCCGGCTGGGCTGGAGGTCAAGACGGAAGCCTTTTTCGGTAGTGTCTTAATGCAGTGTTGCTGGGCCGATGCCAATTTTGCAAAAGGCCTTCAGCATTCCCTTGTTGGCAGCTTCGACTTTCTTGTCCAGTTCGGTCACTCTCTCTTCAACGTGCTTGCTCGCGTTCGCGATTTGATTCGCGGTCTGGGATTCCAGCCCGGATGCCCTGTTTGATGGTCAGGCAAATATGTTGTTACCCAACTTTGCTGTCGCCGCGTTGATGGACTTGACGGCGTCGTCGGCCTTTCCCTCAGCGTCCTGAGCCTTTTTTGTTGCTGTGTCAGCTTCGCTGATTGCCCGGTCCAATTTTGGCTTCAGCTCCTCGGCGGCTCGCTGAACGGTCTTGTGAAAGTCTGAGTAGTCGCTAATGCCGAAAAGGGCAAAATGATTACTAGGGCTGCTGCCGTGTCAAGGGCGGAGTAAAAGTGAGCCAGAGGGGCAGAGTAAAAGTAGACCAGAGGAACTGGTAGAAGATCGGGGATTGTCGGGGAGGAGGGCGTCTAGAGCGGAGGCCTGCGCCGCCTGAAAGGCGGCGCGTTTAGGCCGGAGCGGAAGACGTCCTCCTCCCCGAGGCAGGTTCAGCGGGTAGCCGGGCGGAGTCGAGGCGGGTGCTGGGCGGATTAGGAGTTCGGAGGCGAGCCTCGCTTGCGTTTGCTCTGCTTCAGGCGATAGCTCTCGCCGTTCATCTCCAGGATGTGGACGTGGTGGGTGAGCCGGTCCAGCAGCGCGCCGGTCAGCCGTTCGGATCCGAGAACCTCGGTCCACTCCTGGAACGGCAAGTTGCTGGTCACCAGCGTCGAGCCGCGTTCGTAGCGTTGGCTAAAGACCTCGAACAGCAGTTCGGCGCCCGACTTCGACAGCGGCACAAAGCCCAGTTCATCGACGATCAGCAGTTCGTAACTGGCCATCTGCTTCTGATAGCGCAGCAGCCGTTTCTCGTCCTTGGCTTCCAGTAACTCGTGCACCATCGCCGCCGCCGTCGTGAAGCGCACCCGATGACCTCTCTGGCAGGCCGACAGGCCGAGGGCGAGCGCGAGGTGCGTTTTTCCCGTGCCACTGTTGCCCAACAGCAGCACGTTCTCCCGGCGCAGTAAAAACTCCGAGCGCGCCAGTTCCAGTACCAGCGCCTTGTTAAGCGATGGGATGGCGGAAAACTCGAAGGTGTCCAGGCTCTTGACCACCGGGAAATGCGCTTGCTGGATGCGGCGTTCGGTGGCCCGCCGCTCCCGATCCAGTAACTCCAGTTCGGTCAGGCGCAGCAGAAAGCGCGGAAAATCCACGCCCTCCGCCGCACATTGGCGCGCCACTTTGTCGTACTCGCGCAGAAACGTCGGCAGCCGTAACTGCTTCAGGTGATGTTCCAGCAACACCTGGGGCGTGTCGTTCCCAGAGGGCATGGCGAGGTCGCTCATCGCGTCACCAGCAAAGCCATGTAGTCGGTGGCCTGCGTGGTTTGTACGTCGGCCAGTGGCAGATGGGGATAGTTATCCAAGTCCAGCCGCGGCGGACGCCGCTCGATGCGGCACAGCAGCAGATGCTTGACGGCGTCGAAGCCAAGCGTGCCCAGATGCAGCGCATCGAGGACGGCCGCTTCGACCTCCGGCAGGGAGAACGTTTCCAGCAGGCGCAGCACCTGCACGTACTCGCGCTTCCCCCCTTTGTTCAAGCGCGCTTCCAACAGTCGCCGCAGACGGGCAAAGCATTCGGGCAACTCCCAGCCCGCCAGCGGCGCCGCCTGGTCCAGGGCCCGTGCCTTCTGCTCCAGCAGTGCGAGATAGTGCAGCGGATCGAAGACCATGCCTTCGCGTTCGTAGCTTCTGCTATTACGGGCAATCACCTTACTGCCGCAGACGATCACCACCTCGTGCGCGGAACCCTTCACCAGCACGTCGCGATGCCCGTACTCGGTGGGCACCGAGTAATCGTTCGTGCGATAACGCACCAGTGACATCGAACTGACTCGCGCCACACGCTTTTCGCAGGCTTCGTACGCACTGGCTGGCAGCGGAAGAAACGCCGCCCGGTCCCGCTCCCAGCGTTCTCCGATCGTCTCCTGGTGGCCGCGCAGCCGCCGCATGCGCCGTGCTCGGCATTGTTCGAGTAACTGCTCGTTTAACTCCTCCCAACTGTTCACCCGCGGAATCGGCACCATGAAGTTACGCCGCGCATAACCCACTAACCCTTCTACCTTACCTTTGTCGTTTCCCTTCGCCGGGCGCCCGAACTTCTCGGCAAACAGATAGTGGCTTTGTAACTCGGAGAACGCCCGCGTCTTCTGCCGGGTGCCATCGCCCAGAATCCGCGCCACCGCCAGCTTCGTGTTGTCGTACAGAATCGTGGTGGGAACGCCGCCGAAATAGGCGAAAGCCTGAACGTGGCCTTCCAGAAACGCTTCCGTCGTCTCCGCCGGAAACGCTCGCACGAAGCAGTCGTCGGAGTGCGGCAGGTCGATCGCGAGGTAGTGGGCCTTGCGCTCCTCGCCACCGACGATCACCAGCGCCTCGCCGAAGTCGGCCTGCGCCTCGCCGGGAGCGTGCGTCAGCGGAACGAACATCTCCCGGCAGCGCAGCGTCGCGGCCCGCACGTAGTCCTTCACGATCGTGTAGCCACCCGTGAACGCGTGCTCCGCTCGCAGTCGATCGAAGATCCGCTTCGCCGTATGCCGCTGCTTGGCTGGTTTGCTCTTGTCTTCTTCAAGAATGGCGTCGATCATGCCTACCCACGGCCCCAGTTTGGGCCGCTTCGCCGGTTCTTTCCGCCGGTAGCCCGGCGGAATCGAATACCCCAACATCTTGCGTACCGTCACGCGCGCCAGTCCAAACTCCAGCGCCACCGACCGTTGACTTCTGCCCTCGACTAAAACCGCTCGCCGTACACGCCCATAGATCTCCACTGAGTACATCCCTCCGGTGTTCCACGATCGCGGCCGTCGGCTCAACGGAACCGAACCAGTTCCGTTACCCCCGCAATCGGCCGTGCCCTGTGAAACAAGAATCCGGCGGTCTAGTTTTCCTCCGCCGCATCACGCCGCTTCCGAGGCGTGATGTGGCCTAGTATTGCTCCGGCGCTTATACAACGGATCGCCCCACACGGCCACGGCGCGGCGCTGGGATGCAGCCGGACTGTGAGGCAGGCCGGCGAGCCTGAAAGTTTTGGAACAGAATGGAACAGATTCGCAGTTTGGGGTTGGTCTAAGTGCCTGAAAACATGGTGGAGCTACTCGGGCTCGAACCGACGACCTCATCGTTGCGAACGATGCGCTCAGCCAATAAACCTCAATTTGGCGTGCACTTGGCAGCCGATTACGGTCCAAAACGGTCCAATTCAAACAGGGCTCGCCGGGAGTTGCCTCACAACTTTCCCGCCTTGGGCCCGAATCGCGAAACTGAGGTACACGGCGGGTACACGGAGCCGAGTTACTAGCCCGATGGCTCAGGCTCACCCCACCTCCCCAAAGTTGCTCTGCCGTATGTGCCGGGTTGTGGAACTACTCCATAAGACTACTCCATAAGTAGCAGCTTCCAAACTTAGTATTTTAGGCTAAGCCACGTGGATACTTGTAAAGAACTCAGGAAAGGTTAAGAGTGTGCCTTAAGCACCCAGAGCTCCTCCTCCCCCAAGCCCCAGGCGCTACAAAAACCAGGAGGATTAAAAAATGAAAAAGCTCGGATTGTTGCTGTTTCCACTACTGGCAATTACCCTGATGTTGGGGGGGACTGCCTTCGCTCAAGGTGACCCAAGTGTCGTTGACACAAGTGTCTATTTCGTCACCTAC
>JBEKAF010000124.1:0-5696 GCA_050018355.1 Terriglobales bacterium | reverse complement strand
TCAGCATCCCGAGGGAAGTTGTTCTATCGACTGGCTCAACAGGCTGTCCAGGTGAATCCGGCCCCGTTTGCAATTTTGACCAAATCACAACCTGTTGGGCCTGGTGGCGTCAAGTAAATATCCCTATGCCGGTTTACCACGGCGCTCAAACATCGCCATTTCACCAACAATCCCATTGATGGTGAGAAGGGCTGCTCTCAACAGGGAGTAAAAGAAGCCCGCTATTCCTGTGGCCTCGCACCGGGCGGCTAAAGCCGAGTAGGAGGTCATACCCAAATTGTGCTCCCCCGTTGACACAATCGGGCCATTTACATGCTCTGAGAGACCAGCGTAAAAAGCTACTCAACACAGACTTCTACACTATCAATCCGACTGAGCGCACCAGGTAGACTTGTGTGAACAGTCCCCGCGCCGCTTCGAGAGCCTTGAGAATGAGTTGCGGTCTGCACGCCAAACAGACCTCAAAGGAGGACACGGAGATGAAAGGCATAGTGCGCTGCCCTTATTGCATATTAGGCGTTGAGTTCCGACCGATGGTTGCCCATGTGGACGGCAGATACATATGCAACAAATGCGGCCATACGACACATCCAAGGGATGCGAAATATGAGTGTCACTGCCCCAAATGTGCAAACCTGAGATCTCGTGCTTTTGTTGCAAGTTGAGTTGGTTTCAGTACTTCTCCCCGTCCGGAAACCGGCAGTGTGCTCACATTGGTGATTGTTGGCGAAAAATTCCCGTATCACTCATTGACGGGCCGACAGTGGAGAAATTCTCAGTGAGTGCTATCGCCTGATAACAACAGTTGAGGATTTAATTTCCGGGTTGCCCGTCACTCGGGCGCAATCCTGGTCTCGATCACCAGACGGATCCCGGACTCACCGGCGCGCACGGCTTGATCGCGACAATTCTCGAACCAAATGCTGAAAATCGGGGGGAAGTTTGCAGTCGATCGAGACGCTCTTTCCCGAGCGCGGATGGACAAACTCAAGATACGCGGCGTGAAGGGCAACGCGAGCAATTAGCTGCTCCGACGATTCCTCCCGGTGGTATTTTCTATCGCCGATAACCGGGTGGCCCATCGCCGAAAATTGCGCTCGGATCTGATTCTGCAATCCTGTCACCAGCTCAACCCGGACGAGCGAAGCATCCGCAAAAAGGCGTTCGACGGAATATCGAAGTTCGGCACGAGCCGCTTGGGGGTCTCTCGCCGTGCGCAACTGTTGAAACATTCCTTCACGTCGAAAATAGTGTACGAGCGTCCCTGCCTCAACGCCGAGACGGCCGCGCAGTACCGCGAGATACTGCCTTACGGGAGTATGAGCGAGAAACTGTCGCACCAGCGCATCTCGATCCGGACCGGTCTTCGCAAACAGCAGAGCCCCGGAGGCAAAACGATCGATGCGATGCACGACCAAGGCTCGTTGTCTCTTCAGCTTGAGTTTTGCGACCAGCAGAGACAAAGCGGACGGAGTATCGAAGCCCTTAATCGGCACAGCCAGAAGTCCGGCCGGTTTGTCGAGAACGACCACGGCATCGTCTTCGTAAAGCACGGAAAGCTCACTCGAGAAACGAGGCCGGCGCCGGTCTTCCTCGGTTGACCCCCGGTGGGCCGAAACCCCATCCGCCTTTCCCGTACGGCTGCGAGCCTTTCGCGGAAGTTTCTTCATTGGCTAGGTGCCTGACGATCAGGCCATTATCAAACCATTCCGCTGGCATCGCAAACTCGAAGATCGCGTCCGACTGGCCCGTCACTCGCCCAGTGGGAATCCTTACAGGGTAGCTCTGCCCTTCGCGACTACCGGGGGGAGTAATTTCGGGCAGTTGTCCGGGAAGTGGTAGCGGACCTACTCGATTGCATGGGCTGTACCGCGCATGCTATCTTGCCGCGACTTGTCATAGCAGAGGTGAACGTGGCACACAAGCTGCATCATCCGGGTCACACCCATATCCACCCCGAGCCGGAGTTCGCCACACGTCGCGAATTCCTTTCATCGTAGGGGGTGACGCGCTCCTTCGTGCTCTCGGTGGTTCGTTCTTATTCTCTTACTCTTCGGCGTCAGCCTGCAAAATCATACAGCTCCGCGGGATTCGTTGTGAGAATGTGCTGCCGTGTCCGCGGCTCCGGAACCCAGCTCGCCAGCAAATCGAGGAGAGTGGCATCGACCGGCATCGCGCCTTGGAACGAGGGATGCGGCCAGTCGCTTCCCCATACCATGCGCTGTGGCGCAGCCTGGACCAGCGCCTTCGCAATCGGAGCGGCATCCTCATACGGGTAAGGCTTGGCGGAGATACGATACGGGCCGGAGAGCTTCACCCAGCAGTTGCCTTCCCGTGCAAGCGCGAGCAGGGCCGTAAATCCCGGATGCCCCAGCCCCAGTTGCGCGGGCATGTGTCCCATGTGATCGATGACGAAGCGGACCGGCAGACGTCGAAGTCGCGGCGCCAATTCCGCCAGGTCGCGGCCATCAACCAGCAACTGCAAGTGCCAGCCGAGCGGCGCGATCAGCCGGGCGACCTGCTCAAGAATCTCCATCGCCAAGCCTCCTTTGAACAGGAGGTTGATTCGTACGCCACGAAATCCCGCGTCGTGCAACCGCCGCAGCGCGTGCATATTCGTGCTGGCGCCCACTACCGCAATGCCACGCCACCTGCCGCCAGAGGCGGCCACTGCGTCGTAGGTGCAGCGGTTGTCCGTACCATAAACGCTCGGCTGGACGATTACGGCCCGATCCAGTCCGAGGGCGCTCAACATCCGCTGGTATGCCTGAATGCTCGCTTGTGGGGGGGTGTAGCTGCGTCCCGGAATATAAGGGTACTGCTCCACCGGACCGAAGATGTGCGCGTGGCAATCCCATGCGTTGGGTGGGGCGGCAACCTTCGGCCTGCCAGGGTCGGGGTTAGGAGCCGCGCAAACCGGGATAGCCGCCTCGCCTTCGGTGCTATTCCCCTCTTTACTATTCATAGACGCGCAGTTCTTTGCCTTTGGTCTCGGGTAGCAGGAGTACTGCCACGATCATGACGACATAAGCTGACACCGCAAAGATGGCAATCGCTTTGCCCAGCGAGAGTCGGGCGCTGAGAAAGCCGACCAGCGTCGGGAACAGGGCGCCAATCCCCCGGCCCAGGTTATAAGAGAAGCCCTGACCCGAGCCACGCAGGCGGCTGGGAAACAGTTCGGTGAAGAACGCGCCGACCGGGCTGAAGGAGCCGGAGGTGAAGAACCCGAGAGGAAAGCCGAGCAGCAGCATCACGATTCCGTTGCTGATGGGCAAATAGGTATAGGCCGTGACCGTCAGGGCACAGCAGGCGGCGAACAGAATCAGGGCCTTCTTGCGTCCGATGCCGTCGGCAAGATACGCCCCGGTCAGGTAGCCGCAGAAGGATCCGGCAATAATGACGATCATGTACGTGCCCGTATTCAGGACCGAAAGATGCCGCACGGTCTTCAAATACGTTGGCAGCCAGGTTGTGATCGCGTAGTAGCCGCCTTGGACGCCCACCCCCAGTACCGATGTCAACAGAGTGATCTTCAGCATCGACGGAGAAAAGATCTCGAGGAAATGAGGCTTGTCGCCGCCGGCGGCGAGCTTTTGGCGCGTCCGGGTGTAAACCTCAGGCTCGGGAACGTGGCGCCGAATGTAGAAGACCAACAGCGCGGGCAGGATGCCAATCCAGAACATGGCCCGCCAGGCGAGGCCAGCGGGAAGCCATGAGAACAACGCGACCGAGCATATCGCGGCAATTCCCCAGCCGATGGCCCAGCCACCCTGCACGGTGCCCACGGCTTTGCCACGGTGCTCGGCGCGAATCGTCTCGCCCATCAGCACCGAGCCGACAGCCCACTCCCCGCCGAAGCCCAGGCCCTGACATCCGCGGGTAATGAGCAATTGCCAAAAGTTGTTGGTGAATCCGCTCAGGAAGGTGAACAGCGCGAACCAGAGGATGGTCCACTGCAAGACTCGAGTACGTCCGAAGCGATCCGCCAGTAGTCCGGCAAGCCAGCCGCCTACGGCGGAGATCAGCAACGCCGCCGTTCCCAGCATACCTGCTTCACCTTTGGTGATGTGCCATGCCGCGATCAAGCTTGGGATCACAAAGCTGTACACCATCACGTCCATGCCGTCGAGCGCCCAACCGCCAAAGGTAGCGATAAAGGTGCTTCGCTCTGGCGGCGATAACTCCGTAAACCACGCGGCATGTCCCTGCTTTCTTGCGGGAGGTGTAGTTGAATTGAAAGTAGTGTCCATGGTGATGCCTCTTGGCTATCTGCGGAAAATCGGAAGAAAATCTACGGAAGTGTACACCAAACGAAGGCGAGGTAGCTTCCAAATAAGCAGCAACGGAAGAACAAGAGGCAGCGCAAAGGGGTTCAACGAGCAGAAGGGCTTATGGCTTCATCACGATCGAGGATGGCCGCCGGCGGGACGTGTTCGTGCACCTCTCGGACATAAAGGCAAAGGGCTATCGGAAGCTCGCCTCCATTAAATCGGCATTTTGGTATAGGATTCCAGTCGATCTTTGTAGCCTCTTGAAAGTACCCACCAGGCTCATTACCGCCTGGCGAGGAGAACCCCATGGAAGCGCGTATCCTCGGCCAATTCCGCGCGATCGTTGGCAGGGGTTTGATTACCGAAGCTTCCCAACTGCACACCTATGAATGCGATGGGCTGACGAACTTCCGCGTCATGCCTCAGGCAGTTCTTGAAGCACGACCAGCGCAGCTGGCGGATGACTCGCAACACCAGATAGGAAAGAGCTTCTCATGTCCCACATCGAAATGCTGCTTAGTGGCTTTCCCGGGAAAAGCAGCCGTGGCTTCCTTGGCTGGAGCGGTTGCTACCTTGTAACCACCGCAAGTGGGCGGCGGCTGCTTTTCGACACCGCCGGTTACAACGAGCGTGCTACCGTCATCAACTCGCTGGCCAAGCTCAGTGTCGCACCCGAAGCTGTGGATTTCGTAGTGCTGAGTCATCTGCACTTCGATCACGCGGCCAACTGGGACCTCTTCCCCAATGCCGAAATCATCGTGCATGAGCGCGAGATCGCGTATGCGGACTCCCGCGGGGCAGACGGGGCCGTGCTCCGGTATCACACGCCGGTGTTGCGGGCGCATGGCCGCTTGCGCTTGATTTCTGCCGAGACTGCTCTAGAAGATGGCGTCCAGGTCATACATGTGCCCGGACATACGCCCGGCTGCATTGCTCTGTCGATGGGTAAGGAAATCCTCTGCGGCGACGCCCTGAAGAGCCGCTGGGATCTGAATGGCCCCACGGCTCCGCCAGTCTGGGATGCCGAGTTGGCGAGCCAATCCATTGCAAAACTGAAGCGACTCGCAACGCGTCTCTATCCCGGTCACGATATGCCGCTCGAACTGCTCGCGGGGGAGTGGTGCTCCTCTGGTCCACCGAGCGTGAAGGTCTTGTTCCCGGATGGCAGCGAGCAGGTTATTTCGCCTCCCAACCTGTAGGCGGTTGAGAAGCTCCCAACGCGGCCCATCACGACAAGCCTTGCACGCGCGCGCCTGCTGCTTTGAGCCGCTGATTGACCTCGCGTGCAATGGCTACGCTGCCCGGCGTGTCGGAGTGAATGCAGATGGTGTTCGCTTCAACCGTTAGTTCGGAGCCGTCGCTAGCGATAACCCTGTGCCGAACCGCGATGTCAATGGCTTGCTGCGCGGCGCGCGCAGGATCGTC
>JBEKAF010000123.1:0-5889 GCA_050018355.1 Terriglobales bacterium | reverse complement strand
TCATAGGTCAGATATCCCTTCTCTTTGCCTGCGTCGATCAGCTTTTTTATGTCGTCGTACTTGTCATCAAGTGCCAAGCCAGATTATCCTCAAGGCGCCGCCGGTTCGCGGACGCCAAATTATTCAGCGGTGGGAGTCGTTACGGAGTTGTGCGCGAGGCGCACAAACTTCAGAAGTATACCACGCCGACTACTGTTCGTGTCGGCGCACGTCAAAGTTCGCGCCAGTTTGCCGATTGCCCTCAGCCGCCCGGATCTCTTTTTCCGCTAATTCTTTAGATGGCGCTCGACCCCATTTCGTTCCAAACTTAGGATGCCCGGCTGGCCGCCTCCGCCAGCCCCGGATCTATAGCGAATCCAGAGTTGCGGTGAGCGCAGGCAGCTGCCGAGCTACTCCACCCCCATCAAGCCAACACCGGGCTTGACGGGGGCCCCGGTGCGCTCGGCTTGGACGGGCGAGGGCGCCCGTCCCTACACGAGCGGGGTACAGCACCGCTGAATCCGGTCTAGCAACCGGGCTACGGGCATGAGCGTTCCCTGCCACACACGGTATACTCAATAGTTTGTCGAATACATCCATGAATGAGCTGAAAGCAGCGCCGCGGTTCCCCATCGACGACTTGGTCAGGAATCTTCGCGCGTTTCCCGCATCGGCCTTCGATAAAAAGGAGGAGATCCTTTCCTTGCTCGGGAAGATGCCCGTCGAAGAAGCCAGTCTCGCGCCCTATTTGAGCGGGGACCGGCAGCACTACACGCGCATCCTGATCGACAAAACGGACCTCTACGAACTGATGGCCATCTGCCGGGAGATTGGGCAGGGCATTTCGGTGCACAATCATCGAGACCAGAATTGCTGGATGGCGGCGCGGGTGGGAAAGCTGCTGGTCGAAAATTTTGACGTGTGATTTCAGGATATCGAGGCGGGCAAGTGCCGGCTGCTGGCATCTAACACGGTACTCAGTAGCCGGTACCCAGTACCCAGTGTCGAGACGGAAGATGTTGTGGGCGCACTGAGTGTCCGGCGCAGGCAGGAGAGAGGCGCTTACGGACTGGTAACTGGGTGCTGGCAACTGCATTTCAAGGAGGAATCGTGAGGAAATACCCGGGAGTTTTGGCCGGCGTGGCTGCGCTGTGTGTGATGACGTGGGCGCAGGCTCCAACGCAGGCCCCAACTCCAGCTCCCACTACAAATCAAGCTCCGGCCCAAGCGCCAGCCCCCGAGCCAGCTCCGATTCCAACTCCAACCGCCAACCCCGTGCCTGCGCCTCAGTATCCGCGCTTCGAATTCTTTGGCGGCGGTTCGTACGCCGAGGCCGGTCTTTTCAACGCCGGACACTGGGCGGGGCTAGAGGGTTGGGACGCTTCTCTGGGTGCGAACGCGACCAGTTGGCTGGGGTTCGTGGTGGAGGGCGGCCAATACTTCGGAACCTCCAAGATCCCGTCAGCCGTGCCGGCGCCATTTCCACCGGGTCAGTTCTACGAGCCGACGCCGTCTCCCACGTTCAACGTGGCGACGCGAGAGTACAACTTTCTTTTTGGCGCGCAATTTGCCCGCCGCAAGTATGAACGCTGGACGCCGTTTGGCGAGCTCATGTACGGACATCAGGGCACGCGGGGCGTGGCGACTCCTCAATCAGGTCCTCTCGTCACCGAAGTCGGCACCGGCCGGGCGCTCGTGGCCGGCGTCGGCGCCGACTACAAAATCAATCCGCGTTTCGCCTTGCGGTTCAAGGCCGATTACTTGCAGACGGGCACCGCGTTTCCGCTTGTCGGCAAGCAGAAGCAGGACAACTTCCGGTTCTCGATGGGCATTGTCATCCGGAAGGTGCACAAAAAGAAGCGCAGGCTTGAGGACGAAACTCAGCCCGAACCGTAAGCCCCGGGTTTGCCAACGACCAACGACTACCGACAAACGACGACCGGCCGACGACCCCGCCGTGAGCAGACCGCCGTGAGCAAAGTACAGGCGTCGTCGTCGCTACCGGTGATGATTCTGTGCGCGAGCGTGGGCCGCAACTTACGGGCGGCGCAGCAAATCGCTCAGCGGCTCGGCTTTGGTCCGCAGTTCGTCGGCGAAATCGGCGCCTTTTTCGACCGCTTTCTCGAAACGACCTTTCGCTTCATCCGTCCAGTCGGAGACGGTTTCCAGGGCGTCATCGCAGGATTGCCGCAGGTCTTTTCGCAGCTGTCGCCCGCTCTTCGGAGCGAGCAACAGACCGAGGGCGGCGCCGACGCCAAGCCCGATCAGCAGAAAAGTGACTGCGGTGCCGACCATACCGTCCGAACTCTCGTATTTTCCAATGCGCATATAAACCTCCCAATCAGCTCCATTCTCTATTCTAGACCAATAACTGCCGGCAGGTCTTCCGCGCCAGGACATGCCAGAATGTGGGCGAGCGGTACCGGGTCAGTTTCAGAGTGGGCCGTGACCCAGGCGCAATCCCGAGAGGCGCCCGGCGCAATACGTGCTCGGCACTGGTACTACCTAACCCTTTCGGAGTGATCGGCGCAAACATGGGATGTAAACTCTTTGTCGCGCTGCAACTCGAAGTTGCGCATCATTTCATCGAAAGATGCGCCGGTGGGCGCACTAGAAGGTTTGAATCGCCAGCCACATTCGGAGCAACCAAAACCCCGAAAACGCTGCTGCTCAATCCATACCAGCTTCCGGCTCATGGCCGCCTCTGTCGCTGCGCCCCAACGAGTACCCGCTTGCTGTCAAGGGACGAAACGTTCTGGTTCGCTATTAACGGTTCTTTTCGCAGCGGCGTACTGCCTGATTGCAGCAGAAAACCGTCACCCAATCTGGGCGTGGCGGAAGATGCATAAGGAAGATGCATAATAAGGATGGGCGAAGTTTACATGCGCCGATTTGGATTTTCTGTCGGGCATCCTACATAGATGGAAAAGTTTTGTTCGTGCGAACGCCTGATTTCGGGGGCCTCGTTTGAAGTGAGCGGAATCGCTTTAACTGTGGGTCACGTTTAGTGCGTCGCGATGCTTGCGCGTAGCAGGGGTAAAGCCAATGTAGGGTACCCTACAAAAGCCTTTATGGTTGTTGGCGGAAACAGCAAACACTGTATAATTTTCCGAGTCGTGCGAATCGGCAGAGTTCCTGTTTCGCAGACCACGAGGGCGAGTTCACTCCCGCATCGGGGAAGGTTTTTCGGTTCTGGTTTGTGGCACGCAAAGATCTCCAAGTCGTGCAGTCCGGCGAGCGCACGAATGCCGCAGGGAAGCCCGTCAGCAATCTAATCCTTCTATCGACCTCCGATCGCGACTACCGCTCACTTCGTCCTCATCTCGAATACGTCAACCTGCCAAACCATCTAGTCCTTCACGAGGCGGGTGGAAAGCTGGAATTTGCGTATTTCCCGAACCGAGGTTTGATTTCTCTTGTAGTCGTAATGGAAGATGGAAAAACCGCCGAAGCCGGCATCGTTGGCAATGAAGGCTTTACAGGAACACCGGCGGCGGTTGGCCTGAGCAGGAGCCCGATGCGGGCGGTGGTACAAATCACGGGGGATGGGTTTCGGGTAGAGGTCGGAGCTTTGCAAAGCACTTTGGAATCCGCTCCGCACCTGCAATTGATGTTGAGTCGGTATGCAGTAGTTCAGGGAATGCAGGTTGCACAAACAGCCGCGTGTAATCGGCTGCACGATATTAAGCACCGCCTTGCACGGTGGTTGCTAATGACTCAGGACAGAGTGGATTCGGAATCGCTGCCCATCACCCATGATTTTCTCGCAACGATGCTAGGGACAGATAGGCCTAGCCTGAGCTTGGCAGCTGGTGTTTTGCAGAAGAAGAAGCTCATCGAGTACACCCGTGGCGCAGTGAAGATCGTGAACCGCAAGAAACTCGAAGACTCCGCCTGTGAGTGCTACGGGGTTACCCAACAGTACAATGGCGAGCTTGGCTTGAAATAAGTCCGGAAGTGAAGACTCGCCCTGTGCTTAATTGCCGACTCGAAAACGTTGTTGTTGATAAATCCCTTTACACCGACCACCGTTCAATCGAAGTGGCCGACTGACCCACTACCGAAGAACGGCCCGGTTCCCACAACCTCTCCGCCTGTGTAAAATATGAACTGTTAAATCCCAAGTGCGGTGGAAGCCTTGGCGACCTGCCCCGCTGCCCAGAATTCCTAGCAGAGTGAAGGAGATGTAAACCAGCAATGTCGATTCCAGCGACCCAACTCCGTCCCGGCATGATCATCAAGCACAACAATGACTTGCATTCCGTGTTCAGCGTCGATCACCGCACCCCGGGCAACCTGCGCGCCTTCATCCAGGCGAAGCTGCGCAACCTGCGTACCGGCGCCATGTTCGAGCACCGTTTCCGCTCGCCCGATCCCATCGAGAAAGTCAACGTGGATGAGGTCAACATGGAGTTTCTGTACTCCGATGGCGACAGCTACTACTTCATGGACACCGAAAATTACGAGCAGACCCACCTGACCCGCGACACGCTCGGCGACGCAGTGGATTACCTGACGTCGAATCTCCAAATCAAGGTGGAGTTTTTCGATGGCAAGGCCGTGGGTATCGAGTTGCCGCAGACCGTCGTGCTGACCGTGACGGAAGTCGAACCCGGCCTGAAGAGCGCAACCGCATCGAGTGTGACCAAGCCGGCGAAGACCGAAACCGGCCTCGTGGTGCAGGTGCCGCCGTTCATCAATGAAGGCGAGAAAATCAAAGTCGACACGGCGGAAGGCACGTATTTGTCGAGAGCGTAGGAATTGGAAATTGGTAATTTGTAATTGGTAATTTGTAATTGAACCCATCGCTGGGGCGGGTTTTCCAATTACAAATTACAAATTACAAATCACAAATGCCTCCTGAACGAACTTCCGTCCACGCCCGCCGCTTTCTGGTGCGCGGACGTGTCCAAGGCGTCGGCTTCCGCTGGTTTGTCGAGTGTGAGGCGCACATTCTCCGCATTGCCGGGTGGGTGCGCAACAATCACGATGGCAGCGTTGAAGTGCTGGCCATGGGAACGCGCGAGCAGTTGGCCGGATTGCGGTCGCGGTTGCAGGAAGGGCCGCGCGCGGCGCGCATAGATGACATAGAAGAATCCGAGGCCGAGCCGGTCGCGGGACTCAATTCATTTCAAGTTCAAGGAGCTTAACTTAAGATGCCGACCGAGCCAGTAGATTGCGATGGGTTGAAAAAGCTGATCCGGGAGGTGCCCGACTTCCCGAAAAAAGGGATCCTGTTCTACGACATCACCACGCTGCTCAAGGACAAAGTCGGCTTCGCGCGGCTGATTGACGCGCTCTCGGGAAACTATATCGGCAAAGAGATTGACCTGGTGCTGGGCATGGAGGCGCGCGGATTTATCTTCGGGCCGGCGCTCGCCTACCGCCTGAATGCAGGATTCGTTCCTGTCCGCAAGCCGGGAAAGCTGCCCGCCGAAACGGTGAAGGTCAGCTACGAGCTGGAATATGGCAGCAACGCGCTGGAGGTCCACAAAGATGCCATCAGAAAAGGTCAGCGGGTTCTGATCGTGGACGATCTGCTGGCCACCGGCGGAACGGCTGTCGCGACTGCGGAACTGGCCAGCGGCCTGGGCGCGCAGATTGCGGGACTGGCGTTTGTGATCGAACTCGACTTCTTGAGAGGGCGCGAGAAACTGGCGAAGTATGAAGTGTTCTCGCTGCTGCACTATGACCGGTAATGCCGGTAGTGAACGGTCGGTAATGAACGACCGGTAATTTCGAAAGGAATATCGCAACTTGGCAGCGGCGGCTTCCAGGCTCAGCCGGACGCCGCGCCGGCAGATTCTCACCGCTTATTGAGCATTGCATAATATAGTTACAATGGAAACAGATCGGCCTGCTGCCAGAAGGCGATCACCAGGGTAGGCCGCTTGCGCATACGACGAAGCG
>JBEKAF010000122.1:0-6427 GCA_050018355.1 Terriglobales bacterium | reverse complement strand
TTTGTGAATCTCTCCTATGCGATGCGAAAGAATCTGATCTGGAAGGGCGAGTATAACTACTTCGGCTACGGCGAGGGTGGTCCTTCGGGAGCACAGTATTGCAATCCCTCCAGCACGCTCCCGACGCCGACTACCCCGGCTCCGGTCGTGCCCTGCAGCACGCTGCCAAATACTGCGATGAGCGGTCCGGCCTACGGGTTCACCGCTCCTCGGAACTTCCATGCAAACAACGTAACCGTTGGAGTGCATTACGAGTTCTAAAAACATCCGTTAGCCTTCAGCTTTTCGTGTGGAGTGCGCAGTTGCTGGCTTCCACAAGAACAAGCTGAAGGCTAACAACCTTTTTCGGTACACGCTCGCAATCGATCCGCGCCAGGTACCCGGGACTCTCGCTTTCAATTATCAAAAGCCCTATGTAAGGGCGACTTTCGACTTATACAAAGGTCTCACTTACCGAATGACCTGGAACTATTACGGCTATAACGGCAAGGGGATGGCGTCAAACGCAATACCGGGGCTGGCAGCAATCCCCATCCAGGATTTCAACGGCAGCACAACTGAATTCGCATTCCGCTACTCTTTCTGAATTGGGAGTTGTTTGACGGCCACGGATCGCCAGCAACTCCCGCCTCGACGCTGTATGAGATGACCTCTGTTATCCTAGAAATCGCCGCCCTGGATCGAATGAAATTCCGTAGGAATGGGGCTTGCCCCGTCTCCGCGTGAAAGGCGGCGAGCCGCGTCTCTACCTTAATTTTGGAGGGAACACTTGAACGACTATCTCTTATCCGTGCTGCTCGGAATTGTCGAAGGACTCACTGAGTTCCTGCCCGTCAGTTCCACCGCCCATCTCCGCATTTCCGAACAACTAATGCAGGTGCCACTCGCGAGCGGCTATTGGAAGATGTACTCGATCGTCATCCAGCTAGGCGCGATCCTGGTTCTGCCAATTTATTTCCGCCACCACATCGCCAAGCTCTTCTCGACATTTCCCGAAGGCGAGAAGAAAGACTGCGACTACCTGACGCATCCGTTGAGCCTGGTCATGATCGCGTTCGTCGTCACCGCGATCCCGTCTTTTCTGCTGACGAAAGTAATCGGCAAGAACCTTGAGAGTCTCTACGTGATGGGCACGGCCCTGCTCCTCGGCGGCATCGTAATGTGGATCATCGACGCCATGAAAGCACCCTGGGAAAAGGCGGGCCCGGGAGCCGCTGGTTCACCTATTCACACATGGCAAATGGACGACATCCACGGCGGCCAAGCCATCTGGATCGGCGCCTGCCAGATTCTCTCCGCCGTTTTCCCCGGCACCTCGCGCTCCATGTCCACGATTGCTGCCGGACAGCTAGTGGGAATGTCACGCCCCGCCGCGCTCGAGTTCTCCTTCTTCCTCTCCATACCCACCATGACGGTGGCCACGCTTTACACGCTCTTCAAATCGCTTTCCGGCAAAGATGAAAATCCCATCGGCGTCGCCGAAATCACGCCTCATCAATGGGTCATCCTCGCCATCGGTTTCGTCGTCTCCTTCATCGTCGCCTACGGAGCCGTCGCCTGGTTCATGGGCTATGTCCGCAAGCGCGGCTTCGCCCCGTTCGCGATGTATCGGATCGTGATTGGAATTGCGGTGCTGGCCTGGGCGGCGGGAATGGTCGGACGGTAACTCTTATGCAAACTTAAAAGAGTGCGGAGGATGAACTGGCAGTGCTGGCTATCGAGGAATTCGATTCCGGCGATCCGATTGAAGTCGGCCCTGGGTATTGGGAAGACAAGCATCAGAAACTCGATGAACGCCTTCGAGGCACGGGCGGGCGTTGAACGGTCGCGAATCGGACACAACCGTCGCTTCTCACCTTCCGCTTCCGCTAGAAGCTATCAGGCTGTCCCTGGGGGGCGACTCGGGATAGTTGGTACAAACGCTGCTTGCACCAGCTATCTGCATCGAGTTGCTCGGATGCCCCGTTTTGTTCATTTGGAATTGCTTCCGGACGGCCCGATCTGGACACAATCGCCAGGCCGATGAGGCTCAACTTACTGCGCGTCACCGCGAAGACTCTAATGCCTCATTACGCTGCCAAGCACTCCGCCCAATGAATCCTGCCACGCGTGGGTGATCATTCCAGGACGAACGCTTCCGCGCCAATAGGCCAGAATCCCGAACATCGCCCCGAACAGGCTGATCAGAATCACCATGCGGAAGCCTTGGTACGCGTGAGCCGCGCCGAATGCTACGGCAGAAAGGAGAATGCCGGCGGGAGCGCTCTTAGTCAGGGCCATGAACTGCCGTTGTAGGTAACCTCGAAAGATCGTCTCCTCGCAAATACCGGCAGTAACGGAGAGTGCTATCCATAATGTCAGTTCGATACCTCCATGCGGGAGCATGAACTGCATATTGCGACCCAGCGCGGCGATGCGCAGGAGCCAGGCAAATACCCAAAGGAGCATCGCCGCAACGATCCAGAACCCAGCGGCAATTCCAATATCGCGCAGCACTTGGCGGACGGAATGCCAGTGATCTCCGAGAACGAGGAGGACAGACGCGCCACTACGCCGCACGCCCGTCACTACAAAAACGAACATGAGCCATTCAAAGAAAAGGGTGACCACATAAGCGCGTACGCGGTTCGGATTAGCCGCCGTACTCATTTGATCTGCAAAGATCTTTGCCAAGAACGCCCAACCGCCCAACGCGGCGAGCACCAAAATCGTGTGGATTGGGCTAGCGGCTTGGGGATAGCGGTCTGATGCGGACTGAGCCTGAGCAGAAGTCTCCATGATTACCTCATCTAGCCAGAATGCAACTTTCGAGCACTGTATCAGCCCTTGGAAGCCGAGACCATGTGTTTCGGCAGTGAGGGGTTCAAAACACTTCCGCTGCACGTATGAGTCCCCAGGCACATTCGGGCTGTATCGTCGGCCGCTCGAAAACTGGCTGCTCGACGCGATTTACTGCCGGAAAATCGCGCGAACGCTGAGTCCGCACCCTTCGCCGCCCGGTACCCAACTCGCCACCCCGTCCCGTTTCCCGGATTGTACGAACCGGCGCTTCTTGTCATAATTATGAGGCTCTGGCCTTGTTACGGCGCTGTGGGTGAGACTCTTGCCCCACTGGTGCCGTTGCTGCCACATGACATTTTTCACGAAGATTTTTGCGCCAACCAGGAACCGGCGTCTGAACGAGCTCGCCGGATTGGTGTTGTGCGTCTCCGCACTCCTCCTTTTCCTCGCGCTGGCGTCTTATTCGCCGCTCGATCCCTCGCTGAACAGCGCCTCCATCCTCACCCGATCGCACGCTGCCCGCAACTGGGTCGGCATCTTCGGAGCCTATCTTTCCGACCTCGTCCTGCAATTCTGGGGAGTCGGATCGTTTCTGCTGCCCCTCTTCATGGCCATGCTCGGCGCGCGCTGGTTCCGCTCGCGAGCCGTGCAAGCTCCGGTCGCGAAGACGCTCGGCGGAATCTGGCTGCTCATGTTCGTGCCCGCGCTGCTCGCTATCCTGCCCGGGCACCTTCGCTGGATGGGCGCCATCCCCATCGAAGGCCTAGCCGGCCGCATCGTCGGTGACATCTTAATCCGTTACTTTAACGTTGCCGGCGCATACATTGTCTGCACGACAGTTCTGGCCGTCGCGCTCTACCTCACCACCGCCTTCTCGTTCGCGGCAATTGAGCTCTGGGCGCCCACCCGCTTCGCCTTTGTCCTGGCGCTCAGAGATCGCTTTAAAGACTGGCAGGACGAACGCGAGCGCAAGCGTCAACAAAAAGAACTCGAAAAGCGCCGCGCCGAAAAACCCGTGGTTACGACCCAGCTCGTCTCCGCGCGTCCCGAGATTCCGCGCCAGGAAGCTCCGCGCCATGAGCAGGAAACCTCGGGCGTACAGTCCGCGGCTTCGGCCCCCCGCACCGGCATCGAGCGCATGGCCGAGGAAGTCGGCGACTCCGCAATCAACCCGCTGACACAGAATTCGCCCGCCGCCTCCGCCGAAATCGAAGTCACCGAGCGCGCCGACACCGAGCACAAGGCGAAAACGATCCTTCCCAAAATCGCGGGCAGTTACAAGCTCCCGCCGTCGAGCCTGCTGCACCGTCCCGACGAGCAGCAATCCGTCCACGAAGACGAACTGAAAATCGTCGCCCAGGTTCTGACCGCGAAGTACGCGGAATTCGAAGTCCTCGGCCAAGTCACTCAGATCAACCCCGGGCCGGTCGTCACCACCTTCGAATTCAAACCCGAGGCCGGCATCAAGTACAGCCGCATCATCAGCCTCACCGACGATCTCTGCCTGGCCCTGCGCGCCGAAAGCATCCTCATCGAACGCATGCCCGGCAAGAGCACGGTCGGCGTCCAGGTGCCGAACCGTGAACGCGAAATCATCTGGCTGCGCGAAAACATCGAGTCGCCGGAATTCCTCGGCTCCAAATCCAAGCTCACCGTCGCCATGGGCAAGGACATCAACGGACGCATCGCCGTCGCCGACTTGGCCGGCATGCCCCACCTGCTCATCGCCGGCTCTACCGGAACGGGCAAGAGCGTCGCCATCAACGCCATGATCATGTCGATTCTCTATAAGTCGACACCCGACGAGGTGCGGCTCGTGCTCGTCGACCCGAAGCGGCTCGAACTGGGCGTTTACGAAGGCGTCCCACACCTGTACACGCCCATCATCACCGAGGCGAAGCTGGCGGCCAACGCGCTGCGCAACGCCGTCCTCGAAATGGAGCGCCGCCTCAAACTGCTCGCCTCGAAGGGCGTCCGCAACATCGACAGCTACAACCGGCTGTTCGACGACACGCCCAGCCTGTTCAGCGAGGAAGCAACCGCCGACGAGGGACCTATTCCCAAAATCGTCATCATCATTGATGAGTTGGCTGATCTGATGATGCTCGACGGCCACAACGTGGAAGAATCCATCACCCGGCTAGCGCAGATGGCCCGCGCCGTCGGCATTCACCTTGTGCTCGCCACGCAGCGGCCTTCAGTGGATGTCATCACTGGCCTCATCAAGGCAAATTTCCCGGCTCGCGTCTCGTTCCGCGTCGCGACCAAAGTCGACTCGCGCACAATTCTCGACGCCAACGGCGCCGAATCGCTCCTCGGACGCGGCGACATGCTCTACCTGCCTTCGGGCTCGGCGCGCGTCCATCGGCTTCATGCTCCGTACGTAACCGAAAAAGAAATCGCAGCCGTGGTGGAATTCTGGAAAGCCCAGGGCGTGGCGCAATACCAGGAGAAATTCCTCGAGACGCCGAAAGAAGATCGCGAGGGATCAGCCGCGGACGGCGACGATTCCGGAGAGATTTCCGCGGACGACAACGATCCGCTCTTCAACGATGCGGTTCGCCTCGTGATCGAGTTCGGCAAGGCCTCCACTTCCCTGCTGCAGCGCCGCCTGCGCATCGGCTACGGCCGCGCCGCCCACCTCATCGACCTCATGGAACGCGATGGCATCGTAGGCGCCGCAGACGGCCCAAAGCCACGTGAAGTCCTCAAACGTCCCGACTGGATCTCGGAAATCGAAGAATCCATGCGCTAGTTCGCGGAGGGACGGGCGAGACTGTGTCGCACTCGTGTGCCGTCCCTCCGGGGCTCGACTTTATTCCACTTTTGCTTCCCGGCACTGACGTGCCGGGCTTTCCTGTGTGTCGCCGCTTCGCGGCTCGACCTGTTACCCCTGTGGTGAGGTCTTTTATGTTTAGATAAGACCCATGAAATTCCACACCGAGTACCTGACCCTGCACACGAAAACCAAGCGCGCCTACGTTCACCTGACGCCGCAAGTCGAGAGCGTCCTCAAAAAGTCCGGAATCAAAGACGGGATGATCCTGGTCTCCGCCATGCACATCACCGCCGGGGTTTACGTCAACGACAACGAGAGCGGCCTCATCAAAGACATCGACCAGTGGCTGGAAACGCTCGCCCCCTTCCAGCAGAACTACCAGCATCACCAGACCGGCGAAGACAACGGAGACGCTCACCTCAAATCGCTGATCATTCACCACGAAGTCGTTGTCCCGGTCACCAACGGGAAACTCGACTTCGGCCCCTGGCAGCAGATTTTCTACGCCGAATTCGACGGCCAGCGCGACAAAAGAGTGATCATTAAAGTGATGGGAGAATAGGCAACTTGGTTTATCCTCAAAGCCCATAGAGTTCTCAGTTCCCAGTTCTCAGTTCTCAGAAAAGGCACCTACGCCACTGAGAACTGGGAACTGAGAACTCACAGGAGCCCGGCAACATGACCGAAGAATTAACCGAATTGCACGAGCAAGCCGAACACGCCCGGGAGCATCCCGACCTCGCCCCCGTAACACTCACGATGGCAGTGCTGGCAGTCCTAGTGGCAGCCGTTTCGCTGCTCGGCCATCGGACGCATACCGAAGAAATCATTTTGCAGAACAAGGTCACCGACCAGTGGGCCTATTAC
>JBEKAF010000121.1:0-6555 GCA_050018355.1 Terriglobales bacterium | reverse complement strand
CAAGAGAGGAGGGATCGGAATCCACAAAGTCGCAGAACAGGCTAACGGCAGCGGCCTAAAAACTGGTCTCAGAAACGGTTTTGGGAAGGGCACGGCTTCAGCCGTGCCGCCTAGAGCCGCAAGAAATACGGGCTTTAGCCCCTGAGGGCCGGAAATCACGTCCTAACTAATCTGTGAGACCCGTTCTAGTCTCCCCGTGGTTAAGTCGATGAATGTGTATTGGTTGGAACAAACCGAAGCCGATGTACCGGCGGAGAATGATTGGCTGAGCGCGAACGAAGCAGCCTGCCTGAGCGGCATGCGCTTTGCCAAGCGCCGCGCTGACTGGCGGCTGGGACGCTGGACGGCGAAACGTGCGCTGTCCGTTACCCTGGATGTGCCGGCTCATCCCCAGATCTGCAAGAAAGTGGAAATACGCCCGGCGCCGTCCGGCGCGCCCGAGGTCTTTTTCGACAGCCAACCGGCGGCGGTCACGATTTCACTCAGCCACCGCGCCGGCATAGCGGCTTGCGCCGTGGCGATGTCCGGCGTGAAAATGGGCTGTGATCTGGAAATGATCGAGCCGCGTAGCGATGCTTTTGTCGCCGACTATTTCACCCTCGAAGAACAAGCGCTGGTTGCGCGCGCGTCTGCGGCGGACCGGCCTCGCCTCCTGGCCCTGCTTTGGAGCGGGAAAGAGAGCGCGCTCAAAGCGCTGCGCGAGGGCCTTCGACTCGACACCCGATCGGTGATCGTTATCCCTTGCGCCACGTCATTCGACCTCAATGGCTGGAGCCAACTCCGGGTTCGTTATACAGGCGGTCGCTATGCCGGAGGTCGCTATACCGGAGATCATTATCCGGGAGATCAAATCTTCCACGGCTGGTGGCAACGTGCGGACGGCATTGTGCGGACTCTAGTGGCCGCGCCGCCACCACACCCGCCGATTCGCTTGCGGATCCCGGTTTACGTTCCCGACGCGGCTTCACTGTGCGTGTAGAGGATTGGTGCTTGGCATGACTGCCCGGATACATTTCAGAGGCCCACCCCGCTACCGCCTCCGCAGCGCCGCCGAACTGAGCCAATCCATTCTCGAAGCGTCTGCTCGCCGAGCGCTCAAGGGTCCACGTCTGCCCGGTTGGAACTGGTTCGTAGAACTGGCCACACAAGTGTTGAAGCGGCAGACGCTCGCTGCCTTCCAGATGGGCGATGTGAAGGAAGCACGCCGCTATTTGGACTCGGTCGTGATTAGTTCTCCGGCATTGTCGGAAGTTAGCATCACGCCGGTCGTGCAGGAAAAGTTCAGAGGAAGTTGGTTCGCCGGCAAGAACACAGAGCCGCGCGTGAGCGTCCTGTATTTTCATGGCGGCGGATACTCGTTTTATCCGCAGGCCTACGCCAACTTTATCGCGCTGATCACGCAGGCTGCGAAATCCAGAGCATTTGCCCTCGATTACCGTCTCTCCCCGGAACATCGGTTCCCGGCGCAGCTTGGAGACGCGCTCAACGCCTACCGCTGGCTGCTGGAGAAGGGCGTCGATCCTGACCGTCTGATTATTGCCGGCGACTCGGCTGGTGGCAATCTGACGCTGGCTTTGCTTCTGGCGGCACGGGAGTCGAAGCTTCCTCTGCCGGCGCTGGCCGTTGCGCTCTCCCCAGCAACTGATTTCGACACTGACCACATCGGCAACCCGGACTTTGACTGGATTGAGAAGCGAATGCTTGAGCAGTGGGCGGACTGGTTCTGCGACTCCGCCGAGCGCCGGAATCCGCTGGTGTCGCCGCTATGGGCTGACCTGCGCGGCCTTCCTCCGATCTATATACAGGCTGGCCGCGCAGAGATTCTGTACACGAGCATTCAAGCCTTCGCAGATCGCGCTCAGGAGCAAGGAGCGGATGTCGTCCTCGAAACCTGGGAGGACATGAACCATGACTTTCAGGTGTTTGGACTCGATTCGCCGCAGAGTGCCGAAGCGCTGCGAAGGATTGGGCAAGTGATTGATGCAAGGGTTCGAGGGCAGAAGAATAGGGAGACGGTCAGGCCGTGAATAGAACGATCGCAAGGAACCTGGAACCGAGCGACGAGGAATCTATGGTGCCCCGCAACAACCAATTCGATTTCGACTTCGACTTCATCGTCATCGGTTCGGGCTTCGGCGGCAGTGTTTCTGCCCTTCGGCTGGTGGAGAAGGGGTATCGAGTCGCGGTCATGGAGATGGGCCGGCGCTGGACGCCTGATAATCTACCGCGCACCAGTTGGTCCATCCATCGCTGGGTCTGGCGTCCCAACCTCGGCCTGCGCGGCTTCTTCAATATGCGGTTCTTCAGGCACGCCACCATCCTCCACGGCTGCGCGGTCGGTGGCGGATCCATCACATACGCCAGCACCTTGCTTCCGCCCCCGGAGAAAGTTTGGGAAACGGGCTCCTGGACGGGATTGGCTGATTGGAAAGCAGAAATGCCGCGGCACTATGAAACCGCCGCGCGGATGCTCGGCGTGACTGAGAACAAGATCCTCGGACCTGCCGACCATCTGCTGAAGAAGGTTGCAGCGAAGGTGGGGTCTGGACATACTTTTTATTCCTCCCAAGTGGGTATCTTCCAGGCTGCGGAGGGAAAGGAGGGCGGCAAAACCTTCCCTGATCCATTCTTCGGAGGTGAAGGTCCGCAGCGAACCACTTGCATCCAGTGCGGTGGTTGCATGATGGGTTGCCGCCATGGCGCGAAGAATACGCTCGACCTTGGCTACCTTTACCTGGCCGAGAAGTACGGAGCCCGGGTCTTTCCTGAAACCAGGGTGGTGAACGTCAAACCGATGGGCGGCATCGGCGATGGCAGCGCCGGCTACGAAGTCTGTACGGTTAAGTCCACCGCGTGGATTCACTCGCAGTCTGGGCGGTTCACTTGCCGCGGAGTGGTCTTCGCCGCCTCCTCACTGGGCACGACGGAACTTCTCTTTCAGCTCAAAGAAAAGGGCTCATTGACGGACATCAGTAAGCAACTGGGCAAACACGTGCGCACCAATTCCGAATCGCTGATCGGAGTACGCATACCGGGTTGCCCAGAGGATGTGTCGCAAGGCATCGCCATCGGCTCCGGCATCTATATCGACGAACACACGCACATTGAAGCGGTCCGCTATCCTGCTGGCTCCGACGTCATGGGCCTTCTGACCACGGTTCTGACCGATGGCCGCCCCGGTCCACTGCGGATTGCACTCTGGCTAAGAAATCTCGTGGGCTCGCTGCTACGCCATCCGTTCAAGACTCTGAACCTGCTTCGACCCTGGCGATGGGCGCGAGAGTTTGTGATTCTGCTTTGCATGCAGTCGCTGGATGGACACATCGAAATGCGCTGGCAACGCCGCTGGTTCTGGCCGTTCAGGAAGTTTCTCGTCAGCTACGGCGATAAAGTGCCCACCTACATTCCCCAAGCCAACCAGTTCGCGCAGAAATTCGCACAGATCGCCGGGGGCACGGCGATGAGCATGGTTCCGGAGATCCTCTTCAATGTTCCCAGCACGGCCCACTGTATCGGAGGTTGCTTGATCGCCGATTCTTCCGGCCACGGCGTGGTTGATTCTCGCCACCGCGTCTTCAACTATAAGAACATGTACATCTGTGATGGGTCCGTGGTGGCGGCGAACCTCGGGGTCAATCCCAGCCTGACCATTACCGCGCTGGCCGAGCGGGCGATGAGCTTTATCCCTCCAGCAGCAGAGACGGATTGGAACGATGCCGCCTCAGGCGTCCTTCATGCCTCACGTTGACGCGAGTGAGGCCGTCGAACCGGCGGGCAGCAAGCGGTCCAATATTGCCTGCTCGCCCTGCAGCCACAAACGGCTGGTGTAAAGCAAGGCACTGCACTGTAGCGTGATCCAGTCCCTGGTCTTCAGAGGCGAACGGAACTCTTTGCGATTCTTTATCCAATGCTGGGCAACGTGGCGCGCGATGGTGAAGCCCATGCCGGTGCTGGATCCTCCCACGTCGCCCAGGATTCCATCCAGCGTGAACATCACCTTGGACAACATGATCAGCGGTCCGGGGAACTTGATACCCTTCATTGCAATGCGTTCCAGAAGCACCATCGCATCCACGCCGCTGGGCACCACCGGCAGTTCGTCGAGAAAACGCGTGACCAACTCCGAAACCATCTGCCCCCTCGGTGAAGTACGTCTGATGTGCTGCTGACTGAGTGCCAAAACTTCGTTGCAGGTGCCCACCGGGTCGCGCAAGGTCACCATCAGAAACAAGAGCGCGAGATGCCGGCGCTGATCGCGGCTCAAGCGTTCCCTCAGCGCCCAGTCGATGATCGTCAGTTCGCCGGTACGGTTGTTATAGAGCAGATTGCCGGCATGGGGATCGCCGTGAAAAATGGCATCCTCCTGTGCCGCCAAAAGAGGGACCGCGACCAGCGCTTCGATGAGTTGCTCGGCAACTTTCTTGCGCCGCGACTCCGGCAGGCGGGCCGCCGCGTTCGTCACCTTGATCCCACGCTCCTCGGTGAGCGCCGTAATTCTGGATGTACACAGTGGCTGGATCAGCCGCGGCACGCAAATGCCAGGCATGGACTGATAGAGACTCCATGCTTCGAGTAACGTCTTCTGCTCCCGGACAAAATTGACCTCGTGCCGCAGCAAGCGCCGGACTTTCTTGAAAGTATCGGGGAGCAGGTTCGCAGGAAATCCGTAGTTGTGGTGTTGGTCCGCAAAGTATTGAGCCAGTCCCTGCAAATAGTCCATGTCCTCCGCAAAGTACTCAGGGATGTGAGGTTTCAGGACTTTGAAAACACCCCGTTCACGTTTTCCGCTGCCCGGGTCACGCCAGGTGAAGCGCACCACCGCACTGACACTGGCCTCCGAGAGGATAGTCGGCGCGATGTGCACGGCGTATTTCTCGAGCCGTGGCCCCAACTCCTGTCGAATGATCGCGACTACGTCCTCCGGCCGGACATCGCGAATTCCATTTTCCAGCCGGGCGAGCGCATTCCGCAGAGCGGGACGGAGGTGTTGGTTGCGTGCGATGACTTGTCCCAGTTTTTGCAAGCCTGGTACTTTTGCGATCAGCCGCAGCAAACGCACTTCCGCCGTAGTGTTCGACGGAAGCTCAAGTTGTTCCAGGAGCTTGGGGGCGAGGCGAGCGGGCGAGAGCCGCGCCACCACGAACATCATGGCGTCCCGAACCGGTGGGCGCCACTCCACGTAAGCCTGCGGAACTAACCTGTCCACCGGAACGATTTCGTCGACGATCCACCTCGCCATCGCGTCCCGCAGGGCTTCGCCAGCCGGGCTTCGCAGCCCGGCTTCAATGGCACGGGTCTGCTCGGCAGCCGTGGCCCCTTTGGGCAGGAAGTCAGCAAGGGCGGCGCGCAACTGTTCCGGAGCTAGCCGGCGCAAACCATCTTCGATGAGGGCCGAACCGATGCTAGACGAACCAACGATAGACGAATCGATGACAGACGAACCCGCCATAGGGGCCACCTGACCTTTTATACGATAGGCCAGCGCAAGTGCCTCCGCTGTGATTGCCGTCACGAGATCATGAGAAGGCAGTTGACCGCTCAGAACCTTCGGGACACTTGAGCCGATTCCGAGCGCCACGCCGGAATCCATGAAGGATTGGGGTTATGTTGGAGCCGACGGAAATCCATCGGCTGCGCTACGGTCCGGTTGCTGGCCCGATCTTCGGCCAATGCTATGGGCAAGCCGCTGGCGCTCGGCAGTGCGGTCAATCGCGTCATTTTTCCTGCGCTGAATCGTTGTGAGGCTTGCGGCAAAGCAAGAGTCAGACCACCACAAAGCTGGCCATCGTACATGCGTGACACTCGCATCCCAGAGTGGCACGACTGGCACGCGGCGCGGCGCGGCGCGGGCTGGGAAGCAACCTGTACCGTCTGGGCGTGCCGGATATAGTGATTCAGCGAATCCTCAGACACGCGAACGTGAGCACGACGGCGACGTACTACATCAAGACCGCTGCGTGTTGACGTTCGGAGTGCGATGGCGAAGCTGGAAAACCACATTGCGGAAGCGAATCGGATTCAATCGGACACTAATGGGACACTAGACAGCAGTTCGAACGTGGAGCCCTCCACGATTCAGTAGGACCTAAGTGATTGGGATTGCAGGAACCGGCGGAGAGGGAGGGATTCGATTACCGCCGTTACCTGCAAGCACCGACGAACACTACACTTCCGCGATAATACCCTGTTTTTGAGTGGGTCACAAGCGAATCTGAACGCGGGCTACGGTTTCTATAGTTTCCCCTATTGCCTGTGTTTCCTACAAAAACGGTATCACTGGCATCAGTAGAAACAGGGAGTCGGGGGTAGATTTTAACCAATAAAGAACAAACACCTCTGATGCCGGCCCTTTCGCCCCGGCCGATTTGTCCTACACTATTTCCATGTCCCACCACACCGCCAGAGAGAGCTATCGCAAACTGTCGGAGCGGATCAACCGCTTCCCGCAAGGGGCTCCGCCGACCGAGCTTTGTTTCAAATCCTCGAAGTCCTGTTCACGCCGGCAGAGGCCGAACTCGTCGCGCTGCTTCCGATCAAGCCCTTCACGGCCGAAAC
>JBEKAF010000120.1:0-7063 GCA_050018355.1 Terriglobales bacterium | reverse complement strand
CTGTCGGCGTTGCTGGTGTTCGTCGGTTTCAACCTGACGTTCTTCCCGCAGTTCATTCTCGGCTACGTCGGCATGCCCCGCCGCTACTGGCAGTATCCGCCGGAGTTCCAGGCGCTGAACGTGCTCTCGACGGCCGGCGCCAGCATCCTCGCCATTGGCTATCTGCTGCCGATGATCTATTTCGTCTGGTCGCTGCGCTACGGGAAGATCGCCGACGCGAATCCCTGGGCCGCGGCTGGCTTGGAGTGGAAGACTACGTCGCCGCCGCCCACCTTTAATTTTGACGAGACGCCCGTCGTCACCTGGGAAGCTTACAACTACGACGAGATCCCACCCTGGGAACGGAGGGCTCCCGTTGCACGATAGCCAAGCGACCACGAGCCCAGCGACGACGATGGAACACGATGCTCACAATCCGGCGCTGCTCCACCACTTCGCCGACGCCCAGCAACAGAAGAACGCCGCCTCGCTTGGCATGTGGCTGTTCCTGGTGACTGAAATCATGTTCTTCGGCGGCATGTTCTGCGCCTATCTCGTATACCGCCTCGCCCACTTCAACGCTTTCGCGGCCGGAAGCCAGCAGCTCAGCATCTTGCTCGGAGCCACGAATACCGCCGTCTTGATCATCAGTTCGGTTACGGTTGTGTTGGCGGTGAAAGCGGCGGAGGCTGGCCGCCCCAAAGTGCTTGTCGGCTACCTCGTCGTTACCGTACTGCTCGGCATGACCTTCCTGGCGGTCAAGGGTTTCGAGTACCGCGAAAAATTCGAGAAGCACCACGTACCCGGCTCCACGTTCAAGTTCACGAACACCTTCGACGACAACGGCAAGCAAATCCAGGTCAACCCGAAGGAAGCCGAGCTCTTTTTCTCCCTCTATTTCGTCATGACCGGCATGCATGCCCTGCACATGATCATTGGCTGCGGCCTTTTTAGCGTGCTGGCTGTCTTGGCATGGAAAGGACATTACACGCCCGGCTACTTCACGCCCATAGAAAACGCCGGCTTATACTGGCACTTGGTCGATATCATCTGGATTTATCTGTTCCCGTTGTTGTACCTGATTAGCAGGCACTCCTGACGCCGGTTGCCGGGAAATGCCGTGGAAGGCAGCCCCTAAAGGGGCATCTGATTTCGAAGGACTATGTCATCGCTAAAGCGATGCCCTGATACGAAGCCCGAGTTTTTCGGGGTATTGCTAGAGAACGAATCTGATGGCTGAGAACGGATAGCTGAGAACTAACCATGGCGGAACACGAAGAACACACTAGTCATTCGCAAGGATTTTACATAGCCATTGGCATCGGCCTGCTTGTCGGGACGGCTACAACGGTCGGCGCCGCCTTCGTGAACCTCGGTCCTTTCAATCCGATCATCGCGCTGCTCATCGCCACGATCAAAGCCACGGTCGTCGTGCTCTTCTTCATGCACGTCAAAGGCGCGAGCGAAAAGCTGACCGGCGCCATAGTCGTCTCCGGCTTCTTCTTTCTCGCCATTCTGCTATCCCTATCCCTGGCGGATTACCTCACTCGATCCTGGCGGTAATCGCATCTTGTGTGGCGCTTTCCCCTGTGGACCCCTGCGTCCTCTGTGGTTGAAAAAATCTCTACCACAGGGGTCGCAGAGGGCCACAGGGGAAGGTCGGCGCCACACCAAGATGCAATCCCCTTGCGCCCGACGCCCGTATCCTCGAAGATGTTCTGTAACCTATGCCGCAAAACATCGCCACACCTCCGGCCCATTCCGCGCAACTCGATGCCTCCGCGCTCGAAGCTGCCCTCCGCCGCCACCTTCGCGGAGAGGTCCGCTTCGACTCGGGCAGCCGCGCTCTCTACGCAACCGACGGCTCCAATTACCGCCAAGTCCCTATCGGCGTCGTAGTCCCTCGCGACAAAGAAGACGTTCTTGCCACCGTTGCCCTCTGCCGCGACCACCGTGCTCCGCTGCTTGCACGCGGCGGAGGCACCTCACTCGCCGGACAATGTTGTAACGCCGCCGTCATCCTCGACTTTTCGAAGTACATGGCGAGCATCCTCGAAATCGATCCGGCGCGCCGCATCGCGCGCGTCGAGCCCGGGGTCGTCCTCGATCGCCTCCGCACTGAAGCCGAGAAGCACCACCTCACCTTCGCGCCCGATCCCGCTACCCACGACCGCTGCACGCTCGGAGGCATGATCGGCAACAACTCCTGCGGCGTGCACTCGATCATGGCCGGCAAGACGGACGACAACATCGAGTCGCTTGAGGTCCTCACCTACGGCGGGCAGCGCATGCACGTCGGCGCGACCAGCGCAGACGACTTCGACCGCTTTATTCGTGAAGGCGGCCGCCGCGCCGAAATCTACGCTGGCCTCAAGTCGCTCGCCGACCGCTACGGCGAGCAGGTCCGCCGCCAGTTTCCCAACATTCCGCGCCGCGTTTCCGGATACAACCTCAACCACCTGCTCCCCGAAAGCGGCTTTCACGTGGCGCGCGCGCTCGTCGGTTCCGAGGGCACTTGCGTCACAATTCTCGAAGCCACTTGCCGTCTGGTCGAGAGTCCGCCGGCGCGTGTGCTGCTCGTCGTCGGATGGCCCGACGTTTATATCTGCGCCGACCACGTCCCGCAAATCATGGAGCATCGCCCCATCGGCCTCGAAGGCTTCGACGACATCATGGTCAACGCGAGCCGCCGCAAAGGCGTGAACCTCGATGCCCTTGAGCTGCTGCCCGAAGGCGGTGGCTGGCTGATGGTCGAGTTCGGCGCAGACACCGCCGAGGAAGCGGAATCGCAGGCGCGCAATCTGATGGAGACGCTGGATCGCTCCGCGGTTCCGCCCAATCTGCGCTTGTTCACCGACCCGCGCCAGATGCGCCGCATCTGGGATGTCCGCGAGTCCAGCCTGGGCGTGACCGCGCACGTCCCCGGCGAACCGATTCGTTGGGAAGGCTTCGAGGATTCCGCCGTAGCGCCCGACAAACTTGGGGCCTACCTCCGCGACCTGCGCCGGCTGATGCAAGACCATCACTACGACGGCTCGTTCTATGGACACTTCGGCCACGCCTGCGTGCACACCCGCATGGACTACGATCTCGAATCCACCGAAGGCGTGCTCAAGTTCCGCCAGTTCATGGAAGAGGCCGCCGACCTCGTCGTCCGCTACGGTGGCTCGATCTCCGGCGAACACGGAGACGGCCAGGCCCGCGGCGAGCTTCTGCCTAAAATGTTTGGCCCTGAACTCATGCAGGCCTTTCGCGAGTTCAAGTCGCTGTGGGATCCCGATTGGAAGATGAACCCGGGCAAGCTCATCGAGCCCTATCGCCTCGACGAAAATCTCCGCCTCGGTGCTGGCTATGATCCCTGGCAGCCCGAGACGAATTTCAAATTTCCCGACGACCACGGCAGCCTGGCGGCCGCCACGCTGCGCTGCGTTGGAGTCGGCAAGTGCCGCCGCGATGCAGGCGGAGTCATGTGTCCCAGCTTCCGCGTCACGCGCGACGAAGAGTACTCCACCCGCGGCCGTGCCCACCTGCTCTGGGAGATGACGAAAGGCGATGTCATCAAAGACGGCTGGCAGAACGAAGCCGTGAAAGAATCGCTCGACCTCTGCCTCGCCTGTAAGGGCTGCAAAAGCGATTGCCCTGTCGGCGTCGATGTGGCGACCTACAAATCGGAATTCCTGTCGCACTACTACGAAACCAATCGCCGTCCGCTGAAGGAGTTGGCGCTCTCGAATATCGATCTGTGGCTCAGAGCCGCTTCGCACGCGCCGGGGCTGGTGAATCTTACGACTCAACTCCCCGGTCTGCGCGACCTCGCGAAGTTCGCCGCCAGAATCCCCGCCCAGCGCCGCATTCCGGCCTTAGCCCCGCAGACGTTCAAACAATGGTGGGAGCGCAGGTGGAGCGACGGGCGTCCTCGCCCGTCCGGCGGAATGCTGCATGAAGCCAACCCCGTCCTCCTCTGGGCCGACACTTTCAACAACCACTTCCTCCCCGCGACCGCCAAAGCTGCCGTCGAAGTCCTCGAAGCCGCCGGGTTCGATGTCACCGTCCCGCGCACCCACCTCTGCTGCGGCCGCCCGCTCTACGACGTCGGCATGCTCGACCGTGCCAAGAGCCTGCTCCTCCAGATCATGGACGAGCTTCTCCCCGAAATCGAAGCCGCAACGCCCATCGTCGTCCTCGAACCGAGCTGTGCCACCGTCTTCCGCGATGAGCTCACGAATCTTTTCCCCAAAGACGAACGCGCGCAGGCCCTGTCGAAACAAGTTTTCCTGCTCAGTGAATTTCTTGAGCAGCGCGCAAATAACGACGCCTTCCCGCTTCCCAAACTCCGGCGCCGGGCGCTCGTCCACGGGCATTGCCATCACAAGGCGATCATGAAGATGACGGCTGAGGAAGCTGTGCTGCAACGCATCGGCGTCGATTTCACCGCGCCCGCCCCCGGATGCTGCGGCATGGCGGGAGCGTTCGGCTTCGAAAAAGAAAAATACGAGATTTCGAAAGCCATCGGTGAACTCGAACTGCTGCCCGCCGTCCGCCAGGCTCCGACCGACTGGCTCATCGTCGCCGACGGCTTTAGTTGCCGCGAGCAGATTGCCCAGGAAACTGACCGCCACGCCCTCCACCTCGCCGAAGTTCTCCAGATGGCTCTGCGCGAAGCCACCGAAACGCCCGAAGGCTTCCCGATGTTCGACCCCGCGCCGCAGCACTATCCTGAAGACGCCTGGGTGCGGCCACACCAGGCCGCCATCGAGAAATCCATGAAGCGCACCGGACTGGCGGTGGCTGCGATCGCTGCCGGAGCCGCGTTGCTGTTGACTCTGGCCAGAAAGCGCTAAGTTCGTGTGGGGACGGGCGACCTCGCCCGTCCAGTCCATGGACGCTGCCGAGCTTCGCTCGGCTGGACGGGCGAGGTCGCCCGTCCCCACACAATCTATTGATAAATATAGGCTTACATGCCCACTGCCCATCCTGCCCCGTTTCTGGGACAATAGACATAGACAGTAGGCCTCCCTATGGAAACCGCAAACCCAACCGTCCTAGCCCCAGCCCCAACGCCAGCCCCGTCCGCAGTCACCGTCATTGCCCAGAACAAAACGCTGCAAGGATCGGTGCTGGTGCTGATCCAGTTCGACGTTTGCGAAGAGATCAACCTCGACGGCCTGCGCGACATCTTTGGAGCCCGCCGGCAGGAGGCCAGCTTCAAGCACCCTGCCCCCGGATACGTCCGCTTCCAACGTCCCCCGATCGTCGAACCGGTCGAACCGCTGATCCTCGAAAGCGGCGAACGCCTCGACGTCCAGATCAAGTACTACGACTACGGGGTTCTGAGCGTGGTCTTCGAGTTGCCCTTTTCCGGCGACTGGGACATGCTCGTCCGCCTCGCCAGCCGCTGGGTTTGGGACACCGACTTCACCAGCTTCGCCCAGAAAATCGTCAAACAGAAAATCGAGCGCGCCCGCCCCGCGCTGGTCAAGCTTTACGATAGCTGGCTGCATGAAGATTATTTCGTTTTCCACGTGCGCGACATCGCCGGCAATCCGTCGGCGGCAGAGCTGCTCTCGGCCCAGGGTGGACGCATCGCGCAGATCGTGCGCGGCGAAAACGTTCCTCTCTCCGACGGTGAGCAGCAGGAAATCATGCAGTCGAAAATCTCGTACTACCCCAACGACCTGGCCGTGATCAGTTGGAACGGGGCGTTCCTCTACGACTCTGCGAGCGGTGCGGAAACCGTCATCCAACTGCTCGAGTACGCCAACTCGCAGCTCCTCGAATTCCGCCACTACGACGAACTGCTGACGCGCGAACTGCAAAGCGTCTACGATTTCATGGACCAAGGCTCGATGGGCATCCTCGCCCGCTGGCGCACCGCCAAACGCGCCAGCCGCCTTCACACCGTCCTGCTCGATGTCGACGAACTTACCGAGCGCGCCGACAACGCGATCAAGTTCCTGAGCGACATGTTCTCGGCGCGCCTCTACAAAGTCGCCGCATCCAAGATCGGCGTGAGTGATTACAAGAACCTGGTCAACCAGAAAGTCCACACCGCCGAAGAGCTCTACCGCTTCATGGTCGACCAGTTCCACCAGAGCCGGGCGTTTGTGCTGGAGTTGATGGTGGTGATTATTCTGATCATTGATTTGATCTGGCTGTTTAAGGGATCGACGCCGATCTAGAAGCAGGTCTCAGTCAAAATCGAACTGCTTCGCGCCGCGTGAGGTTCCCGCTCTGTCTCAATCCTTGCCGTTTACTACAAGGGTCATAGTCACTTAGGATGGGGGTACCCCCCTCCCCCCGGTCTATGGAATCATAGATTTAGCGGTAAAAACTCTCCAAATCTTTGGTTCGAAAGGACTTATATGGAAAATATTCCGGAATAAGGACTTAGGTTGTCAAAGAGCGCTGAAGATCGCTTTGGGGCAGCTTCGAGGTCCGCCTTGGGAGACGGGCTCACCTCCTCACTGCCCCAATCAGATCTCTATTATCGCGCAGGGTGGGTTGGAAGTCTGTGATGGTGGACACAGATGGTTAGTGATGAAAAGGTCAGGCGTCAGATTGCAGGGCTGAGGATCCCACCGGGCCGTCTGGGGCCGACCGATCTGGGCACGAGACATGCAGTTACTATGCGTGCGAATCAAGGCAGGTCAGGGGGATCGAACGGAATGCCACTGGGCGAACTTCACGCCGGAGATCGATAAAGCTCGGCGAGTCCTACCGCCCACCGTAAAAGGCCAAATACGAGCCATCGCCGACGCAGTCTCCTTACCTTTTAACGCTCTCGACGCGAAGATCGATGAAGGATTGGGCATCGTTGGGAAGAATTGGGCTGCGCTGATTCCGTACTTGCTAGAGATGAACAGACGGCTTTCGGCCCCGGCATGCGCACCGATCTACGCAAGGAGGCCTCTGGTGTTGACGGGCTGAGGTGCATGCTGTAGAGTTTCACAGATTCCCAACCATCGGTTAGGAATTCGCTAAGTGCGATATTCGCCACGAAATAAAGGAGAAGAATTCCATGTATGAGGAGAAGCATTCCATGAAGAGTTGGTGCAAATACGCGGGAGCGCTGGCCGTCCTTTCG
>JBEKAF010000119.1:0-7067 GCA_050018355.1 Terriglobales bacterium | reverse complement strand
TCGATGAGCCCGATGTCATTCAGGGCGCGGTGCTGATGCGCAAAGGCGCGGAAGAGCAACCCACGCTCGATGCCATCCACCAGAAAGTGGACCAGCTCAATAACGGCATTCTGCCTCCCGGCGTGAAGGTCGTTCCCATGCTGGACCGCAGCGATCTACTTCACTTTACGACGCACACGGTGATGCACAACCTGGCGGAAGGGATGATTCTGGTGACGATCGTCCTCCTCCTTTTTCTCGGCAATGCTCGGGCGGCCTTCATTGTCGCGCTCACCATTCCCTTCTCTTTGCTTTTCGCCTCCATCTGGCTCGATTTGAGCAAGATTCCGGCAAACCTTCTCTCGCTGGGTGCGCTGGATTTCGGAATGGTCGTGGACGGCGCCGTGGTCATGGTCGAAAACATCGTTCGCCACATGAGCCGCCGCCAAAGCAATCTCCCGACTTCAGGGCGCATCACGACGACCATAAAGACCCCCGCCCAAGCCATCCGCGAGGCGGCGCATGAGGTGCAGCGGCCGGTGTTCTACGCGATCGCCATCATCATCACCGCCTACATGCCGATCTTCACGCTGCAACGAGTCGAGGGCCGGCTGTTTAGACCCATGGCCTTGACCGTCGCTTTCGCGCTGCTGGGCGCCCTGACCTTCTCGATTTTGATCGCGCCGGTTCTGGCCAGTGTGTTGTTTCGCGGTGGAGTTCGGGAATGGCACAACCCGGTCATGGCCTACCTGACCGAGCGCTATCGCAGGCGGCTGCGCTGGTGCCTCGGGCATCGTGTTCTTACGGTCGGCGTCGGCTTGGCGACGCTGGCGGCAAGCCTATTCCTGTGGTTCAGCGGAATCATCGGTTCGGAGTTTTTGCCTCATCTGGACGAAGGCGCCATCTGGGCGCGTGGCACCCTCGCGAACAGCACGAGTCTTACGGAAGGCGAGAGGTTCACAACCAGCGCCCGCTATGTCTTCGCGTCGTTCCCAGAAGTGACAACCGTCGTATCGCAGGCTGGCCGGCCGGATGACGGAACCGACACCGGGGGATTCGGCAACACAGAGTATTTCGTTGACTTGAAGCCGCACGACCAATGGCGGCCGGTATTTCGTGAAAACAAAGAAGAACTGATCGCCGCCATGGACCGCGAGCTGGAAAAAAAATGTCCGGGGGCGATCTGGAACTTCTCGCAGCCTATCGAAGACAACGTCGGAGAAACCCTTACTGGCACCAAGGGTTCGCTTGCGTTCAAGATTTTCGGGGATGACCTGAAGACTCTCGAGGAGAAGGGCGAAGAAGTCACTAACGTCATGTCGGGCATCGCAGGCATGCATGACGTCAAGCTCTTGCGCGATTTCGGCCAGCCAAATCTTGACATAATCATCGACCGCAAACAGGCGGCGCGTTTTGGAATCAATGTGGCTGACATACAAGATGCCGTCCAGACGGCGGTGGGCGGGAACGCTGTGAGCCAGGTGCTCCAGGGTGAAGCGCGCTACGACGTGGTGGTGCGCTATCAGGAGCCCTACCGTAAAACCCAAGACGCCATCGCGAGGGTTCGGCTGCTCTCCCCCTCCGGAGAGCGGGTGTCTCTGGCGCAGTTGGCTAAAGTCGAGGTCAAGGACGGCGCGTACGACATCTTCCGGGAAGGCAACGGCCGTTACCTGGCAATCACCTTCAGCGTGAGAGGCCGGGATCTGGGGACCACGGTCGAAGAGGCGATCAAACAGATTGGTGAAAAAGTGAAGATGCCGCCGGGGTATACCGTCGGTTCGTCGGGCGAATACGAGAGCGAAAAACGCGCGGAAGCGCGTTTGCTGCTCATCGTGCCCTTAACCATTCTCGTGATTTACATCATCCTCTACACCATGTTCAAGTCGGCGAAGTGGGCCCTTCTCATCCTCACCAACGTGGCCATGGCTCGGATCGGCGGGCTGGTGGCTCTCCTGGTGACGGGTACGCATTTCAGCGTGTCCTCCGGGGTTGGCTTCCTGGCGCTCTTCGGCGTTTCGGTACAAACGGGAGTCATCATGCTCGAATACATCAATCAACTCCGCGCGCGGGGCTACACCATCGTGGATGCGGCAGTCGAAGGCGCCGTCCTGAGGCTTCGCCCCATCATGATGACCATGCTGGTGGCAACTCTCGGACTGCTGCCGGCAGCTCTTTCGCACGCCATTGGCTCCGACTCGCAGCGGCCATTCGCCATCGTCATCGTCGGAGGTCTTATTTCCGACCTGCTCATGAGTATCGTTCTGTTGCCCACGCTTTATGTTTGGTTCGCGAACGAGCGTGATCAGCTTCCGGAGCCGGAGGCGTCCATTGAAACTTAACCGTTGGATTCGGCATGCTCACGACCGTGCAGGCTTGATCGCTTGCACCACGTTCGCTTGCACACTGGCAGCACACCTCGCATTCGGCCAAGCCCAGGGACCAGTCAGGATCACACTCGACGAAGCCGTACAGATGGCGCTGCAGCACAACCACAACATGCTGGCCATGATAACCACGATCCAGCAGAGCCAGGCCGAAGAGATCACGCAAAACCTGCGCCCCAACCCAACGCTCTTTGCGGACTGGGAGTATTTGCCTCTCGGCTCCCCTTCGCATCAAAACCCGACCCTATATCCAGGTGAGTCGACAAACCAATATCTGCACGACAATACGGAAGGCGACATCGGCGTCAGCTACCTGATTGAACGTGGCGGAAAGCGCCATGACCGCCTTCAGGCGCAGAAAGATATAACGGCCCAGACGCGCTCGCTGGTGGCGGATAACGGGCGCGGTCTTACGTTTCAGGTTGCTACCCTGTTTTACAACGCCCAGCTTGCCGAATCGTGGCTGGAGTTGGCCGAGAAGGACGTCAAGAGCTTTCAGCAGACCGTGGACATCAGCGAGCATCAATACAAGGTCGGCGGCATCAGCGAGAACGACTACCTGATGATTAAGCTGCAGTTGCTGCAATTCATAAGCGATGTCGAACAGGCGCAGTTGGCCAGAGTCCAGTCGCTGTCGGACCTGCGGCAGTTACTGGGATACGAATCCGTGTCCGCGGATTACGACGTCGTCAGCTCCTTCGAATACCAACCAGTGAAGGTCAATCTTGATGACTTGAAGCTGAAGGCGTTGCAGAATCGCCCGGACTTGCGCGCGGCGCAGCAAGGCGTGACCGCTGCGAACAGCCAGTTGACATTGCAAAAGGCGATTGCCCACCAGGATGTGACCGCCCAGGTCAACTACTCGCACGTCAATGGAATCAATGCCGCTACCCTTTATGGGAGCATTCCGTTGGCGATCTTTAATCGCAATCAGGGCGAAATCGCTCGGGCGCGCTTCGTCATTACTCAGGCGCAGGAACAGGAGAAATTTACGACTGGTCAGGCCCTCACCGATGTGTACGACGCCTATCAGGGCCTGCGAAGCAATGACAAGGTGGTGCTACTGTATATTTCCACGTATCTAGACGTGGCCACGCGGTCGCGCGATATCAGCGAATACGCTTACCGGCACGGCGGCCTCAGCCTGCTCAATTTCCTGGATGCCGAGCGCAGTTATCGAGCCACGCAACTCGCCTATCGGCAAGCCCTCGAGTCGTACTTACTTGCACTCGAACAGCTTCGAGAAGCGGTGGGCGTGAGAGATCTGCCGTGATCGGTCAAACAGGATAAACGATTCGCCAAAGGAGCATCCGTGAACCAGCAAGAGGTACGAGCCCGGATCGAGGAAATTGGAATTATCCCAGCCATTCGTGTGTATTCGTCCGAGGACGCTCTTTTTGCTGCGGAGGCAGTGTCCGACGGCGGGATTCCCATTGTGGAGGTCGCGCAAACCGTGCCGAATGCGCACACACTGATCTCCCACCTCGTGCAGAATGCTCCTGAAGTCATCGTTGGCGCGGGTGGGGTCCCGGATGTTGAAACGGCCCGCCACTGCTTGGATGCTGGAGCCAAGTTCCTGGCAAGCGATGGGCTCGATCCTGAGCTCGTGAACTTCGCCGTAAAGGAAGCTGTAGTCATGATCCCAGGAACATTGAGTCCGAGCGAGGTATTGACGGCGTCGAAGATGGGCCCCGACTTCGTAAAGGTTGTTCCCTGCGCACAGGTGGGCGGCGACAGTTACATCCGGGCTTTGAAGGCCATGTTTCCAAAGGTGCCCCTGATCGCCGCGGGCGGGGTGACTCAGCAGACAGCGTCCGGTTTCATTCTGGCGGGCGCCATTGCACTTGGCATTGGCGCGGATTTGGTACCCAGGGAGTCTATCCGAATGCGGCAACCGGATCGCATCGCCGAATTGGCGCGTCGGTTTATCGGCTTTGTCAGCGGTGCCCGCAGCCAACTGCGAGGAGGGTAAAGGTTCCGACTGCAAGCGGGCCCGCAATCGTGGCATCGCTCTAGGTAAGTGACAAGGTCGGTGGCCCCGCCAAGCAGCTTAACTGAGATAAACGTCAGGAGGAGGTATAAAATGCAACGAGAAGGAAATGGGCATTCACCAGTGGAAACGCACGATCCAGTGGAAAACCCCTTATTTGCGACCCTGGCACGTGTCGAGCACGATCTGAACGACGTGATCGGCGCCTTGGCATTACTCGGGGTCAAGCGCTGTTCGCAGTGCAAGCAATTCTTCCGCTCCGCCGATCCCGGCGCACTCTTCGACTGCGGCCAGCTCGTCTGTTACAGCTGCATTCCAGATTGGTGGCCCTCCGAGTCAAGGGGGCTCGGCGTTGAAGAGCGCGAACGGGTTGAGGGAAAGCTGGCATCGTGGTTGCGAAAGTACCACCGGGCCGAGGTCGTCAAGGTGACTCCCGGCAGCACGCCTGACACTACCAACACCGAATTCCAGATCGCAGCCAAATGTCAGGAGTGCGGCGGGTCGGGAAAACTCATGGAGGGTGAACGTTGCCGGTTCTGCAACGGACTTGGGACGGTGCGGATCGTGGTGCCGAAGTAAAATCAGGTCACTAGGTCATAAGCGGTGCGCCCTTATTACCGGCGAACCCGCTCTTGAAAACCATCTGGCTGCTCCAGTACTGGAACAGAGGCGAAACAAGGTGTGCGGCCAGTCATTGCTGGCGATGAGCTAGGCAATCCTTGAAGATTACGCGGCAAACGATCTGTACTTCAGCGGCTAGCCCTGATCGTCCGTGCTGCTGACGTTGAGGGGCAAGAGACAGTTGCGCCCGAGGGTATTGGCCTCCACGCCATTGCGCACGGATTCGCGGCCATGGGACTCTCCGACGAAGAGCGGCTCGCTCGGCAGTTCCCCCGGATTCCGGTGTTTTCCGCTGCTTCGCTTGCGGGGCAAAAGGCTGCTGCCACAGGGTTCTGCTTCTATACCTGGCCGTGTAGCCGGCTATACGTACAGGCGGTAGCTGGCATAGCGGTGCTGCCACGTACGGGATTCCTCCCGAGTGACGGGCAACTCTTCCCCAATCCGGTTATGGAAGAGTAGCCGACAATAAGTCCGGAACGAGCCCGATGCCATACGAGCCAACCAGTGCGCATTGTTCAGCGATTGCATCCCGCGTGAACCGGAGCTAGGATCACGCCATCAGGAGAGAGCCATGAGCGAGTATCGTCTTGATCGCCAGAACACCACGGCTTCCCGCCGCAATTTTCTCAAAACCACCGGCGCCGTGACCGCCGGAGCGCTTGCTGGCAGTCTGCTCCCCGAAACTGCAGCGGCATCGCCTGCTGCTCCATTCAATGCCCCGTTTAATCCCGCCACGGCCGCCGCCATGCCGACTCGCAACCTCGGGCGCACCGGCCACCGCCCGGGCGTCTTTAGCCTCGGTGGACAAGCGGCCATCGAGCAGCCCAACAACGAAGCCGTAGCCGTGCCCATCATCGAGCGCGCTCTTGATCTCGGTGTCAACTACATGGATACCGCTGCTATGTATGGCGGCCAAGAGCGCTGGAGCCAGCGCTACTTCGGCCAGGTGATGAAGCATCGCCGCAGCCAGGTGTACCTTGCCAGCAAGACGCACGACCGCACCCGCGACGGTTCGCTCGCACTGCTCGAAGAATCGCTCAAATTGCTCAACACCGACCATCTCGACGCCTGGCAGCTTCATCACATTGACCGCAAGGAAGAGGTGGAGCAGATCTTCGGCAAAGGCGGCGCCCTCGAAGCCCTCATCCACGCCCGCGAGCAGAAAATGGTCCGCCACCTCGGAGTGACCGGTCACTCCGATCCCGACGTGCTGATGGAGTGCCTCCGTCGCTTCGACTTCGATCAGATCCTGATGGCTCTCAACGCTGCCGACCCGCACCACCGCAGCTTCACAGAGCACCTGCTGCCCATGGCCGTGGACAAACAGATGGGCATCATCGGCATGAAAATTCCCGCCCGCGGCCGCATCCTCAACTCCTGGCAGCCCGAGAAGAGCCACGACTCGGGCTGGAACCAGCCCGCTCCGAAACCCGGCGTTCTGGTGATGAAGGAAGCGCTTTATTTCACCCTCAGCCTGCCGGTGAGCACGGTTATCATCGGATGCGATTCCATTGCCCAACTCGAAGAAAACGTGCAACTCGCCCGCGACTTCACGCCGCTCAGCGAAGCCCAAATGGCGGGCCTAACCGGACGCACCGAGCCAATTGCTAAGCAAGCGCTTTTCTTTAGAAATTGGGCTTGAGGGCAGCACTTGTCACCCACCCCCAATGACTCGCTAAGTTTCGACTCGGAATCGGGGTTACTCCGGTACGCGATTGCTGACCCTGAGGTTTGGCATCTGGCCCTCAACGAACTGCGAGCCATCGGCGAATACACGACGGACGAGGGTCCTAACCTCGGGCATCACGCTGGCTCGGAGCGCAGCTACAATGAATTACGCCTGACCATCATTGCAGACCCGGTCCAGGAGCCGCGACCGTGATGAAAGACCTACCGCTGTCGAAAGTCTACCAGTTACTCGAACCGGGTCCGGTGGTTCTGCTGACGACCGCCCGCAAGGGCCGCGCCAACGTCATGACGATGTCCTGGCATATGATGGTCGAGTTTGAGCCGCCGCTGGTTGCCTGTGTCGTCAGCAGCGCCAATCACAGCTTTGCCGCATTGCGGGCGACGAAAGAGTGCGTGATCGCCGT
>JBEKAF010000118.1:0-7628 GCA_050018355.1 Terriglobales bacterium | reverse complement strand
GAACGCGGCATGATCACCCTGCGTCGCAGCGGGCTTATCAAGGTCGCGGCAGGCTGGACCACACTGGAAGAGGTGGCTCGGGAAACGATCCACTAGAAACGGCACCAGGAAGGAAAAAGGAAACTATGGCACTCTCGTTAAGCGATCTGCTCCGCCGCATGCTGGAGATGAATGGAAGCGATCTCCACATCACCACCAACTCTCCGCCCCAAATCCGGGTGCACGGCCATCTGGTGCCGCTCGACCTGCCTCAGTTGACGCCCGCCGAGACCAAGCAATTGGCCTACAGCGTGATGACCGATTCGCAGAAGCACCGTTTCGAAGAAACCCTCGAACTGGATTTCTCGTTCGGTATGAAGGGCCTCGCTCGCTTCCGCGCCAACGTTTTCAACCAGCGGGGCGCTTCGGCTTGCGTCTTCCGTCTGATTCCGTTTGAGATCAAATCGTTCCAGCAGCTGGGCCTGCCTCCGGTGGTCAGCAAGATGTGCGACAAACCGCGCGGGCTGGTGCTGGTGACCGGGCCGACCGGTTCGGGCAAGTCCACCACGCTGGCGGCCATGATCGACAAGATCAATACCGAGCGCCACGAACACATCCTCACCATCGAGGACCCGATCGAGTTCGTGCACATGAACAAGAACTGCATTGTCAACCAGCGCGAATTGCATTCGGACACCAAAAGCTTTACCGACGCCTTGCGCGCCGCTCTTCGTGAGGACCCGGACGTGGTGCTGATCGGCGAAATGCGCGACCTTGAAACCATCGAGTCCGCGCTGCGTATCGCGGAAACCGGCCACCTCACCTTCGGCACTCTGCATACCAATTCGGCATCTTCCACCATCAACCGCGTCATCGACGTGTTCCCGTCGCACCAGCAATCGCAGATCCGCGCCCAGCTTTCGCTGGTGCTCGAAGGCATCATGTGTCAAAGCCTGTTGCCGCGCGGCGACGGCAAAGGGCGCGCCATGTGCATGGAAATCCTGGTGCCCAATGCGGCCGTGCGCAACTTGATCCGTGAAGACAAGATCCACCAGATCTACTCCTCCATGCAGTCCGGCCAGGAGAAGTTCGGCATGCAGACGTTCAACCAGTCGCTCGCCAACGCCTATTTCCAGAAGCAGATCACACTGGAAATGGCGCTGTCGCGCTCCAGCAATCAGGACGAACTGCAGGAAATGATCGCGCGCGGCGCCACCTTTGTGAACCGGGGCAATCCGGCTCCGATGGCCAAAGGTGCTGTGCCGGCGAAGCGATGACATCGAGAAATGCCCGGTAGCACAACGGGCCGCAAGACGAGCAAAGGAACGAGCGAAGAGAGAAGAAGGCGTGGGCCGTCCGCAGGATCGGCAGTCCACGCCGACGGAGCACGGATAAGGAGAAAGCAACCATGCCGGTTTTTACGTTTTCAGGAAAGACCGCTTCGGGCGAGAAAGTTCAGGGAGAGCGCGTAGCCTCCACCAAGGACGGACTGGCCTCGCAGCTGCGAAAGGAACGCATCACGCCAGGCCGCATCCGGGAGAAGGGCAAGGAATTTTCCCTGCCCACTTTTGGCAGGGGCAAGATCAAGGTCAAGGAAGTTGCGGTGTTCTTCCGCCAGTTCTCCGTCATGATTGACGCCGGCCTGCCGCTGGTGCAGTGCCTGGAAATTCTCGGCGCCAACCAGGAGAATCCCAACTTTCAGAAAACCCTGCTCGGGGTCCGGACCACCGTCGAAGGTGGCTCGACCCTGGCTAATGCCATGCGCCAGTACCCGGCCATCTTCGACGACCTAACGACCAACATGATCGAGGCGGGCGAGACCGGCGGTATTCTCGATATCATCCTGCAGCGCTTGGCGATCTACGTGGAAAAGGCGGTCAAGCTGCGCGCGGCCATCAAGTCAGCGCTGATCTACCCGGTGGCCGTCGTCTCGCTTGCCGTGCTGATCGTAGGCGCGCTGCTCAAGTGGGTGGTGCCGATCTTCGCCAACCTCTTTGTCGGATTGGGAGTTGGGCTTCCGCTGCCCACCCGCATTGTCATCGGCCTCAGCGACTTCGTGGGTCATTTCTGGTGGTTCTTTATCGTGGGTGGCGTCGGCGTCTACTTCGGCGTCAAGCAGATTCGCAAGCACCCGCGTGGGCGCTATTACTTCGACGCCATGCTGCTCAAGCTGCCCATTATCGGCCTGCTGCTGCGCAAGATCGCAGTCGCCCGTTTCACCCGAACCCTGGGCACGCTCATCACTTCAGGCGTTCCTATTCTCGAAGGCTTGGCCATCACCGCCCGCACCTCGGGCAACGCCGTGCTCGAAGAAGCGCTGATGAAGGTGCGCAAGGCGATCGAAGAAGGCCGCACCATCGTCGATCCCCTGCGCGAATGCGGCGTTTTCCCCAACATGGTGACCCAGATGATCGGCGTGGGCGAAGCCACCGGCGCCATGGACTCCATGCTGCAGAAGATCGCAGACTTCTACGAAGACGAAGTCGATTCCGCCACCAAAGACATGCTGGCCATGCTGGAGCCGATCATCATTGGCTGTCTCGGCATCAGCATCGGCGGCATCGTTATTTCTCTGTACATGCCGTTGTTCTCGATGATCGCAAAACTGGCGGGATAGCTTCGGGCTGCGAGCTGCGAGCCACGAGCAGGCGCCGAGCCAGAAAGCAACTCGAAGCTCGCGGCTCGTGGCTCGAAGCAACTGGCCTGCGGACGATAGCGAATCGCGAACGACTAACGACCAACGACCGAATTCATGCACTCCATCTCCGATGAGCGGAACTGGCTGACCTGGCTGGTGAAGGTTCGCATCCTGATCCTGCTGGTCCTGCTCGCCATCGAACTCGCCGTCATCCGCCTCACTCCCAGCCCGCTGCCCATCCTGCCCTTTCTCACCGGGATGGTGCTGTGGTTCGTGCTCTCGCTGTTTTTCCTTTTTCTGGTTTCGGTCTGGAACGAACACCGCCTGCAAGCCATTCTGCAGGTGCTCGCCGATCTGGCCATGGTCACGCTGGTCGTCCACGTAACCGGCGGCATCGACAGCTCGCTGAATTTCCTCTACCCCCTGGTCATCGTGGTCGCGTGCATGCTGCTGCCGCGAGCCTGGGGATATCTGAGCGCGGCCCTGGCTTTCATCCTGTTCGGAACCATTCTCGAGCTCGATTATTATTTGGTCATTCCCTCGTATGCGAGCTCGCATCCCAAGCTCAAGGCGCTGCAGGTAGTGATCTTTGTTAACCTGTTTGCCTACTTCGCCATCGCCTACCTGGCCGGCTTGCTGATGAGCAAGCTCCGCCAGGTCGATGTGCAACTGAAGGATGCCAGCGGTGCGCTCGAAAATCTGCAGGCGCTCCACGAAAATATCGTGCAGTCCATGAGCGGCGGCGTCATCACGACCGGGCTCGACGGACGCATCACGCTGGTCAATCGAGCGGCCCAGCAACTGCTCGAGATCTCCGAAGCCGAGTTGCGCGGACGCTCCGTCGGCGATCTTTTTCAGGATCCGTTGCCCCACTTCGGCGTAGCCCGGGCCGATGCCGAAGTCCGTTACCTGGCCGCCAACGGTTTTCGTAAGACTTTTCGCGTGCTGGTTTCCGCGCTCAACGTGAGCGCGCGCAACGACCTGGGCTTTGTCTATTCCTTTGACGACCTCACCGAGATCCGCCGCCTGGAACGCGAGGTGCGCATGCAGGATCGCCTGGCTGCCGTTGGCCGCCTGGCTGCTGCCATCGCTCACGAAATCCGCAATCCCCTGACCTCCATTGCCGGCTCGGTCAGCATGTTGTCGGATGCGCCCGCCTTGAATTCCGAAGAGCGGGCCCTTTTGCAGATTGTGATCCGCGAGTCCGATCGCCTCAACAACATCATCACCGATTTTCTGGCGTACTCCCGGGGCAAGCAATATCGCTTCGAGCGCGTGAACCTGATTCCGTTGCTGCAGGACACTCTCACTTTGCTCGAACACCGTCTCACCGCCGAGAGCGCGGGCATCGAGCTCGAGCGCAGCTTTGCGAAGTCCGAAGCCTGGGTGCTGGCCGATGGCGACAAGCTCAAACAGGTGTTCTGGAACTTCTGCGAAAACGCGGTTCGCGCGATGAAGAACAAAGGTGGAAGCCTGACTGTCGCCCTGACCGAGCGCGGCCCTGACTGGGAGATGAGCTTTGCCGATACCGGTCCCGGCATCAACCCGCAGCAGACGGAAAAAATCTTCGAGCCCTTCCAGTCGAACTTTGAAGGCGGAACCGGGCTGGGCCTGGCCATCGTGTACCAGATCGTCCAGGCGCATGAGGGCAAGGTGTGGGCGCGTTCGGAAGTGGGCAAGGGCACCAGCTTCGTGCTGCGTTTGCGGCGCATGGAAAATGAGCAGGGCGCCGCTGACGGAACTTCCTCTGCATCGGAATCCGCCGGAGCTGCGCTGGCGGCTGCGGGAGGAGGCGCGCGTGGGTAACATTCTCGTCTGCGACGACGAACGCTCGATCTGCGAACTGCTCGACATCGCCCTTCGCCGCGATGGCCACAAAGTGGAAACCGTCACCGGCGGCGAACTGGCCAAACACAAAATCGACAGCGCGCTATACGACGTCATTGTTACCGACATCAAGATGCCGGGCGTCGATGGCGTCGAAGTCTTGCGCCACGCGCACCAGATCTCGCCCGATTCCGCGGTCATCTTGATGACTGCCGTCGATGACTACGAAGCTGCTGTGCAGGCGGTCAAGGCGGGAGGCGCGACCGATTACATCCGTAAGAGCCCGGCACTGGTGAACGAGGTCAAACTCGCCATCGCCCGCGCCCTCACAAGGGTTTCGCTCAGCCGTCAGAACTTTGCCCTGCGCCGTGACGCGGCCACGCGCAACTCGCTCGACAACATCGTCGGCGCCAGTCCGGCGCTCGAAAAGCTGAAGCAGACCATTCGCACGGTCGCTACCACCAGCAGCACGATTCTGATCTACGGCGAAAGCGGAACCGGTAAGGAACTGGTCGCGCGGGCCGTGCATACCTGCTCGCCGCGAGCCGCCGAAGCTTTTGTCTCGGTCAACTGCGGCGCCTTCCCGGAGACGCTGCTCGAAAGCGAACTCTTCGGTTACGTCAAGGGCGCCTTCACCGGAGCCAACCAGAACCGGCGCGGACTGTTCGAAGTCGCCGACCAGGGCACGATGTTTCTCGACGAGATTGGCGAGATGACCATGCCCATGCAGGTCAAATTGCTGCGCGTGCTGCAGGAGCGTACCGTGCGTCCGGTCGGCGGCACCAGTGAAATTCCGGTGGACGTGCGCGTCATCGCCGCCACCAATCGCGATCTCGACCGGCAGGTCACCGAGGGCACGTTCCGCGAAGACCTCTACTATCGCCTGAACGTCATTCCCATTCGCGTGCCCGGCTTGCGCGAGCGCCGGGAAGATGTTCCGCTGCTGGCGAATCACTTCCTGAAAAAATATGCGCCCGGGGCCGGGAAGAGCATTCACGGCGTCGCAGCGGCGTCGCTCGAAACTCTCACCGGTTATGACTGGCCGGGCAACGTCCGGCAACTGGAGAACACGATCGAACGGGCGGTGGCGCTCGAAACCACGAGCGAGCTGCGCGTCGAGTTGCCAGTGGAGCGTCCGAAGGCTCGCGCCGTGGCCGCCGGCGCCGAAACCGCAATGAATACGACTACGACCATGACCGTGACCGCGGGCGCGGTTCTGCCCGAGGGCGTGAACATGGAAAACTATGTCGCGCAAATCGAGCGCTCGCTGCTGCAGTCCGCGCTGGAACAAACCCACGGCGTGCAAGTCAGGGCCGCCGACGTGCTCGGCATCTCCTACCGCTCGTTCCGGCACTTGATGAAGAAGTACGAGCTGTAGGGCGCGGCTCACGGCTGTTAGCCATCAGCAGTCGTCCCGCAAAACCGCAACGCACGCGCACCCTGGAGATCAAGGAGCTGAGCGTTTGGTCAGCAAAATGGACGAGCTGAAAAAGTTCTATCGCATGATCGCCGCGGACGAGCGGAACACGGCGGTTCTGAAACCGGCTGGGGCCGGCAGGTAGCGGGATCGAGTTGGGAAATTGGTCGGGGCGCGCGGATTTGAACCGCGGACCCCCTGCGCCCAAGTACTGGTCGCACGAAGAACCAACGACTTAGACGGAATGTGACCAGTTGTGATGGAATGCCACAGATGCCTTGTCCAGCAAGGCTTTCCAGCGATACCGTGACACTCCATCCCACTCGGTCGGGTTTGGTGGTGGGCACAAAACTGGGCACAGTCGCGCACGGGACTGCCGGACGGTTCAGGGTACACGCGGCGCTGGTGTTACGACACAAGTCACGACACAAAATTCCACGCGGGCTGCTGAGAGGGAGTGCTGCGCGCCGGAGCCGGGCCGCCAGTTGTCCTACAGAGCGGGGGCAGGATGCCGAAGACACCTTTCCACCCGTTGGGACACTCTGCAAATTTTTATTATTTTTTTTTTGGGGGGGGGCCGCCGTCATCCGGGGGTTCGCATGGCGGGGCCAGGCGAGACCCCGTGGCGCCGACATTGTCAGAGACGCCTGATCTCAAAAGTTAGCTTAGTGGGCACCTTTCAGCCAATTCGTTTCAGTTGAGGGGCCGGGATCATGGCCAAAAAAGCCCTGACCACGATTGGGGCTTCCCCTCGCACTCCTCGGCGATTTACTGTGTGGTGAAAGGAGATCGCTCAGAATGGCTGCCCCTGATAAGAACGGCGCGACGGATTTGCTCCGGCGAGCTTTTGAGGCACAGCAAAGGGAATACCGGCGGAAGAAGCGTAAGCCCCGGGTTCTCGCCCTAGAGTATTTTGTCGCGGGCTTACCACCGCTTCTCTTCTTCGAACACAACCTCGACGAACTGGACGGCATTCTAGGAAAACAGCATGCGGGACACGCACCGCTAGATGCCTTATCCGCGCTTGGTCTCATTGGACTTGCCGCTTATTTCGAAGCTTTCTGCAAAGATCTCTTCGCCGCACTCGTGAACATCTGCCCGGAGCTCCTAGAGCAGTCCGCCAGATTCAGGGATTGCGCTTTCACGCTCGCGGAAGTGCTGCACTTAATCGAGGGCTCAAAGCACCGCATAGGGTCGATTCTGTCCGAGCACTATGACTGGGGCTCGGCGCATTCCGTGAATAGCCTTTTTTGTGATCTGCTGAAAGTCTCTCCGTTTTCGAAAGATGAAGCAAAAAAGTATGGTGAGTTCTTGAGTGATCGAAACCTTCTAGTGCATCACGGTGGTGTTTACACATTTAAGTATGCTGGTCAGAAGTTAGCGAAAAAAGACCTCAAGAGAACAGTGCATTGGCAGTCGCTTACAGTACGCAAAGCGGACGTTTCGACATGGGTAAAGTTCCTCCACGACATTGCGAAAAAGGCGTCTCTGGCCACCCAGAAAGCGCTGGCGGAGTTCGTGAAAACAAACGATGTTGAGCTGGGCAAGGAGCGAGCGCGCGCCCTCAAACTCCTCTCCGCTGGTTCGGGCGGATGGGACTGAAAGACTTGCCGCTGAGAGTCTTGTAGATTGTTTGTTGGAAAATCCCCATCTCTAACAATGTCGGCGGTGTCAAGCACTTTGCGAACACACCCCTGCATGCACTCGGAGAAGAGCGCCATTTCGCTCTCGTTGATGGGTTGCGCTTTCCAACCATAGGCTCGCTCG
>JBEKAF010000117.1:0-7946 GCA_050018355.1 Terriglobales bacterium | reverse complement strand
GCGCGAGTTCGGCGAGGTAGTTAGCCGCCAGCGCGCCTTGGCCGATGAGTAGGTTGCGAATCTGGAGCAGTGCTTGATGCGCCGGGCTGTGGAGTTGCAGCAGCCAGTCGGCATATACCGCGTCGCATCGGTGTTCGGGTGTCAGCTTGTCCAGTGCCTTCGCCAGTTGTTCCCACGTCTCGAATGCCGCAACGTCCGGGGCACGGCCAGCAGCCGCTTCGTAGGCTTCGCGATGGAAGATGATGGGCATCGAATCTTTCTAGCTAATATGGTGTGGTGGTGGTGCTCATAGGAACGAAGCTTCGTTGTCATCGTCGCCGGAAACCGGGGCCGTCGGGGTGGCGGAAACCGGGACGGGGTTGGCGTTTTCCTTGATGAACAAATCGCCGTTGGCGGATGCCTGACGGAAGAGGTCCAAGTCCCGTAGTTCCCAACCGCGAACGGTGCTCAGATAAACCCATTGCGTGGCCCGGGTGATGCCGACGAGGAGCAGGCGATGGCGACGCTCCCCCTCCACGCGCTGGAAGTTGTTTTCGACCAACTTGGGCATGAGGACGCAATCAAAGGTGAGTCCCTTGGCGTTATGGTAGGATGCGATCGTCGGCGTGAGGGAATCGAAGTCCGGCGGCGTGCCGCCCCGGCGGGCAGCGATGGCCTTGTGAACTTCAACGCCGCGTTCCCCAAGTTTGTTGGCGACGCTGAACAGGTCGCGGTTGGTGGGGACAATGATGCCGCACTTGTGATTCAGGAGCCGCCGTTCGCGCAGAACGTCCGCGAGCTTGTCGATCTCGTCATCCCAATCGTTCGCAACGTAGAGGCAGGGCTTCTGCCGTTCCATGGCCAGATAGTTGAGGCCGTCGTAGGCGTTGCCGAAATAGGAGGCGAGTTTGGCGATGTCCGGGGAATTGCGATACGCGGGCAAGAGGGAAGCGGATTGGCCGGTCAAGCTGAGATGCTTTTGCATTTCCTGCACGGAAGCCCCGCCCTCGAAGATTTGCTGCCGGGCGTCGGCAAAAACCGTCAGGTGCTTCGTGGCCAGGCGGAGGATACCGTAGGCAGTGGCATCCAAGTCCTGTCCTTCATCCACGAGCACGAAATCGAGGTTGGGTTTGGGTTGGCTGGCGCTCGCACTCGAAGCCACGATGGCTTGCAGGCTCTGGAGCACGCCAGTCCGCACGGCTGCAAAATCAATGAATGACTTGCCGCGCCGGTCCGGCAGCGTGCGAGGCTTGGGCTTGCGGACAAATTGATCCCACAATTCGGCGCACCAATCATCGAAGGTCCGCACGTTCTCCTTGGGAATACCGAGGAAGTCCAAAGACTGGCGCAGAAAGTAGGTGAGCACGTTGGTGTAAACGAGCACGCAAAAACCCTCGGGCGGGATTTTGTAGGTCTGACGCAGCCAGCGGGCGCGATGCAGCAGCACCTGGGTTTTGCCGGAGCCGGGCGGCCCCATGACAAGGTGATGGCGGTCAGGGCGCAATTCGACAATGGCGCGCTGCTCGCGGGTCAGTTGGCTGTCATGGAGGACAGAGGGCATGGCGTTGTTTACGCTACGGTTGAGAAAGGACCGGGAGATCGTTCTCACCGGCCTTGGTGGTCTTGCTCTGGCCGCGCGCACGTTCGCGAGCTTTCCGTGCCGATTTCACGTCGTCGGCACGGCCAAGGAACTCCGCCGCGTCTTCATACCAGCCCAATTGCCAGGGACTTTGAATCTCGATAGGCGGGAAGCGACGAAAGCCCTCTTGCGCTGCCTCCTTGGCAGCGGCCGTCTGGCCCAAGCCTTCGAGAATGCGCGCCCGCAGGATGTAATAGGGTGCGGAATCCGGCTCGCGCACAATTCCCTCGTCCACTTTTTCGAGCGCGACGGAAAAATTGCGGCGGCGCTTGTGGTGGAGTGCCCAATTGAACAATGGACCGCCCCAATTGCCGGACACACGCGCGCCTTCGGCGTAGTGCGCCTCCATCCGGTTGAGGTCGCCGAGTTCATCGTAGAACATGCCGAGACGATTTAGGATTTCGGCATCCGGGCGGCCGACGGCGCGGGAAGCGCTCTTGAGCACCTCGACCGCCTTCTCCAGCATGCGGAGTTCGCGGTAAAGTTCGGCCAGGCGCATTAGCTTGTCGTGATGGCGGGCGCTGAGGCCGCCGGCGTCGCGCAAATCCTCTTCGATTTCTTCGATCTCGACACGGACCGCTCCGGGGTTGGAAACATTGATGAGCGGGTTCTCCGCCGCGATTTCAACTCGTGCATCAGGGCGTTTGCGTAGGGCGACGGCGCAATCAAAGGAGCGACCTGAGCTGAACCGAAACTCAAAATTCAGTGCTTCGCCTGCTTCACTGGGATCGACCTCGACGGGCAGGTTTAACACGACGTGCTCCTCGGGCAAGGTCACGACTTCGATCCGCAACGTGCCGCCGAAGGGTTTGGGCAGGGCCAAACCGGTCACCATTTTGAAATCGCCATCGGGCGGATAAGGAATGGATGTGCCCGCTTGAACGAGCGGGATGGGGTTGCGTCCCTGGACGCGGAGTGCAATGGTCTGAGAAACGACTGGGCAAACTAACGGTTGCTGGAACGTCTCCAGCCACGCGGCGGTCCACGCAGCGCCTCGGGCGATGGCGGTCTGCGCGGCGGTGCTGTCCGGGAAACGGATCACGCGGCTCTGCGCAAAGAATTTGTCGATGGCCCACTGGACTTGCGGCACGAGCGAACTGCCACCGGCGAGCAACACTAGGTCCACATCCTTCGTCCGCAGTTTCGCGCGGTCGAGCGCGTCGGTGAGCGGTGCGAAGATGGAAAGCGCCAGCACGTAGTCCGTTTCGCGGGCGTGCATCATTTCCAGATCCAGAAACGGCTTCAGGATTTCCTCCCATTGGGCCGCGCTGAGTTCGGGATGGGCGAGCAGGTAGTCCCTGCCGCCGACGTTTACCTTCGTCGGAGCTTGCCGGGCTACAATCTGGGTCTTGTCCGCGCTCTCGTAACGACCGTGCAAGTGAAGTTGCGAGATTTCGCGGCAAAGACCTTCCTTGAGTGCCTCGGCGCAGCCACGCAAGGCGGGTTCAATGATTTTCTTGCGGTCAGTCCACTCAAAGTGACGCGCCGTTAGTTCGTTCTCCTTGAGCAACTGCGGGAGCAACACGTTGTGAATGATGGCTGCATCAAAATCGCCACCGCCGAGCCGGTGATAGCGGGAGACGGAGCGAGTCTCGATGGCAAAGGCCGCGCCGGTGGCGGCAGGGGAAAGACGGGCCACAAACACATCGCACGTGCCGCCGCCGAAATCGAACACGACAACATTCTGTAGCTTGTCCCAAACCTCCGCGCCAGCGTAGGTGAAAAGATAATCCGTAAGCGCCGCCACGGGTTCATCGAGGAGGTCGAAGTCCGAGAGGACAAGTCCGCCAAGCTTGGCGGCGGCGAGCGTGTCCGCCCGTTGATTGATCTGGAACGAGGCGGGGACGGTGACTACAGTGCGACCGGGAGGTGAACCGGTCGCCTGGCGCGCGCCGTTCATCAGGAACTTGAGGAGATGGCCCGCAATCTTGCGGGCATGATCGAAATCCTCGGCGGCCCGGTGATACCGCTTTTGCAGGCCCATGTCATTCTTGGTTTCGTAGAACAGGTTTTTTTCCAGGCTCAGTCCGTGCTTCTGTGGCTCGGCTCGCATCCGTTTTGCGCCTTCACCGATCCAGACCTTGCCGGCCTTGTCGATGGCCACGACCGAAGGAACGAGCGAGCCGGTGAACGGGCTCATTTGTGTGGCCTGCTCCAGCGGCACGCACTCGCACGCGAACTCGGCGGAGGAACTTTCGGGCAGCGGCAACCGCACTTGGGCGACTGTGGAGTTGGTCGTGCCAAGATCAATGCCGATGACCCGCGTGCCTGGCTTGGCGTTGGCGGCGGTGCGAAGTTTTTCGAGGGGGTTCATATATTAGTCCTGAATGATCTGCTGCAAGATGGACCGCATCCACACGGGCGTTTTTGGCACGAACGATTTCAAATCTGATTTTGTCTTTGTGTCCAACCGTTTTCTTAATCGCACGATGTGCCGGGAAATGTCCGGGTCATTTCGTAGATGGCGAATCGCTTGAATGATTAAGCCTGCTGGCTTGCCTGCTCCGAACAGATTGCGCGGCGAGGCGCGGCGGAACAAGAGTGTCAACTTCCCCAATGATACCCGGCGCGGGGCGCCGTCCGTGAGGATGACAATCTTGGCCGGCACCTGGTCCGACAACCCAAGTGCGTTTGCTGCGTAAGCGCCGGTGAACTGCCACTGCGCGTGACTGCCTTCCATCAACGCGCGGACGGTTGCCATGATGTCCGGCGCGGTCTGGCCGATGATGGGATGCTGGCGCGGCAAATCATAGAGTCCTCGGCGAATCCGGCGAATTTTGCCCGCTTTAACCAGCCGGCTTAGCGTCTGCCTGATGGCGTCTGGGCTGCCCAATCCGGCAAAGTTCCTGGGCGAGAATACTGAAGCGCCCCGGTTTGACCGCATGAACCGGAGTATCGAAACGTCAATGGGTTGGGCTGGTGTTTTCATTCATTACTGTCACAAACACTGCCTAGTTTTTGTGACAAAAACAAGCCAATTTTGACCCCACATTGAGTTCGGACTTTAGCTTCGGTCTGTGGTCGGCGAGCGGGGAAAGTGGAGCGGAGAGCGGAGAGAAGCGTTTAGCGAATTGCAGCCGGAGCGCAACGCCGCTGCCGAGCCGCAGACGGAAGTTATACCGCATCCCGTTTTATGCCGCATGGTTTGCGATTTAAGCCGGTTTGATTGGGCGACCGACTTCCCTGATGCGGCATAAAACGGAAGCTTGTCAGAGCCCTTTGAGATAGCTCAACAGTTGGTCGTCGGGCCGGTATCGCGCCGGCTTGCTTCTCGTCGGGTGCATTTTGTCGAGAATGGTCTTCTTTAACTGGAGGTCCGCGTCCAGGTAAATCTGCGTCGTTTCGAGCGACTCGTGCCCCAGCCAGATGGCAATTAGCGCTCGATCAACTCCGGCCTGAAGCAACTCCATCGCTGCGGTATGGCGCAACACGTGCGGTGTCACGCGCTTTTTCGCAAGCGACGGGCATCCGCATTGAGCTGTTCTGACCTGTTTAGCGAGCGCGTGCTGCACCGCATCCGCGCTGAGGCGACCGCCGCTGCTACTGGGAAAGAGGAAGCAAGATTCGTCATCCCCTTGCTCGTTGATCCATGCTTTCAGCACAGCCTGGGTTGGTTTGGCCAGTGGTGTGCATCGCTCTTTTCGTCCTTTACCTTCGCAACGGACGTGTGCACCGGGACCCAGCGTCACGTCTCTTTGCCTCAACCCAGTAATCTCGGAGAGCCGCAGCCCTGTTTGTACAGCCACCAACAGCAGGGCGTGGTTACGTCGTCCGATCCAGGTGGATTTGTCCACACCGCCGAGCAGGGCCTCGGCTTCCGACCGACTCAGGTAAGTCACCAGCCGCCGCGTGTGCCGCTTATACGGGATCGCCAGCACGCGCTGGATCAAAGCCGCGTGCTGCGGAGCTTCCAATGCGGCGTAGTGGTAAAAGGAACGAAGTGATGCCAGCCGGGCGTTGCGAGTGCGCGTGCCGTTGGACCGACCGGATTCCAAGTCGTCCAAAAACTTCGCTATGAAGTTTGCGTCGAGTTGTGCCAGCCATAATTTTGATGGCGGCACGTGCAGCTGTTTCTGAGCGTAGGCCGTCAGCAGTCGGAAGGTCTGAGCGTAGGCGGAGATCGTGTGCGGGCTCGCCTTGCATTGCGCCATCAGTCGTTTTGAAAAGAACGACTGGCAGAGCGGAGAGAAGTCGAATGTCGCTTTCATCAGACGAGTCCTTTCCATCGAGCTTCGATGCGTTTACTGGCAGCGGCCATTAACTCCGGCGTGCTGCCCAGATACCAATACGTCCCGCTCAGATTCACGTGTCCGAGATAGGTGGACAATACCGGCATGCGGCGGCTTACTTGCTCACCGCTCCGATACCAGCGTAGAAGCGTGTGAATGGCAAAGCGGTGCCGGAAGTCGTGCAAGCGCGGCCCATTCCGCACACCCGGTTTGCGGATGCCGATCTGCCGTGATAGCTCGTGGAAGATCTGACGTAGATTCCTTCCCGACAGTTTTGTGCCGCAACTCGTCACAAAAAAGTAGGGCACGGGACGCCGATTGAAGATCTCATCGCGGCGTTTAGCATAATCAAACAGCACCGCGCGTGTGGACGGGTGGAGCGGAACCAGGCGGGACTTCCCAAATTTCGCGCCACGGATCGTAAGGACCCCCTCTGACCAGTCCACGTCCTGTGGTTGGAGATTGATCGCCTCACCCAGCCTCAAGCCGCTCACCGCCAGCAGACCAAACAGACAGGAGCAGGTATGCGGTCGCAACTCGTGGCGAGATTTCATCTTCAGGGCCGCCTCAAGAAGGCGACAGATTGACTCCTCAGAGTAGAGGTACGGCCTTGCCCGCTGGGATTGGAACCTCAACAGCCCAACCGGGGGAACCTCCGTTCTTGGATCAGCGCCACTACGGTAAGATGCAAAGCCGCGAATGATACAAAGCCGGCATCTCCTTAAGGACGGCTTTTCATCTGGGTGTCGGGTGGCATACTCCAGCGCGAGCTTGCTCGTGATGTGGGACGATCCGTTCGTCTTCAAAAAGGAGACGAACTCGTGCAGGCACTGGCCGTAGCCAAGGAGTTTGAACCCGAGGCTGCGACGGAGCGCAAGGTATTCATCGACGGCCTGATGGAATCGCTTCATCGGACACCTCCCGGCCAGGGCAGAGTCAGCGTTCGCAGCGATTGGAGATCCACCTTGGCATAGATCGAGGTGCTCTTGGAGCATTTGTGCCGGAGCACTTCTCCGATCTCATCAAACGAGGCGCCCCTACGGAGCATGTCCATCGCCAGACTATGGCGCAGCAGGTGCGCGCCCTTTCGTGCCGAGACCACTCCTGCTTTTGCCAAGGCTGCTTTGACGATGCTCGAAATGGCACGCCCACTTTTGAACCCGTCGATGGGAGCCTTATTGCGAAGGAACACTCGACGACTGGCGCATCGCGGCCGATCATGGCGCAGATAACGCGCAATGGCTCGTGCGACATCCGCCGGGAGCGGCAACTGCGCCCATTTTCCACCTTTCCCGCACACCGTGATTCGTGCGTTTTCCCAATCGATATCTTCGAGGTTGAGTCTGACGACTTCACCCGCCCGCAAGCCAAGCCGCGCGAGCAAAAGCAGGATGGCATAATCGCGTCGTCCCACCGCCGTGCTTCGGTCGCAATGATGCAGAACCTGCCGTACTTGAGCGGGCGCCAGATGTTTGGGGCCAACCGAGAACGACCAACATGCCACTTTCGGAACGACCAGCGAGAGATCCCTGTGGACCAAGCCCCTGTAATGCAGATAACGCAAAAATGACCGCATTGCTCCTACTAAATTTCTCGCTTGTGCTGGACCGTGTTGGTGCGCGTGCCGCTGCACAAACGCGGTCACATCGAGCGGACGCAGTTTGGACAGATTTGGTGGACCACTACCAAATTTCTCAGACAAGAACTTCCTGACGAAGCACCGATGCCCAGTGACCGTCTCTTGCGATAGAGCACGCTCCTTAAAAAGAAAACGCTCATAAGCGCACGTCAATCGTTCAGATGGACTTGGACGTGCTGCTTTAGCTGCGGGCGTGGCTCCAATCTGCCGGAGCATTTCCAAGAGCCGTCGCAACGCTGCGGGTGCGGCATCTTTCGGGTAGCGGCCCTTGATTACGCGCTGCAAAAAATCGCAGGTCACTGCCTCGGTCAAGTCCCGCACCTCACGACCCGTTCGCTTAACCCAAGTTCGTCACATCGGGAGCGGAAGCAGTTTTTTCAGGAGGTTGGTAGGGGCAAAACACTGGTTTTTTTGTCGTTGGCAGCGTCCAAAGCTTCTGTAGTGGAGAAGAGCCTGTTGT
>JBEKAF010000116.1:0-8340 GCA_050018355.1 Terriglobales bacterium | reverse complement strand
ACCAATGGTTGGATCGACATCAAGAACACCGACATGATGTTGATCATGGGCGGCAATCCCGCCGAGAACCACCCCTGCGGCTTCAAGTGGGCGGTCGAAGCCAAGATTCACCGCAATGCGAAAACCATTGTTGTCGATCCGCGCCTAACCCGCACCGCCGCGACCGCCGACATGTACGTGCAGATTCGCGCTGGCGCCGACATCGCCTTCCTCGGCGGCGTCATCAACTACGCCATAGAAAACAACCGCATCGCGAAAGACTATCTCCTCAACTACACCAACGCCTCCTTCATTATCAAAGACGGATTTAATCTGCCCGAGGACGGCCTCTTCTCCGGATTTGATCCCGAGAAAAAGACCTACGACAAGAAGACCTGGAATTATGAAGAAGGTGGAGATCTGACCGGCAAACCGGTCGCGGGCACGCCTCCGGAAAAGACGCCTGCTCCTCTGCCACCGGGCGCCGCGCCCCCTCCACCATCGCTCCCGCCGAAGATCGCGTTCGATCTCTCGCTGCAGCATCCGCGCTGCGTCTATCAACTGTTGAAGAAGCAATACGAGCGCTACACGCCCGAAATGGTGGAGCGCATCACCGGCATTCCGCGGGATCAGTTCCTCAAGGCCGCCGACCTGTTCACCTCCGTCCGCAAAGATGGCGATATGAAAAAAGTCGCCACCATTATTTACGCGGTCGGATGGACGCAACACAGCTTCGGCACGCAGATCATCCGCACCGCCGCCGTCCTGCAACTGCTGATGGGCAACGTCGGCCGCGCCGGCGGCGGAGTCAATGCGCTCCGCGGCCACTCCAACATTCAGGGCGCCACCGACATGGCGGGAATCTTCGACATTCTCCCCGGCTACTTGAAGATGCCGAATCCCACCGACGTCAACTTGGCCGCGTACGTGAAGCGCATTACGCCAACCGTGTCCAAGCCCGATCCGTGGGAGTCATTTAATTACTGGTCGAATACTTCAAAATTTACCGTCTCACTCCTGAAGGCGATGTATGGACCGGCAGCCACCAAAGACAACGACTGGGCCTTTAACTATCTGCCGAAGATCGACCGCAACTATTCCTGGGTGAATATCTGGAACGACATGTACGAGGGCAAGATCAAAGGCATCTTCGCCTTCGGTATGAACGGCGTCATGATCGGCCCCGATTCGAATAAGAATATCGACGCCCTGAAAAAGGCCGACTGGCTGGTCGTTTGCGAGATCTATCCCGACGAAACCAGCGAATTCTGGCGCGCCCCCGGCATTTCCGCGGACGACATGAAGAAGATCAACACCACCGTGTACCGGTTACCAGGCGCAGGCTTCGCGGAAAAAGACGGCACCTTCGTGAACTCCGCGCGCTGGCTGCAATGGAAGAACGTCGCAGTGCCGCCGCCGGGGCAGGCGCGGCTCGACCAGGAAATCATCGCGACCATCTTTTTGAAAGTTCGCGAGCTCTATAAGAAAGAAGGCGGCAAGTTCCCCGATCCCGTTCTGAACGCGTCGTTCGCCTACACAAATCCCTACAACCCGTCGCTGGCCGAGGTCGCGAAAGAACTCAATGGGAAAGCGCTCGCCGACATCACCGACCCGAAAACGAAAACGACCATCAAGGCCGGACAGCAACTCCCAGGCTTTGCCTGGCTCAAAGACGACGGCACGACGCTCTCGGGAAACTGGCTCTACTGCGGATCATGGACCGAAGCCGGCGCCATGATGCAGCGCCGCGGAACCGAAGATCCGTCCGGCCTCGGCATTTATCCCAATTGGGGATGGTCCTGGCCGGCGAATCGCCGCGTTATGTACAATCGCGCATCCTGTGATCTCGAGGGCAAGCCCTGGGATCCTTCGCGCCGCCAGGTTTGGTGGGACGAAGCCAAGCAAAGCTGGGTGGGCGTCGACGTTCCCGATTTCAAAGTGGATTCCGCACCCAAAGATCACATGGGCCCGTTCATCATGAACCCCGATGGCATCGGACGTTTGTTCGTGCCGCTGGGTGGGATGCAAGACGGTCCCTTCCCCGAATTCTATGAGCCGATCGAAAGCCCGATTCCGAATCTGTTGCATCCGAAGCAGTCCAGCAATCCGGTCGTGAAACGATATAAAACCGACATGGACAAGTACGGGACGGTGGATCAGGGATTCAACGTTATCTGCACCACCTATCGCCTGACCGAGCACTACCACTATTGGACAAAAAATAATCCGATGAACGTCCAGCTTGTGCCCGAGCCGTTCGTGGAAGTCCCGGCGGAACTGGCCGACCGCATGGGCATTCGCGGCGGCGAAAAAGTAAGAGTCACCAGCGCGCGCGCTCACTACATCGCAAAGGCGATGGTCACGCGCCGCATCCGGCCCATGAAGATCGATGGCAAGGAGACGTTTCAGATCGGCATCCCCATTCACTGGGGCTTCCGCGGCATTGTGGAAGATGAAGTCCCAGCTAGGACCGCGAAGACCTTGGCGAATCAGTTGACGCCAACCGTAATCGATCCGAACGCATTTACGCCGGAATTCAAAGGCTTTCTCGTGAAGATCGAGAAGGTCTAGTTAAGAAAGATTTTCAGATCAATACCGAGGGCGGGAGATGGCAGACCGCAGAACGCTACAAGCCGAAATGATCTCGGGCCATTCCCTCTCCTCGCCCGGCCTCGGCATGCAGCGCGATCTTGAAGTCTGCAAACTGGTCGATACCACAACTTGCATCGGCTGCAAAGCCTGCGAAGTAGCGTGCGCCGAGTGGAACGATTTGCCGTTCTCCCCGACCACCTTCGACAACACTTACCAGACGATGCCAGAGACGCGCTGGAATTTCTGGAACCTCATCAAGTTCAATGAGCACCAGAACCCCGACGGCACGATCCAGTGGCTGATGCGCAAGGACCAGTGCATGCACTGCGCCGATCCCGGCTGCCTGCATGCCTGCCCCGCCGACGGCGCCATCGTGAAGTACGCCAACGGCATCGTCGACTTTAACCAGGAAAACTGCATTGGCTGCGAATTCTGCGTTTCCGGTTGTCCCTTCAATATTCCCCGCTTCAATCCCGAGACCAAGCGCGTTTACAAGTGCACCCTCTGCTCCGATCGCGTCGGCGAGGGTCTCGAGCCCGCCTGCATCAAGGCGTGCCCTACCGGCTGTCTCAAGTTCGGCACAAAAGACGACATGAAATTCATCGCCGAGGGGCGCGCTAAACAACTGCGCGACAATTTCGGCTGGCAGAACGCGGGCGTCTACGATCCGCAATCCGTCGGCGGAACCCACGTGATCTACGTGCTCCACGACGCCACGGATCCCGAGCGCTACGGCAACCTGCCGAGCAATCCCCAGATCCCGTGGAGCTACACAGTGTGGAAGTGGCTCTTTAAGCCCGTGCTCGGAACCTTCGCCCTGTTCGGTTTTCTCGGCGTCATCTTTCACTACGTGACCTCCGGCCCGCGCCGGACCCAACCGGAACCGCCGGCAAAGGATGGCGCCAATGCCAGTATCAACCTCTAGCGCGGTCGAGCGCTTCGACCATAAGGCTCGCGAGAGTTTCGAATCCGTGGGCCACACCACCGTCTATCGCGGAGAGTTGCTGCGCCATCCGGTATACACGCGCGTGCTCCACTGGATGGTCGCGCTGTTTTTCTTCCTCGCGCTGTTCACCGGCTTCGCCATCTATCTCCCCTGGCTGTTCCGCTGGTTCACTCCCTTCTTCGGTGGCGGACCACTCAGCCGCGTCATGCACCCCTGGTTCGGCGTGGGCTTCCTCTTCTTCTTCGGATTGCAGGCCCTGAACTGGTTCCAGCCCATGATCTGGACCGCAGCCGATTCCCGGTGGATGCGCGACATGAAGAAGATCATCAGCGGCGAAGCGAAGATGGATCCGCCCGACACCGGCTTCTTCAACGCCGGACAGAAAGTTCAGTTCTGGGAGATCGTCGGCGGTTGCGTTGCCTACCTGATCACCGGCATCATCCTATGGGTCGGAGCAAGAACTTTCGGAAGAATCGCCGTCGCTATCAGCTACGTCGTGCACGACATCTCCGCACTCATCATGCTCGGCGGAATCTTCATCCACATCTATGAGAGCACATTCGGCCAGCCCGGCACCTTCCAGTCGATGATTCGCGGCGCCGTAAGCGAAGCCTGGGCCTGGACCTTCCATCCCGCCTGGTACAAGCAAGTCACTGGACGCGATCCGCAGCAGGCCTGCGAAGAAGCGCACCGCCAAATGACCACCGGCAGCAAACCCTAGCAGCCGAGCGAAAATCTTAACCACAGAGGACACAGAGTGCACAGGGGTACACAGGCACTTCTTCAACTTGGTGGCAAATCGATCGCGAACCAAGAGCTTTCCCCTGTGTTCCTCTGTGCCCTCTGTGGTTAGGAATCCTTCGCTCAGGACGAATCTTCTTCGCAGCACTTTACAATATCCCCATGGCAACCATCCCCGCTGAAATTCACGGCCAGCGCTACATCAGCCTCGCGACCTTCCGAAAAAGTGGCGTTGCCGTCTACACGCCCATCTGGTTTGCCGAAGACGACAATAAGCTCTACTTCATGACGAACAGCAAATTGGGAAAGTGCAAGCGCATCCGCAACAACCCGCAAGTCAAGATCGCCCCCTGCACCATGCGCGGAAGAATCACCGGCCCCGAATTCCCCGCTATCGTCCGCATCCTGCCACCGGAAGAGTTTGCCCGCGTCCGCCAGGCGATCAACGCAAAATATTGGCTCGCCCGTGTCCCCTTCTTGTGGCGCAACACTGACACTTATCTCGAGATCACGCCCACATGAATAGGCCGGCATGAATCCAGCTCCGCCATCGGGCTCCCTGCCCGCTACAGCGAGTACTGTCCTAATTCGGGAAATTAGGACAGCACCTTGCGGCGCATGACATTTACGCTCGCTCCTCCACCCTGTTACCATCGGATGTTGTCTAAAGCTCCTGCGTAATTTTCTTAGGCAACTAAAATCTCTCTTGGAGGCACCATGGCCGTAAAAGTTGGCATTAATGGATTTGGACGCATCGGACGCAACGTTCTCCGCACCGCGCTCACCGACAAGAACCTCGACTTCGTCGCCGTAAACGATCTCACCGACCCCAAGACTCTGGCCCACCTGCTCAAGTACGACTCGATCCTCGGCAACCTGCCGAACAAAATCACCGCCGGGGCCGACAGTATTTCGATCGACGGCAAGACCATCAAAGTCTTCAAGGAAAAAGATCCCGCTGCCCTGCCCTGGGATTCCGTCGGAGCTCAGATCGTCATCGAGTCCACCGGAAAGTTCACCGACGCCAACGAAGCGAGAAAGCATCTGCGCGGCTCCGTGAAGAAAATCATCATCACCGCCCCCGCGAAGAACGAAGACCTCACCGTCGTTCTCGGCGTGAACGAAGAGAAGTACGATTCCGCCAAGCACCACATCATCTCCAACGCTTCCTGCACCACGAATTGTCTTGCCCCGATCGCCAAGGTCGTCAACGACAACTTCAAGATCGTCAGCGGCACCATGACCACCATCCACTCTTATACGAACGATCAGGTGATCCTCGACTTCCCGCACAAAGATTTGAGGCGAGCCCGTGCGGCGGCGATCAACATGATCCCAACCTCGACCGGCGCGGCCAAAGCGCTCAAGCTCGTCATCCCCGATCTGGCCGGCAAAATCGACGGCTTCGCCATGCGCGTACCCACGCCCAACGTCTCGGTCGTCGACCTGGTCGTCTGGGTAGAAAAAAAGACCACCAAAGAAGAGGTCAACGCCGCCCTGAAAAAAGCCTCCGAGTCAGGCCCGCTAAAGGGCTACCTCGGGTTCGAGGAGAACGAACTGGTCTCGTCCGATTTCAAAGGAGACTCCCGCTCCTCCATCGTCGACGCGCACATGACACTTGTAGTCGGCGGCAACTGCGTCAAGGTGATCTCGTGGTATGACAACGAGTGGGGATACTCCTGCCGTGTCCGCGATTTGATCAACCTGATGGCGGCGAAAGGACTGTAGGTTCTTAGAGCGTCGAGCCGTAGATTCCCTGTTGACCCCTGTGTCCTCTGTGGTAAAAACCTTTTGAAACCACAGAGGACACAGGGGCCCACAGGGCATGTCTCACGACGAGCAATCAACGTCGAACGACGGAGACTTTTTCATGGCAAAACTTTCTATTCGCGATCTTCCTCTCAACGATCACCGCGTCTTCATGCGCGTCGACTTCAACGTCCCGCTCGACGACGGCCGCGTCATGGACGACACGCGCATCCGCGAAACCCTGCCCAGCATCGAGTACGCTCTGCGTCACGGCGCCCGCCTCATCCTCGCGTCTCACCTGGGACGTCCCAAAGGCAAGCCCAATCCAAAGCTGAGTCTCAAGCCCGTCGCCGAGCGTCTGCGCATGCTGCTCGACAAAGAACTGTCGCGCGGCGAAAACGTTGGCTTCTGCCCCGAGTGCGTTGGGGCCGAAGCCGAAGAAGTGGCGCTCAAGCTCGAGAAAGGCCAGGCGCTGCTGCTCGAAAACCTCCGCTTCCACGCCGAGGAAGAAAAGAACGACGAAACTTTTTCGAAGCAACTCGCTAAGCTCGCCGATTTCTACGTCAACGACGCCTTCGGCACCGCCCATCGTGCCCACGCTTCCACGGTGGGCATCACCAGGTTCGTGCAGAAATCCGCCGCCGGGTTGCTCATGGAAAAAGAGCTGCAATATCTGGGTCGCGTCCTGCAGAACCCCGAGCGCCCCTTCGTCGCCATCCTCGGCGGCGCCAAAGTCAGCGACAAAATCGGAGTCATCCAGAACCTGCTCGCCAAAGTCGACGTCCTCATCATCGGCGGCGGCATGGCGTACACCTTCCTCAAGGCGCAGGGCGAATCCGTCGGCAAGAGTTTGGTCGAAGAAGACAAGATCGGACTCGCCCGGGACCTCCTGCAGCAGGCGAAAACCCACAAGCTCAAGTTCCTGTTGCCCACCGATCACGTCATCGCCGACCGCGTCGAAGCCAGCGCCTTGACCAAAATCGTCAGCCACGGCGAGCCCATCCCCGCCAACATGATGGCGCTCGATATCGGCCCGCGATCGATCGAAACTTTTTCCGAAGAAGTAGCCCGCGCTCGCACCATTGTCTGGAATGGCCCCATGGGCGTTTTCGAATTGCCGCCGTTTGCTAAAGGCACCTTCAAGATCGCCCAGGCCGTGGCAGAAAATGCCGGAGCCACTACGATCGTAGGCGGTGGAGATTCCGTAGCCGCCATCAAAGCCGCCGGCGTAGCCGACAAGATCACCCATATTTCAACCGGCGGCGGCGCCTCGCTGGAATTTCTAGAAGGCAAAAAGTTGCCCGGGGTCGAAGCGCTGACGGAGAAAAAATAGGTCTCAGGTGTCAGGTCTAGCTTTTGGCTCTTAGCTCGCAGCTCGTAGCTCGCAGCCCTTAAGCTTCGTATCAGGGCATCGCTTTAGCGATGCCGAAAGCCGCACGTCACCGACTGCCCCTTTAGGGGCCGCTATGTCCGACTTCGCAGCCCGACTGACTTTCGCCAACGGCAAGACGCTCGAACTCCACGGCCCCGCCGACATCACCAAGGAAACCACCGAGGCCATCGTCAACGCCGCCAACTCGTCCCTGCTCGGTGGCGGAGGCGTGGATGGAGCGATCCACCGCGCTGGCGGCCCCTCGATCCTCCAGGAGTGCAAGCGCATCGTGGCCAAGATCGGCACCCTCCCCGCCGGTAAAGCGGTCATCACCACAGGCGGACGGTTGCCCGCCAAATATGTAATTCACACTGTCGGCCCGGTGTATCGCGGAGGCCAACAGCGCGAGGCCGAAACGCTCGCCAGTTGTTATCACGAGTCCATCCGCATCGCCGATGATCACGGAATCCGATCCCTGGCTTTCCCTTCGATATCGACCGGAGCATTCGGCTATCCTGTTCTGGAGGCCGCTGAAATCGCAGTTCGCACCATTGTCGAAGCTCTGCCGCCCTGCGCCCATGTAGAGCACGTCCGTTGCGTGCTCTTCGACATTGCTACCTGCAAAGCCTACGTCCGGACCGCCGAAAAATTATCTCAGCAACCACGCGCAATTTCCGCTACCTTCGAGAAAGGTGCTTCGAGCCATATTCGCGTTTGACATCCGTAACGTAACGCGTTACGGTTAAAGATGATCCGGTCGATCCGCCACCGAGGACTGAAACGCCTTTACGAAGACGCCGACCCGCGCGGAGTGATCGCTCAACACGTCGTTAAGGAGACTCTGATTAAGCTCTCCATTTTCCACCGGTGTTGAGGATAGATTGAGGAGAGCATCGGAGGGCTTGCGAATGAAACAGCGGACACTGGCGGCGCTGAGCGGGTTTGAACGGTACACGAAGAA
>JBEKAF010000115.1:0-8500 GCA_050018355.1 Terriglobales bacterium | reverse complement strand
TGCGTGAACTCCCGTACTGCCAAGGTCACCGCTCTGGTGACGGGGCATCCGGACACGAAGGGCGCAAAGTACGCAGCGATGTACGGCATTCCGAAGACCTCTATTTACACTTACGAGACATTCGATCGCATCCTTGAAAACAAAGACGTGGACGCCGTCTACATAGGCTTGCTGAACAGCATGCATTGCGAGTACACCGTGCGTGCCGCGCGGGCGGGCAAGCACGTATTTTGCGAGAAGCCCATGGCGATATCGAGCGCTGAGTGCCGCAAGATGATCGACGCTTGCCAACAGGCAAAGGTCAAGCTGATGATTGGCTACCGCGTGCACTATGACCCCACCTGGATGCAAGCGATCGAGATCATCAAAGGCGGCCAAATCGGAAAATTGCAGTCGTTCCAGGGGGGCTTCTTCAGCCGGCAGCGCGCGGCCTCATGGCGTCTCAGCAGGAAGCTCTGCGGTGGCGGACCGCTGATGGACCTTGGCATCTACCCGCTGAATGCGATTCGCCACATCACGGGAGAAGAACCCGTGGATTTCACCGCCATCGTGGCCACGCGCGACACCAGCGGCCTTTATGCCGAGGTGGAGCAGTCTATGGAGTGGACGATGAAGTTCCCGTCCGGCATCATCGCTTCCTGCGGCTGCTCGTATGGCCAGGTCGGTCCGAGCTTCCTGAACATTAATGGTGATGAGGGATACCTCCAAGTGGAACCTGCGTTCCTCTACGATGGTGTCCACCTGAGCGGGCATGCCGGCGGTCAAGCGATCGAACAACTGAGCACGGACAAGGCTCCGTACCAGTTCACGCTCGAAGCAGAGCATTTCGCCGACTGCATCCGCAATGACAAGGAGCCGGAATCGCCTGGCGAAGAAGGCCTGAAGGACATGCTCGCCATCGAGGCAATTTACGGGGCCGCGGGTGCACCCATTGCGTGACTCTATGTTGCCGAAGAACTCCAACTTCCGCGGGGTCAAGAAAACCCATGTATTCCCTTCTGAAGTTCACACCGGTAGTGGTCCTTGGCTGCGAAACTCCTGATGCATCCTTGCGAGGCTTATGAACTGCAAAATGATTGCGTTCCTTCCCTTGCTGGTTCTCGCCGGGCCAGCGATTCTCTGCTTTGGGCAAGACGAATCAACTCCTGCTTACAAAAACACGAAGCTTTCTTTCGAGGAAAGAGCGCGCGATTTGGAGCAGCGCATGACGCTCGAGGAGAAGATTTCTCAGCTTGGACATACCTCGGAGGCTGTCGAGCGTCTTGGGATTCCGGAATACAACTGGTGGAACGAGGGATTGCACGGAGTTGCGCGCGCGGGCGTGGCGACGGTCTTTCCACAGGCGATCGGTATGGCTGCGACTTTCGACGACGTGCTGCTTTTCCGGGATGCCGACGCCATAAGTACGGAGTTTCGCGCTAAATACAACGAGAACAGGGGCGGGGACGGTTCGAGCGCCTGGTACAAAGGCCTGACCGTGTGGTCGCCGAATATCAACATTTTTCGCGATCCGCGGTGGGGACGCGGGCAGGAGACCTACGGAGAAGATCCTTACCTGACTTCGCGTCTGGGAGTGGCGTTCGTGAAGGGACTGCAGGGGAGCGATCCCCGGTACCTCAAGACGGTCGCGACGCCGAAGCACTTTGCCGTGCACAGCGGCCCGGAAGCCACGCGGCATGAAGCGGATGTATCCGTCTCGCGGCATGACCTGGAAGACACGTATTTGCCCGCGTTTCGCGCCACGGTGATGGACGCCAATGCACGGTCGGTGATGTGCGCCTATAACTCAGTGAACGGCGAGCCGGCATGCGCCAGCAAGGTTTTGCTGCACAACTACTTGCGCGAGGCCTGGAAGTTCAAGGGCTACGTTGTTTCCGACTGCGCCGCAATCGAGGACATCAGCGCACACCACAAGTACAAGCCAACACAGGAGGAAGGTGTAGCGGTTGCGCTGGCGACCGGTACAGACCTGATTTGTGGTGCCCCGCAGTCTCGAGTGCTCTTGGAACGCATGGCCGCGCTGAACGCCGTGCATCAGGGTGTGCTACCAGAAGCAGCGATCGACACGGCCGTCACAAGAACGCTTGTGGCGCGTTTTCGTCTTGGCATGTTCGATCCACCGATCATGGTTCCGTGGTCAAAACTCGGGGCCGCCGCCAACGACACGCCGGCGCACCGGGTACTGGCACTGAAAACAGCACGCGAGTCGCTGGTCCTGCTGAAAAATGAGAATCACTTTCTCCCGCTCAAGAAGAGCTATCCCCGCATTGCCGTGATTGGGCCGAATGCGGACAGCCTGGATGCCTTGGAGGGGAATTACAACGGAACGCCCTCGGCTCCCGTTACCATTCTGACTGGCCTGAAAAAGCGCTTCCGGCAGTCCAGGATTCGCTATGTCCAGGGGACTGGTCTGATCGGGACGGTCGTGCGGCCGGTGCCCGGTGCATCACTCTATACCGATGCGACCCGGACGCAGCATGGATTGCAAGCAGAGTACTTCGACAATATCGAGTTGCAGGGCGAGCCCGTGATGCGGCGCACGGATGCGGCGGTGGACTTCGTGTGGGGATTCAACGGGGTCTCTCCAAAACTGAAGACGAACTACTCAGCGCGGTGGACGGGAGTGCTGTCGCCGTTGGAAACGGACGACTACATTGTGGGCTTCACTGGGCAGGATGGATACCGTGTCTGGATCGACGGTGAGCCTTTGGTGGACGATTGGACACCGCATCGGCCATCCACGACGCTGACCAAATCGATTCACCTGGAGAAAAGCAAGGTGTACTCCATCAAAATCGAGTACTTTCAGACAATACGTTCGTCCGAGGCAAAACTGATTTGGGGCGTACCCGGCCGCGAAGAGGACGAGGCAGTACAAGCAGCACGCAAGTCGGACCTGGTGGTGATGATGCTGGGTCTCTCGGCCCGAGTCGAAGGCGAGGAGATGAAGGTGAAGGCTGACGGCTTCTCGGGCGGGGACCGCACGAGTCTCGATCTTCCTGCTCCGCAGGAGCAATTGCTGGAACGTGTCTATGCCGTGGGCAAGCCGGTGGTGCTGGTGTTGACGAACGGAAGTGCGCTGTCTGTGAACTGGGCAAACGATCGCGTGCGCGCAATCCTCGAGGCTTGGTACCCGGGAGAATCTGGAGGTACAGCCGTCGCCGAGGCACTTGCGGGTGACTTCAGTCCCGCAGGCCGGCTGCCGGTAACCTTCTACAAGGGTCTCGAGCAGTTGCCTCCCTTTGGGGATTATTCGATGGCGAATCGCACCTATCGCTATTTCAGCGGTGACCCGCTTTTTCCTTTCGGCTATGGCTTGAGCTACACGACGTTTCGCTACAGCCATCCACGAGTCAGCCGCGAATCCATCCCGGCGGACGGCTTCGTCACCGTCTCCGCGGACGTGACCAACCGCGGTGCCATGGATGGCGACGAAGTGGTCCAGTTGTACCTGACGCACGAGGGAGTAGCCGGGGCTGCGCTGCAGGAGCTTCACGGGTTCCAGCGGATTCATCTTGCGCGCGGCCAAACCAGGACGCTGACATTCACAATACGCGACCGTGATCTAAGCGTTGTGCAAGCTGACGGGCAGCGGCGTATCGTGAACGGCACGGTCAAGGCATGGATCGGTGGGGGTCAGCCCCCCGTGGCCGCAAAAAAGCTCGCCAGTGATGGTGTGAGCGCCCTGTTCACAATCACCTCGGAGAAAACGCTTCCAGACTGATAAAGCCATGAAACTGCCTGGTAAGGAACGCTTTTGTTTTTCGCCCGACCGCTATCGTTGTGCAACGATCTGCGGCATGCTTAGAAGGTAGAGGTCAATCAAAAGGAGAATCACGAATTTATGCTCTCGGGTCTATCACTTATCGGAGATCAGACCGGCAGAGGGAAAGGCGCTGCGTTTCGCGCAGTAAACCCGGCAAATGCAGCTGAGCTTGAGCCGGTTTTCTACTCGGCCACGGGCGAGGACATTGATCGGGCCGCCAGCCTCGCGGAAGCCGCGTTCCCCGCTGTGGCTGGCCTCAGTGGACGCGAGCGTGCTGCGCTGTTGCGCCGTGTCGCCGATGGGCTTGCGCCTGAGGGTTCCGACATAGTCGATCGCGCGCACCTGGAGAGCGGCCTGCCACTGCCGCGTCTGCAGGGGGAACTCGGCCGCACCACCTCGCAACTCAGACTCTTTGCTGAAGTTCTTGAAGAGGGTTCCTGGGTGAATGCCCGCATTGATGAAGCCGACCGTGAGCGCAAACCACTTCCCCGCCCGGATATCCGTTCGATGTTGCGGCCCCTTGGAGCTGTCGCGGTCTTTGGCGCCAGCAATTTTCCGCTGGCGTTCTCGGTCGCCGGCGGCGACACGGCTTCCGCCCTCGCCGCGGGCAATCCCGTAATCGTCAAGGCTCACCCCGCGCATCCCGGAACCAGCGAACTCGTCGGAAGGGTCCTGCAGAAGGCTGTGCAGGAGCACGGTCTGCCACCCGGAGTGTTTTCTCTCCTCTTCGATGCTGGAGTGGAAGTGGGAATTTCTCTTGTTCGGCACCCCGCCGTCAAGGCCATTGCGTTCACCGGATCGGCGAGTGGCGGACAGGCATTGATGCGGCTGGCGGCAGAGCGACCCGAACCCATCCCTTGCTACGCCGAGATGGGAAGTACGAATCCGCTGTTCATCCTTCCCGGCGCTATGCGGGAGCGGAGCGCGCAGCTTGCGCAAGGGCTGCAGGCATCGTTCACACTGGGCTCCGGGCAATTCTGCACCAAGCCGGGAGTTGTGTTCATGCCGCAAGCGGATAACGCGGAATTCATTCAGACCTTGCGGAGCGGTGTGAGCGCGCTTGGGCAACACCAGATTCTGACTCACGGCATAGCGGCGAAGTACAACAGGGCCATTCAACAGAGACTCTCTGACGGACAGGCGCAGTTGATCGCAGGCGCGCCCGCAGTTGAGCCGGGCTATGCTTGTGCCGCGGCAACAGTATTCGGCGTCTCGCTCTCGGACTTCCTCGCGCATCCCCACTTGGCGGAGGAGGTCTTTGGACCGACAACGCTGTTGGTGTACTACGGCGCTGAGAGCGATTTATTGGCTGCTGCGCGGAAAATGCGCGGACAGCTTACGGCCACCATTCATGGAACAGCACAGGATATCGCCGGCGCCAAAGAACTGATCCGTGTGCTGGAAACGAAGGTGGGCCGCATTCTCTTCAACGGTTATCCAACTGGTGTGGAGGTGAACCACGCCATGGTGCATAGCGGCCCGTTCCCGGCTACCTCCGACGGCCGCTCGACTTCGGTCGGCACACAGGCAATCTTTCGTTTTGTGCGACCCATTTGCTACCAGGACTTCCCGGACGAGGCGCTGCCGCCGGAGTTGCGACGAGGCAATCCTCTCAGCATCATGCGCCTTGTGAATGGCAAGCTTCCGCGCAGCTAGTCAACTGCGATTGTTTTTTTTGCATTAGCACGATATTACGCGACGTAGTTCTTCAACGTGCCAATTCCGTCTATGCTGATACGGATCGCGTCGCCGCTCGCCAGCGTGAAGTTATCCCCCGGGACAATGCCGGTTCCAGTCATTAGAAACACACCGTGGGGAAAACTGTTGTCGCGGAAAAGGAACTTGGCAAGCTCCTTTGGATCGCGCTTGAGTTCTGCGAGCGTTGTGCTCCCTGTAGAGACGCACTTCCCTTCGCGCGCGACCTCCAACTGGATGGCAGTTTTGTTCGGCAGTTCCGCCGAGAGCAGGATGCAGGGACCCAGCGCACAACTGCCGTCGTAGATCTTTGCCTGCGGCAGATAGAGCGGGTTCTCCCCCTCGATATCACGCGAACTCATATCGTTGCCGATGGTGTAACCCACGATTGCGCCGGCTGGACTGATCAGCAATGTGAGTTCCGGCTCGGGTACTGACCACTTTGCGTCGGATCGGATGCGCACGGAGCAGCCTGGCCCGACAACGCGCCGCCCTGTGGCCTTGAAAAAGAGCTCGGGCCTCTCTGCTGCGTAAACTCGATCATAGAAGTTGCCTCCTCCAGCGTCTTTGCTCTCCGCAATCCGTGCACTACGGCTGCGGTAGTAGGTCACTCCTGCAGCCCAAACCTCCTGGCTGACCACGGGTGCAAGAATCGTGGCAGGATCGAAGTTCGCCACAGCCTCTTTGCCCACGGCCGCGCGAACCCGCGCATGCAGGTCTGCACTGCTGAGGAGCTCGTCCCAGTCTGCGGCCGCCACAACATAGTACTTGCCATCTTCCTCAACTAACACGCCTTTGGTTGTGCGATAGAGCTTCACTTAGTCAGCCTCGCTTAATCTCCGGTTGAAATGAAGAAACAAACTGCGTGGGCTTGGTGGCGCCTGGGTCGAGCGCCGCGAGGAATGCATCTGCATCATAAACGCATCCTCCACGCTCATCTCCGTTGGCCAGATCAACTCTGCCCAAAGGCGGGTGGGGACGGACAGAGTAGCCATCCCTGAGCACAACACGCAAATTCGAAGTCGCACGCACGCCCTCCCCCTCGCCGCGCTGCTCGCCATCTTAGCGCTTTTCCGTCGTGCGGGGACCTGCCTTCTGAGTCGGCCCACTGTCGATTCGTGCCACGCACGCTGATGTCCCACGCCTACTCCGGTGCGGCCGCTGGTACAGCTTTTCTCTTTCCTCTCCGCATTCTGCGAAAGACCAGGCATCTAGCCTCCTCCACCATGCTTCTGCGCTCCAACTTTCCACATTCATTACTTTCTGACGCTCCGTTGTTCCGGCTGTTGAATCGGGATCCAAGTTTCGGAATGGTTGCTCTCCGGTGAGGGCGCTCTCTGGATCTCGGCAGTGAGGCCCTCAGGAAACCACATCGGTGCGGGGACAGCTACCGCTTAGACTCCAGCGTCACCAGCGAGAAACAATGTATATCGCAGTGCCGAATCGATCGGTACCGGAAAACTTGACCATGCATAAGGGACGTCTAAGTTGCAAAGTGGGTCCCTCCAGTTCGCAGAAAACCGGCTGAACAAGACAAGCTATTCGAGGGTAATCTCTCAACTATAAGCGTGCGATGTGATTTGCCACTGTCACGGTTGCTGACAGTCAAATGTTCCTGCCGTACAAGTATTTCTCGGCTGATTCACGGTACGCCTTAACAATCTTCGCGCAAGGGCGGGCCCGGAGAATTACTGCTTCGGCTGCGGAGGGAGATGCACCTGAGGCACGGAGGAGGAAATATGTTAGCGACGTACTGCGGTGTCGTCCCATCCGACGCATCACGAATATTTTTGCCCTTGGCCGCTTGATTGCCTTGCAATAGAAGGATAGAGCGCGGCGATAAAACCAGGCTGGCCTTGGCTTCGCATCGTCCTTGAAGCCGAGCCAAATCCTCTTAAACTCTTTCAGCCTTTTGGATTTCGTTGTCCGCAGGTTCACCACGTGCGTGATGCCGATGGCTTTTAGCTTTTCGCAGTGTACCTTTCGGGTGGCCCGGCTTCCGAAGGCAAGCCTTTCATTTACGAAGAACACTTTCATCGGTTTTTGGCACCCCCTTCTTTTTCATTCGAGCCGCGATTAGCTTAGGTTTCAACTGTTTAGAAAACTACTGTATTCCGAACCCTGAAAGGCCTTCTGTCTCGACCCGAAATATCAATCACTTCCAAGCCGATCTGCTCAAGGGTTTTCTGAACGTTTGGCGATCGGCTGGGATTCTGTAGAAGAAGTGCTTTACGGAGGACGTCTCTGGGCGTACCCAGGCGTATCCCACATTCCCCACAGGGAGACTTCTGTGGAGCCAGGTGGGATTTGATGGCCGGTTAGACATGAATTGACTTCGCATAGGCGCAATCCTATGATTCGCGGGAGAGGGTTAGTGGGAAGGAGAACTTCCCATGGCAGGCCAGGCCGCTGTCGGCGACTCCCTCATCGGGCTCGAGTTCGGCCACTACCGCATTCTGGAGAGAGTCGGCAGCGGGGGGATGGGTGTTGTTTACCGCGGTTACGACGCTCACCTCGATCGCGAGGTCGCGATCAAGGTTCTCAATCCCGGCACGATCGCCGACGATCATTCCCGCAAGCGCTTCCGCAACGAGGCATTGGCTCTTTCGAAACTGAACCATCCGAATATTGCCACGGTCCATGACTTTGAAACGCACGAAGGGCGCGACTTCCTGGTCATGGAATTTATCCAGGGAATAAAGCTAGCGGATAGGCTCGTGGAAGGCTCGCTGCCCGAAAAGGACGTCATCGCACTCGGTATACAACTTGCGGAAGGTTTGTCCGCAGCCCATGAACACGCTGTTGTTCATCGCGACCTCAAGCCCGGAAACCTGCTTCTGAACAGCGAGGGACGGTTGAAGATTCTGGACTTCGGCTTGGCGAAGCTTCGGCTTCCCGCAAAGGAGAGCCCTGCGTCAGAAACACTCAGCGAGACCCATGCCATTGCCGGGACACTCCCCTACATGGCGCCAGAGCAAGTGCTTGGCGGAGAGATTGACGCGCGCACGGACATCCATGCTGCCGGGATCGTCCTTTACG
>JBEKAF010000114.1:0-8724 GCA_050018355.1 Terriglobales bacterium | reverse complement strand
GCTGCGTCCGCCGAGAACGCTGCCGAGCTGACCCACCCCGTCAAGCCAACACCGGGCTTGACGGAGACCCCGGTGCGCTCGGCTGGAACGGGCGAGGCGCCCGTCCCCACACAACCTCTTCCCACACAATCTGGGGACGACACGGATTTCGATCCTGGCAACTTCGGCTTTGATTTCGCCGCCAACGCTTGGACGGGCGAGGACGCCCGTCCCTCCACCGACGAGGAAGTCCACGAGGTCGTCGGCGATGCGGTCGAAGGTTTTCGCGGAGTGGGCGCGCCCGCGAATGCCGCCGAGATTCTCAAGTTTCTGATCGACCGCACTGGATACATCAAGCAACTGGAAGAGGAAGACACGCCGGAAGCCTACTCACGCATCGAGAACTTACGCGAACTGGTGAACGCGGCCATGGACTCGCGCGATCGTGGCGAGACGCTGGATGAGTTTCTCGATCACGCCGCGCTGGTCAGCGATGCGGACCAGTACGACGAGCACGCGCAGATCACGCTGATGACGCTGCACGCGGCTAAGGGGTTGGAATTTCCGCTGGTGGTTCTCGCGGGGATGGAAGAAGGCCTGTTTCCGCATTCGCGCACCATGCTCGAGCCGGATGCGATTGAAGAAGAACGGCGGCTGTGCTACGTCGGCATGACGCGCGCCATGGACACGCTGATTTTGTCGCGCGCCGTGTATCGCCGCCGCTATGGAACGGATATGCCGGAGGCTAGCGTACCGTCGCGATTTTTGGAAGAAGTGCCGCCGCGTTTGGTCGAAGAGCTGGGCGGATCGCGGCGCAGCGCCGGACGTGTGGGGACAGGACGTGTGGGGACGGGCGCCCTCGCCCGTCCAGCGGGGCGAAGCCCCGCACCCGCCGAAAGCACCCACTACTCCTACGAAGACGAAGACCAGAGCGCCGCTTGGAATCCGGCGCGGGTCAAGCCCAAGAAGCCAACTCCACTCGCGAACTACAACTCCATCGACAACATTGCCGAATTTTTTGCGTCGCGCGGCAAGAAATTCAATGCTCCGAAAATGCCGTCCGAGGAGCCCAAAGGCAGGCGGGGGTTCCGTCCCGGACAGAAGGTGAAGCACCCGAAATATGGGGAAGGAACGGTGTATCGGCGCGAAGGGGATGGGGAAGACGCCAAGATTACGGTACAATTTCCTCGCTTCGGTTTGAAAAAGCTGGTGGAGAGGTACGCGCAACTAGAGAAGGCGTAGAGCTGCGAGTTTCGGGCCGCGGGCCTGGAGATACGTAAAACGAATTTGAGAGAGAACCAGAGAGGATTTGAACCGCAATCATGGCAGACACAAAGAAGCTGACCAAGGAAGAACGCAAGAAAACCAAGCGAGCCGCCCGCAAGAAGATGAAAGCGGAAAAGCCGAAGAAGCCCCGCGACTACGCCCGCGGATCGAAAAAGCGCAAAGTGAAAAAGATGGCGCGCGGTCAGGCGAAACGGTAAGCCGTTCGCTGGGCCGAGGCAGTTGCGGGCATGGGCCAGCGCCCATGCCCGACTCCCGCTGTGAGGAGACAACGAACTCTTGTCGCAATCATCCACTGAGCCAGCAGCCGCCACCATACGTACTTCCAGCAGCCAGGCATTCTGTTGCAAGTCCATCGACAAACTGATCTCGGAGTCGGAGAACCCGGAGCACCGGCTCAGTAAAACGCTGGGGCCGTGGTCGCTGACCGCGCTCGGCATCGGCGCCATCATCGGTTCGGGAATCTTCGTGCTTACGGGAACGGCAGCGGCCGGAGAATATTTCCAGGCGCCTTCCCTCCTGCATGCGCAGGCGCTCGACCTGATCGTGAATTTCCTGCGCACCGGCAGCACGGCCGGAGCGCTCATGCATGGCCGTCCGCCCGCCGGGCCTTCGATTGCAATTTCGTTTTTCCTGGTGGCGATCGCCTGCAGTTTTGCCGGATTGTGCTACGCCGAACTGGCGTCGATGATCCCGATTGCCGGTAGTGCTTACACCTACTCGTACGCGACGCTCGGCGAAATTTTTGCCTGGATCATCGGCTGGGACCTGATTCTCGAATATGTGGTCAGCAACGTCGCGGTCGCGGTGGGCTTTGCCGGTTATACGAAGGCGCAATTCGCGGCGTTCGGTATCAACTTGCCGGAAAAATGGGCGAGTCCCGTCTGGGCCTCGGGACAGTGGACGGGCGCTTACTTCAATCTGCCCGGCTTCCTGATCGTGTTTATTCTCACACTGCTGCTGGTGCGCGGAGTGAAGGAATCGGCTGAGACGAACAACATCATGGTCGCGGTCAAGATCGGCGCCATCCTGACCTTCCTCGTTGTCGGCGGAATGCTGGTCAAGCCCGCGAACTGGACGCCCTTCGCGCCTTCTGGTTTTGCGGGGATCGTGACGGGCGGGGCGATCGTTTTCTTTACCTACATCGGGTTTGATTCGGTCTCGACCGCAGCGGAGGAATCGCGCAATCCGCAAAAAGATTTGCCCTTCGGCATTATCATGTCGCTGATTGTCTGCACTCTGCTGTATGTTGGCGTCGCCATCGTGCTGCTCGGCATGATGAAGTACACGACCTTCGTTTCCGGAGAAGCCGCCCAAGCACCGGTCGCCTATGCGCTGAAGTATTTGGGAGCGCACGTGTTCTTCCGGTCGGTGATCGTGATTGGAGCGCTGACGGGGATGATCTCCTCGTTGCTTGTCTTTCAGTACGGACAGGCGCGCATCTGGTACGCCATGTCTCGCGACGGCCTGTTGCCGAAGTTGTTCTCCGCCGTGCATCCGAAATTTAAGACGCCGTACTGGTCCACATGGATCGCCTGTTTTGCCGTGGGAATTCCCGCCGGGCTCGTGGATATTGGCGATGCCGCCGACCTCGCCAACATTGGGACGCTGTTTGCCTTCGTGCTGGTTTCGTTGGGGGTTATTTTGCTCCGACGCAATCAGCCCGATCGCAAGCGTGCGTTCCGCGTGCCATTCGTGCCGTGGTTTCCGCTGATCTCGGTGGTTCTGTGCGGCGGACTGATGACTGGGCTCACGGTGATTACCTGGCTGCGCTTCGTGATCTGGCTGGCGCTGGGGCTGGTGATTTACATCTTCTACAGCCGGCATCATAGCGAGTTTTGCAAAAAAGATCGGGTCATCGGATGATCGGATTTTGTGTGGTGACGGGGCTCTGCCCCGTACTGGCGGGGCAAAGCCCCGCCACCACACGACTCGATCCTTTAGAATCGCTGTATGGGTTCGGAGCCATCCCGCTTCGTCCTCTCGCTCCCGAAGGCCGAGCTCCATTTGCATCTCGAGGGATCGATCGAGCCCTCCACGCTGCTGGAACGGCGTCAGCGGCACGGGATGGAAGGCGCCTCGCTCGCCGAAGTCGAGCAACTCTATAACTACAAGGACTTCGCGGGCTTCCTCGAGGCTTTTAAGGATGTGACGGGACACTTGCGCACCCCGGAAGACTACGAGTTGATTACTTACCGGCTGATGGAGCGACTGAAATCGCAGAACGTGCTTCATGCGGAAGTCATTGTTTCGGTTGGTGTCTGCCTCTGGCGCAAGCAGGATTTCGCCGCGATTTTCGAGGGCCTGGAACGTGGCCGCCAGCGCGGAGAAAAAGACTTCGGCCTATCGCTCGTGTGGATATTCGATGCCATCCGGCAGTTCGGCGCCGAGAAAGCGCAGAGCGTGCTCGATCTCGCGATCCAGTTTCGCGATCGCAATGTAGTTGCCTTCGGCATTGGCGGCGATGAGCGCGCGGGGCCACCGGAGTGGTTCGCGGGCGTTTACGCGCGCGCCGCCGAGCACGGTCTTCATCTCACGGCGCACGCCGGTGAAAGCGCCGGGCCGGAATCCATCTGGGGCGCGCTGAATCTCAAGGCGGAACGCATTGGCCACGGTCTTACTGCAGGGCAGGATCAGGAGTTAATTGAAGAGTTGGCCGAGCGCCAGATTCCGATTGAAATCTGCGTGACCAGCAATCTGCGGACGGGCTGCTGCGCCGAACTCGCGCAACATCCGGTGCGCCGCTACTTCGACCAGGGCCTGATGCTGACCCTCAACAGCGACGATCCCGCCATGTTTCGTACATCGCTGGTCGAGGAGTACTGTCTGGTTCAGGAGGCGTTCGGCTTCACCGACGAGCACCTGCGAGAATTGGCGCGTAATTCTTTTGAGGCGTCCTTTCTGCCGCCGGAAAAGAAAATAGAATTTCTGAATCTGTTTGACTCCGCCGCTCTGCGGTCGTAAGACGTGCTGTTCGCGGTTCGCTGATCGCTCCCGAAGCCGAGAGCCGAGCAGCGAATAGCGATCAGCGAATAGCGAAGAACGAATAGCGAACGACGAATCGCGCGCCCCCCTCGCCTATAATGTCTCCCTATGAAACTCGACGAGAAGATTGCCGAACTCAAGAGGCGAGACCAATTGGCACTCGAAGGCGGTGGTGCGCAGCGGCGCGAGCGGCAGCACAAAGAGGGCAAGATGTCGGCCCGCGAGCGCATCGACTTTCTGCTCGACGAGGGCACTTTCGAGGAAACCGACAAACTGGTCACGCACCGTTGCCACGACTTCGGGATGGCGGAGCAGAAGTTCTACGGTGACGGTTTCATCACCGGCTATGGCCGCGTGGAAGGACGGCTGGTCTTCGTCTTTGCGCAGGATTTCACCGTATTCGGCGGCTCGCTCTCCGAGACCAACGCGGGGAAGATCGTCAAGATCATGGATCTGGCGGCCAAGATGGGCGCTCCCGTCATCGGATTGAATGATTCGGGCGGGGCGCGCATTCAGGAAGGCGTGATGTCGCTGGCCGGCTACGCCGACATTTTTTTGCGTAACACGCTTTATAGTGGCGTGGTGCCGCAGATCTCGGCCATCATGGGCCCGTGCGCGGGCGGCGCCGTGTATTCGCCGGCCATCACCGATTTCATCCTGATGGTGGACCAGACTTCGTACATGTTCATCACCGGTCCTGACGTGATCAAGCTGGTGACGCATGAAGAAGTCACGAAAGACCAGCTCGGCGGAGCGCACACGCACAACGAAACGTCAGGCGTGGCGCACTTCATGTGCCGCGATGACGCCGAGTGTCTGTCGATGGTCCGCGAGCTGTTGAGTTTTATTCCGTCGAACAACCTCGAAGACCCGCCGCGCAAGCCCTGCTCCGACCCGATCGACCGCCTGGACGAGAAGCTCGACACCCTCATCCCCGATCAATCGAACATGCCGTATGACATGAAAGACGCGATTCACACGGTTGTCGATGACGGCTATTTTTTCGAAATTCACGAGCACTATGCCAGGAACATCGTCGTCGGATTTGCGCGTCTGAACGGGAAGCCGGTCGGGATCGTGGCCAATCAGCCCGCGATGCTCGCCGGCACGCTCGATATCAATGCATCGGTGAAGGGCGCGCGCTTCGTGCGCTTCTGCGACTGCTTCAACATTCCGCTGGTGACGTTTGAAGACGTGCCCGGATTCCTGCCCGGCACGCAGCAGGAGTATGGCGGAATCATCCGGCATGGCGCCAAGTTGCTGTTCGCGTTTGCGGAAGCGACCGTGCCGAAAGTGACCGTGATCACGCGCAAAGCCTATGGCGGAGCGTATTGCGTCATGGCGTCAAAGCACATCCGGACGGACGTGAACTACGCCTGGCCAAGCGCCGAAATCGCGGTGATGGGGCCGGAAGGCGCGGTGGATATCGTCTACAAGCGCGAGTTGGACGGCGCGGAAAATCGCGAAGCGGTTCGCCAACAAAAGATCGAAGAATTCCGCGACCGCCTAGCGAATCCCTACGTGGCTGCCGACCGCGGATTCGTGGATGCGGTCATCCAGCCGCGCGAGACGCGCAAGAAGCTGATCCAGGCGTTGGAGATGCTGGAGACCAAGCGCGACAAGAATCCGCCGAAGAAGCATGGGAATATACCGCTGTAGGTTCGTGTAGCGCGGGCACTCCTACCCGCGAGAATTGTCTGCGGCTTTTATTCGCCTGACGACAGCGGGAGCATCGATCCATGCCGAACATGGAGAACATAAACCGATTTCTCTTCCGGAAACACAACGAATAGGAAACGGTAGGTCCCGCGGTTGCCAGAACCGAAGAACAGTTCACGGATGGGCTGATCGAATGATGCGCTCTCGGGAGCCATGGGGCAGCGCTCTGGGTGGTGCGCAAGACTCCTCGCGGTCTGGCGTGCGCGCCGAATCCAGTCGCGCGCTGCGCGGGGCGCTTGGTAGCGGATGTAGCGATAAGCTGCCCTGAGATCGCTCTCGGCTGCGGGAGTGACGATCACGCGGTAGGTCATCTATCCGTTCGCGTCTTCGTGTTCCAGTTCGTCAAACACTTTATCTGCGGGGCGGCCCGCGCCTTTGCGGGCTTGCGCAAGACCGCGGCGAATGCTGGCCACGGCGTCCAGTTGACTGGCCACTTCCTGATAGGCTGTGGCATCAAGGAGCACCGCCTCGGCTTTTCCTTTCACGGTGAGCACGAGCGGACGCCCGCTTTTCTTCATTTGCTTCATCAGGCCCGAGGAGTTGCGCTTGAAGGTGGTCAGGGAATGAATGTCTTGGGTGACATCGATCATGATGCGATTATAGCATTGGATTAGCATCTTATATAATGCTGTTGAGGCCAAACGCATGGTAGAAACCACAACTGAGGGGGGTCGTACCATTGCAGTTGAGAATCGCGGCATCAAAACGTGACGTATGAATTTGCAAGAGCTGCAGCAATTCCACACATCCCGTCGTGAAAAGTCGGTCGTCGTTACGGTCGAAAAAAACACCGCGCCGATGCTTTGGCTCGACACCTCGGTCCTTGTCGATTTCGCAAAGATAGATAAAGGTGAATGCATCGAGCCGGTGCGGGCCAAGCGCCTCACGAGACTCAGGTCAGTCGTTCGCCATGCCGTGCGCAACGAGAAACTTGTCTGCCCGGAATGGGATCAGGACAACGAATACGAAGCCAAGCGACTTGAAGCCGACATCCGCCGCGTTGTCAGCGACCTTTCGTGCGGCGCGCATTGCATACCGTACGCTGGTGTCAAGGATCAGCAGATTTTGATAGGTATGAGGGCATACCTCGATGCCGTGGACGCAATGCACATCCCGGCGAACATCCACTTCTACAGAGATCCTCTGGAGGCCATTCGAGAGGCGAAGCGAAACCACTACATCGTCGAATGCGAGATGCCCAAACCGGCTGAATTTATCGAAAAGGCCGAACGAGACAAGCTGCAGATAAAGGAATCAATCGAGGAGCTGCGGCAGGGCTATACGGCCAAGGATCAGACTTTTGAAGAGCAGTTGAACCTCGAACGCATCGGCGAGTCCGATACGATGGTCAAGATGCTGGGCGAATACATGGCGTTCCTGCGCTTTGGTCAGGTCGATTTCTGGAAATACATGGGCGTCGTGGGTTTTGTGGAACGTATGGATGCGTGGGAGAAGATGGGGGGACCTAGCTCGGGCCTCCCTTTCGAAATTCCTGCCCTTTATTCCTTTATGAGGTCGCCATATTATTGGGAGCTTCCGATTCAGGACATATCGTGCCGCGTTTCGGCTGATCTTCTCGTGAAGCATTTCCCAATTAAGAGCGGCGACAGCCTGGATATTCAACAGCTCGCCACTGCCATTCCTGTTGCCCATTTCGTTGTCGCCGACAAGGCTATGGTCGATCGTTGCGAGCGACTTGGCGTTGGGAAGAAGTGGAACACAAAACTGTTTTCGAACCGAACGCTCGATGACTTATCCGATGAAGTCACTTCCCTTTCCTAGATTTCCTTTGCGCTAAGCGTACGTATTCGTAGATAGTGATAATAAAATATGTATTGGGGAACGCACTCTCGACTGAGCGAAAGGCGTGAGACTTACAGTCGAATTCAGGGCAATGCGGTTACCGCAGCGGTGAACCGCTGCGCCACCCAAAATCGGGTGCAACGCAGACTTTTTCCGCAGCCTGAGTCAAGCAATGTCTCTTAACTCTCATATCGAGTGGACCGACGCGACCTGGAACCCTGTCCGCGGCTGCGTCAAGATTAGCCCTGGGTGCAAGCACTGCTATGCCGAGACGTTTGCGGAGCGGTTTCGGGGGGTTAAGGGGCATCCTTATGAACAGGGGTTTGATCTGCGGCTGGTGCCGGAGAAGCTTACGGAGCCTTTTTCGTGGCGGTCTCCTAAGCTGGTGTTTGTGAATTCAATGAGCGATCTGTTTCAGGCGGGAGTTCCTGCTGACTATGCTGAGGCTGTCTCGCGGGTGATGGCTGCGGCGAATTGGCATACGTATCAGGTGCTGACGAAAAGGTCGGAGAGGCTGCTGCAGTTGCTTTCGGGTCGGTTACGGTTTGCGGCGGAGCAGGAAAACATCTGGTGGGGCGTCAGCGTGGAGGATCGGAAACATGGGTTGCCGCGAGTGGATCATCTTCGGCAGGCTCCCGCGAAGATTCGCTTCCTATCCATTGAGCCCCTGCTCGAAGATCTTGGTGAGATCGATCTGTCGGGCATTACCTGGGTGATTGTCGGCGGCGAGAGTGGGCCGGGGGCGCGTCCGATGAAGCGGGAGTGGGTCGTCTCTGTTCGCAAGCAGTGCCGACTGCAAGGTGTGCCCTTCTTCTTTAAGCAATGGGGCGGCGTGAGAAAAGCGAAGAACGGCAGATTGCTCGATGGGCGCACTTATGATGAGTATCCGGAGCGCGTTCTTCGGCCGATCCCTGAGAGAGCAGATTGCCTTGCGTGGGCTGAGGAGTTCGGGAA
>JBEKAF010000113.1:0-9069 GCA_050018355.1 Terriglobales bacterium | reverse complement strand
AATCATCCCTGGAGAAAAGGCTTTTCCGCCAAGGCCCGCGCACTCTTTTCCGGGGCAGCATGAAACCACAACCAGGGGACATTTCTATTGTGGACAAGACGGGGACATTTCTAATGTGGTATGACACTGAATGCTCTTCTGCCTTGACGTGCCATCGTGCGACGTCCCATACTTCGTTGGGGTTCCTGAAAACTTGCAGGTTCAACGAGGTAACCGATTGGCACGCACCGCGATCATCACGCTCACCACCGATTTCGGACTCAACGATCATTTCATCGGCGCCATGAAGGGGGTCATGCTGGAGATTGCCCCCGAGGCGCAGATCATCGACATCAGCCATGCGGTGCAGCCGTTCGACATTCTGGACGGCGCGCTGACCATTTCGCAGGCCTACTCCTACTTCCCTTCCGGCACCGTGCACATGGTGATCGTCGATCCAGGGGTTGGGACGGCGCGGCGGCCCGTGATTCTGGCCGGCGAGCGGCACCTGTTTGTGGCTCCCGACAACGGCGTGCTTTCTCTGATCTACGACCGCGAAGAGCGGATCTCCGTGCGCCACGTTACCGCCGAGCATTATTTTCTGCAGCCCCGCAGCAACACCTTCCACGCACGCGATATCTTCTCTCCAGTCGCGGCTTATCTCGCAAAGGGGATCGATCCCGATCGTTTCGGCGAAGAGATCACCGATTATGTCCGCTTTAGCGCGCCCCGCCCCAAGCCGGTGGATGAGCGCACGCTGCGAGGAGTAGTCCTGAAAGTCGATCGTTTTGGCAATCTCGTCACCAACATCACTGCGCAGGATGCGCCCCAACTTTTCGAGGCCACGCCGCCCGCCTTCAAGATCGCGATTGGAAGCAAGGCACAAGCAACTCGCATGTGCACAAGCTACGCGGAAGGCGCTCCCGGCGAAGTCTTCGGAATCCTGGGCAGCATGGGTTTTCTGGAAGTCGCAACGAACCGGGGTTCAGCCCACCAACTCCTGGGCGCGGGCAAAGGCAGCGAAGTCAATGTTGTGATGGAAGGCCGCTGAGTGGAGCGTGGCTTGGTGACATAAATCTACACTGTCATCCTGAGCGAAGCGAAGGACCTGCATTTCGCCGCAAACTGCAGATCCCTCGCTTCGCTCGGGATGACAATTCATAAGCTTCTTGGCAAGCTGCTATGAGTTCTTCGCCCCGGGATGGACGTAGCGATCCATCTCCGCTGTCCACTTCAGGAACCGCCACAGGTTGGTTCGCTCCGTCCACAAGAATCCCCAAAACTCCAGGAATCCAATCTGGGTCATTTTGACGCCGGTGTAGGTCTCGATCCGCCATAGAAGATAGGGACTGCGCCACGGCGCAATCCGGTGGCCACGGGTGGAGTTCCAAAGAAAGCGCAGCATGGGCCGCATCGGGTTCCAGTATAGCGCCGGGACGTAGCGCGCGGCCTGGAGCGGATTCAGCGCTACTGTACCCCGCTCGTACGGGGACGGGCGCCCTCGCCCGTCCAAGCCGAGCGCAGCTGCAGCTGCCTGTGGTCACAGCAACTCTGGGTTCGCTATAGCAGTCCCCTTATCTTCTTGGTGTACTTCTTGAGTGCGTCGGCCGAAGCGGGTGCTTCGGCCTCTGCCCCGGAACCAACTTCTCACTTTGTAATGTCGACGCTGGCGCGGGTGTTTTCCCACTCCATGCGCAGCGTACATTTGCTGCCTGCCGGGTCAAAAGCGATGGTGAAGTTCTCCACCGGCGCCGGCGTTTTCGAGACCTGCATGTCAACTCGGGCCAACTCGTCGGCTTCGTACTTGTACGGAATGCCCCACTCGGCGGTCTTCTTGTTGATAATCAGTGTCCACTTGTCGGCATTCGGAACCGTGAAGATGGTGTAACTGCCCGCCAACACAGCCTTGCCACCCACCGTCAGATTCGTATCGCTGACGAACGTGGTCGCTTCATTTGCGCCGGTGCGCCAGATTTCGCCGTACGGAACGAGCCCTCCAAAGATCTTGCGCGGTTGGTGAGTCTTGGGGTCATTGATGCGCGGACTGGAATAGTCCACCTTGATCGTTTTGCCATCGGAAAACTTACATTCCGCACTGGCCGGCGGACTGGGCCGCTTGGATTTATCCTGCGGCATGTTCATCTGCGCCGAGGCGAGAGTGGCAACCGCGAAGAACGACGTTGCGATTAAAGCAAACTTCTTCATGATTTGTTCCTCCTGAAAGCAATCAGCACTCAGCCATTGGCAGTCAGCCAATTCAGAGCCAGAGTGGTTTGGCTGAATGCTGAGTGCTGAATGCTGAATGCTATTCCGCCAAGAATTATACCCACATCCCCGTTACAATTTGTCCATGGCCGTCTTCAACGAAAAGCAGGAAGAACTTGAGCACTACGAAATTCGCATGGGCGTGCCCCGCGGACGACTCGCGGTCACCATGGACCTGGTCACCGACGCCATGGCCCTCGTCGGCCAGCATGGCGTCTACTGCCAGAGCCAGCGCTGGCCGGGCAAGCCGGTCATGGATGTGCAGCTCATCATGAAAAACCTCACCGACGCCAAAGAGTTGATTCAAAGTGTGATGGAAGAACTCAAGCCCAAAGCCTGATTTCAGCGATTTGGTAGAGTCGCGGCTTGCCGCGTCTGAGACGAGGCAGACCCCGTCTCTACAGGGAGAAGAAATTTCGGCATCGCTAATGTGATGCCCTGATACGAAACCGAAGTTTTTCCCTAGGCTGCTAACCGGGATCATACGTGGCGGGAAAGACTTACAATCCAGAGTATGGAGCGCAAGATCTTTTGGATCTCCTTCACCGTGCTCGGGCTCACTGCCGATTTCGTTCTGCCGATCTGGTGGGCCCTGGGCGCGACCATTCCCATCGTGTACATCTCGTGGTGGGTGGCTTACCGCAGCGGATGGTTCGAGTGACTACAGCTGCGCGATAAACTCTTCCGCTCGAACTCCCGCTTGCTTCAAGATTCCGCGCAGTGTTCCGATCGCAAGTTCCGAATGCAAGGGAACGACACAACCAGTGACTTTATCAGGTCCAACGCGCTTAAGCACGACGTGACTCCCGCGTTGCCGCACCTGAGCGAAGCCAGCTTTCGCATCACCATCAACCTTCGCCCGCCTCGCTCTAAGCGGCCTTCTCCACTGGAACGGCCAGCGTGTTCCACCACGCCCGCAGGATTGGAGGATGCGGATCGTCCGCGGCTCCAAAAAGCCGATAGTTTTTTTCGTGGAGCAACTTCGAGACTGCCTCCGCATTCTTGGGGTCGACTTCACACCAGATCACGGGCCGGGCGCTCTCCAGTAAGCGAGCAGCGCCGCGAAGGACCTCGGCTTCGTGCGACTCGACATCAATCTTCAGGACACTTGGAGTTGGAAAGAAGTCGAGCAGCGAATCCAGAGCCACCGACACGGTAGGCTGCAGATGGCAATATCCTCCCGTCTGAGTCGAGCCGGAGACGCCATACAGGTGGTTGGAAGCACGCGCCCGCTCCGCGATTTCTAGTTCACTCACGCGGAGTTCGTTGGACACGGATGCGCACAAGACTCTAACCGGGGCCGCGGGCAATTTCTTCTGAGCAATTTCGCGTGACGATCGATCCATCAGGTGAGCGAGCCAGATGTCGGGCTCAATGGCCAGCACCAACCCGGAGGGCCCCGCCATGGCGGCCGCGGAAAAGGCGAACAAGCCAACGTTCGCGCCCACATCCCAAACCACAGCCCCCGGCCGGACCAGTTCCCGCGCCATGCGGAGCAGATGTCGATCCACGCTGGATAAGCCTGCCCAATGGCGGAGACCAGCCTCGGGAGTGACATAGAGCGCCAGGCACTGAAAATCCCCCGGCAAATGCCGGCGCAGAACTACGCCCCGACTGAGCCGTTCGGCCAGCCTCCTCAACGGTCGCCCCAATATCATTGCGCCCTAGCTCAGCTGGTACTTTCCCGCTTCAATCGTCTTCTGCGCAATCTGCTGTCGAAGGCCAATCGTGTTGAACGGCTCGTGCTTGGACAACCGCCGCACGATCGCCAACTGCGTCCGCAGCATGTCGCCTTCCGCCACGTCGGCAATGACTTTCTTTGCCGCCGCCTCGACTTTTTCCAGCGCCTGCGTCAGATAGACTCGCGTCATTGCAATCGGCAGCGCGGACGAGGCTTCGCCTTTCTGCTCCACCATCTTCTGCGCGCGCAGCACGGCCGATTCCATGGCGTAAATCTCGATCGTCATATCGGCCATCGCGCCCATCACCTCTTGCTGGTCCTGAATCGCCTGCATGTATTTCTGCGTAGCCGTCCCGGAGACGAACAGGCCAAGCTTCTTCGCCTGTGCGACCAGCTTGCGCTCTTCCGCCAGCGGACCCTCGATCTCCTCGCCGGCGGACGGCCCGCTTAGCACTTCGTCCATCAACTTCTTGATCGCCGGCAGCAGCGGCAACTGGCCGGTCATCGCCCGTTTCAGCAGGAATCCGGTGATGATCAGCCGGTTGATCTCGTTCGTGCCTTCGAAAATACGGTTGATGCGAGCATCGCGATAGGCCCGTTCCGCCGGATACTCTTCGACGAAGCCGTAGCCGGCATAGATCTGCAGCGTCTCGTCGACCACGTAATCGATCATCTCCGAGCCCCAGACCTTGAGGATCGAGCACTCCACCGCGTATTCCTCGATCGCCTTGCGCCGCTGTTTCGCGGCGTCGGCGCTCGCGGAGTCGATTTCCGAGAGCAACTCGTCCATCATTCCGACCGTGCGATAGACCATCGACTCGCCGACATAGATCAGCGTCGCCATGTTCGCGATCTTTTCCCGCACCAGCCCAAACTCGCTGATCGTCTTTCTGAACGCCTTGCGCTGCTTCGCATAGGCCACCGCACTCTCGATCGAAACCCGGGCCCCGCCCACGCACATGGCGCCGAGTTTGAACCGTCCGATGTTCAGAATGTTGAAGGCGATGATATGCCCCTTGCCAATCTCGCCCAGCAGATTCTCGACCGGCACCTGGCAATCATTCAGAATGATGGGGCAAGTTGAAGATCCGCGGATGCCCATTTTGTGTTCTTCGCCGCCAACGGAAAATCCCGGAAAAGTTCTTTCCACCAGGAACGCCGAAAACTTATCGCCGTCAAGTTTTGCGAACACCGTGAACAGGTCGGCAAAGCCCGCGTTGGTGATCCACATCTTCTCGCCGTTCAGGATGTAGTGCGTACCGTCAGGCGAAAGCACGGCACGGGCGCGGCAATTGAGCGCGTCGGAGCCGGAAGTCGCTTCCGACAAAGCGTACGCGCCAACCATTTCTCCCGTGGCCAGTCGCGGCAAATATTTTTTCTTCTGCTCTTCGGTGCCGAAGTAAACGAGAGGCAACATGCCGATGCCGCTGTGCGCGCCCCAAGTGGTGGCGAACCCAGCGTACTTGGCGATGTTGTCGGCGATGATGGCGGCGGTGACTTTGTCCATTTCCAGGCCGCCGTAAGCCTCGGGAATCTCAACCCCGCTGAGGCCGAGGTCGCCGGCTTTTTTCAGCAGATCGCGTGAGATCGAGTAATCCTTGTGCTCGATCTTCTCGGCTTGGGGCAGAATTTCGTTGAGGGTAAACTCTTCGGTCGTCTGCCCGATCATCTGGTGTTGCTCGGAAAAATCTTCTGGGGTGAATACATCGGCAGTCTGCCGCTCTTCCAGCAAAAAGCTGCCGCCGGAAATCTTGGTTTTGGGTATTGCTGATATGGTGGCCATTTCTAGACCTCGAAATTCAGACCTCTAAGGTTAGACTGCTAAATGAAGACCGCTGAGTGGACATATAACAAGCGACAACACCTATTCTAACGCGGTGGGCGTCGCAAATGCAGGCTCGCACAGCGTCAATGAACGTAATGGTTGGGTAAAAAAGTGTCACGGCAGGTATTCAAAAATCCCCGCCGCACCCATCCCGCCGCCGACGCACATGGTTACCATGCCGTAACGTCCCTTGCGACGCTTCAGTTCGCGAATGATGCTGGCCGTCAGCTTCGCACCCGTGCATCCCAGCGGATGCCCCAGCGCAATCGCTCCCCCGTTCGGATTGACCTTCTCAGGATCAAGCCCAACTTCTTGGATCACCGCCAGCGACTGCGTCGCGAACGCCTCGTTCAGTTCGATCACGTCGATGTCCGAGAGCTTCAACCCCGCCAGCTTCAGCGCCTTCGGAATGGCAAACACCGGCCCCAGCCCCATCTCCTCCGGCTTGTATCCGGCGGTGGCGAAGGCGACATAACGCGCCAGCGGAGCGATGCCCAGAGCCTTCGCCCGCTCGGCCGACATCACCACTGCCGCCGCCGCGCCATCCGACATCTGCGAAGAATTTCCCGCCGTGGTCACGCCCTTCACGTGAAACGCGGCCCTGAGCGCGCCCAGAGCCTCGATCGAAGTATCGGCGCGCGGCCCCTCGTCCACTTTGAACGAAATCTCGTGCTTCTTCGGCTTCGATCCGTTCGGCGTCGTAAAGCTCACCGGCACTGCCACAGTCTCATCCTCGAACTTGCCCGCCTGGATCGCCGCCAGCGCTTTCTGATGGCTGCGCAATGAAAACTGGTCGCACTGCTCGCGCGTAATGCCAAAGCGCGCCGCCACCCGCTCCGCCGTCAGGCCCATCGTGAGATACGCATCCGGATAATGATCCACCAGCCACGGGTTGGGCGAAATCTTGTGGCCGCCCATGGGGATCATCGACATCGATTCGGTCCCGCCCGCCACCATCACCTCGGCGCCGCCCGCCAGGATGCGCTCGGCCGCCATAGCAATCGCCTGCAAGCCGGACGAGCAGAAGCGGTTGATGGTCACCGCCGACACCTCGACCGGCAGCCCCGCGCGCAGCGACGCGATGCGGGCCACGTTCATCCCCTGCTCAGCCTCGGGCATGGCGCAGCCCAGGATGACGTCTTCAATTTCTTTGGGATCAAGCTGCGGCACGCGATCAAGCGCGCCTTTGATCGCAACGGCAGCCAGTTCGTCAGGACGCGTAGCCCGCAGCGTCCCCTTGAACGCGCGGCCCACCGGAGTGCGGACGGAAGAAACAATGACGACTTCTCGCATAGGTCAATTCTAACCGCAGAGGGCGCGGAATGCGCGGAGAAGATCGGGCAGTGAACATTTTGAACGGAGGACGCGGTCAGATCGTGATGTATTCGGTCATCGCGCTGGGTGCGGGGATGGGATCGCCGTGCGCGCGCATGCCCGCATGTCGCGCAGAACCACGGGCGGCGAGGCGGAAGTGCGCTGGATGAGCGGACGACACGGCACGAGGGCTACGGCATCCTAGTGCGCTGCCTCCGCCACCAGCACCACGAACGAATCCGGCTCCACTTTTCTCTCCGGACGCGGTCCCACGTTCGCCGTTACGGTGAAAAGCTGATGCGTCTTCGCATCGAGCGCCATGGTACGCGCTCCCTTCTGGGTCGTCACCGTCTGCGCCACGCTGAACTTGTCGCCACCATCTTCCTTGATTACCGTGATCGTGCCGTCTCCCGCCGACGCAAACGCCAGGCCCCGCTCGGCATCGAACGCGGTCGCATCGCATCCGTCTCCGATGGCAGGACTCGCCACCAACTTCCCGCTGTCCGCATCCACCACCGCCAGCTTCTTATTCCCGCAGCCGGCAAACAGACGCCGGTTTTTCCGGTCGATCGCCAGCCCCGTCGGCTCTTCGCAGTCCGCCAGCTTCCACCGCGACTTCACCACCAGCTTCTGCGGATCGAACGTCACCAGCTCCGACGTGTCTTCAATATTCACGAACACCGTGCCCTTTTCGTCGGTCGCGGCAAATTCCGGCTTCCCGCCCAGCTCGATCTTGCCCACCACCTCGCCCGTGGACGCATCCACGGCCGTCGTGTCATGACCTTTTCCGTTAAAAGTAAACACGCGCTTTGAAAACGGGTCATACAGAATCGCGTCAGGCCCGCTGCCGACCTTGATCTTCTTCTCTACCGCCAGCGACTTCAGATCGAACACGCTTACCGTATCTTCGCGGCCGTTGCTCGTAAATCCGCGCCCGATTCCCGAATCCAGCGCCACCCCATGCACGCCCGCCGTCTCCGGAATCTCGCCCACCTGCTTGCCCGACTCGGTATCAATCACCATCACCCGTGTGGCTCGCGCAATGAACAAGCGATGCCCATCGCTGTCCGCGGTCAGGTAATCCCATCCGCCATCGCCGCCCAGTTTCCACGTCCTAACGACCTTGTAGTCCGCACCGGCCGCCACTGTTGCCAGTGCCACCATGGTTGCCAGCAAGATCAAAGAGAGTCGCACCCCTGTTCGCATTTTCATGGTCTATCACTTTATCGCAATTTAGAAGAAAAATCCCCCGGGAGCGGTTGCAACCAACCAAACCCCAGTTGGAGTCTTGCCCTGCCTGCCGCCTATTCCATGCGCTATCCACAATTGTGCAAACAATTGCTCCTAAACCCCCCGCCAGCTCCCGCAAAGCCGCCGTTTCACCCCAGCAAAGTTTGGTACCGGGCTTGCTCCTACTCTTTCTGGAGGAGCACACATCCGCCGCTTGGTCCGCGGATGCTCCCTCGCTTTCTCCGGAATCGGGGGACCTGCAATGAAAAAGACCCTGTTCGTGCTCTGTCTACTTTCCACCACCGCGGCATTTGCGCAGTATATCGGTGGCGCGTCCCGTTCCAGTGAACCGCAGATCTACGAGTCGCCGAGTCATCCGGCGCAGGCATCTTACGCACCCATGTCTCAGGAACGGAGCGTGCTCGCCACCGCGAGTTACTCCTCCGCCCAGGGAGAAAGGCGGGCTTCGGATTTCCCGCAGCCAGATAGCGTTTCTCTCGGCGCCTTTGCCCGTGAAGTCAGGAAGCAGCACGCCCAGTTGAAAAAATCCCCGGTCGTCTGGGTAAACCAGTAAAGTGTGGCGCGGACACTCTTGTCCGCGGGCGCGCCGGCTCTGCGTAAGCAACCCATAATCCTGCGGACGCTCAGGCTATAGTCCGCGTCAAGCCATTTAAAGATGTAACCCTGGGTTCGACCGTCGAGACATTGGAAATGTAACCGAAGACCCGCCGTCGTCGCAGCTGTGGGAAAGTGCGAATCGCGCGCTTTTTGCGCG
>JBEKAF010000112.1:0-9279 GCA_050018355.1 Terriglobales bacterium | reverse complement strand
AACCGACTTGCCACCACAGGAGGCGGCAGGATAGAACATTCTCAGTCCCGGACGCCACTTCCGTTGGCCGGTTTTGAAGTGATAACTGTTGGCCGCTTTTGAAGTGATCACTGAGGATTTCATTCTTCTCTTTTCTGGGGAAGAGAGAGTTTAATCGTGATGCCAGTGGTGCAGTTTCGACGAGGCGGGAATTGTACCACCGTCAAGCAGAATGATTCTGTGATTTAGTGGTATAAATTGTGGCGGAGGCTGGGTGAGTTGAACACCATTCCTAGCTGGAACTGCCGGGTATAAATCCGGCTCCTGGTACCGACCAGTCAGCCTCCCTTCTTTCAATTAGCTAGAAAGAAGGGAGTAGCTCAACTCTTGGAGAGGGGCGCTGGCTTCGGGCTTTCGGGTTGCGGCAGTTTGATCTCACCCATGTGCTTCTCGTACTCATCAATCTTCGTTTTCATCACATTTAGTAGCGCCTTCGCATGTTGAGGCGACATCGTAATTGCGACCTGATTTTCTATGTGCGACGGCGGCGCATTATCTGAACGTTGCATTTCACCAAAGGTAAAAACGAAATCCCACGGCGTAACGTCAAGCAGAGCGCTGTTGGCATAGATTTTCCTGAAGCCTTCGGAGCGTGTGTATTTAAGCGGTTGAACTTGTGGAGTTTCGGTCATTCTCTCCTCGTATGCGCCAACTTGCTATGTATGGCGGAACTGTTGCGGCAAGGTGTGGGAACCACGCGTTATTACCCATCAGAGATGTATTTGGCTGATTCACATAGATGACGCGCTGTGTGCCATTACCCATATCGGCGACATAGCATTCGCCCTTTTCGATCAATGAAAATGTCGCGCCAAATGCCGAGAAACTGTATTGCTGAACATCCTTGACTGGTGTTTTTGTGTTTTCGATAATCCTTCGATTCGTATCCTCATCTTGGATCTTCCCTTTTTCGATACGCTTCAGCGTAGCCACGCCAATATTGCAGCGTTTCGCAAACTGGTCTTGGCTCTCGTCGAAGCGATCCCGCAGAGCTACAATCTCATCGCTTGTCAGCAGCTTGTGCTCTGCTCGGTATTTATCTGAAAGCAGCCTACTGAATTCCGTCATCCCTTTTGCATCCACAATGCTATAACCACAATTCGGACACTTCAGCCCGTTCATCTCTACCCAATACGGTTCCGAACGCACTACTCCTGCGAGCTTAACCGTGGCCGGTCGTAACTCCGCCTGCTGGCAGCTAATGCACAAAGTGCTCATGCGTTATTCCTGTTCTGGGGGAGGATGGTCAATATGTAAGGAATAGATCCAGAGTGGCCCTTTGTCTCCAGTACCGATGACCGAGAATTTCATCCACATCACGCACTTGCCGAAGCAATCCTTCTGGGATTGCCATTTGAACTTCCACATCTCCAAGCCGGCGGTTTCCAGTTCTCTAGATTCCTCCGGCTGATTCCTTGTCTCGCAGTAATCTCCCGCCGTAATCTCCGAAAGGGCTTCGCTAAAAAGGAACAACTTGTCCTCATCCGTTGCCCACTCAGTACCAAACGTCTCTTCCAACCCGCGGAGATCATCATCGAGCTTTCCAGGATTGGGCGCGTCCCACTCCTGATCCTCGATCAATTTCCGAGCGGCATTTATCTTGTTCCAAAGCTCTCGTTCGCTTGGCTTTCCGCTTCTACGTGTCATAGTATCACGTGATACCGCCAAGACAACTATCCTAGATGCATGTACTTGTGGCCGTAGCCACTTTAGGACTTGACAGGGGGCACACTTCGGCGGGATGATGGGGTCGCCATCATGGTACCCAACCGATTGTGGCAAGCCCAACTAACGCCAATTAGTTGGGCCGCATTACCTCTCCTGACAACACTCCTATTGTAGGGTGATCTGTGCCGAAGTCAATGTCCAAAAGTGGTATAGGGGATATCATGGAGTGCATGAAAGCTGACAAGGGACAATTCGACCAAGTTCTCCGCCGGATGCTCGAAAAGCCTCCACAGAAAACCTCAAGCATACGCGCTGAGAAAGCGCCTAAGAAGGCACCGTCTCAGGGTCAGAAGTAAGGTCCGCGAATCGCAGAGGCTTGAATCCGCACAGACGGCGCACGGTCTCTATGAACACGTCGGCATCGTTGCGGCGATTGAACCTGTATTCAAACTCCCTCAAGTACCGTTGCAGATGCTTCGCCGAGAGCTTGTGGTACTGCCCTATCACTCCGCGTTTGAATAGAGAGAATGCGGACTCAATCGTGTTCGTGGTCACGTCGCCGCGAACGTACTCGCCGATTATATGATTCACCGTTTCATGGCGGTCTGCCAACGATCCGAGAGCGCCGGGATAAGCGGGATGCTGATCGGTCATCACGCGCTCTGCATCGTCGCTCACAGTGGCGTTGATGAAATCGCGGAACGTGCCTAGTGTTGCGCCTGTGACGTGCTGTAAGCGAAGGTCGCCGCCGCGCTGGATCGCGCCCATGACAACTTTCTTTTGCTTCTTAGCATAAGACTGGCCTTTGCCGCTGACTTTGCCGCCAACGTAGGTTTCGTCAATTTCAACGGTTCCACCGAGCTTCGGTATATCGCCCGCGCCCATCGCTTCACGAATGCGGTGGTTCAAATACCAAGCCGTCTTGTATCCGCCGATCCCCAAGTCGCGCTGTAGTTGCTTTGCGCTGATTCCTTTCTTCGCGTTCAGCATGAGGCCGATTGCGTGGAACCACGTTATGAGCGGAAGGTGAGAGTCAGCGAAAAGCGTTCCCGATGTTGGCGAGAACTGCTGACGGCAATCGTTGTTCAGGCAAATGTAGAACCATGCCCGACGATTGGCCTTCTCTGGCTTGCGAGTTTCAGAGCGGGCCTTGCGAACGCGCTGCGGAGGGCGCTCATACTTCTCAATGTTCTTATCACCACAGGTTGGGCAGCGCACGATGCCATCCGGCCAACGCATCTGCTGGATGTACTCAAGGCACTGCTCGTCGGTCGAAAACTTTATGAAGATTTCGGCAATGCTGATAGGCTTGGGATGGATTCGGGTTGGCATGTACAAACTGTAACCCAAATCCACCTTTGTGTCAAGTGAATAATCCTCCTGTAGAGTATATAGGCCGTAAGACCTTAAGGAACGCGAGGACACCGTCGTAGGCGATTTTGATCTGCGCCGCACTACAGACTATTTCGCGCCGTACTTCACCGCCGGGTAAGCCCGGCCAAACAAGACCCACAGCGCTCCGATCACAACGAAAACGAGGCAGCTTCCCTCCGGGCCGACGGAACCACCCGTCAGCCACACGGGACCGTGAAAGCTGGAGTTGAGCAGGTGCCCGGGCAGAACCGCCCCGCTGTTGGGGACGGAGTACAGATAGCTCTCGCCCCAATCCCACGCCATGTGGAAGCCGACCGCCCACCACAAATCGCCTGTCCGCCGCAGTGTCAGGCAAAAGAAGAAGCCTATCAATCCCGCCGCCACCAGCCCCGTCTTCGCTTCGCCGGGATTGCCGCTGTGGATATAGCCGAATACAACCGACAAAAACGCCGCCGCCGGCCAGAAATTCATTCCCTTGGTCAGCACCCACTGCGAATATCCGCGCAGTAGAAACTCTTCACAAAATCCCGTCAGCAGGAAAAACACCGCGTAATACAGCGCAAACTTGACGATGCGTTCCCCGTGCAGATCGAGCGACCCGAAGGTAAACACCCCTGCCATTCGCAACCCAAGCATGAAAACCGTGAGCGACGCAATTCCCCACAGCGTCCCCACCCAGAAGTTGCGGCCAAACGCCCCGCGTGCCGGAAGCCCGAAGTCGCCGAACGGACGCCCTTCGATCCGCACCATGACAAACCCTGGCAGGATCGCGGCCAGCATCATGCTGGCTTCCATCACCATGCCCCACCACTCCGGCCCACCCGCATGAGGATGGACAAAGTGCATGAGCGCACCTTCGATCAACAGCACGATGCCGGCCATGGCCAGATAAATCAGCCAGCGGGTTCCCGCATACATGCCGTCGGGTCCGACGAAAACTTCGCGAAAGGGCGATTCGCGTCGAACTTCTGCGAGCATCGATGGCGCCGGGGAAGCGAGCGGCGCGGAGTCCGAGGTGGGCAGCACCGCTGACTGTTCAACAAAGGGCGGAAGCGGATTGGTATCCATCGGTGTCTGGAACATGGTAAAACACTCGGTCCCCCTTGTTGCGGCGATTTCTTCATTCCGATGCTTTCCGCGCCCCGCAATTTGCTGCGGCCGCGCTGCTGCTGGTCTATCTTCTGCAGTGCCTCTGGCTGCTCCGCGTGCAAACGTTGCATGCCTCGGTACCGGACTCCGACCAGGCTCTGCGCATCTACCAGGGCCTCGAACAATGGAAAGGCGGCGCGATCGCGGGAACTCCCGAATCGTTGCGCTCGGAAGCCGCCACCGGCGTGCCTTCTGCGGGCCGGTCCGGCCATCTCCGCGTGCGCAACGGTTACGATCAGGACCGCTCGCCCCTCTACTACCTCGTCGCCGCTGCACCGCTTCTGGTCCGCCCCGGTTCGTGGTTGCCGGAATCATTCGGGCCGTTATTGGCCGCGACCCCGTACCTGTTCTTCGGCGTCATGCTTGGAGCCTCGCTCTGGTACGTCGCGCGCCGTCTCTACGGCAACCCTGGCGGATACGTCGCGCTCGCACTCTATTGCTTTTCGCCGGCCATGATTGTGAACGTGGCTGGCGCGCAGAGTCTGGGTGAAATGGGCGCCGTGTGGGGAGCATTCGGAACGGTCTTCACGGCCATAGCCGTGGCGCACACGCTCTACGCTCCCCGCGAAGTTGTGCTCTGGAACTGGCGACGCATTTTGCTTCTGGGGCTGTCTCTGGCACTGGCAGCGGGCAACCAGTTTTCGCTGGCGGTGCTGGCGCTGGTGATTTTGCCACTGATGCTCTGGGTGGCGCCAGTCCGGCCCCGCGCCGTGCTTGCTATCTGGACCACCGCAATGGCAGTCGCCGTGGTGCTGCTATTTGCCGCTTACTTTCTTGAGCCTGCGTTGTTCGGGCAAGGAATGCTGCACGCGCGCTGGATGAACTTCGAACCCGCCGCGTTTGGGATGTCGTTCTCCTACCGTCGCGCTTTGCAAACGATCTTTGTCAGCAGCCCGCCGCTGATGCTCGCCCTGCCCGTGGCACTGATCGCATACCTCGGATGGAAACGCACCCGCTATTTCGGCAACACCGCCCCGCTCCTGATCGCGGCACTGTTGCTTATCCTGGCCCTGGGCGCTCCCAATTTTCCGGGACAAGGATTCCATCTGACCATGCTCGTGTTCCTCTTCGTCTTCGTCGCTGGAGTGTTCGCCGATCTGCTGGAAACTCAACAAAGCCTGCTGGTGACGGCTAGCCTGTGCGGATTGTTGGCTGCCTCCGCCATCTGGAACTTGTGGCAGTTGGCCCGTCTGATGTAGCGACGGTCGTGTATAGCAAGGGCTATAGCGAGGGTCGTCCTCGTCCGTCTCCCACAAAATCCCGCAGGTTAAAATAACTGCTTACAACATTGGCAAGGATCAACCTAGCAAGGATCATCCATGAGCACCCCGACCCAAACGCCCACACCGAATACCATCTACGTAACCCGCACTGGCCTCCCGCTCAGTTTCAAGCTCAACTGGCCTTTCCGCCGTGCCACCTCCGGCGCAGACTTTGACGTCCTGCACACGGTCATCACGCTGGAAAATTCCGAAGGGCTGCGCGCACTCGTGGCCGTGAATCTTTCCGCCACGCTGCGGGAAGTGCTGCCTTCGCTTGAACCGAAAGACACGGAAGCTCCCGTGATCAATGCTCTGCGCAAGGAGGTCGACAACAAGCAGACGGAGTTCGTGAAATCCGGCAAGCTGGTGCCGCTGCCCTTCTCCAGCCGCCACTACAGCTTCAAACTCAAGGAGTGGGTTTTCGGCAAGGCCACCGACGAAGAGATCGCCCGTATGATCGAGCGCAAAGTGTACTGGCAGACGCGTCTGGTCGGCGGAGATGTGTGGCTGGGCGACCCGACCGAAGCCCTTTACCTCGATACCACCACCGATCACATCGCCGAACTCGCCGCCGGACTCGCGCAGCAGGGACTCTTCACCATGGCCCGGCGCTACGCGACCGCACTGCCCGCGCTGATGGATCAAAAAGACCGCTTCGAATCCGAGATGGCCGCAGCCCTTCGGCAGTTGGAAGAAAAACACGCCTTCGAGCGCGGCTAGTATTTCCCGTAGGGACGCGGGTTGCCGTGTCTCTAGCGGCGGGAGACGGGGCAAGCCCCATCTCTACAGGGCGGAACTACCACACCCGACAAGTTTTATCCCGCACCATCGGCTGCCCCGGCTTGCAGTGAAACGCGGTGCGAAATTCCGCCATGTTCGCGACTACGCCATTCGCCCGATACTTCTCCGGCGAGTGCGGATCCACCGTCGCCCGCAGCCGCTTATTCTCCTCGCGCTCGTTCGTGCACCAGCTCTGGCCGTAGGCGACGAAGAAGCGCTGCTCCGGCGTCAACCCATCCAGCGGCTCCAGCTTTTGATCCTTCGTGTCTTCCTTCCATGCCAGATACGCCAGCAGCGTCCCGCCCAGATCCGCCAGATCCTCGCCGTTCGTCAGTTTGCCGTTGATCTTGATGTCGTCGATGATCGTGTATCCGGAATATTGGTCGACCACGCATTGGGCGCGCTGCTCAAATTCCTTGCGGTCGGCCTCGGTCCACCAGTTGCGCAAATTGCCCTGCGCGTCGAACTGGCTGCCCTCGTCGTCAAACGCATGGGTCAGTTCGTGGCCCATGGTGGCGCCGGTGTCGCCATAGTTGGCCGCCGCGTCCGACAGCGCGCTGAACAGCGGCGGCTGCAGCACTCCTGCCGGAAAGTTGATGTCGTTTTTCTGCGGATCGTAATACGCATTGACGGTGGGCGGCGTCATGCCCCACTCCTTGCGGTCGACGGGTTTGCCGATTTTCGCGAGCCAGCGGTGGAACTCGAACCAGGACGCCCGTTCCGAGTTCCCGATTTCGTCTCCGCGCACGATTTCAAGCGCGCTGTAGTCGCGCCACGTGTCGGGGTAACCGATCTTGTTCGCGATCGCGTGCAGCTTGGTGAGCGCCTGCTCCTTCGTCGCCGCTCCCATCCACGGCAGCGCTTGGATCTCGCTCTGCATGGCCGCTTCGACCTCTTTCACAATTTTCAGCGCTGCCTGTTTCGCCTCCGGACTGAAGTACTTCGCCACGTACGCCTGGCCCAGCGCTTCTCCCAGGTCGTTATCCACGTCATTGGTGCAGCGCTTCCAGCGTGGCGGCAGCTCCTCCCGCCCCCGCAGCGTCTTGCCGTAGAAACTAAAATTCTCTTTCACGAACGCCGCGGATAGGTCGGTGGCCGCCTCGTGCGTCGCGTGCCACCGCAGATACGTTTTCCAGTCCGCCAGGCTTTGCTTTTCGATCTCGTCACTCATGACGTGGAAATAGTCCGGCGTCACCACGTTGAGCGACGCAAGCGATCCCACGCCGGTTTTTGTGAAATAGGTGTTCCAGCCGAAAGCCGACGCCAGTTTTTGCAGTTCCTCCACGCTCATCTTGTGATAGAGCTTGGGCGGGTCGCGCCGTTCAACGCGGGTCATCTGGCCTTTGGCGAGCGCCGTCTCGATGCGCACCACCGTCGCTGCTTCCGTGGCCGCATCGGCTGGCTTGTCTCCCAGGAGCTCGAACATCTTTGCGACGTGCGCCAGGTAAGCCTTGCGCAGTTCTTCGGACTTGGCGTCGTCTTTCAAATAGTAATCACGATCCGGCAATCCGAGTCCGCCCTGATCGGCCTCGGCGATCACCTGCGTCGAGTCCTTGAAATCCTGATTCGAGCGGAACGTGAACAGCGTTCCCCCACCGTAGAGCGAAGGCGGAAACTGTGTGGTCGCGGCATATTCCGCCAGATCCTGCTTTGACTTCAGACCCGCGATGCGCTCCAGTTCCGGCAACAGAGGCTTGGCTCCAAGCTTCTCGATGGCCGCCTCATCCATGCACGACGCATAGTAATCGCCGACCTTTTGTGTCACGTCGTGCGTCACCGCATGCGGCTCGCCGCTCGCTTTCGCTGCTTCTTCCAGAATCGTCCTCAACTGCGCGCGGTTGTCGTCCTCAAGCTTGCCGTACGTGCCCCAGTTCGACTGGTCCGGCGGAATCGGATTCTTCTTGATCCACCCCCCGCAGGAGTACGTGTAGAAGTCCACGCACGGGTCGACGGTTCTATCCATGGCGGAAACATCCAGCACCGGCTCGGAGGAAGAGTGTTGGGCACAGGCAGGCACAGCGGCCGAAAGCGCCGCCAGAAGAAGAGCGGAGATTTTCCAGTTCATAAGGTTTTAAGGCGCGACTTTGCTCTCTGAGATTATCGCTTCGTTCAAAACTAATCCAGCGTCACCGAACCGTCGCTGGTATGCAGCGCGACGGCCTGCAATATTTCGTGATCGGCGACGTGGCGCCCGAAGACGTCCGCACGTTGAGCGAGTTCTTAAGAAATAGTGCGAGTCGACGCACACTCTACGTACTCTACGTTAGTACACCCTGCGTTAGTATCCCTCTCTAGTTAGCAGAACCCACTAACTGCACCATAATTACCCTCTACGTTTCGATCCCCACATGGCACACGCGGCCCACGATGTGGTCGCCGGGCCTCTGGCCGTCTTCCAGGGCTATTACTTCAATCGGGTAAGCCGGGTTGTGCGGACGCAGGATCAAGTGGTTGTCCGCAGTCTCAACATACTTGATGGTGCAAGTCTCATCTTTACGCACAGCGTATATGTTACTTTCGCCCTTGCGGTAGGGAGTCAGCGAATTATAGTGGCGGTCGAGCAGTAGGGCGGCGCCCGGCATCGTGCGGGGATACATGCTCATTCCCTCCTGCGCATCCGCCTTGATGATCACAAAGCGTTCCCAGCCGCTGCGGTCGCCTTCCACTTCCTCCTTCAAGCGCTTCAGGAAGCTCTTCCTAAACTTCAGGATCTCCTTGACGTGCATGCTCATAATCAGCGCTTCGGAGGCTGCGATATGCGAGTCGGCGACCACCACGTTGTCGAAGTCGTCCTCGCTCGGCGGGAGGATCGAGGCGCGCTTGTTGACTTCGGCGGGATCGATGAGATCCAGCACCGAAAGATGCTGCACGTTCAGTACTTTGTCCATGCCTTCCAGGCTGAGTCCGCGCTTGCGGTTCAGGAAGTTGGAGATGTGGGCTTGCTTGAACCCGGTCTGGTCCGCCAGACGCAAGCCAGTGAGTTCCCCTGCGTCAATGCGTTCCCAAA
>JBEKAF010000111.1:0-9479 GCA_050018355.1 Terriglobales bacterium | reverse complement strand
TCGCGGCGTCAAACTCGACTTGGGTAGTTGACCTCAACTAGGATATGGTTGGCAAAACACGAAGACACAATCGGAGCGCCATGTCGAACTCACGAAATATTCTCGTTCGGTCACTTTTCTGTCTCATTGCTGTGCTTGCGCCGGCTGCAGCGGGAGCACAAGACGCAGCCGGCGCGCAGCCGGCAGTCGCTTATGCATCGGTTAGCGAACTGAACGGCATCCTAGCGCAATTGAAGCAGACAGCGCAGAGCATGCAGTCCGATCTCGGAAAGATGCGCATCGAGAAATGGAAGACCGGCGCTTCGACCAAGCAACAGACGCTCGCGAACGTGGAGTCCATCCAGCGCAACTTGCAATTGGCGCTGCCGGAAACCATCGCGCAACTGAACAACTCGCCGGAAGATCTGGGAGTGAGTTTCAAGCTCTACCGCAACCTCGATGCGCTGTATGACGTCTTTGGTTCGGTAGTGGAATCGGCGGGAGCATTCGGGTCCAAAGATGAGCTTCAGAGCCTGGGCAACGACATGACCGGACTCGAGAGCGTGCGTCGCGCGTTTGGCGAGCGCATGCAGAAACTGGCCGCCAGCAAGGAAGATGAGTTGACGCGTTTGCGCGCGCAGGTCAAGACGATGTCGGCGGCGCCACCTGCGCCGCCGAAGAAGATCATCGTGGATGACACCGAACCTCCGAAGAAGCCGGCGAAAAAGAAACCCAAGCCGCCGGCGACACCAACGGACGCTCCGCCGAGTGCTGCGCCGGCGAAATGACGGATATGCGGCAGTTGAACCCAACCCCGGCGAGGCCGAACTGCGCTCGGCTTGAAAGCCTTCGACTTGGCTCAGGGCAGGCCCGCGACGTTGGCCGTCCGCCCACGAGCACTCGCGTCCCAATTTGTTGCAAAAACAAGACTTATGACTGGAACTCAAGTGCCCGCTCCGGAGTCTAAGTAATTAAGCGGGAAAGGTCGTCTGGAACGGTTTCCGCAAGAATATATAGAAGATTCCCGCCGCCGGGGCCTGAGTGACTCTATAATTGAGGGCAACGCCACCATGGCGGGAGCAACGACATTGGGCGATCTTGCCAGCGCAATCGGGGCCCGAACTGAGGAATCCGCGGTTATTGCTGAACTGAAGGCGGGTTCGGAAGAAGCCTACTCGTGGTTGATCGGCGAGTTTCATCAACCGATCTACGGGCTCATCTACCGTATCGTGAGTGATCCGTCGGACGCCGCGGACACTACGCAAGACGTGTTTCTGAAAGTCTTCCGCGGGATGAAGCATTTCCATGGCGAGTCGAGCCTGAAGACCTGGATTTACCGAATCGCGCTGCACGAGGCGGCTAATCGGAGGCGCTGGTGGTTCCGGCACAAGGCACAGGAAACGCCGATTGATCCCATCGAAGCGGGGGAATGCGAATTTTCCGGAGGGGAGCGGCTGGTCGATCCGGGCGAGTCTCCGTTTGAAAAGTTCGCGCACACCGAAGTGCGCGCGGCCGTGGAGCAGGCGCTGCAACAGGTACCCGAACCGTATCGGACCGCGCTGATCCTGCGCGATCTGGAAGAAATGTCGTACGAAGAGATCGCGGAAGTTTTGGCGATCTCGCTGGGAACGGTGAAGTCACGCATCACGCGCGGCCGCGACGCGCTGCGCAAAAAATTAGCGGGATATGTCCGGGAAGTGGGGCCAGAGCTGGGGCTGCTCGCTCCTAATAACAAGCGACAGAACGGCGCAAGCCAGAGTTCGCGAGAAGGTTCGCGTGGGGGCAGAGAGGTTGAGGTGACGCCATGAACTGCGCTGAGATCAAGAAGTTGTTCTCGCCGTATCTCGACGGCCGGGTTAGTGGCTCAGAGATGCGCGCGCTCACGCGCCATGTAGAACAGTGCACCGGTTGCGCGCGGGAATATGCCGCGATGCAGCGCACGCAACAGTTGCTTGCCAGTCTGGGTCCGAAGAAGGCCCCGTCCGACCTGGCGTTGAAGTTGCGGGTCGCGATTTCGCACGAGGCCGCACAGGCGCGGCGTCCGCGGTTTGAAGGTGCGCTGGTGAGGCTGGGAAATGCGTTCAACGCTTTCATGGTTCCGGCCACGGCGGGGCTAGTCAGCGCCGTATTGACTTTCGGTCTGCTGCTTGGCTTCTTCGCCTTGCCGGCAGAACTAAGGGCGAGCAGCGGAGACGTTCCGCTGATGCTGTACATCGGGCCTCAGCTCGAACAGTCGGCGTTCGGCACGTCGCTCGGCAATATGGGCGACGATGGAGTGGTGATTGAAGCCTATGTGGATGCCAACGGCCGGGTGCAGGATTACCGCATCCTGTCGCAACCGGACGATGCCAAAGCGGTGCTGCCGCAGTTGAAGAACCTGCTGATTTTCACGACCTTCCATCCGGCGCTTTCGATGGGGCGGCCGACGGCGGGGACGGCTGTGCTGTCGTTTTCCAAGATTAGCGTGAAGGGGTAGCGGCCAGGCCCTGAAACGGCTGTGAGCTAAAAGCTAAAAGCTAAAAGCTAAAAGCTAAAAGCTAAAAGCCTAGTAACCAGAAGCTAGCAGCGCATCTTCCTCGTCCCACACGCCATCGCGAAACGTAACGCTTCTACCCGAGATCGCGGGAATTCGCTCTCCGGGAACGATGATCCCGACCAGGTTCAGGGGATCTGCGGCCGCAATGGTGATGCGCTCACCATTCATTGGCAGCTTGCGGTTGGCGCGCAACGATTCAACGGCCACGGGAAGCGCGAACTGCTCTCCCAGAAATCCATCCACGAATTGCCCGCCGCGCACTTCGCCGCGGTCTTCGAGACGGCGGTAGCCAATCTGCAATTCACGCCATCGTGGCAGATTCGTTTCCCGCACCAGCAGGTCGCGAAATACTACGCCATAGCGCCGCAACAACATCCAGCAGCAGGACTCGACGCTGCGGTCGCGATCCGCGCCTTCGGTGTGCAACAGCGACCACCGTCCCGGCGCATGACGCGGCCGGCGGGCCTTCCCTAGGCCGCTGCCCGCCGTCGTTTTCGGCGTCACCAGCGCACGCAGGTTTTCGAAGCCGTCAGCGGTCACGAGGCCCGCTGCGACCAGTTCCCACAGCCCGGTTTCTATTTCCGCTTTGAGCCGGCCCGTCGCGCGCACCATGTCGGGAAAAAACAGCGCGCCCCGCTGCTTCAAGAGTTCGAGCACCGCTTGTGCCACCGGACTTAAGAACGAAGTAGCAGAATCCTCGGCCCCGGGATGGCGCGCTCGCAACCAATCCGCATCTTCGCGCACAAAGAATGCAATCGGCGCGACTCGCGTCGGAATGACTCGGCGACGGTTCCCATCGTTTCCCGCGCTTTCAAGAGTCGCGGGATGTGGCGACAGGCGGCCCCATCCGACCGCGCCTGCCAGGCATAGCTGATCGAGGTGTGCCGGATCGTAGTCCGAGATTCTGCGTGCCAGCACAAACCGTTCCCACGCGCTTGCCGGAATCTCAAACCCCTGCAACTGGCGGATCACTTCGAGTGTCCCATGCTCGCCCCGCAACTGCGCACCAGGAGCGAGATGCTGCCAGCGGAAAAGCCAATTCATGAACTGCGCTGCTTTGACCGGCTCGATCTGCTTGCGCAACGTTGCGACCGTGAGGCGATGAATGCGAGCCAGCAGACGGCGCTCGCACCACTCGGATTCGTGTGGCGCGGCCGGGCGGAACTTGCCGCGCAGAATCGCTCCACTTGCCTCCATGCGGAGTAAGGCTTTTTCGATCTCGGTCGCCGGTAGTCCGAGCAACTCGCCAATTTCTGACGCGGTGGTTGGGCCGAGATGTGTCATCCATCCTTGAACCGCAGTCAAGACCGCATCGTCTAGGCCCAGCGTAGAGACGCGGCTTGCGGCGTCTCGGGTCGCGTCTCCAGTTCCCTGATTTGCGGGGTGCATTGCCCGCAACCATTCGAGCCGCTCGGCGGCCACCCAATACCGCACGCCCAAATCTTCCGCCACGACCGCGCGATTCTCCCGCTGCAGTCGATCGAAGAACGTCTCCCAGTTGGCCGCGAGCGGCGAACCGACGAGCTGTGAACCGACGACGGACAACGGACGACCAGTTTTCTCCGGGACCATCACCAGCGTATGCAGCACATCATGCAGTTCATCCGCGTCGCGCACATCCGGCCACGCCTCTTGCTGCACCTGCGCGATGGCCGAGGGATCCAGCGCGCCGACTTCCTCAAGCACGGACGCCGGCAATACGCGCCGCATCTCGACCGCACGCGCGCGGCGCTCCTCTAGCGGCGCGTCATCAAGGTAGGCGTATGGATTCGCGTTGAGAATTTCGTGCGAGAATTGCGACGGCACCGGCGTGTCCACCGCGAGGCAACGAATCCGTCCTTGTTCGATTCCGCGCAACACCTCGGCGAGGCCGTCGATATCGAGCGCCTCGGTGAGCACGTCTTTCATTACCTCGCGCACCAGCGGATGGTCGGGAATCTTGATGTCGCCTTCGATGTTCTCGAAGCACGCTGCTACATCGGGAAAAACCGAGGCCAGCAGATCGTCGGAGCGCATGCGCTGAATCTGCGGCGGAACTTTCTTGCCGCCCTGAAAACGCAGCAGGGCCAGCGCGCGCGTTGCATCCCACCGCCAGCGCGTCTGAAAGATCGGCGAGGCGAGGGCCGCTTGTTCCAGGATCGGCGGCATGCTCTCTGAAGCCAGGAATTGAAAAACATCGGCCAGCGGGAAGCTATGCTGCTCGGCCAGCGCGATGTTCAAACCGTTGTCGGTGGCCGCCGCTTGCAGTTCGAAGTTGAAGCCGCGGCAGAATCGTTTGCGCAGCGCCAGTCCCCAGGCTTTGTTGATGCGTCCTCCGAAGGGCGCGTGGATGATCAACTGCATCCCGCCGCCCTCGTCAAAGAACCGCTCGGCGATGACCGTCGTCTGCGTGGGCACATCGCCCAGCACGGCGCGGCCTTCCAGCGTGTACTGAATCAGTTGCTCGGCGCCCGAAAGATCGAGCCCACACTCATCTCGCAGCCAATTCACGGCGTCAGCTACTAGAGTAAGACTGCGCCATCCTTCTATGGGAAGCACGCCGGGCAGGCGGTCGCTGATCTCCCGCCGCAATTCGCCCAACAGGGCTGAAAGCTCCGAAGTCCGCGCCAGCCCCTCGCCCAGCCAGAAGGGAATGCCGGGCGCTGCGCCATGCGCATCTTCCACCAGCAAACGCCCCGTCCTGTACTCGATTCGCCGGATGCGCCACGACGTGTTCCCCAGCAGCATGACTTCTCCCGCCATGCTTTCGGTGGCGAAGTCTTCATCCACCGTCCCCACGACAACGCCTTCAGGTTCCGCAACTACCGTGAACAGCGCGTTGTCTGGGATCGTACCGCCGCTGGTGATCGCCGCCAGACGCGCCCCGCGCCGCGCTCGCAGCTTGCGGTTGATGCGGTCGTGATGCAGGTAAGCGCCATAGCGGCCTCGTTGCGAAGCGATTCCTTCGGAAAGCATGGCGAGCACGGCGTCGAACGTTTCGCGCGAGAGATTGCGATAGGGATAGGCCCGCTTGACGAGCGCGAATAATTCATCCTCGTTCCATCCGTCGTTCGATCTTTCGTCCGATCCGTCGCCGGTCGCGGCGCTGCCAGAAGCCGCGCAGCATGCTACGATCTGTTGCGCCAGTACATCGAGCGAAGCTTCGGGAAAAATCAGGCGGTCGAGTTCGCCCAGGCGAATCGCCCGCACGAGCACGGCGCAATCCGCCAGATCGTCGCGCGTGGTGACAAAGAATCGTCCTTTGGGGACCGCGCCGCGCCAGTGGCCCGATCGACCCACCCGCTGCAAAGCGACCGCAATCGAACGCGGCGAACTGATCTGGCACACCAGGTCCACCGTTCCGATGTCAATGCCAAGTTCGAGCGAAGCGGTCGCCACCAGAACCTTGACTTGGCCTTCTTTCAGCTTTCTCTCCGCCTCCAGACGCAGCTTGCGCGACAGACTCCCATGATGCGCCGCCACGTTTTCCTCACCCAGCCGCTCACCCAGTTGATGGGCAATGCGCTCGGCCAGCCGCCGCGTATTCACGAACACCAGCGTCGAGCGGTGCGCATTCACCAGTTGCACGATGCGCTCGTAAATCTCGTCCCACATTTCGTTCGAAGCGACTGGCCCCAGTTCGGAAGACGGAACCTCGACTCCAAGATCGAGCGTGCGCTTATGTCCAACGTTGACGATCACAGGAACGGCCCGCCCGTTCCCCGCGAGGAAATGCGCGACTGCTTCGATCGGCTTCTGCGTCGCAGAAAGCCCGATGCGCACGGGCGGGCGCTCGGTCAGCGCTTCCAGCCGCTCCAGCGAAAGCGAAAGATGCACGCCGCGCTTGTCATCGGCCACCGCATGAATTTCGTCCACAATCACGGTCTCGACATCGCGCAAGATGGCGCGGCTCTTCTCGGCCGTCAGCAGGATGTAGAACGACTCGGGGGTCGTGACCAGAATGTGCGGCGGGCGCTTCAGCATGGCGCGCCGGTCTTTCATCAAAGTGTCGCCCGTTCGCACCGCCGTCCGGATTTCCGGCATCAGCAGCCCGCGTTCCCCCGCCATCTGCAGAATTTCTCCGAGCGGGACTTCGAGATTTTTCTGGATGTCGTTGCCAAGGGCTTTGAGCGGGGACACGTAGAGAACTTCGGTGCGGTCGCGCAGTTCGCCCGCGAGGGCCTTGCAGACCAGCCGGTCAATGCAGGCGAGGAAAGCGGCAAGCGTTTTGCCCGATCCGGTTGGAGCCGAGATCAGCGTGGTGTGGCCGGCCAGTATGTGGGGCCAGCCCTGCTCCTGCGGTTCGGTCGGCGTGGAGAAGCGCGCGGTGAACCATTCCTGAACCAGCGGGTGAGCCCAGGCGAGCGAAGGAGAGACTGAGGACGGCATGGGAGTGATTGTAGCGAGAATTGGTGGTTTCGTAAAATGTTCGCCTGATGTAGCAGTGGTGCAGTTTGTGGTGGCGTTACACCATCGGGATTGATTCCAGTTGCGCCGGCATCGGGGAGTAATCAGCAAGGTGTCATCAAGAGCTATATCTCCGATTGGCGGACGTGTCGTGCGATTGGGGTATTTTTGGCAACACTCGGGCTCTGGCATACTGAATGCGACTGGCCACAGATGCGCACGTTGCAAACAATCCGTACCTCTGCGTTAGCCCGCCACGTTCACAAACATGCGTACGCGGCGCTCGTTCTCTCGGGTTGCTATGAGGAAGTGGGCGCCCTTGGCCGCCTTCGAGATGCACGCTGGCGATGTGGTGCTGCACGAGGCATTCGAAGGGCACCTGGACCGCTTTCCCGCTTCTGGGGCAACAGTTAACATCTCTCTGCCTGCCCAGAATACGTTTTAGCCGGGGCTAGGAAGAAGCACGATCCGGACGCTATTGTTCGCATCGCGGAGAAGAATGAAGCGGAGGCCGCGGCGCTGCTTCTTTGGTTGACCGAAATACAAAAATCGGATGTCGCGATTGGCCGGACGACCTGGCAGCCGCTCTGATGCAAGATCCAGCTCTGAGCTTGTCGTATTGGAGTAAAGCGACAGGGATCACTCCGTGGTCCTTATCGCGCGGCTTCGAAGCTGATGAAGCTAAATCGGATTTAGAAGGGGATGGAAATGAACGAGCCATTACAGCAGACAGCAAGCAATAAGGTCCGTCAGATTTCTCTTTCGGGATTTAACCTGATCAATTCTCCGCGTCTCAACAAGGGAACAGCCTTCTCGGATCACGAACGCGATGTATTTGGCCTGCACGGTTTATTGCCACCGCATGTGGGGAGTCTTGATGAACAGATTGAGCGGCGGATTCAAGCATTCCGGGAGCAGCCGAACTCCTTCCATAAATACAGCTTTCTCCGCGACCTGCAGAATACGAACGAGACGCTGTTCTATGCGCTCTTGCTGCGCAATATCGAAGAGATGCTCCCCGTGGTGTATACGCCAACTGTGGGTGAGGGTTGCCAGCGCTTCAGTGAGATATGGAGAAAGCCACGAGGTTTGTTCCTCAGCTATCCGAATAAACATCGTATCGATCAGATCCTGAGTCATTCCCGTTACGACGGTGTGAAATGCATCGTGGTCAGCGATGGTGAACGAATCCTGGGGCTCGGCGATCAAGGTGCAGGAGGCATGGGTATCCCAATCGGGAAGATGGCCCTTTACACTGCGCTCGGCGGCATCCATCCGGAGCATTGTCTTCCGATTCTGCTCGATGTGGGAACGGACAATGAGGACAGGTTAAAGAGTCCAATTTACATCGGATGGACGCATCCTCGGGTTCGCGGCGAAGAGTACGACGCTTTCGTAGATATTTTTGTAAACAGCGTGAAGAAGCGCTGGCCGCACGTTCTTCTGCAATGGGAGGACTTTGCCGGTTCGAATGCCGCTCGACTTCTGGCTCGCTACAAAAACCAACTATGCACTTTTAACGACGATATTCAAGGCACTGCGGCGGTAGCGACCGCGACGCTGCTCTCTGCGATCAACGTTACGGGCGTGCCACTAGAGCAACAGAAGATCGTCGTACTTGGCTTCGGAACCGCGGGCATAGGCATCACCAACCTTTTAGCGCAGCTCATGCAGGAGAAGGGCGTCTCGGAACAGGAAGCTCGCAATCACTTCTACGCCATCGATCGCTACGGCCTGGTTACAGAAAATGGTAAAGATGTGCGGCCCGAGCAGCTACCCTACGCGCGCAAGGAACAGGAAGTGCAGAGTTGGAGACAACCGAATCGAGAGATCACATTGCTGGATGTGATCCGCCATGCCCAGCCTTCGGTCCTCATCGGAGTGTCTGGTCAAGCCGGAGCCTTCACCGAACATGCAGTGCGCGAAATGGCCAAGAACACAATTCGACCCATCATCTTCCCGCTTTCGAACCCCACCTCAAGCAGCGAAGCGACGCCTCAGGACTTGCTGGATTGGACGGAAGGACGGGCGCTGATCGGTACCGGCAGTCCGTTCGAACCGGTGAGGATTTGGGGGAAGAAGGTTCACATCGACCAGACCAATAACTCGTACATATTTCCTGGGCTCGCTCTCGGGATCATCGCCTCCAAAGCCAAACGCGTCACCGATACGATGATCATGGCCGCGGCTAAGGAATTGGTACGTCTCGTCCCCACACAAAAGGATAAGAAGGCAAACCTTCTGCCATCGCTTTCGGATTCGCGTCGGCTCAGTCGCTCGATTGCGCAGGCCGTGGGCAGGCAGGCGATTCAAGATGGCCAGGCGCAGGTTGCCGGCGAAGATAGCCTGGACCGCGAACTGCAAGCGAATATCTGGGAACCAGTGTACGTACCGTACGAACGCAAAGCAGGGAGGTCCTGAGATGGCGATCCGTGAGACGACGGCCAATCAGTTCCGTGTCGAAGATTGCGTTACACTCCAAACTAGGCTGGGAACATCCTAAGGGAGATGGTCAGGGGCATTTTGACTCTCCGGCTGGTGCGCGATGCTGAATATTAAGAAGATTCTTCTGCCGGTT
>JBEKAF010000110.1:0-9652 GCA_050018355.1 Terriglobales bacterium | reverse complement strand
CCGTCAGGTGCCAACTCTCGCCCGGTAACGGGGACCATGAGATTCGGGGTGATTGCGATTTGTTCGCGTATCCCGAGCCTCTTTTCCAATCCGGAAAAGGGGTTTTGTGTTAACTGGGGTAATTTTTTCCCGGCTCGTCCCGCAGTCGCAGAAAGAAGTTGCAAAATGGAGACGAGCACCTACCAGCTCCGCTGCCGCGAATGCGGCAAGACCTGGGGCAACCAGCCGCGCAGTATCTGCGAAGACTGTTTCTCGCCGCTCGAAATCACCTACGATTACGATTCGCTTCGCTCTCGCATTTCGCATGCGGTGTTCGCCTCGCGCGCGCCGAACATGTGGCGCTATCGCGAACTGCTGCCGCTGCCGGCGGGATTTCAGCCGTCGCTGCCGGTCGGATACACGCCGCTGGTGAGCGCTCCGCGGCTCGGCGACAAGATTGGATCGCGGCGGCTCTTCGTTAAGAATGATGCGGTTTGCCTGCCTACCTTGAGCTTCAAGGACCGTGTGGTTGCGGTCGCGCTGGCGAATGCTCGCAGCTTCGGGTTCGATACCGTCGCTTGCTCTTCCACTGGCAACCTCGCGAACTCGTTGGCGGCGCAAGCGGCTCGCGAAGGTTTGAAGGCGTGGATTTTCATTCCTTCGGATCTTGAGCCCGCTAAGATTCTGGGCACACAAGTGTATGGCGCGGAGCTGGTGCGCATCAATGGCAGCTACGACCATGTCAATCGCCTGTGCTCGCAGATCGCCGACGAACATCGTTCCGATGAACATGGCTGGGGATTCGTGAACGTCAATCTTCGTCCGTACTACGCCGAAGGCTCGAAGACGGTGGGCTATGAAATCGCCGAGCAACTGGGCTGGCGATTGCCCGATAACATCGTGGTGCCGATGGCGGGCGGATCGCTGATCACGAAAATCAAGAAAGCGTTCGATGAACTGATTCTCCTGGGACTGGTCGATCCCAAACCGGTGAAATTTTTTGGCGCGCAAGCGACTGGGTGCTCGCCAATTTCCACGGCGATCAAGCAGTACAGCAGCGAGATCGAACCGCAGCGTCCGAAGACGATTGCGCGGTCGCTGGCGATCGGCAATCCGGCCGACGGACATTACGCGCTGAAGGCCATCACCAAAAGCGGCGGATGGGCGGAAGACATTTCCGATCCCGAAGTTGTCAGTGGCATTCAACTTCTGGCGGAGAGCGAGGGCATCTTCACCGAGACCGCGGGCGGCGTAACGGTGGGAACAGCGCGCAAGCTGATCCAGCAGGACCGCATTCTGCCCGATGAAACGACCGTGCTCTGCATTACGGGCAACGGACTTAAAACCACCGACGTGCTGGCGGACAAGTATCAAGCGGAAACGCCGATCGCTCCGAAGCTTGCCGAGTTTGAAGCTTACCTCGCGACGAAGGCGGCGAGTTTGCCGGCGGCGTTCGCGGAGACGGCGGTTTCGGCGGTGGTCGCTGGGCGTTAGTCGACCACATCATCTTTGTAACGGGCTTTTTGCCCGGGAGGTTTTTATGAGCATCACGGTTCAAATTCCTACGGCTTTGCGGCGGCTTACGGCTGGGACACCGCGCGTCGTCTGCTCGGCTGCGAATCTCAGTGAGCTGTTCGCGGAGCTCGACCAGCAGTTCCCCGACTTGAAGCCCCATTTGAGGGATGAAGCGGGGGAGACGCGGCGGTTCCTGAATATCTATGTGAACGAGGAAGATATTCGCTTCCTGGGGGGCGCTTCGTGTTCGTTCCAGGACGGCGATGAGGTGCTGCTGGTGCCTTCGATCGCGGGCGGCTTGAGCTAGAAGTTTCGGCGGCGGCTTTGAGGTTTACGGAGTGTGTGGAGTCGCCGTCTTTTGCTGTCTTTGTCTTTGCTTGTTTTCTGTCGGCTTCGTTGTCGGCTTCGTTGTCGTCGTCGTTCTCTTCTTCGTCGTCTTCCTCGTCTTGGACTGCACCACTACCGAGAAAAGGAACTTGTTTTTTTCTCCGTGCCCCCGTGGGTTCGTGCCGAGGGCGGCTGTCCCCATGTGGGTTGTGTGGATTGACGGGCGGGACTAGATGGGCTACTATCTAACTAACTGGTTAATTATATGAAGGGGACTCATCGTTTGGGAACTCGGGGGCGGCCGGAGGAGAGTCGGGCGGCAATCCTGAAGGCGGCGGTGGCGGAATTTGCCGAGCATGGGATTGCAGGGGCTCGGACGGATGCGATCGCGCGGGCGGCGCACGTCAACAAGGCGCTGCTTTATTACTACTTCAAGGATAAGGATGCATTGTACGAAGCGGTGCTGGACCATGTGTTCAGCGGGATGCGGGCGCGAGTCGTGCCGGTGCTCGAAAGCAAACTGCCTCCGCGGCAGAAGATGCTGGAATATCTGGGGACGTATTTCGATTACATCGCGGCCAATCCGCGGTTTCCGCGGGTGGTGCAGGGGGAGTGGATGCAGTCAGGCGCGAAAGGCAGCGCGCGTATGCGGCGCGTTGCGCAGGAATATTTCCGTCCGATCTTCGAGAAGCTGGTCGAGGTGTTGCGGGAGGGAATTGAGGCGGGGGAATTTCGGGCGGTGAACCCGATGGATTTTGTCCCGTCGGTGGTGGGGGTAATTATTTTTTATTTCAGCTCGGCGCCGTTGATGAGGACGCTGATGAAGATGGACCCATTGTCGGTGGAGCGGATACGGGCGCGGCGGGCGTTTGTTCTGGATTTTATTTCGGCGGCGCTGTTTCGGTGAGCACCGCCGAGACGCCGAGGACGAGGAGAAAAGGCTAAGGGCTTAACCACAGGGGGCACAGGGGAACACAGGGGAATCAAACAAAGGAACCGTGATGGTGCACGCGAAAAACCCCGCCCTAGTCGCTCCCAAAAAACGGAGCGACTAGAACGGGGCACCCCCTGGATTTTCAACAAGGGCTGGAGTCTGGATGCGAGGATATTTGCGATGAGTGCGCGGAATAAGTTTTTGATTGTGCTGGGAGTCATTCTGGCGATTGCTTCGGCGTACTACTTCTTTTCCACTCCTGGCGGGAACGATCTGGTTCTGGTGGGGACGGTGGACGCGAATCAGATCGTGGTGAGTCCGCAGATTCAGGGGCGGATTCTGAAGCTGCTGGTGGAGGAAGGAACGCAGGTCAAGCAGGGGGATCTGATTGCGCTGCTGGATGCGTCGGAGTTGGAGGCGGAGGAGCGTGCGGCGGCGGCGACGATTGGCAGTTTGCGGTCGAAGGTTAGCGAGAGCGAATATACGCGGCAATCGACGAAAGGGTCGACGACGGGAGATGTAGCGAATTCGCAGGCGCGGCTGGCGGCGGCGCGGGCGCAACTGGCGCAGGCGGAAGCGACGTTGACGCGGGTAGAGAGCGACAGCCGGCGGACGATTGGACTCGCGCAGGCGGGTGTGGCATCAGACCAGGACCGGGTGCAGGCGGAGATGAATTTGAAGGCGCAAGAGGCGACCGTGCAGGCGCTGAAGGATCAGGTGACGGCGGGGCAGGGGGATTTGGATTCGGCGATTGCGCGCACGAAGCAAGCTACGGCGGCGCAGAGTACGGTGGAATCGACGCGGGCGCAGGTGGATAACGCGGTGGCGCTGTTGAAGGAAGCGGAAGTGCGTCTGGGATATACGAAGATTTATGCGCCGGTGACGGGGACGGTGCTGGTGCGGGCGGCGCGCGAAGGCGAAGTGGTGAACGCGGGGCAGGCGATCGTGACGGTGGTGGATTTCAGCGACACGTGGGTGTTGGCGGCGATTCCGGAGACGGATTCCGATCATATTGGAATTGGGGACACGCTGCGGGTGCGGCTGCCGGGAGGGACGCTGGTGCCGGGAAAAGTTTTCTACAAGGCGGCGGAAGCGGATTTCGCGACGCAGCGGGATGTGGGGCGGCGGAAGAGGGATATACGGACGATTGCGTTGAAGGTGAGGCTGGAGAATCCGAAGGGGGCGTATGTGCCGGGGATGACGGCAGAGGTACTGGTGTCTCCGGAGCAGGTGAAGGGAATTGCACCGAAGAGCGCGGAGGCGGCGGGAAAGAAGTAGAGAAGGCTTTCACCACAGGGGGCACAGAGGAGCACAGGGAAATTAAACATTGGGACTGTGATGGTGCACACGAAAGACCCCGCCCTAGTCGCTCCAAAAAACGGAGCGACTAGAACGGGGCGCCCTCCCCGTCCCTAAGTGAGTTTAGGAGATTGGGGATGGAAGTGAACAACGCTAATGGCGGGGCGATTTCGGCTTCGGAGTTTAACGGGCGGAGCGAGATTGCGGCGGACGCTCCTAATGCTATTGAAGTGGAACATATCGTGAAGCGGTATGGCGACTTCTTGGCAGTGGACGATGTTTCGTTTGCGGTGAAGGAGGGGGAAATTTTTGGGCTGCTGGGACCGAATGGGGCGGGGAAATCGACGTTAATCCGGATGATGACGACGCTGATTCCGATCACGGCGGGGTCGGCGCAGGTGGCGGGGCACGATGTGGCGGGGGATCCGGAGGCGGTGCGGCGGACGATTGGAGTGATTCCGCAGGCGCTGACCAGCGATCTGGATTTGACGGTGGAAGAGAATCTAAGTATTTACGCGAAGCTGTATGACGTTCCGAAGAAGCGGCGCAAGGAGGCGATTGCGGAACTGCTGGAGACGGTAGACTTGACGAAGTGGCGGGGAGCGCAGACGAAGACGCTATCGGGCGGGATGCGGCGGCGTCTGGAGATTGCTCGGGGTTTGGTGCATAGTCCGAAGATTTTTTTTCTGGACGAGCCGACGACGGGGCTGGATCCGGTATCGCGAGTGTCGGTGTGGGAGATGCTGACGAACATCAAGGCGAAGCGCAAGCTGACGATCCTGATCACTACGCACTACATGGACGAAGCGGACCGGCTGTGCAACCGGATTGCGATTGTGGATCACGGAAAACTGGTGGCGCTGGATACTCCGGAGGCGTTGAAGGCGAGCGTGCCGGGAACGAATGTGATTGAGGCGCACTTCGAGCGGCCGCCGGAAGATTGGGAAGAGCGGCTGAAGGGATTGCCGGAGGTGACGTCGGTGCAGAACGAGAGCGGGGGGATGTTCCGGGTGCTGACGGCGAATGGGTCGCGGACGACGACGGATCTGGTGGAGATGGCAGTGAACGCGGGGGTGGCGGTGAAGACGCTTACGGTGCAGAACACGACATTGGACGATGTGTTTGTCCACTACACGGGGCGGCAGTTGCGCGATGAACTGGTGAAAGCGCCTGCCTTCACGATGCCGCAGAGCCCGGGGTTGCGGCCATGAACCGGACGATGGCGATTATCGAGCGCGAGATGCGCAAGTTTTTCCGGTCGCCGGCGCTGATGATGGTGTCGATGATTTTTCCGCTGGTGCAACTGATCGTGCTGGGGAATGCGTTTGGCGGGAAGATCCGGGACGCGAAGATGGGGCTCGTGGATGAGGATCGTGGGACGCAGGCGATCCGGATCAAGGAAGCGTTTGACGCGGTGCGGGCGAATATGCGGACGTTTATTGCGGTCCCGTATGACAACGAAGTGCAGGCGCGGGAGGACGTGCGCAACGGGAAAATTCAGGGAGCGGTGATTATTCCGGCGCAGTATTCGAAGATGGTGTACGAGAAGAATCATCCGCGGATCGCGCTGATCGTGGACAACAGCGACAACTTCATGAGTTCGACGCTCGAAGGCGAGATGACCGCAGTGACGGACGCATTGAACCAGCCGGACGTGTCGCCGCGGCTGTTGCAGCAGACGGCGCTGGAGGTGGTGGAGCTGTATCCGTATATCGAGTACATGAAGTACCTGCTGCCGGGATCGATCACGCTGGCGATGTACGTGTCGGTGATGATCGGCGGGGGGATGCTGTATATCGACGACAAGGCGCGCGGGGTGCACGAGGGATATTTGGTGACTCCGATCACGAAGACGGAGCTGGTGTTGGGGCTGAACGGGGCGGGAGCGATCAAGGCGGTGATGACCGGGGTGGTGACTACGGTGATCGGGTCGCTGCTGGCGGGAGTGGGGACGATATTCAATCCGGGGACGATGCTGGGGCTGTTGGCGATGATCGCGCTGACCTCGGTGGCGTTCAATTCGATGATGTTTTTGTTGATGGTGCGGGTCGAGGATCCGCTGGTGCCGCGGGCGATGTTTGGGATTCTAAATACGCTGCTGTTTTTTCCCAGCGGCGCGATCTATCCGGTAGAAGCGTTTCCGGCGTGGCTGCGGGCGATTGCGAAGGTGGATCCGTTTACGTATGCGGTGCATGGATTCAAGTCGCTGCTGCTGAAGGAAACGGGGCTGGCGGCGATTGTACCGGACATGATTTATCTGTCGATATTTGCGGTGGCGACGCTGGCGGCGGCGGTGCCGTTGTTCAAGCGGACGCTGTAGAGCTTTTCACCGCCGAGACGCCGAGGGCGCGGAGAAAGGCACGGCTTGGGGGCCGGCGTTCTAGTTTTTCTAGAGTGCAGCTTCGCAAGCGCGCGGGTCATGGCTTTTTCCAGTCAGTCAAGGACATTAGTTCGTCCATGATTTCCTGCAATCTTTGCAGTCGGCGTTGCTGGTCGGAAGCCCCGATGATTTTCTTGCCACCTTGCAGGTACTGGCGGTTTGCTTCACTGATTTCCGCGATCTCTTCTCGCAACTTCCCAACGCGCTCTTTGACGGACACCGGCATAGAGATAGGCTAGCAGAGCATTTCACAGCTTTGTAAAGTTGTTTTTCAACCGTTTGCTCCCTACCCCCGCCCGGCGATATATTTACCGGATACCTTCTGTTTTGAGTTTCTTATGTTCACCGACTTCACTGCCACCGACCGCTGGACCAAGAAACAAGTACATGGCCTCTACCAGGCCCTGATAGTGGCCATCGCCACCCGCCATGCCGATGCCGTGGACATCAAGTTCCTGGTCGACGGGCGCCCGGTCTGGGTCGCCCTGCCGCACCCGGCCTGGGTCGAGTACAAGAAACGCACCGGGAGGCTGATCACCGATTCCCTGGCGAAGGAAATCGCCGGCCATTTTCTGAAAACGGCGCTGGAATCGGGCGAAGGCTTAGGTCGCGAAATGTATTCGCTCACCATCGATGAGACTCTCAGGCACTTGGAAGGCGTCGTGGCGGAGGTCGAGCCTCCGGTTGCTGCCACCCGCTAAGCGCTCGGTGGCCTCTGCGTCTCGGCGGTGAACGGGTCTTTGTGCTTAAATCTAAGGCATGTTCGCCCGGAAACTCCGCGTGGAATATCGGCACGAAGGGCAGCTTCAACCCTGTCCGTTGAAATGGCTCGACAATTTCAGCATGCGCAACTTCACCAACGCATCCGTTTTTGACGACACTCTGCCGGTGGCTGACGGGTGCCTGGAAATTGGAACGCATGTCCCGCTCGATCAACTCCGGGATGCGATGGAAGAATGGTTTCGCCGCAAGAGCTATCTGCCGAAAGATGCGACGCTGGTGCTGACCCTGAGCCAGGGATTGTCTGATTAAATCTTCGTTGGCATCTTGAGCAGGCGGGCAAGTAAACGGACGATCATGCCATCGAAGCGGGTGCCGCTCAGCTTTTCCAGTTCCACCAGGGCTTGCTCGTCAGTTTTGGGAGGAGCGACAGAGCGATCGCTGGTCATGTTCACGTAGGCGTCGGCGACGGCGACGATGCGGCCATACAGCGGAATATTCTCGCCTTTCAGGCCGAAAGGATAGCCGCTGCCGTCGAAGGCTTCGTGATGGGATTCGATAGCCTGGGCCGCGCGCTCGATTTCAGGAATCGCCCGTAACACCTCCGCCCCTACTTGCGGGTGGGTATTGATCACCGCGAGTTCATCTTCCGTAAGTGCGCCCGGCTTGTTCAGGATGCGCTCGGGGATGAACAGCTTGCCCAGGTCATGCACCCGCCCCGCGAAGCTGGCGTCTTCCGCTTCCTGGGCAGAGAGGTTGAGTCCGCGCGCGATCATCCCGACATAATGCCCGCATTGCTCGCCATGTCCGGCAGCGTTGTGGTCCCTAAGTTCGGCCGCGCGCGCCAAGGCTTCGACGGCTTCCTTCATCGTCCTCTGATCCGCACCATCCTCGCGTCCGCATAGCTTGCGGAGCGTGCTGACCAGTTCTTCGAGGTGCTCTGGCCCGTTATGCTCGCGCTGCAGAAATCCTTCGATATAACCGGAGACAAGATGTCGCGGTACTGCGGAACCTTCGCCGAACGCATCCGAGGTGGAAACCCGGTTACCGCCCGCGTGCTTGGCCACGTACATGCCCGCATCCGCCACGCGAATCAGGTCCTCCATGGAGAATCCATGAACGGGGAAACTGGCGACGCCGAAACTGCCGGTGATTTGGTGCTCTTCGAGCATCGGATCGGTGGCCAGCCACAGCCGCAATCTCTCCGCCAGCACTTGTGCCTGCTCGATGCCGGTCTCGGGCATAAGGATGATGAATTCGTCTCCGCCGTAACGGGCAACCACGTTCGACTGGCGGCACTTCTGTTCGAGCAACCGGCCCACGCGCGCCAGCACCAGATCCCCTTCCAGATGGCCGAGCGAATCGTTGACCTCTTTGAATTTATCCAAATCGATCAGCACCACCGAGAACGGCCGGCCCGAACGGGACGCGCGCTTCCACTCCGAGCTCAGCGCCTCCCAGAAAAAGCGTCTCGTCTTGATGCCGGTCAAGCCATCGGTGATCGATTGCTGCTGCAGCCTCTGGAAGACGAAGGAGTTGTGCAACGCCGTCGCTAGAAGATCGGCCAGGGTATTCAGAATCAGAACATCCTGGGGCGCGAACGCATTCTCATCCCGGCTCTCCACGTTGAGCACGCCCAGCAGCGTCTCGCCGTAACTGATCGGCAGGCAGAGCACCGCCCGCGATTCCGACAGCACCCCGGCGAGCTGTCCCGGGCCGGCGTTTTGCACCAGTGCGCTCGCGCCGGTGCGCGCGACCTTTCCCAGAACTCCGCTGCCCAGGGCGATCCGGCGGCCCAGGGTTTGCGATGTCGTTCCCGCCTCGGCTCTGATCTCGATATCCTTGGTGGCATAGTCCATGATGCCGATGCCGATGTGATCGTAGCGGAAGTTTTTCTGGATCTCGCGCACGATGTCGGCCATCATCTGTTCGGCGTCTTCGCTGGAGATCGCCATTTTCGAAATGCTGTTAAGAAACGCGAGATGCCGGGCGCGGCGCTGTTCCTGGGTAAACAGGCGCGCATTCTCGATCGCCACCCCCAGTTGACCGGCGGCGGTTTGCATGACCTCGAGGTCCCTGGCCAGGAACTGCATTTCGCGCTCCGTACTCCGCGCCGCCATCACTCCCGCCGGTTTGCCGCCGAGAAAAATAGGCACTGCGCAGAACGACCGGGCCGGCTGCGGAGGCACGAAATCGACTCCCAGTTTTGACCGCACCTGTTCAAGATCGGACTCGATCAGCAGCGGCTCCCCCGTCCTGATGATGTACTCGGTAAATCCATTGCCGACCTTGTGCGAACGCTTGGGAAGAACGATGCCGCCTTCGATCTCCAGCTCGAAGAGGATCTCATCCTCTTCCTGAAACGCGATGTAGAAATTGCTGGTGTCGAAAATCTGGCCCAGCTCCACCTGCACCGTGCGCAGGACCTCGTCCTGGTTGAGATGAGAACTGATGGCCTGCCCGATCTCGGTGAGCAGCTCGTATTCCTTGGTTCGGCG
>JBEKAF010000109.1:0-10108 GCA_050018355.1 Terriglobales bacterium | reverse complement strand
CCTGTTCCTTGGTCAAGTGCAGGTTGGGCATCCGCAGCTTTTCTTCTTCGCTCTTGATCTTGCCTTGATCGTAGACATTTGGCTCAGACAATTTGTGCTCGAAGAAGCCCTTGTGGTCGTACCAGGGGTCTTGCGCGGGGCCGTCGGGCAATCTTGCCAGGTCTTCCGGGTTGGCGATCGGTTCTGCATTCTTGCCGCCACGCTGCGCGCTCTCGGTGAAGAGGGCGAAGTCGAGACGCTCAATGGGCTTGCTGCCCTCGGAAGTCAACTCGGTTCCGATGCGGCCTTCTTCCTCCATGCCAGCGATCTCATGGCAACCCGGGCAGCCGAAGTGACGAATCCACTTCTTGCCTTGATCCTTCAGCTTGGGGTCGTCCATGAAGGAAGCGTCGGCGTAAGAGCCGGGGTCCTGCTTCTTCTGCGCTATTAAAAACGTCGCGATGTCTTGCGCGTCCTCGATGCTGAGGCGCAGGCTTGGCATCACCGTCATGTTCTGCACCTGCAGTTCGTGGCCATCGTTCGGGCACCGGCTATGTTGCAGGTCGAAGACAAAGGGCAGCCCCTTCTTGGCATAATCTTCGGGGCCAATGTCTTTCTTTTCGTACGGACAATAGGGACGGGTGCGCTCGCGCGCGTTATGCACCCAGCGCACGAGATAGTCATAGTTGGCCTTCTCCCCGACCCGGGTAAGATTGGCGGCGAACGTTCCACCCTCCATCTCATCGCCTTCGCCGATGGAATGGCAGGCCAGACAGCCGCGCGTCTCAAAGAGTTCCTCGCCGTGCGCGGCGTTGCCCGGTTTGTGCTTGGGCTGTGGGTCGGTCAGCGCCGACTGCCACAGATAGGCTGAGATGGCCTTGATCTGGCCGTCATTGAGGCGGAAGTTGGGCATCCTGGTGGTGGGCCGGAAGTCGGTCGGCTTCTTCAGCCAGACAGGAATCCAGTTCTTGTTGAGCTTGAGCCGGATGTCCTTCAGATTGGGCCCCACCTTCTTGATGTCCTGCAACAGACTTTTCGTCTGCTGGTCCAGTTGGGCGATGCGGCCGTCAATCATGCTGTTGGCAACCTTCAGTGCCACGGCTCTGTCGTTCAGCCGGATGGCTTCTTCGTTCGTTTCCGCGGCATCGGCCTGCTTCATCAAGTAAGCTGCCTGCTTGATGTTTTGGGTCTTCTCCTGCTCCTGTTGCTTTATCTCCTGGCTGACCGAGTTCAGCTCCTCCGGTTCTTTGTCGTACCCTTCATAGCGATGGCAGCCGACGCAACCCCGTTGGCGAAACAAGTTCTTGCCCTCGCTGATGGTCGAGCCCACGTCGTTGCTCACCAACAGCATGTCGGCGGCGTGGCAGATCTGACAGCCAGCTTCAGTGTTTTCCTTGGGGAAGAGCGGCCACAACCAATGCTCGTAAGTTCCGTGAGCCTTCTCAACGCCGGTGGTGGCCCGGCCATTGCCCTGGTGGCAGGGAGAGCAGCCGAACTTGTCCGGATCATGCGTCTTCAGTAAACCGGGTTCAGGATGGCTGGTGAAAGCGCGCGCATACTCGTCGGGCTTCTTGCCCTGAAGCGCCATGGAAGCCGCGGCCAACTTGAGCGGCTCGCGGATTCCCATGTGGCAGGACTCGCAGCGGTCCACGATGTTGGCCTCCGCCACGTTAATCTGCACGATCTTCGGATCCCACTCCGCGGTCTTCCTCTTCAGACCGTCGATTTGTGCCGGTGTGAGATCAACCATCTGCTGGTTAATGTACGCTGACACCTTGGTGCTGGCTTCGGTCACCGGCTTGAGCACTTCGCCCAGCTCCGCGCTTAACTTGGTGCGTTCGTCTTTAAGCGCGTTGTATTTTTCTACCAGTTGGGAGAAATCATATTTCTCCTTGTGACCGTCGGGATATTCGACAGACCAGGTTTCCTTTTTGTAGTCTTCGAGTTTCTTCCGCTTTCTTTCCTTGCCGGAGACGCTCGTCTCGGTCTCGATCTGGTAGGTGAGAGCATTCACATAAGCGCGTTTGTCGACGAAGACGTTCTGAACCGCCAGAATTTTTCCGTTCAGATCAAGGATCTGTTTCTGGAGCTCATCTCTGTGAGGCTTGGCAGCTTGATAAGCCTGCTGGTAAGCCTGCTCCAGTTGCTGGTACTCGGCGCTCTGCTCGACGTTCTTTTCGGACTGCACGGACTTTGACTCGGCTGTCTTCAGGAAGGTACCGTAGCGCTGCTTCCACTCTTGCTGAAAGGCCTTCCAGGGACGTTGGCCGTAGTCTTCGTCCCACAGCGCCCAGAAGAGCGTGGCCATGAGGATGACCATGGACACGACGTAATGCAGCGCCCAGGACTTGCTGACAATCGGATCATGCCTGCGGATTGGTTGTTCGGGCACCACAGCCTCCCATTAGTCGTTGCTCGTCTGTCGGTGGTCGTTAGCGCCAGCCGATGCGCCCAAGACCTCCAGGCTAACGACCATTTACACGTTAAACCACGGCGTGATCCACACGTACTTGATGTTGAATGCGAGCCGCAACATCATCTTGAGCGGCAGTGCCACCATGGTGAGTACGAAAAACACCATGATGGAGTACTGCAACAGGCTCATGCGCTGATAATCCTTCGGGTTGTAACGTCGGAACAGCGCATGGATGATGAACCCGCCGACCAGGTAATAACCTCCGACGACGATCGCCCCGAAAATTGCCTTGCCTAGGTTCGAGGTGATCCCGAAAAGATCGGGCAGATCGCGGTTTACCTCGTAAATCAGCCGACTGTGGTCCCAGGTTTGTCCCGGCCAGAACCACTGCCAGCCCGGTCCGCGTATAAACGTGCCGATAATGATCATCGCGACCCAGAGAATGATGAAGCCAAAGAGAAACGAGCCGATGGCAAACTTGCGCTGCTTCCAGGTGTAATAGCCGTTACCCAGCGGATTGGTGTCGATGTAGGGAATCACCATCAGGCCAACGATGATAAGAGTCGGCATCACTACGCCGGCAATCCAGGGGTCAAAATACACCAGCATTTCCTGCAAACCGAGGAAGTACCAGGGCGCCTTCGCCGGATTCATGGTCACGTTTGGATTCGCCGGTTCCTCTAGCGGCGCGTTCAAAGTAACCGACCAGATCATCAAGACAATGGTGACGATGATGGCAGCGAGGAACTCAATGCGCAGCAGGAACGGCCACACGTGTACTTCCTTCTGCCACCCCGGCTCGAACGGCCAAGTCTTGCGATGGTGAGTCTTCGCCATCGCGGGATTGGTTTCTAGCTCCGCAATCAGGTCGTCGTTGGCCTTCGCCTGCTTCCATGCCAGATAGCAATAAAAGGCCAGAAGCGGAATCAGACCCACGATGGGTACGTTGTCGGGCGCGGAACAGATCTCCCAAAGTTGTCGCCAATCCATAAGTGCTCCAGATCGTTCCCCTTGGACCTCGCTCAAGGTCAGAATTTACGCGTACGGCTCGATACAACTAAATTCGCACTTCCGGCGGTAGCTGCCAGGCACGTTGCAGTGAGCATGCGCGTCGTGTCAGGCCACGCCTTCAGGCGTGCCTTGGGCCACGGCGCGGTTTATCTTCCGACGCGAGCACCACCGACTCCGGGCCGGAGATGCCACCATCCTTCCGCACGCGCCAGAAGTGAACGATCATCAGTACGGAAGCCACGATCGGAATCCCGATGCAATGCCAGATGTAGGAACGCAGCAAAGCATTCGCATCTACGATGGAGCCGCCCAGCAGACCAAAGCGCACGTCGTTATACGGCGTCATCCCCAACATTTTGCCGAACGGCCCTTCGTGTCCTAGCAGCGGCGTGGCGCGAGCCATGTTGGTGCCGACTGTGACCGCCCAGAACCCAAGCTGATCGTCCGGAAGCAGGTAGCCAGTGAACGAAAGCAGTAATGTGAGCACCAGCAGCAGCACCCCAATGTTCCAGTTGAACTGACGCGGCTGTTTATAAGAGCCGGTCAGGAACACGCGAAACATGTGCAACCACACCGTAATCACCATAAGGTGGGCAGCCCAGCGGTGCATGTTGCGCAGGATCTTGCCAAAGGGCACATCGTGCTCCAGATAGAGCACGTCGCGAAACGCCTGAAGTTTGGTCGGATGGTAATAGAACATCAGCAGCACGCCGGTCAAGGTGAGCACGATGAACAGATAAAACGTGATTCCACCCATGCCCCAGGTATAGCTGTAGCGCACGGCGTCGCGATTGATCTTCGCCGGATGGAGATGCAGAAAGACGTTGGAAAGCACGCCCAGAGCCCGGTTGCGCGGCGTGTCATCGTGCTTGTGGCGGAAGATCGATTTGTAGAGCTCGGTCTTGGTTGGGATTTTGAGCCCCTCGATCTGTTCCTTGGCTTTGGCGGGCAGATCGGTCCTGAATGATTGAACGTCCTCTTGCAGGACGGACTTCAATCGTTCGAGTAGGCCAACTTCTTTGCCGTTTTTCCCGTTCCCATTCTCTTCAGGCATCGTTTCCTCTGATCGGTCTGGTAATCAGCCAGTCTCCCCTCGCGGCCAGGGCTCCGGCAGCACACAAATTACACGGACAAGTAAGATCCATCATCATTGAACTGGCTCGGCTGCCCCTTCGGCCACTGGTAGAGTCGCGACACATCTACCAGGATCTGACCGTCCGGAGATCTCTCAACGTGGGCCCGGTCCATGGGACGCGGCGCCGGACCCTCAAAGTTGACCCCCTCGCTGTCATAGCCACTGCCGTGGCACGGGCATTTAAATTTGTTCTCGCTGGGTTTCCAGTCGGGCGTGCAGCCCAGATGCGTGCAGCGCGCGTAAATCACGAACAGGCGATCGGGTGTGCGGTCCACCCAGATGCGATATTTCTGTTGGAACTTGGTGTCCACCCCCAGACCGTATTCCTCGGCATAGCCGATTTTGAAGCTGGTCGCAGGCTCGAATAAGGTGCGTGGCAGAAAGAAGCGGAAGAACGCAAGAAACCACGCGGCCAGAAAAGCGGCAACGGTACTCCACACCAGTCGCCGGCGTTGCCGATTGATCTCATTGTTTTCCGGACCGACAGAGGCTACTCCTGCGCTGGCCGCTGCTTTGGAAGTCCCCACCGCCGGTGTGCCGACATATTTGGTCGGTTCGCCGCTGCGTGCTACGGAAGCATCTGCGGAAGCAGTTACGGTTGCTGCGGCTGCCGCTGGTCGAGGAGCAGAGGCTGCGGTTGCCGCCACAGGAGCAGTCGGAGCGGTTGCCGCAGGAGCAGTCGGAGCGGCCGCCGCAGGAGTGGCTGGTTCGCCGAGCAGGGCAGTGATTTCGGCATCGTTGAGTGCAGGTAAACCTTTGCGACCGCGATGTGCCTGTTCCGCTGCGATGCTGGATTTACTCCACTTCTTGCCGGCCGCAACCCATTTTGCGACTTCATCGCTGATGCCAGCACTGGGCGCGCTCGTGGCCCCAGCCGAAGCTGGGGATGCCGGTGCCGCGGCGGTAGTGGCTGGCGCCGGAGTGGGCGGGGAGCCCGCTGGGGATGGCGCTGAGGCCGCATCGCCGCTCTCCCACAGCATGGGCCGGCCAGCCTTCAACGCTTCAATATCTGCATCAGTGAGTAGCGGCAGGCCTTCCCGCTGGCGACAGGCCTGCTCCATCGCTATGATCGAGTTGCCGAGCGCCTTTCTCGGCCAAGGCGGAAGATGCCCGAGTACGCCATTCACGACGCTCTTGGGTGAGTCGTCTGCCATCTGTACTTGCCCCCAGTGGTATTGGACCCCAAACTTACGCACAGACTTAAGACTCGGGGGTCGCCCCCCTTGCGATCGCAAAAGTATAGCCGATTTTGTTAGTGCACGCGCCTAGGCAAATCGTACCTTCACATGCGGGCCTTTCTCCAAGTGAATGCTGTCAACGAAGCGGACTTTACCCGTGCACAGAGTCATGATCACGGATGAAGTTCGCGTCCCTTCACCGAAAAAGCGCACACCCTTCAGCAGCGCGCCCTCGGTCACGCCGGTGGCTGCAAAGATGAGTTGCTTCCCGGGAGCGAGATCTTCCGCCTCATAGATTTTGTTCTTGTCTTTGATCCCCATGCGCGCGATGCGCTCTTTGAGTTCAGGCTTGTCGATCACCAATCGACCGACCATGTAGCCATTCAGACAACGAATTGCGGCTGCAGTAATCACACCTTCCGGCGCACCGCCCGAGCCCATGACCGCATGCACGCCCGTGCCGAGGACGGCGGCAGCAATGCCGGCGGAGAGATCGCCATCGCCGATCAACCGGATGCGCGACCCGGCTGCTCGAATCTCTGCAATGAGCTTTTCGTGGCGCGGGCGGTCGAGCACGATCACCACGAGATCCTCAACCCCGCGCTCCAGCCGCTTGGCAATGTTCTTCAAATTCTGGGCGACGGGAGCGTCGAGTTCCACCGCATTCTTGCATGACGGGCCGACCACAATCTTTTCCATGTAGCAGTCTGGCGCGTTGAGCAACCCGTCTCGTTCGGATGCAGCCAGCACAGTGATAGAGCCGGGAGCGCCGGTCGCGCAGAGGTTTGTACCTTCCAAGGGGTCCACGGCGATATCGACTTCGGGGACTTCGCTTCCGTCGCGAAACTCGGCGCCGACTTTCTCGCCGATGTAGAGCATCGGAGCTTCATCGCGTTCGCCTTCGCCGATGACGATCCTCCCACGCATTGGGATGCTGTCCATGGTGTGACGCATGGCTTCGGTCGCAACTTGGTCGGACAACCGGCGGTCGTCCCGGCCCATGGTGCGGGCCGAGTCAATGGCCGCGTTCTCCACCACGTTCAGAAACTGCGCCGCCAGATCACTCTCCAAATTCTGGCCAAAACTCCTAGCTCCGGTTTCAGGTCTGGTTTGAGTTGCCATCAGCGCTTCCCTTGGAACCTGCCTAACTGCTTCTTTCCATACCCCCTCTAACAAGCCACGGCACCCGGGTGAGTCGCTCCCGCGACTTGTCGGCGGCTTGACTGAAATACGCTTTTACGCGGCCTCACATGCTGGTCGCTCGGGAATGAAAAAAAGCCTTACCTTGTCTTTCGCTGGTCTTAACCTATGCCAGGATGGCTCGCAGAGGGTAGTACTTCCGGATCATGCGTCCGACCGCTAAGCCACCCAGGTATTCCGGGATGATCACCTCATCAGCGCCCGACTTCCGTAGGGAATCAGCATAGCGCCGTTGGCCGGCTCGAGTAATAATCTTGAGCTTGGCATTGAGGGACCGAGCAGTGACAGTAATGGACAGATTGTCGAGATCGTTATCGATAACGATGCAGATGCCACGAGCCCGCTCGATGCCGGCGCTCAACAGGACGTCGCGCCCCTTGGCGTCGCCATGGATCACAGGCACTCCATCCTTCAGAAGTTCGCGGTGTAGTTCGTCACTGGTCTCAATAACGACAAACGGCATTCCAGAGCGACTTAACTGATCTACCACTGCTCGCCCCATGTGTCCGTATCCACAAATGATGAAGTGATCTCGCAACTTTTTGCTGTTGACATCATTGATCATGGATTTCCGCCTCCACGCCTCAGGGTTGGCGAGTCTCGGTTTGCCAGGGGATAGCTCTTCCTCTAGAAGAGTTGTGACTAAACCGAGTAGATCGCCGCACTCTAAATGCCCCACACATCATCGCGCAAGCACATACATCGCCACCCCCTAGTTTCACTCGATCCCTTACGGCCAAGGCTGGAATGGTACCACAGCTGGCCTGGGCCGCAGCGAGCCCCATCACTTGACCTTGGCGAGCACTCGGCGGGCGGCTCCGGCGACAGCCTCGGCTGTGATCCCGAATTCCTGGTACAACACTTGGTAAGGCGCAGAAGCGCCAAAACGGTCCAGCCCGACGACGGCGCCATCCAGCCCTACGTAACGCCCCCAAGCCAGCGTGACGCCTGCCTCCACTGCCACCCGGGCGCGCAAGCTGGAAGGCAGCACGGCTTCCCGATACTCCTCGGGCTGCTCCTCAAACAATTCCCAGCACGGCATGGAGACAACGCGAGCCTTAATCTTCTGCGCTGCAAGGATCTCTTGCGCAGCCAGTGCCAGGTGAACTTCCGACCCGGTTCCAATCAGAATGACTTCCGGGCGATCGGCGTCTCGGAGAATGTATGCGCCGCGTGAAACTCCTTGCGCCGGACCGTGGCACGTGCGATCGATAACGGGCAAGGCCTGCCGAGTGAGGATGAGCGCAGACGGCGCATGGCGTCGACCGAGCGCGGCGCGCCACGCTTCAACCGTTTCCGTCGCATCGGCGGGGCGGAACGCCGCCAGGTTCGGAATCAAGCGCAAGCTGGTGATCTGCTCAATTGGCTGATGTGTGGGGCCGTCTTCGCCCAGGCCAATGCTGTCGTGGGTAAAGACGAAGATCACCGGCAGTTCCATGAGAGCCGCGAGACGAATAGACGGGCGCATGTAATCGGAAAAAATGAGGAACGTGCCTGCGTAGGGACGAACCCCGCCGTGCAAAGCCAGACCGTTGAGAATGCCGCCCATGCCGTGCTCGCGCACGCCGAAGTGGAGATATCGCCCGGTGAAATCCTCCCGCGTCAAGTCATGTTCGCCTTTAGGCAAGGTGTTATTGGAAGGCGTCAAATCAGCCGAGCCGCCAAGCAGCATAGGAAGGCGTGGCGCGATGGCGTCCAAGACCGCTCCGGAGGCAGCACGAGTAGCAATAGGTTTGGTTCCGGAATAAGCTGGCAGGTTCGAGTCCCAACCTTCCGGCAACTCGCCGCCGAGGGCGCCGTCGAAGGCAGCCGCCAATTCTGGGTAAGCCTGCCGGTAAGCAGCACAAAGCTCTGCCCATTTTTTTTGCTGAGCTGCGCCTGTCGCGGCGGACTCTTGCATGAACTCTCGCGCCTCGTCGGGAACCCAAAATTGCTCATCGAGCCGCCAACCCAATTTCTCCTTAGTGAGTCGTACCTCATCGACCCCGAGCGGCTCGCCGTGCGCCTTGTGGGTGTCTTGCCGGTTCGGGCTGCCAAAGCCGATGTGCGTTTTGCAAGCGATCAACGAGGGACGCTTGGTCTCTGCCCGGGCGGACACGAGCGCTGCTTCAACGGCTGTCGCGTCGTGACCGTCAATCCGCTGCGTGTGCCAGCCATACGCAGCAAAACGGCCTAGAACATCCTCGCTGAAGGAGAGTGAGGTCGGCCCGTCGATACTGATCCCGTTATCGTCGTAGAGCACGATCAACTTACCCAGACCCAGATGACCCGCCAACGAACAGGATTCGTGCGAGATGCCTTCCATCAGGTCGCCGTCGCTGGCGATCACATAAGTGCAGTGATTGATGATCTCGAACCCGGGACGATTGAAGCGCGCAGCCAGCCAGCGTTCGGCAATGGCCATCCCGACGGCGTTCGTGATGCCTTGGCCCAGCGGACCGGTAGTCGTTTCGACGCCAGGGGTCAATCCATATTCGGGGTGGCCGGGTGTCTGGCTGCCCCATTGCCGAAAAGCTTGCAGTTGGCCCACCGGCAGGTTATAGCCGCTGAGGTGCAACAAACTGTAAAGCAGCATGGAGCCGTGTCCAGCCGAGAGGATAAATCGATCGCGATCAGGCCACAGCGGGTCCGCGGGGTTGTGCTTGAGAAAGCGCGTCCACAACACCACCGCTGCATCGGCCATGCCCATGGGCATTCCTGGGTGCCCGGAGTTGGCTTTTTGCACGGCGTCCATCGCCAGGCCGCGTATGGTGTCGGCGGTCAGCCGGCGCACGCGGGCCAACTCCGCTCCGGCCGGGGACGACGTAGTGGACAGCAGTGCAGTCATAGTGGTTCCTCACTTTTTCGTGACAGTCTCCACCGGCGCATCTAGCGGCGCCGATTCCAATCGGCTAAGCGCGGCGATCGGACGGGCAAAAGGGATCGGAGCATCTTTGCTGTAGGCGCGCAGCAAGTGATAGGTGATGAGCAGTTGCGTGAGGGCCAGCGGATCGCTGTGGCGCACCTCGGTGCCGTAGGCGTAATCGCCGAATTGGTCGGCACGCAACGGGCGCAGATCGGGCAGATGCTTCCAGATCGTCTCTTCCAACTCCGCAGCATGTTCCCGGCTTACGTTGCCGTCCACCTCGAGGAAGTCCACGGGACGGCCACAGTCACGGCCGAGCGCGAGGCGTATGCCGGAAGTCTGGT
>JBEKAF010000108.1:0-10183 GCA_050018355.1 Terriglobales bacterium | reverse complement strand
GCGGTGGACGCGGGATGCTAGGAGAAGCAGCGGAAAGAGCATCACCGTGAGCGTGTAATACGTCATGATGGGGAACATGTGTTCCAACCCGAGCGGCGTGGCAAGGCCGGACAAGGGCAGTCCCACATACCACAGGTGATAGCAGAGGATCAGCAGCACGACGAGCACCGCAGCGGAGGCCAACGAGCCAAAGTACCACGCCCGGGACGTGAGGAGCTTGGACGCCATGCCCGTCCGTTCATACTGGCCGCTGAGGAAGCGCCGCAGCGTAGCCATGGAAATCCTGGGCTCCGCCTGGCGCGGGCAGACGATGGAGCAATCGCCGCAGTCGTGGCAGATCCAGGGCTCGAGGTTTGCGAGGAGCGGTGTTCTCAGCCCCAGAAGAGCGTAGCGTATGCTTTTTCGGGGAATGCTGGCGAAGTCCGGGACCAGCTCACAGGAGATGGTGCAGCTTCCGCACTGATAGCAGCCCGTGGGGTCGAACTTCCCATACCGCCGAATGTCGGCCAGCAGTTTCGGATCGCTCTGAACCGGCAACATGCCTGCTGCCATTTGCCACCTCTACCGAGGCTGCCCGCTACTGCGCAGTGACTACGACTTCCTTGACGACCCTCCTGGTGTACACCAGGAACTTCCCACCTTCCTCCACCATCCGAATCTCAAAGTTCTCGTCCTGATATGACTCCCCTGCGCGTGACGCTTCTTCTCTGTTGTCGTAGAGCTGCCCATCCCACATGAACTTCTTTCCATCGCTGATCATCGCGAGATCCGGGCTCATACGATGCCACCAGCCTATCCACACGGTCCTGCGAAAACGTTTTTTGATAATGAGTGCCAAATGGCTGCTGCGCGGTGACGCCTGTCACGCTTCTTCGTGACCTGCAACACGCCCATGCAAGAAACTGCGGAGGTGTTTCTCGCCGTTTTGGTGACGACGCGAAGTTCGGCGCCGAGGCTGCCCGAGCTGGCGATATCGAAGGCGCCCTTGACAATTTCCACGTGCTCGACTTCGGCGAAGTCCACGTGCTGGACGACGGGGTCCATGTGGCCGGGGCATGCGCCGTAGATGCGCGCCCCATCAATCAAGACATTGACGCTGTTCTGCTGGAATCCGCGCACGACCACGTCGTGGGCAATGCCGCCTTGGCGGATTTTAAAGATGCCATCCACGGCGGTGAGCGCTTCGCCAACGTCCTTTGCTGAGCTTTCGCGCACTTCGCTCATGTCGAGCTGGTCTTGAAAGGGCAGGCTCTTGGCTTCCACATGGACTTGTTCGGACGCAGCGGCAATCTCCAGGCGGACGGACCAGTTCACGCGGGCGGACCGAGAAAAATCGAGTGGGTAGCTGACAGCGGCAAAACCAAGAGCAGTGATGTTGATCTGCAAATCGCCGGCGACGGCCTGCTGATGTTCGATTTGCAGGGTGTAGACGCCCGCTTCGTCGGTTTTAGCCGAGGCAATTATCCGGCCATAGGACGGTCGGCCATCACCTTCGAGTGAGCCAATCGTCACAGTAGTTGGGACAACAGCGGTGCTATACGTAGACGAACCGAAACAACTCACGCGTCGAGAGGGGAGATGGCGATGCGGCGAAGCATTTCCTTCACGTTGAATGGCAAGCCGGTGCAACTGACCGTCGACGATGACCGCATGCTTCTCTGGGTGTTGCGTTATGACCTCGGGCTCACCGGTACAAAGTTCGGCTGTGGCGCCGCCCTGTGCGGATCTTGCACAGTAATCGTGAACGACGAGGCCGTGCCGTCGTGCGTCACCCCGGTTAAGGAGATTGCCGGAAAGCACGTGCTGACCATCGAGGGTTTGAGCAGGGAGGGGCACCTGCACCCAATCCAGGAAGCCTTCCTCAATCACCACGCCTTTCAGTGCGGTTACTGCACGCCGGGGATGATTGTCAAAGCCTATGCGCTCCTCCTCAAGAGAGCGCACCCAACCCGGGAAGAAATCATCCGGCACCTCGACGATAACCTCTGCCGCTGCGGCTCTCACACGCGCATCGTGGACGCCATCTTGGAGGCAGCAGGCTCGGCGAAAGGAGGTGCCTAATGCACGGGGACGATTGGGATGAAACCGTCGAGATTGCTGCCGACATGGGCGCCGGAGTCAGTCGGCGCGAGTTTCTCCAACTGGCAGGCGCCGGGCTCTTCGTCTTCTTCGCCACGGACCCGATGGCCGCTTTCCAGGAACCGTCACGTCTTCCGGGACGGCCCAGTTATCCTACCGATTTCAACGCCTATCTTCGCATCGGCGGCGATGGCGGGGTCAGCTGTTTCGTTGGTAAGGTGGAATTGGGGCAGGGGTCGAAGACCGCTCTGGCACAACTGGTTGCCGAAGAACTCGACGTCTCCTTCGATTCGGTGGACATGGTCATGGGCGACACCGACCTGTGCCCCTGGGATATGGGCACTTTCGGTTCGCTCACCATTCGGCAGTTCGGACCCGTGTTGCGGGCTGCGGCTGCCGAGGCCCGAGCCGTGCTGTTGCAGATGTCCGCTGATTACCTCCATCTGTCCTCGGTGGATCACTTGCGCGTGAAGGATGGCGTGGTGACGTTTGCACAGGACGAGCACAAGCGTGTCTCCTACGCCAGGTTGGTTGAAGGTAAGCGGATCGAACGCCATCTCGAAAAGGTGCCCGTGAAGCCCGTCTCGGCCTTCACCGTCATCGGAAAGGCACAGCGGCGCAAAGATGCTCTGGAAAAGGTGACTGGTAAAGCCCGATACGCCGCAGATATGACTCCGCCGGGCACGCTGCACGCGCGCCTGCTCAGGCCGCCGGCGCACGGCGCCACACTGAAAGAGCTCGACACCGCAGCCACCGAGAAAGTTCCCGGCGTTCGTGTTATTCGCGACGGCGAAATGATTGCCGTGCTCCACGAGCAACCCGACATCGCCGACCGGGCGTTGGGACTCATCCGAGCTCGATTCGAAGCTCCCCAGCCAAGTGAGGATGATCACACGATTTTCGACCACCTGCTCAAAGCCGCGGCGCCGCTACAGATGGTGGGCGAGAAAGGAAGCCTGGCGGAAGGAGAAAAACTCACCACGCGTGTAGTCGAAGAAACTTATCTGAACAGCTACGTGGCCCATGCCGCGATGGAGACACACTCCGCAGTTGCCGCCATCGAAGACGGCAAGTTGACGGTGTGGGCGAGCACGCAGACCCCCTTCTCCGTCCGCCAGCAGCTCGCGCAAGCCGTCGGCTTCGCGCCGGAAAACGTGCGGGTCATCACTCCTTATGTAGGGGGCGGCTTCGGCGGCAAAAGCGCTTCCCGACAAGCCATGGAAGCGGCGCGCCTGGCCAAGATCACTGGTAAGCCGGTGCAGGTGGTCTGGGACCGTGCCGAGGAGTTCTTCTACGACACTTTCCGGCCCGCTGCCGTCGTGAAGATTCGCTCGGGACCGGACAACGCCGGAAAACTCGTGCTATGGGATTACCGTGTGTATTGCGCCGGCGAGCGCGAGGCCCAGCCGTTCTATGACATCCCCCATCAACGCACGCAATCATCCGGCGGGTGGAGCGGGGAAAACCCTCCCGGGCTACACCCCTTCGCGGTCGGGCCATGGCGGGCGCCCTCGGTAAATACCAACACGTTCGCCCGCGAATCGCACATCGACACCCTCGCCAGCAAACTGGGCCGGGACCCGCTTGAATTCCGCCTCTCACACCTGAGCGATCCCCGCATGAGGCGTGTGCTGCTCGCGGCGACTGGGCAGTTCGGCTGGAAGCCGGCATCGGCACCGAGTGGTCGCGGCTTCGGCCTCGCCTGCGCGATTTACTCGGGCACGTACGTCGCGACTGTGGCCGAGGTCGCGGTCAACAAAAGCACCGGGAATGTAAATGTGAAGCGGGTCGTCTGCGCCCAGGATCAGGGCGTTACTGTGAATCCCGATGGCTCGCGCCAGCAAATGGAAGGTAGTATCACCATGGGCCTGGGTTACGCCCTGGCTGAGGAAGTACGCTTCAAGGATGGTGCCGTGCTCGACCGCAACTTCGACACTTATCAGATTCCGCGTTTTTCCTGGTTGCCGAGGATCGAGACCATTCTGATCGAGAATCCGGAAACGCCGGCGTCGGGTTGCGGGGAGCCACCGATTGTCACTACAGGAGCGGTTGTGGCCAACGCCATTTTTGACGCCACGGGCGCTCGCCTGCGGCAACTGCCCATGACCCCGGCGCGCCTCAAAGCCGCCTTGCTGCAGGGCTGATGGGATAGTGAAGGACCTCTGCGTCTTTCAGGACCCCCAAGAAACGTGCGGACCCCGTTGCGCCAGACGGGAGCGCGGGATTGGCGGCGGTCGCGCGGCTGCTGTGCACCGACTAACAAATCTCAACTGGTGAAATAATGGCTCCCTTCAGTTACGCGAAGTTCCCAGTCCCCCATTTAACAAAATTTTAATCATGGCCTGCACGGTTTGGCTTGTAGCCGCAAATGCGGTCAACTTAGAATTACGCATGGAGTTCTTCCAACTTCATCATCCGCTAAACGTGATCGTGCTGTGTGATCGCAAAGGCTGCGAGCAAGTGGCCGACTACTTGGAAGTGGACGATCACGGTCACGAATACCGACTCTGCGCTATGCACACGGACAGCAAGACGCATGCTTCGCGGTTGCCGACGCGGAAACCAAGTCCCGACCTCTTCGAAGCCGACCTGCCGCTTGAAGCGTTGGCGTCGCCACCGCACACGGCGACTTGCAGACTACGTTGGCAAGAACACACAGACGAAAGCGCCCCAGACTCCGTTTAGAGTCAGGCAACCCGGCACGGATTCCGAGCCCCCGTGGAAAGGTGTTGGACCTTTAGTCGAGTGCTTTGTGGAAACGCAGGATAGCAATGGTGAGCAGGCTGATTCCCAAGGTGGCCATGGCGAGCATCTGGGGCCAGAGGATCTCCATGCCAACACCTTTCAGATACGTGCCGCGGAGCACGACCAGAAAATAGCGTAGCGGGCTGAGGTAGGTGAGATATTGCAGCCACTGCGGCATGGTGCTGATGGGGAATCCGAAGCCGGAGAAGGTGATGGCGGGCATAATGAAGAAGAAGGAGGTCACCATCGCTTGTTGCTGGGTGGACGAGACGGTCGAAATCAACAGGCCAACACCTAACATGCACAGCAAGAAAAGAATCGCGCCCGCGAGCAATACCAGAATCTGACCACGAAATGGAACCTGGAACCACAGCGTTCCTACGGTGCCAATTAGCGAAACATCGAAGAGGCCAATCAGAAAGAACGGCAGCGTCTTGCCGAGGATAAACTCGGCCGGGTGGATGGGCGTCACCATGATCTGCTCGAGAGTGCCGATCTCGCGTTCGCGAACCACGGCAAAAGCCGTCAGAGTAACCACGAGCACGAGAGTAAGACTGCCGATTATTCCGGGCACGAAAAACCAGCGGCTCCTTAGGTCGGGGTTGTACCACGGCCGCTGCGCGAGCTGCACCGAGGGGATTGCCTCGATCATTTGCGGTGAGATGCGGTAGATGCGGTCTTGCTGGTAGTCCTGGGAGAAGCCGACTGCGATCTGCGTGACATAGCCCGAAGCGATCAGGGCGGTGTTCGAATTGGTCGCGTCGACGATCACTTGCAGCGGCGCGGTCTGACCTTTACGCAGGTTCTGGGCGAAACCGGCATTGATCTCAAGACCAACGGTAGCTTTTCCTTGGTCGATGAGATCGCCAATCTGGCGGTAGTCCGTCAGTTGGTGTTGCACGTCGAAATATGGGCTCGAAGTAAAGCGAGAGATCAGTTCGCGGCTCTCCTGGCTGTGGTCGAGATCGAGCACAACCGTTGGAACGTGATGAATCTCGAAGGTGGCAGCGTATCCAAAGACCAGCATCTGGATGATCGGCGGGCCGAACAGCACGAAACGGGTGCGCTTGTCGCGGAAGACCTGGATGAACTCTTTGATCAACATCTGTTTCAGGCGCGCCAGCATCGCTCATCGTCTCCTTACGCCAGCCTCTTGTGGAATGCGCGGGTGGCGAGCACTGCCAGCACGAGTGTGAATACGGCCAGGGGAACCAGGTCGGGGTAGAGCAAAGCCGTGGGCGTCCCCTTGAGAAAGATCTTCTTCAACACCGAGACGTAGTAGCGCGCTGGCAGGATGCGAGTGATCCACTGCAGCACTAGGGGCATTTGCTCAATCGCATAGAGAAATCCGGACAACAGAAAAGCTGGAAGGAAAGTGATGAGCAGCGCGATCTGACTCGCCGCGAGCTGACTTCCAGCGATCACGGAGATGAAGAATCCGAGCGAAAGCACGACCACCAGAAACATGGCGGAGCTCACGAGCAGGGTCAGAAAAGAACCTCGGAAGGGAACTTGGAACCAGTAGATGGCGATCAGGGCGCAGATGATGACGTCGAACATTCCGATGATGAAATAGGGCACGAGCTTTCCTAGCATGATTTCAGCCGGCGTGACCGGAGTTGAAATCAACTGCTCCATGGTGCCGCGTTCCCATTCGCGCGCTATCGTGAGCGAAGTGAGGAACGCTCCGATTACCGACATGACCAGGGCAAGCACGCCGGGAACAATGAATGCGCTGCTCTCCAGATCCTCGTTGTACCAGGTGCGCGTTTCAACACTGACAGGAGCAGGCTGGACAAGTTTGCCGCGGGTGCGAAGCCACTCGAGTTGGATGTCCGACGAATAGCCTTGAACAACGGCTTGCGAGTAGCCAATGAGAACGTTAGCGGTATTGTCATCGCTACCATCGACGAGCGCCTGTACCTGGGCAGGGCGGCCGTCGTGCAGACGCTGAGAGAAATCCCACGGGATAACAATCCCTATTTTGGCGTGGCCGTCGTCCAGCGAGCGTGCCAGCGCGGGATAATCGTTCACAACCCGCACAACGTCGAAATACGCGCTGGCCTGGAAGCGCTTCAACAGATCCTGGCTCTGCTGGCTGCCGTCGCGGTCGTACACGTAAACGGGCAGGCCCTTGAGATCGAGATTGACACCGTAACCGAACAAGAGCACCAGAATCACCGGCATGATCACGACAATGATCAGACTGCGCGAGTCGCGGAGGATCTGGACGACCTCTTTCCGGGCCACGGCCAGAAAGCGAGTGAAGCTCATGCCTTCCATTCCTTTCCCGAACCGCTCGCAGTTGTAAGAGAAACAAAAACGTCTTCCAGGCTGGGATGTATCTTCTCGACGCGGCCAACCATGATGCTGCGATCCGACAGATACTTCTTAACTTGCGGGATCGCAGCGGTAGCATCCCGTACAACCAGGTGCAGAGCGTTGCCGAAAACCGCAGCGTCGATCACATCCGGAGCGGACTGCAGAACTTCCACCGCGCTGCCAAGCGGCTCGCACTCGACCGCGAGCAGTTCGCCTTTCATCGATTTCTGCTTCAGTTCGGAAGGCGTGCCTAGGGCGACGATTTGTCCGCGAAAGATGAGCGCGAGACGGTTGCAGTATTCCGCCTCTTCCATGTAATGCGTGGTTACGAAGACGGTCACGCCCTCCTCTGCCATGTGGTGAATAAGGTCCCAGAACTGGCGCCGCGAGATAGGGTCGACGCCGGAAGTGGGCTCATCGAGAAAGACGACGGGCGGTTTGTGCAACACCGCGCAGCCCAGGGCGAGACGTTGCTTCCACCCGCCGGGAAGCGTAGCGGTAATCAGATTCTCCTGGCCTTTGAGGTTCGCCATCCCCAGCGCCCATTCGATTCGTTCTCTGAGTCGGTTTGCGGGCACGCTATAGAGACCAGCAAACAGGCGTATGTTTTCGATCACCTTGAGATCGTTGTAGAGAGAGAACGTTTGCGACATGTAACCAATGTTCTGGCGCACAGATTCAGGTTCACGGCTCACGTCATATCCGGCAACTTGGGCGCGTCCGGATGTGGGCGTCAGCAGACCGCAAAGCATGCGGATGGTGGTGGACTTGCCGGCACCGTTCGGTCCGAGAAAGCCAAACACTTCACCTTTGCGAATCTCGAGATTGATGCGATCGACAGCGACAAAATCGCCGAACCGCTTGACCAAATCCTCCATGACGACAGAATTGTTGATCTCAGGCACGGACTGACGCTCCACTGCTAACCGCATCGACGAAAAGGTCCTCGATCGAGGGAACGACTTGTTGAATGGTGCCGAATGGAACATACGCGCTGTTCAACCGGGCCTCGAATTCGGGGATGCGGCGGGCTGCATCGTCAACCACAACGTGCAGGCCGTCGCCGGTCAGCACCAGACTGGAGATCCCAATCGCGTGCTCGAGTTGGTCACGCAATCTGCGTGGATCAGACGAAGTGACAGACAACACGCCTTTGCCCAACCTGGCCTTGAGATTTGTAGGCGTGTCGCAGAAGAGCAGCTTACCCTGATGGAGTAAGGCGACGCGATGACAGCGCTCCGCTTCGTCCAGGTAAGCTGTCGAGGTGAGGATCGCCACACCCTCCGAGGCGAGTTCATAAAGGATGCGCCAGAAGTCGCGCCGCGAAACGGGATCAACGCCCGTGGTCGGCTCATCCAGCAGGATTACCTTGGGTCGATGAATGAGCGCGCAGACCAGACCTAGCTTTTGCTTCATGCCACCGGAAAGCTTCCCGGCCAGACGCTTGCGGAATTCTCTCATGCCGGCTGCCTGTAACAGTTGGGTGGAACGCTCTTTGCGCTCAGCCTTTCTCACTCCGAACAGGTCGGCGTAGAAGCGGATATTTTCATCGACAGTGAGATCTTCATAAAGCCCGAAGCGCTGCGGCATGTAGCTGAGATGGTGCTTAGCACCTTCGGGATCGTGAACAACATTAGAGCCAGCGACACTGGCTGCCCCTTCATCGGGCGGCATGATGCCCGCGAGCATGCGCAGGGTTGTCGTCTTCCCGGCGCCATCAGGACCCACCAGGCCGAAGATTTCTCCAGAACTCACATCAAAGCTCAGGTGATCCACCGCGCGCACGCCGGGAAAGCTCTTCGTAAGTCCTTCGGCGATAATTGCGGATTGGGGTTGCTCGGTCATTACTTATACTTCTGCGGCGCAACGTCCTGCTGGCGCGCGTTTGGGCTGGCTGCGGCGAGATCGATGTGAGCGTCCGCAGGCATGCCAGGTTTGAGTTCGTGATTGGGATTGTCGATGTCGATCTTGATGCGATAGACGAGCGTGACGCGTTCTTTGTAGGTCTGAACGCTCTTGGGCGTAAATTCGGCGCTTGAGGAGATGAATGAGACGCGTCCGCGGTACTGCTTGCCGGGATAGGTATCCGTGGTGACGGTTGCTTCCTGGCCCCAGCGGATGCGGCCCAGATCGGTTTCGGCGATATACGCGCGCAACCAGATGTGATCGAGGTCAGCAAGAGTGACGATCGGAGTACCAGGTACGACGACCTCTCCGAGTTCAGCCTGGCGCACAGTGATCACACCGTTGGAGGGCGCGCTGAGGGTTGTGTAGTCCAGGTTGACTCGCGATAAACCCAAATTGGCGTGGGCCTCCCTGAGGTTGGCGCGAGCGATCACGATATCTTCTTTGCGGCTCCCCTCGACGGCTTCGTTATAACGCTGCTCAGCGGCCCGGAACGTTGCTTGCGCGCGTTTCAGGGCGGTATCGGCGAGGTCGCGGTCCTGGGCAGAGACTTCATCTTTGCTGAAGAGGCGCTGAGCGCGGTCATAGTCGAGCTTCTTTTCCTGTAGATCGGCTTGTGCATCGAGCATGGTTTGCTGCGATGCCTTTACTTCCTGTTCGCGAGTTCCAGCGAGCGTCAGCGCGAGATTGGATTCGCGCACGTGAACCGTGGCCTCGTCGATCCGAACCTTCTGCAGGTAATCGGCATCATCCAGGCGGGCAAGCAAGGCACCTCGTTCAACCGATTGGCCTTCCTCGACCGGCAGATCGACGATGCGTCCCTGGACCTTGAAGCTCACCAGGCTTTCGTGCGCTTCGATATTGCCCGAGAGCGTCAGTTGGTTCTCGGGTCCGGACTTCTTGGTCAGACGCGGGTAATAAACGCCGGCAGCGATCACTGCAGCCAGCAGGATCAGAACAGGTGTACGTCGCTTCATAGCTTCAAACCTCGTGGGGCGCGAAAGTTAGCTCCATGGCCATGGATCACAGCCCGGTCGACAAACTGCTTACGGATTGCCCAGATACTGTCCAATGTTCTTCTCCGTGTCACCAACGGCCCGCGCCAGCGCGAATTTCGCATCAGTATGGCTGG
>JBEKAF010000107.1:0-10593 GCA_050018355.1 Terriglobales bacterium | reverse complement strand
GGCCTCGGTGGCATGACCAACGTAGCGGTCGTCGATTCCTATTTCAGCGATTTCCATTGCATCGCAGTGAGTGGGACTTGCACCGACGCTCATGCGGTCGCCGGAGGCGTCAGCAACACCCAGGATGGTCCCTTCAAGATCCAGGACAATTTCCTGGAAGCCTCGGGCGAGGCCATCCTGTTTGGCGGCGGACCGGCCACCTTGTCCCCCACCGACATCGAAATCCTGAACAATCACTTCTGGAAACCGTGGCAGTGGATGCCTGGCAACCCGAACTTCATCGGCGGACCGGACGGCCATCCCTTCATCGTCAAGAATCACTTTGAACTCAAGAATGCGGTTCGCGTGCTTGTCGAGGCGAATCTTATGGAAAACAGCTGGGGAGGCTTCAGCCAAACCGGCTTCGGCATTCTGCTCACCCCCAAGAATCAAGCCACCACGAGCACTCACGTTTGTCCGCTGTGCCAGGTGACCGACGTCACGATCCGGTATGTACACGTCTCGCATGCCGGGGGCGGAATCCAGATGGCAACCGCCCTCTCGGATCCTACGACGAATGGCCCCGGTGCTCCAGCGCTGGCGGGAGAACGCTGGAGCATTCATGACGTGGTCATCGACGACCTCAGCAAAAACTACGTGGGCGGCGGCGGCCTGTTCGAGATTTCGAACGGATGGCCCAAGAACCCGCTCAACACCGTCACCATCAATCACGTCACCGGGTTCCCGGATCCCACCAGCCACATGATCGTCACGGGGAACCTCCCCCAAAATGCGCCAATGTATGGATTGGTCTTCACCAACAACCTGATCGCAACCGGCCAATACCCGGTGTGGAACACGGGGGGCGGCTCCACAAGCTGCGCCTTTAAGGACGTGCCGATAACAAGCATCACCAACTGTTTCACTACTCTTACGTTCGCCAACAACGGCCTGATTGCGCCTCCACCGGCATTTCCGCCGTCGAAGTGGCCAGCGAACAATATGTTCCCGCAAACCATCGATGATGTCGGGTTCGTCAACTACAATAACGGCAATGGCGGAAACTACGAGCTTCAGCCGAGCAGCCCTTACAAGAACATGGGCACGGATGGCAAGGATCTCGGAGCCGACATTGTTGGGCTCAACGCAGCGCTGGCTAACGTCGAATAACTCGTGTTCCTCTTCCAGACGGTTCAGCCATTCCGCCGGTTGCGCGCCTTGCAAATGCGGCTCGGCTTCTTCGGCGAACGCGAGAAAGTAAGCGGCGTGATGACGTCGCATCTCTTCGGCCTCACCGCTTACCTCCAAACGATCGAGCGCGTATTCACGGACGACTTCCAGCATCCGAAAGCGCACGTCGCCGCGCGACCTCACGCCCTGATAACGTTCCTCTTTGTCCTTTTCGAGAGCCTTGCCGACAATCTCTTGCAAAGGGATCGGGCGAGGTTTACGAGTACACCTCGTAGTGCCGGACGCGGACCTCCATTTCGATCAGGTAGTCGGAGTCGAAGTCGTAGTACTTGGCCATGCTGTAGTCGTCCCCAGCGAAACGCTTGATAGCGTCCGTGTCGTCCCAGAACGTCAGCATCTCGAAATGCGTTACATCTGCTTCTGTGCGGTACAAACACCACGCACCACGATTTCCGCGCGTTGCCAGATACTCGGGAAGCGCAATCCTCCGCATGAGGTCTAGGTACTCATCACCCTTCGAAACGGGAACCATTCCGTGCCATATTCGAGCGATCATGAGGTCCTCTCATCAACCGAGCAGGTGCCAAGGAGAAGGTTCTCCAGCGAGGTGACAAGCCTGGTGGCGCATGATCGGTCAGGGTCGAGCCAACAGCACCGCAGCGAGACTATCTTTGACGCGTGTTCAGTTTATCGAGTGCGCGCTTCAACTCTTCAAGCTTCTGCCCAGCCTCGCCGAGCTTGCCTTCCGCCGTCAGGCGCTGGTAGTCGGCAAGGTCCTTGGCGGCTTCCGCGATGAGCGCGTTGAGATCCGCTGCCGATTGGGGCGACGACTGGGGCGACGCGGCGGATGCCCCTGCGCCTCGCACCGGCTCGGGGACTGCCGCGGCGCTCATCGTCGGGGCGGTCAGGGACGAAACCGCTCCGCCAAAAAGGGCCGCCATCGCCGACTCGAAGGTTGGTCCGTACGCAAGCTTGTCTTGCAGCGCGAGCACGACCAGACGCAACTCCGGCATCGGACTGCGCTCGGCCTGCAGGTAAATCGGCTCCGCATACAACAGCGCGCGCCCGGACGGAATCACCAGCAGGGCCCCGCGCCGCACGTGCGAGCCTTGCTGGTTCCACAGCGTCAGTTGTCCGGAAAGCTGCGCGTTCTGATCGATTCGCGCCTCGATTTGCAGCGGTCCGTCGACCAGCTTCGTTTTGGGAAAGTTGTAGACCACCGACGTTCCGTATTGTGCACCGTCGCTGCGCCCGGCAATCCAGCCAATCAGATTATTCCGGTTGGCCGGCGTGAATGGCAGAATCTCCACGAACTCGACGTCGGTTTCGCCCGGCAGTTTCATCAGCACGAAGTTTGGCTGCATCGCTTGCGTTATTTGCTGACCTCCCTCGCCCATGCCGACTTCGGTGGCGACCGTCCACAGATCCTCACGGTTGTAGAACGCTTCCGGATCCGTCATGTGATACAGACCGTACACTTCCGCCTGCAGTTTGAGCAGCAACTCGGGGTAGCGCACGTGTTTGCGCAGCCCGGACGGCATCATGGCCGCATCCTTGAACAGACTCGGAAAGATGCGGCGGTAGGCTGCGATGATCGGATCCTCCGTATCGAACACGTAAAACGTTGCCGTACCATCGTAGGCGTCAATGACCACCTTAACGCTGTTCCGCATGTAGTTAATGAGATCGTTGCCGAGACGGTAGTGGCTCGAGTACGGATAGCTGTCTGAAACCGTGAACGCATCCATGATCCACGACAGTCGGCCATCGTCGCCGAGCACGATGTACGGATCCGGATCGTAGGTGAGGAACGGCGCTAATGTCGATACGCGATCGCGCAGGGTGCGGCGCATCAGCAGCCGGCTATCCTTGTTCACGTCATCGCTGAACGGTAGCTTGGCGAGGTCGTCGCGGTCGAGCGCGATAATGATGCGGCGCAGAAAACCGCCGAGCACGATGCCGCCGTTGCCTTCGTACGACGTGAGGCTGTTGCTCGCGCCTTGCGGGTAGTTGAATTCCTTCTGCCGTGTCTTCACGTAGACGTCGGTATTGGTCATCTCGCCGAAATAAATCTCCGGGCGCGTCACGGTTAGACTACGCACCGTGCTCTGGACCGGCATGTTGCTCAGAATCAGCGTGGGCAGCCCTTCCGGCGTGAACCCATTGACCGGGTTCATCGTGATGCCGTAGCCGTGGGTGTAGATCAGCTTGTCGTTAATCCAGTTGCGGCTGCTCTCCGGGAGCTTATCGACGTTCAGTTCGCGCGCGGCGAGCATCACCTCGCGAGTCGTGCCGTCAATGTCATATCGATCGATATCGATGTCGGGGAAGTCGTAGTAAGTGCGGATTTCCTGAATCTGACGCAGCGTGTCCTGGAGGGCGCGCCAGTCCCACAGCCGGATGTTCTGCAGCGTAGCCTGATTGTTCGCCGGCTCGGCCGCGTCGACGGTCGTCTCCGCGGGAAACTCGCGCTGCGAGACCCGGTTCAATCCGTAGGCCTGCCGCGTCAAGTCGGTGTTGTAGACAATGTAGGGCTTCTCGCGAACCAGTTCGTTCGGTTTGACGATAAAGCTGCTGACGTACCAGGCGACTGCTTGAACCGCGACATAACAGACCGCGGCCGGAAGGATCGCCGCAACCAGCCAGCGCCCGCGTGGCACCCGCACGGCGTTGACGGCTGCGATCGCCGCGCCGAGAACCAGCGTCGCGCAGACGACGAGCATCCCTGTGAGCGTAATGTGCGCGTCGGTGTAGGTCACACCCCCGAAGATCGTATGATCATCGAGCAATAACTCGAACCGGCCGATATACACACGCATCGCGAGGATCAGCAACAGGAACGCAAACGTGATGGAGAGCCCGCGCCAAGGTAATGCAACGTAGCGGCTGAGACGCCCGGTGAGCACACGGCTTCCGCCCGTGATGAGGATGAAGAAAACGGCGAGTATACAGGTAATCACGGCCAGCGTAAGCAGCCATCCGGCGATGAGCTGCCAGGCGGGCAGGGCGAACAGAAAGAAGTTCAACGGCTTGCCAAAAATCGGGTCGACGACGCCAGTGGTGCGGGGTGCGTACCAAAAGAGCGCGAGCGTCGGCCACTCCACCATCATGCCCGCGCCGGTGGCAGCGGCAATGACGAGCGAAACGCCGAGCGCGATAAGGCGCAGCACAGGCTCAACCGGCAGCTTCAGCGGCTGTCCGCCAATGTAAATCGTGTGACCGCTCGGCAAATCGGGGAGATGCGCCCGCTTCAGCGCCACGAACGATCCATACAGAATGAGGAATGTGGCCGCAGTAAAAGCCGCGAAGATTCCCCACTGAAGGCTCAGTGTTTTCCAGAACACGTCCCCGTAGCTGAGCGACTTGAACCAGAGCACGTCCACGTAATACGACAACGCGGTCCGACCGCCGAAGAAGATGGCGGCAAGGACCGCGAGAATGAGAAGGAAGCGTCGGCGGCGCCGCGGCGGATGCGGCGGCGGCCAGTCAATGGACTCAGGCATTGCTCTACTCCGTTTTCATTAACTCTTTTATTCATCCGCATGATACTCCCTTCGCTTCCGCAAGTTGCCTCATGGCTCGACCTCACCGCACCGTTGGACGACGAGAGCATTGTCGCTGTCGAAGGAGTCTTTACGCGTACAAGTGACCTCCTTCGCAGCCGGGTACTGGCGCCTCTAGCGATTGAGCCTGGATCACGGGCAACCCGTCAATTGGTGCACATCGATGGTGAAGGCGTGAGGAGTGCGAATTGAGCCCTGGTGGACGGTCTCGACCTCCAAATCCGAGCAGATTTGCCACCTTCGGGGATCCCCAGCGTGAATCTGGGAATGAGTGAGTAGTGTGGTCGGAGCAGTGTCGTCTTATAATTCGGCCGCAGGCGATTCCGTCGGTAGAAGGAATCGAACAGTATGGCGGCCGTCATTTCTCTCCGCGAAGTCGTCGAGGCCATGGACATCTCCAGCGACTACTCCATTTCCTACCTGGATCCGGATACGGGTGAGGTCATCACGGTAATGTGTCGGTTCAAACGACCGAACGCTACCTTGGCTGCAAACAGCGGATTCGATCAGCCGTCAATGATCGCATTGGCATCGAGCCGAATCCTTGAGCCGGGTGCGCGGCTGTGGAAGGGCTGCCGACAAACGGTGGATTATGCGCGCAACGACTCACGACCCTCACACGCTCAGAACTGGAATCGGCACCGCGCAAATGATTGCGTAGCCATGGATCCGCAAGTTACCACCATAAGGGTAGCACACGGTAACCAGCAAATCCGCCTTCGTCTGCTTCGCAGCTTGGCTCAGCACCTTAGGCACGTCACCACTGCCGATGAATACGTCCGCCTTGATGCCCATATCTTGCTGAAGCTCTGCGAGATGCTGAGAAGCGTCGCCGACAAGCGCCTCTTTCGACTTCGGAACGACGTAACTGCCGCCGGGTCCCCAAAGCTCCACCGAGGCAGTGACGTGGGCGAGCGTAAGACGGGCACCGAATTCGGCGGCCATTTGCGCGGCCCACGACACAGTTTTGTGACTACGGAGGCCGAGATCGACCGCGCACAGGACGTTGCGGATCGCAAACTCCTGCATTGGCGATTCTTCCACGTGGGCGCCGGTCCAAACCGGGCACTCGGTCCCGTATAGTACTTTCGCTGTCACGGAGCCCAGCAGAAACTGGTTGAACGTGTAGCCATGGGACGGCATCATGATCAGGTCGGCTTTTTCCACCTGAGCCGTCTGCACAATTGCCTGGGCCGGGTCGCCTTTGACCAACACGCGTCGGATGGCAAGGCCTTCCAGCTCCGGCCCGAGAGACTGGTCCAGGTTTTTCTGCGCCCCTCTAACCATCTCAGCAAGCATATCCCAACCAGCGAGCTCGGGGCCGTCCTGCGGCACACCGGCGGCATGGCTCTGCGCTGTCACGACGTGCAGCATCACGATCTCAGAATGGAAATGGTGGGCCAATGTCGCAGCCTGATGAACCACACGCAGCGAGGCGTTCGGGAAATCAACCGGCAGAAGAATCTTCTTAATATTCAGCATCGCGCACCAGCCGGAGAGTCAAAATGCCCCTGACCATCTCCCTTAGGATGTTCCCAGCCTAGTTTGGAGTGTAACGCAATCTTCCTCGAACGCCGTTTCTGGATCTCGCAGTTGATCTGCTGCCACTCGAGGTCGTGGCTCGATCGACAATTCGCCAACAACCGGCTCGGTTTTGTGAGCGTAATGAGGCGATTTTTCGCCAACAACGGGGAGATCAAAATCTCGGGAAGATACTGCTCCAGCCTTTTGTCATAACCATGCTACAAGAGGTATCGCGAAGAGAACGGCCGCGAAGGCAGGACCCTTGATGTACCAGTTCAGGCCGAGGCGGGACATGGCGGTCTCTCCTGTTTTCTTTGTACGCGCGGGTCTGCCCCACTACACTTAAGCAGATAGAGCCATGAGGAAGAGCCTTTGAGCAGATCCGCATGTATTCGAAGACGGACGTGGCCGTCAGCTTGCGGTTGCTGCGAGCCCTCGGTGACATCGCCGCCTCGACGCCCGATCCGGAGTTCCGCCGGATACTCGTCGAGCACAGAATGCGGACCCTGGCAGGCTGCGTCGAAAAGCTCGGCGAAGAAGAGCTGAGAGAGTTGCGCGCTCGCCAGGCCGCGCTAGAGAGCTTCACCGCGATTTCGCAGTCGTAGATTACGGCTCTCTGGTGGAGGTGAGGCGGCTAACAGATTCGCACACGCTCTATCTTCCGAAAAGCAATCTTTCCAGTAGAGGACCGAGCGCCAAGGCAGGAAGATAGCTCAGAGCCACCATCGTTACCAAACAGGTTGTGAGTAGGACCCCGAACGAGAAAGAATGGGTCGGAAGAGTTCCCGACGAAGAAGGGGTACTTCTCTGACGGCCAAACAGATCTGCCAATGCCAATGCAGGAATCGCCAAGCCGAACCTACCCACCATCATCGCTAATGCTGTGGTGAGGTTGTAAAACGGAGTGTTCGCACTCAGACCGGCAAAGCTTTGGCCATTGTTGGCGAAGCAGGAAGTATAAGCAAACAGAATCCCCGTGAAACCATGCGGGCCGCCGTTGACCGTCAACCCGGACAGTCCCACCCGGGTGCTCACCGCAATCGCGGTGAGCGGAAGGACGACGAGCGGCGCGGCCAAAGCGTACAGCATGATCATTTTGTTCTCCGCGGGCCCTATTTTCTTTCCCAGGTATTCAGGCGTGCGCCCAACCATAAGTCCCGCTAGAAACACAGCGATCGCAGCCGCCATGACCATGCTGTAAAGACCAGTCCCCAGACCTCCGAATATGAGCTCTCCGAGCAGCATGTTTACCAGCAGAACCATGCCACCGAGCGAGGTGTAGCTGTCGTGCATTGAGTTATATGATCCCGTGGCCGTGTTTGACGTAACGACAGCCGTGAGGGTCGAAGCGCCGATGCCGAAGCGCACCTCCTTCCCTTCCATGTTTCCACCAGAGACGTTCCCACCAGACTGGACGCGACTGTTTCGGAAATCCACATCCCCGAGGCGGGGATCCCCCCGCTGTTCAAAGAGATGTACGAAGACCAGTCCGCAGCCGAACAGAAGCACCATCACGCAGTAGAAAAGCCATCCTTGTCGAGGCTGGCCAACCATCCTGCCGAAGGTGTTCGTCAATGCCGCAGGCAGGAGCACGATCGCCAACATTTCGAGAAAGTTTGTGAGCGGCGTGGGGTTCTCATACGGATGAGCCCCATTCGCGTTGAAGAAGCCGCCGCCATTCGTGCCGAGATTCTTGATGATCTCCAGTGCGGCTACCGGACCTTGCGGTATGACCTGGTGGGCGCCCTCGAGGGTCGTGGCCACCGCATAGGGGCGGAAGTTCATCGGAACGCCCTGCCAGACGAGCAGCAAGGCGCCTAGCAATGCTCCCGGCAACAGGATCCAGAGCAGGGCGCGTGTCAGATCAACCCAAAAGTTGCCGAGCGTGTCGGACAACTTCCTGGCAAGACCGCGGATAAAGGCAACACCCACGGCTAACCCCGCCGCGCCAGCCAGGAAGTTCTGTGCGCAGAGTCCCACCATCTGGCTGAAATAGCTCATCGTGTTCTCGCCAGCGTAGGCCTGCCAAGTCGTGGTCGTCGAGAAGCTGATCGCCGTATTCAGAGCCAGGTCAGGGGATAACGGCGTCGTGTGGTACTGCGGGAAGAACCAGGGAAGAAACTGCTGCACTCTGAGAATGGCATACAACAGGAGCGTGCCCGCAAAGCCAAAGAGCACGAAACACGTCGCATACTCCTTGCCGGTCATCTCCAAATTAGGATCAACCGCGGTAATGCGATAGATAAGCCGCTCAACCGGAAGACATAAACAGTCAAGCCCGGTCCGTTTCCTGGAAAAGACCTGTTCCATGTACCCGCCCAGAGGCTTCACCAGGATGGTGACGATGGCCACAAACAACACGTATTGAATTGCGCTGTAGAAATCCACCAGCCCTACTCAGGAGCAGCCCGACCGAGGTGTCGTCACATGCTTAGAAAACATTCTCGATTCGGCTTTTACCTTGATTCGTCATTTGAAGGTCTTCATTTGAAATATTCGAAATCGTTTATCAAAGCGCGAGATTTGTTGAGCCCCCGAACGCACGAGGCGCTCCATTGCACCGCCTAAAGCATTCTAGTTCCGCGTCGGTGTGTTTGAAAGGGAACGCACCAGCCCACCCTAGCGACGGATCGCGTGAATGCGGAACGAATAGCCGATCCCGATGAGATGATCCCCTGCGGCCGACGATAGGCCCACGCCAACATGGAAGTCAATCTGGTGGCGCTTGGCGAGCTTTAGTGCTGTTCCGAGTGCAGCAAGTGCCGCGGCCCACCAAGTTCCGGAAAGTCACCCGCGTACTCGACAAACGCATCCCATGGTTTCGTCAATTGCCGATCTACCAGGAACGTCGACTCGCCGGTCACATTTCGCGTGCGGCCCTGAGTGGGCCAGTACACCGAGAACATTCCGGCCGCCGTCCAGTTGGCGGACAGCGCGCGCGACCAGGGCACCTGCAATCCCGGATCGTACCCGCCGCTGGACACGGTGTCGGCGCCGGTCGGGAAACTGAGGAACAGGATCACGGATACATCGAATGCACCCCGCGTGGGGCCAAGCTGTTCTTTTACTCCGACGGCAAAGTCGCCGAATCCCGAGCCGGGGCCGTCGCCAGTGTTCAGGTTGTGGAAGTAGTCCGGCACCGTGAAGCGCAACTCAGTCCTTTTGGCGACACCAAGGCGCACCAAGGTCTCTGGACCGTCTAACACGCTCCGCCCTTGGCTGCGAGTTTCAAGGAAGCCGTTCTCCGCCTGAAGGCTGCCGGCCGGGACGACCACGCTGGAGTTTGTAACTGCCGGCCGATCCGTCGAGATCGGTCCCGCAGCGTCAACAGTCGGGGGCTGATCTTGACAATGTAATGGCACCATTGCGACCAAAATGAATGCCGGTAGTGCAGTGGAAATACGAGCGCGCATTGGCCGAGTGGACAGTCCCGTGTTGTCCTAGCGAGCACAGTAGCACAGAGCGTTTACTTACCCACACCTACGAAGTGGCTTACACGCAATTTCGATTGCGTTAGTTCCTTGGCGTCCAACTGCCCGTTCTTGCCCTTATCCAGTCTGTCGAACTCCGCTTCCATAAACTTCATCCACTCTTGTTTGGAGATCTTGCCGTTCTTGTCGGTATCCATCAGGAGCAGCAATTGCTTGACCTCGCCCTCTCCGAGTGTCAGTTTATCCTGCGGCTTCGGAGCCGCTGCCTTTTGTGCGACCGCAGTTCCTAGCATGGCCCAGGTCGCGACCAACGCTGCGATGCCACGATGACCAAAACGATGTTCGTTCGCCTCAACATAATTGACTCCTACGATGTTTTGTTTCAACCCGTTCTCACGCGGCGCGAGTCACTGGTTTCTTACGCTCCGGCAGTTCTGCAATCGTGTCTTCACCAGAGCCGAGTCGCAGACGCACCCAATAACCGATCAAACGAGGCTTGCGCTCCTTTTGTAGCGCCACCAGGAATCGCACATAAAATGCGATACCTGCCGTGCACAGCACCGTCCATACCGCTATCACGAACATTTCGGCCTCAAGGTTCGGATCCCAGCGTCTGAAACGTTGCCTGGAATCACTCGACCCAGATCATTGGATACGAAAATCCGTAAATATCGAATAAAAGATTCATAAATTATTGGTAAAGGTGCGCACCCACCACTTACGAAGTTTCTACGCAATCTCCCGAAGTCTGGTTGTAGGAGGTTGGAACCGACATTGGCGTGACCTGCCCCCCAGAAATTAGTCCAGCGGAAATGTGACTTCTCCATGTAGGATGGCCCGCTCAGGGCCAGAGAGGAGGAGTCGTGCGCAAGAGTCGATTCAACGAAGAACAGATCATCGCCATC
>JBEKAF010000106.1:0-10671 GCA_050018355.1 Terriglobales bacterium | reverse complement strand
AGCTCGGGGCCAACCACAATCACCGAACGTCCGGAGTAGTCCACGCGCTTGCCGAGCAGGTTCTGGCGGAAGCGTCCCTGCTTGCCCTTCAGCGTGTCGGAGAGCGACTTCAGTGGCCGGTTGTTGGCGCCACGCAGAACGCGCCCGCGGCGTCCGTTGTCGAACAGAGCGTCGACCGCTTCCTGCAGCATGCGCTTCTCGTTGCGCACGATGACTTCGGGAGCGTGTAGGTCCATCAGTTTCTTCAACCGGTTGTTCCGGTTGATGACGCGCCGGTAAAGATCATTCAGATCGGAAGTGGCGAAGCGTCCGCCATCCAGAGGAACCAGTGGACGCAGCTCCGGTGGAATCACCGGAAGCACGTCCAGGATCATCCATTGCGGCTTGTTGCCGCTCTTGCGGAAGGCTTCCACCACTTTGAGCCGTTTGGTGTGCTTGAGCTTCTTCTGCTGCGAGCTTTCGTTCTTCATCTTCTCGCGCAGTTCGGCAGAGAGCGAATCGACCTCAATGCGTTTCAGAAGTTCCTTGATCGCTTCCGCGCCCATCATGGCTTTGAAGCCGGCGGGGCGATATTGCTGGTCGAGTTCGCGGTACTTCACTTCGTCCTTGATGACTTCGCGCTCTTTTACCGGAGAGTCGCCGGGATCGACGACCACATAGGCCTCGAAGTACAGAATCGCTTCCAGATCGCGCAGAGAAATATCGAGCAGATGCCCGATGCGGCTGGGCAGCCCCTTGAAGAACCACACGTGCGAACAGGGCGAAGCAAGCTCGATGTGCCCCAGGCGCTCGCGGCGGACTTTTGACAGCGTGACTTCCACGCCGCACTTATCGCAGATCACCCCGCGATGCTTCATGCGCTTGTACTTGCCGCAGAGACATTCCCAGTCGGTGACCGGGCCGAAAATGCGCGCGCAGAACAAGCCATCGCGCTCCGGCTTGAAGGTGCGGTAGTTGATGGTTTCCGGCTTGGTCACTTCCCCATGCGACCAGCTCCGGATCTTTTCCGGGGACGCCAGGCTGATGCGAATGGCATCGAAGTCAGCAACGGGATTTGCCATATCGAACGGGCTCGAACGAAACATGTTCCTCCGCTTTCCTGCGGAACTAACGCGACCGCCAGCGGCCCTCGACTTCAGTTTTCAGTTCCCGGTTCTCAGTGAAAACCGGTTTGAGCTTTGCCTTACCGCGGCGCTGAGAGCGAATGCCGCGGCGGCCAATTGTTCAAAACTTTTTTTCAAACTCTTTAGCAGCCTCCCGGCTTCGGCCCGCGCTCAGTCTGCCAACTGAGAACTGGGAACTGAGAACCGGGAACTGCTCTTAATCCGCTGCTACGGCCACCGGCTTCTTCTCCGTGATCTTGATCAACTCGACATCCAGGCAGAGCGCCTGCAATTCGCGAATCAGCACGTTGAACGACTCGGGCACGCCCGGCTCCATCGCGGCCTCGCCTTTGACGATCGCCTCGTAGATTTTGGTGCGCCCGTACACATCGTCCGACTTCGCGGTCAGCAGTTCCTGCAGGATGAACGCCGCGCCGTATGCTTCCAGAGCCCACACTTCCATTTCTCCGAAACGCTGGCCTCCGAACTGCGCCTTGCCCCCCAGCGGTTGCTGCGTGATGAGCGAGTACGGCCCGATGGAACGCGCGTGAATCTTGTCGTCCACCAAGTGCGACAGCTTCAACATGTAGATGTAGCCCACCGTGACCGGCAGTTCGAACTTCTCGCCCGTCATGCCGTCGCGCAAAGTGGTCTTGCCCGACGTCGGCAAGCCCGCGCTCGTCAGCAACGCCTTGATTTCGCTTTCGCGGGCGCCGTCGAATACGGCCGATCCCATGAATACGCCATTTTTAAGGGTCGGAGCCACTGCTTCGATCTCATCTTCACTCATGTCGGCGATGGTGTCCGCCAGCACGGTGTCCTTGAACAAAGCTTTGAGATCGCGGCGGATGGCTTCGGCGCGAGTGTTCTGCTTCAGCAACTCCGCGATCTTCAGACCCAGTTCATGTCCCGCCCATCCGAGGTGGGTTTCAAGAATCTGCCCCACGTTCATACGGCTGGGCACGCCGAGCGGGTTCAGAACGATTTCGACTGGCGTTCCATCCTCGAGGTACGGCATATCCTCTTCCGGCAGAATGCGCGCGATTACGCCTTTGTTGCCGTGCCGTCCGGCCATCTTGTCGCCGACGCTCAGCTTGCGCTTCATGGCGATGTACACCTTGACCAGCTTGATCACGCCCGGCGGCAGCTCATCGCCCTTGGTCAGCTTGTCTTTCTTTTCGTTGACGATCTTCTTGAGCACATCGATCTGGCGCGACGTCATTTCCTCGATCTCGTCGATCTGCTCGTTCACCCGCGGATCCTTGTCGGCGTACTTGATCCGCTTCAGGTTGCGCGTCGAGATGCGCTCGATCGCGTCGCGGTCCAGAATCGTGTCCTTGGTCAGCAACCGCTTGTTGGTGCGCTCGTCGTGCAGATCGGCTTGCACTTCCTTGCCCCCCAGCAGGCCTTCCAAACGCTTCAGGCGCTCATCGGTCAGAATTCGGATCTCGTCCGAAAGGTTCTTTTCGAGCTTCATGATCTGGTTGCCTTCGATCGCCTTGGCGCGCTCGTCCTTCTCCTGGCCTTTGCGCGAGAAGATCTTCACGTCCACCACGATCCCTTCGATTCCGGGCGGGCAGTAGAGCGAAGCGTCGCGCACGTCGCCGGCTTTTTCGCCGAAGATTGCGCGCAGTAGTTTCTCTTCCGGCGTCAGTTGAGTCTCACCCTTCGGCGTAACTTTGCCGACGATGATGTCACCCTGCTTGATGCCGGCGCCGATGCGGATTACACCCGCTTCGTCCAGATTGCGCAGCGTGGATTCACTCACGTTCGGGATGTCGCGCGTCACTTCCTCGGGACCGAGCTTCGTGTCGCGGGCTTCGAGCTCGAACTCTTCGATGTGAACCGAGGTGTAGTAATCCTCCTTCACCATTTTTTCCGAAACCAGGATCGCGTCTTCGAAGTTGTAGCCGCGCCACGGCATGAACGCGACCAGCACGTTGCGTCCCAGCGCCAACTCGCCAAAGTCGGTGCATGGACCGTCCGCAATCACTTGCCCCTTCACCACCCGCTGGCCTTTCTTCACGATCGGCTTCTGGTTGATGCAGGTGTTCTGGTTTGAGCGTTTGAACTTGGTGAGCTGGTAAATGTCGCTGCCCACTTCGCGCGAAAGCTGCATCGGATGATGCTCGCCCTCGACCCGAACGATGATGCGTTCGGAATCGACCGAATCGATGATGCCGTTACGGCGTGCGAGGACCACCGCGCCCGAATCGCGCGCGGTAACGCCTTCCATCCCAGTCCCCACAATCGGAGCCTGAGCCCGCAGCAGTGGCACCGACTGACGCTGCATGTTCGCGCCCATCAGCGCGCGGTTGGCGTCGTCGTGCTCCAGGAACGGCACCAGCGAGGCGGCCACAGAAACCAACTGCTTCGGGCTGACGTCCACGTAGTCCACTTCGTCGCGGTGCACCAGCACGAAGTTGCCCGCCTTGCGCGCGTTGACCAGCTCGCCGGCGATGCGGCCTTTTTCGTCCAGTTCGATGTTGGCCTGAGCAATGGTGTGCCGGTCTTCTTCCCACGCAGAGAGATAGAACGAAAACGGCTCGACCTCGACCGGCTTCTTGCGCCGTTCCTTCAGGTCCGCGTTAACCTTTTCCATCTCGCTTTTCTCGGCATAGTCGCCGACTTTGTAGCTGCTGTCACCAGCATTGACGACGATGACGTAGTCCACCACGCGCGCGCCCTTCACCTTGCGGTATGGCGACTCGATGAAACCGTAGTCGTTAATGCGCGCAAAGCAGCTCAACGACGAGATCAGTCCGATGTTCGGACCTTCCGGCGTTTCAATCGGGCAGATGCGTCCGTAGTGCGTCGGGTGAACGTCGCGAACTTCGAATCCGGCGCGTTCGCGCGACAACCCGCCCGGCCCCAGGGCCGACAGACGCCGCTTGTGCGTGATTTCCGACAGCGGATTCGTCTGATCCATGAACTGCGATAGCTGCGAGGATCCGAAGAACTCGCGAATCGCGGCCATCACCGGCTTGGCGTTGACCAGATCGTGCGGCATGGCCGTCGACATTTCCTGGTACACGCTCATCTTTTCCTTGATCGCGCGTTCCATGCGGACCAGGCCGATGCGGAATTGGTTTTCCAGCAACTCGCCAACCGCCCGCACCCGCCGATTGCCCAGGTGATCGATGTCGTCCACCGCGCCGATGTTCTTGCGCAGCTTGAGCAGGTACTTGATCGTCGCGTAAAAATCCGTGGGATCAAGGGTGCGCTGTTCCAGGCTCGTGGCTTCCTGGTTTTCGAACAGCTTGATATTGAACTTCAACCGGCCCACGCGCGAGAAGTCATACTTGCGCGGATCGAAGAACATGCCCTGGAACAATGCCGTCGCCGTATCCAGCGTCGGCGGATCACCCGGACGCAGCTTGCGATAAATCTCGATCAGCGCTTCCGATGGAGTAGCAACCGAATCGCGGCGCAGGGTCTGGCTGATCACAGTGCCCACGTCATCGCGCTCCGGAAAGAAGACGCTCATCTCGACCACGCCCGATTCCAGGATCTTGGCCAGCTTGTCGGCCGTGATTTCCGAGTTGGCCTCGATCAGCACTTCACCGGTCGTGGTGTCGACGATGTCGCTGGCCGCCCACGCGCCTTCGAGATCGGTCGTGTCCACTTCGATTTCGCCGACCTTCGCCTTTTGAATTTCCTTCAGAATCGCGGGCGTAATCTTGCGGCCGGAGTGCGCCACTTCGTCGCCCGACTTCGACTTGACGCTGTGCGCCAGCTTCATGCCCAGCAGATTCGTGGGCTTTTCACTAGCCGGATCCAGCGTCCAGAACAGCTTCTTGTCGCGGACAATCAGGCGATCCGTCGTATAGAAAGTCTTCAGAATGTCTTCGCCGGAACGCAGGCCCAGCGCGCGCAGGAAAATCGTGCCCAGGAACTTGCGCTTGCGGTCGATGCGCACGTACAGAACGTTCTTCAGGTCGTATTCGAACTCAACCCATGAACCGCGGTAGGGAATGATCTTTCCCAAGAAGTAGGTGCGGTTGGCCGCCGTCTCGAAAAATACGCCCGGCGAGCGGTGCAACTGGCTGACGATGACACGCTCGGTTCCATTGATGATGAACGTGCCGTTCTGCGTCATCAGCGGGACGTCGCCGAAGAAAACTTCCTGTTCCTTGATGTCGCGGATGGAACGGTTGCCGGCCTCGTCCTTATCCCAGATGGTGAGCCGCATCGTGACCTTGAGCGGCGCCGAGTAGGTCATGCCCCGCTCTTCGCATTCCGCCACGTCATACTTCAGTTGCAGCCCCACCGGATCGCCGCACTTGTTGCAGAAGTCGGGAGTATTCGCGTTGTAGGTGCCGCACTTGTGGCAGAGAACTTCGCCGGGATGAAACGGGTCCGTGATCACCGTCGATCCGCAATTCTTACAAGTCGTGCGCAAGTGATGGAGCCCCTTCAGGTGGCCGCACTTGCACTCCCAGTTGCCAATCGCGAAGTCCACAAACTCAAGCTGGGAAACGTTGCGGAAGTCGGTAATCGGAAACACCGACTGGAATACTGCCTGCAGCCCGCCGTCAACGCGCTCGCTGGGCAGTTTGTCCATCTGCAGGAAGCGGTCATAGGAGCGCTTCTGAACCTCGATCAGGTTCGGGATCTGGATGGTCGCTGGAATCTTGGAAAAATCGAAACGCTTGCGGTGTATATTGTGCTTTGTCATTCTCAGGAACTCCTGCTTTCAGGCAGCCCGGGCTGCAGTACAGAGCGGAATGAGGGCGCAAAAAAGTGGCGCCACAATACTGCTTAACGAGCGGTGTACACGGAAAAAAGACATAGGCCCCCGCAAGGACATGCTTGTCCGCAGGCGCCGCGTGCGACGCTTACTCTTGAATAACTTGTAAAATTCCGCGCCAGTTCAAAAGGCCTGTTCCGTCCCGCCGCCCGCGGGACCGGCTGCCATACTTTCATTCCAGCGACCCTGTTCCGTTCCGCTTCCTGGGTTTATTTGGAGGATGCGGGTCGCCGTCGCCTCGCAGTGAAGCCAGGGTAAGCGGGTTATTTATTAGATATTAACACCACACCCCAGGATTCAGCTACTGTTCGGTCAAATAATTGCATGCGGGATGGCTCCCCGTTCCGGCCGTGCTCGTCCGGATCGGCAGAAACCCTCCCGCGCTGCCAAAATTACTTGACTTCGACAGTTGCGCCCGCTTCGGTGAACTTCTTCCTGATGGTCTCGGCTTCTTCCTTCGAGACGCCTTCTTTTATGCTCTTGGGAGCGCCATCCACCAGGTCTTTTGCCTCCTTCAGGCCGAGGCTCGTGACCTCGCGTACTGCCTTGATTACGTTAATCTTATTGGCTCCCACTTCCTTCAGAACGACCGTGAACTCGGTCTTTTCTTCCGCCGGGGCTGCCGCGCCGGCCGCTGCACCGCCGGCAACCATCACCGGGGCCGCTGCCGCCGCCGAAACGCCCAGACGCGATTCCAGTTTCTTGACCAGCTCTGCCGCTTCCAGCAACGACAGGCCAACAATCGACTCTTCCAACTGCTGTAGATCCGCCATGTGAATCTCTCCGCTTTATGTGAGATTTACGATTTTGCTATCGCTTTGCCAGGTTTCCAGTGCGACCAGGTCCTCAATTCCAGCGCCAGACAACGCCCGAATTTCAGACCGCGCCACCCCGAGCTTCACGATAACTAAATCTTTTTCGGGCAGCATTGCTGCCCCGAAACTTGTGTTGGATTTGTAATTGGTGATTTGTAATTTGTAATTGAAAACCCGCGCTCACCGGGTTCAGATTACCAATTACAAATTTCCCAATTACAAATTCCAGAGGCTCACGCCTCTTTGAACTTCTTCTGTTCCACGCCCTGGCTCACGACGACCGCCAGGTTCCGCCCGACCGCATTCATCGCCGTAACCAGACGCTGCGATGGAGCGTTCAGCAGGAACAGCAGCTTCGAGTAAAGCTCGTCCTTCGACGGCATGGTGGCCAGCGACTCGATCTCCTTGATCGTAATCACGCGGCCTTCGACCACACCGGCCTTGAAGCTGAATTCCGGATTGTCCTTGGCGTACTTCGCAAGCGCTTTCGCCAGCGCCACCGGATCGCCTTCGGTGTAGGCGATCGAGGTCACACCCTGAAGGTTCTTCAGCGCTTCCTCGACCTTGGTTCCCTTGCCGGCGTGCTCGGCCAAAGTGTTCTTCACCACGCGGTACTTCGCCCCGGTCGGACGCAACGCCTTGCGCAATTCGAAGTCCTGCGTCACCGTCAGCTTGGAATAGGTGGCCACGATCATGCTCGAAGCGTTCTTCAGTTCGCCACCAAGTTGCTCAACCTGCGCGACTTTCTTAGCTCTAGTAACCGCCATGTCAAAACCCTTTCAAACCTCGTGTGGTGACGGGGCTATGCCCCGTCTGCCGGGCAAAGCCCGGCAACTATGCCTTCGCCGCGACTTCGATCGGAGTGGTATCCAGCGCGATCCCCGGCCCCATGCTCGAACTCAGGTAGCAGGCCTTAATGTACTTACCTTTGGCGACCGAAGGCTTAGCCTTGATCACACTCGAAATCAGCGTGGTTGCGTTGTCGATCAGCTTGTCGGGCGAGAATGAAATCTTCCCCACCGGCACGTGCACCAGCGCCGTCTTGTCGGTACGGAACTCGACCTTACCGGCCTTGACTTCCTGCACGGCGCGCGCGACATCCATGGTGACGGTACCCGTTTTCGGATTTGGCATCAGACCCTTCGGCCCGAGAATCTTGCCCAGACGGCCCACCGATTTCATCATGTCGGGCGTGGCAATCAGCGCATCGAAGTCGGTCCAGTTTTCTTTCGTGATCTTCTCGACCATGTCCTCGCCGCCGACGAAATCCGCGCCCGCCGCCTCGGCCTCGCGAACCTTTTCGCCGCTCGCGATCACCAGAACTTTTTTCGACTTGCCCAGTCCGTGGGGAAGCACGACCGTGCCCCGCACCATCTGGTCGGCATGCTTCGGATCGACGCCCAGCCGCAACGTCACTTCGACCGTCTCGTCGAACTTTGCGTATTTCACTTTCTGCAGAAGCGGAACCGCTTCCTGCAGCGTATAGGGCCGCGGCTCAACTGCCTTCCGCGACTTCTCGATATTCTTTCCCGACTTCTTCATTTTCACCTCAGTCTCCCACCGCGCTTCGCTGTTCCGAAGAGCCGTGGTGTTTTCGACTACAACCCCTCGTGTGGGGACGGGCGACTCGCCCGTCGAAGCGGGGCATAGCCCCCCTTCCACACAAAACTTATCCAACCACTTCAATCCCCATCGACCGCGCCGTGCCACGCACGCTCTTGATAGCGGCATCGACCGAAGCCGCGTTCAGATCCGGCATTTTCTGCTTCGCAATGTCCTCGACCTGCTTCAGCGTCACCTTGCCAACCTTATCTTTATTCGGAGCGCCCGATCCCTTGGCGATGCCGGCCGCGCGCTTCAACAATACCGATGCCGGCGGCGTCTTGGTAATGAAGGTGAACGAGCGGTCGCTGTAGACCGTGATCACGACCGGAACAATCAACCCTTCGAGTTCTTTCTGCCCGGTGCGGGCATTGAACTGCTTGCAGAACTCCATGATGTTGACTTGTGCCTGGCCGAGTGCCGGTCCCACCGGAGGCGCCGGCGTGGCCTTGCCCGCCGCAATCTGCAACTTTACCGAACCTGTGGCTTTCTTTGCCATGATGCCTTTCCTGTCCCTGCCTGAACCCGAGCCCCGAGTCTAGGATTTTCGGCTCAGCGCTTTGAAACTCAATGCTTCTCAAACTTGCAGCCGCCGCTATGCGACTTTTTCCACCTGCCCAAATTCCAACTCCACCGGAGTCGAGCGGCCGAAGATGGTGACCATCACTTTCAAAGTCTCGCGATCTTCGTTCACGTCGTCGACCACGCCGGTAAAGGTTGCGAAGGGGCCCTCGCCAATGCGCACCGTCTCGCCCTTTTCGAATTTGACCTTGAGCTTCGGCTTTTCCCGGCTGTCGGCCACTTTGTAAACGATGTGATTGACTTCTTCTTCCGACAGCGGAGTCGGCTGCTGTCCCGTGCCCACAAATCCGGTAACCCGCGGCGTCGACTTCACAACGTGCCAGACGTGATCGTCCATGTCCATCTCAACCAGCACGTAGCCGGGATAGAACATGCGCTCCGAGGTGTACTTCTTGCCACCACGGACTTCGGTGACCGACTCGGTCGGAATCAGCACCTTGCCGATCTTGTCCTGCAACCCGAAAGCCTGCACGCGCGATTCGAGCGACTCCCTCACCTTGCGCTCAAATCCCGAATAGGCGTGGATGATGTACCACTTCATATTCGGATTGCGCGCGGGCTCGCCGCCCGGAACTGCTTCCGCGGGCGCTGGAGGCGGCGCCTGCTGGCCGTCTTGGCCAATGCTAACCGCAGCGCTTTCGTTCTTTTCTTTATCCGTGTCCGGCATTCAATCGCTTCTTTCGCTCGCTGCCTAATGGCGCGAGAAATAATGCAGCATTCGCTCCAGGCTGTTGCTGATCGCCAGATCCACCAGCCAGAAATAAAAAGCAAACAGGAACACGGTGATGATCACCACCGTCGTCGTTCCCTGGACTTCCTTGCGCGAGGGAGACGTGACTTTCTTCATCTCCGTGCGCACGTCGCGGTAAAAAGTCCTGATCCGCTCGGGCCAGGACCTCAGCGTGGTTGCAATCGCGTTCTGCTCTACCGCTGTCGCCATACCTTCCCGCTTTCCTCGACTGCTCCCTCTCGGGGCCTGAACTCTGGCAGGGGCGGAGGGATTCGAACCCCCAAGTTCGGTTTTGGAGACCGACAGTTTAACCGTTGAGCTTACGCCCCTGAACTTATTGAGTCATTTTGTCATTGGACCATTGAATCATTTCGTGGTTTTTCCAATCGCCCAATGATTCAATGACAAAATGACTCAATCGCTCTATTTCACTTCCTTGTGCGGCGTGTGCTTGCGGCACCGGTTGCAGAACTTCTTCAGTTCCAGACGGTCCGGTGTCGTTTTGCGGTTCTTGGTCGTCGAATAGTTTCGCTCTTTGCAATCGCCACACTGCAACGTAATAATCTCTCGGGGCATTGCTCACTCCCTAAAACAGCTCTTAAGCTTCTAGCTCCCAGCGTCTTGCGCGAGACGCTTTCTGCCTTGCGAATTTACTTGTGTGGGGACGGGCGCCTCGCCCGTCCAAGCGGAGCGAAGCTCCGCAGCTTACTCTGCTAGGCGATAATCTCCGCGATCGTGCCCGCGCCCACCGTGTGCCCGCCTTCGCGGATCGCGAACCGCAATCCCTTTTCCATCGCCACCGGCGTGATCAGTTCGATCACCAGGCTCACGTTGTCTCCCGGCATCACCATCTCCGTCCCCGCCGGCAACTCCGCAATCCCCGTCACGTCCGTCGTCCGCAAATAAAACTGCGGACGATAGCCCTTGAAGAATGGCGTGTGCCGTCCGCCTTCTTCTTTCGTCAGAATGTAAACTTCCGCCTTGAACTTCGTGTGCGGCGTGATCGATCCCGGCTTCGCCAACACCATCCCGCGCTCCACGTCTTCTTTCGCGACGCCTCGCAGCAGCAACCCCGCGTTGTCGCCCGCC
>JBEKAF010000105.1:0-10923 GCA_050018355.1 Terriglobales bacterium | reverse complement strand
TCGCCCGAAAGCTGCCGGAATTGATTTCGACATCGTAAATATATGGAGGGCGCTCGCCCTTGATGCTGATGTAGTTGCCTGAAATCAGCTCATCCAGCGAAGCATACTTCCCTTGCGACGCCAGGTACCCACGCTCGGCGTTGGCGATGCCGATCAGATCATTCTTCACGCCCGTGATGGTGGCAACTTCTTCAGGATTGCCGCTCCCGGCGCCCGGAGTCAGAGTCTTGACTTGCAGAGAGTAGATGTACATGCCGATCGCCATCGTGACGATCGTCCCCACAAACCCAAAAACACGTCCCATAATTTCGCTCCCTAAGTGCCATTGCACCGCGAAACCGGGCCGGCGGCAAGTAACCAGAGTGCAGGTGCTGGGATGATCTGGGGCTGTCGTTTACAGGAACGTCTGCAGGACTGTTTGCCGGAATGGCAAACCGGCTTTTCAAATGGCGACCCCGGAGGGAGTCGAACCCCCAACCCTCAGATCCGAAGTCTGATGCTCTATCCAATTGAGCTACGGGGCCGTCCGCCGGAAGTCACATCGCCGTGAACCGGCGCTGTTGATTCTACACCGCCAACAGCTCCGAATCATCATGGCCAACGGAAAGGTAGTGTTCTAAATTCATCCACCACAAAGGACACGAAGTCACACAAAGGTGTGAATCCCGCGAGGGTTTCCTTCGTGCTCCTTTGTGTCCTTTGTGGTTAATTAGGATGCTACCAACGGAAAATTGCTCTGCATTGTACCATCAAAACGTAACATCAAGACGGATGACGTTCATGTCCAATCCGCTGAGCCACACCAGTTCGCGCCTGCTTGAGTTCGAAACGCTGCGCGACTTGCTCGCCGGCTACGCTTCTTCGCCTTTGGGCCAACGCCGCATCGCGGAACTTCTGCCTTCGCTCGATCCCGCGTGGATTGAAACCCAGCAGCAGCTCACCACGGAAATCCGCGAGTATCGCCGTGTCGGCGGACGTTTCGAATTCGCCGGGCTGCCCGAAGTCCGGAAGCTGATCGAGAAATCCCGCATTGCCGGAGCCGCTCTTGAAACCAGCGAGATCCGCGACGTTGTCCTCGTTGCCGACCGCGGAGCCGAGTGGCGCGAAATCGTGCGTCAACCTCCCGCCGCGATGCGCTCCGAGTGGACCGCCGTAGCCGCGCTCTCCGCCGGCATCCAGGATTTCACCGGCTTCCTGCGCTCGTTCCGCAACAAGATCCTGCCCGACGGCACGCTCGACGATCGAGCTTCCCCCGAACTGAGCCGCATTCGCCGTGAGATCGAGAAGCAGAAGCGTCAGATCCAGGAATCGCTGCGCGGCTACCTGCGAAAACTCGCCGAAGGCGGTGCCGTGCAGGACGAACTGATCACCATCCGCGGCGAGCGTTTTGTGATCCCAGTGAAAGTCGAGCAGAAACGCCGCGTGCAGGGCGTCGTGCACGGCGCCAGTTCCAGCGGACAGACCGTCTTTGTCGAACCGCTCGAAACCATCGAGCAGAACAACGAACTGGTGCGCCTGCTGGATGAAGAACTCGCCGAGGTTCATCGCGTCCTGCTGGAGATGACGCGCCACATCGGTGAGAACGCCGACGCAATCCTGGCCGCCGCCGACATCCTCGCCGAACTCGAACTCCAGTTCGCCAAAGCCCGCTTCGCCGAAGACTACAACTGCGTAGCGGTAACGCTGACGACCTCGCCCGAACCCATCCGTAGAGACGCGGCTTGCCGCGTCTCAGGCCCCATCTCCGACCCCGCTCGCCTGCTTCTCCATCGCGCCCGCCATCCTCTCCTTGAGCGCAACCTAAAGCTCAAGAACGCGAAGATCGTCCCCATTACCATCGAGCTCGAAGGCGAGCGCCGCCAGCTGGTGATCACCGGACCAAACACCGGCGGCAAAACCGTCACCCTGAAAACGCTAGGCCTGCTAGCCCTGATGGCCCAGTCCGGCATCCCCGTTCCCGCGGACCGCGCCGACATGCCCGTCTTCGACGCCGTTCTCGCCGACATCGGCGACTATCAATCGATCGAGCAGAATCTCTCGACGTTTTCGGCGCATGTCACGAACATCGATTTCATTTCGCGCACCGCGACGGCGAATTCGCTGGTGCTGCTCGACGAACTCGGTTCCGCGACCGATCCCGAAGAAGGCGCGGCGCTGGCGGTTGCGATCGCCGAGCATTTTCGTAAAGGCGGATGCATGATCGCGATCGCGACGCACCACACTTCGCTAAAAGTTTATGGCGCGAATACGCCCGGAGTGACCAACGCCTCGGTGGGCTTCGACGAAACCACGCTGCAGCCGACTTATGAACTCAAGATCGGCGTGCCCGGAGCCTCCGCCGGAATCAACATCGCGCAACGGCTCGGACTGAATCAGGCAATCATCGCTTCGGCTCGATCGCGCCTGGGCTCGCAAACTCAGGATGTAGCGCGCTTCCTCGACCGCCTGCACGCCGACCTTCGCGACCTGGAATCCGAGCGCTCCCGCATGAAAGCCCGCGAGCAGGAACTCGAACGGGAGAAGTCGCTGCTCGTCGCCGAGGGCCGCAAAGAGCAGCAGGCTAAAATTCGCGAGATGGAGAGCAAGCTCGAAGCTCTCTTCCGCGAGTTCGAATACCACGCGCGCGAGACCGTAAACGCCGTGCAGGATCGCGCCGCCGCGCAGAAACTATCGAAAGACGCCGAACGCCGCATCGCCAAAATGCGCCGCGAATTTCGCGAGCAATTCGATTCCACCGTAGTCGCGCACGCGACCGGCGCCGATCGCGGCGACCCGAACGCGCAGCCCAGCCTGGTCAAGCACGTCTCCGAAGGCGACACCGTCAAGCTCAAATCAATGGGCCGCGCCGCCGTTGTCAAAAAGAAAGTTGGCGACAATCACTTCGATGTCGAGATCGGCTCGATGAAAATGCGCATCGCCCGCGAAGATATTGCCGAGGTGCTAGCGCGCGCTTCCGAATCGCCGGTGCAAGCCGCTCGCGCCCGCGGTATCAGCGTCACGCTGCAAAACGAAACGAGCGGCCTCAACATGCCCACCGAAATCAACGTCATCGGCCGCACCGTGGACGAAGCCACCAGCGAAGTCGAGAAATTCATCGACCGCGCATTTCTAGCTGGCATGCCGCGGGTGCGCATCGTCCACGGGAGTGGCATGGGCATCCTGCGCAAAGCCCTGCGCCAGTATCTGCAGAAGCACCCGCACGTGGAGTCCGTTACGGAACCCCCTATCAACGAGGGCGGAGGCGGAGCCACGGTGGTGGAGTTGAGGGTCTAGCAGGCTCGTGGGCTCTTTCTTTGGATGTTTACTACTTTGACAACATGCCGCTAGTTTTGAAAAAACTCACCCCTCGATCTTTTGGAATCATAGAGTTACGCAAAAAATCCCGCAAGATCTTTGAGTTTAAAGGACTTATTTGCAAAATATTCCGGAATAAGGACTTAGCTTGTCAAAGAGCGCTGAAAATGGCTTTGGGGCAGCTTCGAGGTCTGTCTTGGGAGACGGGCCACTCTTCACTGCCCCAATCAGGTCACTATTGTCGCGCGAGGCGAGTTAGATGTCTGTGATGCGGCTCACAGATGGATTGTGATGAAAAAGGTCCGAGGCCGGGAAATTGTCCCAAATAGAGTGATGCCGAACAGGCGGGTGCCCCGCCGGTCGGTGCGCTCTATGGACCAGTGTACTTCAGGGTCAGCGAGAAATCCCACGCGGGAGACGATGATGCCCGCCACCCCCTTTTCGCAAAGCGCGCGAAAAGGATGAGGTACCCGCACCCGCATCCCTGCCAGGTTGATCCGCGAAAAGTTATTTGCTTTTTGTTCACCCTATGACATACTGCGTTGTGGGTGTCGGCGAAGGCGACCTCCTAAGAGCCCGTGGCGAAGGTCGGGAGCGGTGCACGAGCGGCTTTCATGAAATTGTCATCAAGCGAGGGATCTGCATCTTGCGGCGTACTGCAGATCCCTCGCTTCGCTCGGGATGACAAAATCTGGAAGGACAAAATCTGGGGGTTGAGAGCTGGAGAGCGGGGTCTCACTTTCGCCGCGCGCTGCTAATTGCACAGCAGTTCAGCCGCCGAAAATAATTAAGTTTCGGACGAGTTTTCCGTCTCTGTCCTCATGTTCACACAGGCGGAACAAAGGTTACGATGCAACGCACTCACCTCAACATCGTGGCTACTCTCGAAACCAGCATCGGTCGTTTGCCGGCTAACATTGAAGCCGAGCGCTCCATCCTGGGCGCCGTTCTGCTTGACAATCACGCCTTCAACGACGCCGCCGAGCACCTTAAGCCTGAAGACTTCTCCATCGACTCGCACCGGCGCATTTATTCGCGGATGATGGATCTGGCCGAATCTTCGCGGCCTATTGACATCATCACGCTGGTCGAAGAGCTGGAGCAAAAGAAGGATCTGCAAGCCGTCGGCGATGTCGGCTACATCTCCGGCCTGCTTGACGGCGTACCTGACCGGCCCTCCATCGAGCATTACGTCAGAATCGTCCGCGACAAGGCCATTCTGCGTGGGCTGATCAACGTGTCCAACACCGCGATTGCCAAAGCCAGCGAGCAGGCCGATCCCGCCGACGAAATTCTCAACGAAGCCGAAGCCGCCGTCTTCCAGCTCTCCGAGAAGCGCATTGGCAAGGGCTTTCAGGGATTCCAGGAGATCGTCCGCAACTCGTTCGGATCGGTGGATGCCCTGCTAAAGCGGGGGCAGCGGATCACCGGCCTCGCCACCCACTACACGATCTTGGACGAGATGACAACTGGGTTGCAGAGATCTGACCTCGTTATCCTCGCCGGGCGCCCCTCCATGGGCAAAACCTCGCTCGCGATGAATATCGCCGAAAATGCCGCCATCGTCGACGGCAAGGTGGTCGGCATCTTCTCGCTCGAAATGTCGAACGAGGCCCTGGTGCAGCGTTTGCTCTGCTCGCGCGCCACAGTGGACGCGCAGAGGTTTCGCACAGGCACATTTTTTTCGTCCGACATGCCCAAGATTCAACGGGCTGCTGAAGAACTGGGGGCTTCCGCTCTCTTTATAGATGACACGCCGGGGACCTCGATCAGCGAAATGCGCGCCAAAGCCCGCCGCCTGAAACAGTCGCAAGGACGCCTCGACCTGCTGGTCGTCGACTACCTGCAGCTCATGTCCGGCGGCAGCAAGCGCTTCGAAAACCGCACCCAGGAAGTCTCCTCCATCTCGCGCGGACTGAAAGCCATCGCCAAAGAACTTCAGGTTCCCGTGCTCGCCTTGTCGCAGCTCAGCCGCGCTCCCGAAAGCCGGGGCGGCGACCACCGGCCGCAGCTCTCCGATCTGCGCGAATCCGGGTCGATTGAGCAGGACGCCGACGTTGTCATGTTCATCTTCCGCGAAGAGCTCTACAAGCAGGAAGACCCCGACCTTAAGGGCCGCGCCGAAATCATCATCGCCAAACAGCGCAACGGCCCCATCGGCAAGTTCAATCTCGCTTTTATGCACAATTCCACGCGCTTCGGGAACCTGGTCGAAGGCAACAACGAACCCGGCGAGTAGGCTGGAATCGGCCTGCCGAAAGACCGATCAAAGGCCGGTAAAGTCCGGCCCGCAGACACCTCTAGCCTGTGGAAAAGTTTGTGGATGAGAAGGACGTAGCCCGCAATCCAGCGATACCGACCGGCCGGTTGGGATATTTCAGAGCTGCCTGAGCCTTTCCTAAAGCTATGTTTCTAAGTTGGTTAACTCTCGCTTGCACGCCAATCGGCGGAACCGCTTGCGAATCAGCACTTCGTCGCAAAATCTGAGATTTGCACATAATCCGAAAGGCTGTAGCCCGCGTCCCCAGCGGCTGGCGGTCGCGCAGACTGTCCCTCAGAGTCTGCCAGGGTGCGGAAAAACTGGGGTCTTATCAGGATGGGTTCCTCTATTGGCACGACACCGTGAAACGATCGACCGACGCCCCGTTCCAGCCGGCTCCAGTCGTTGGGTAGCGAGTGTAGAAGATGTAAAACTGCTTGCCTAGAATTCTGGGGTCGTCTCCCATGCCGACGGGAGCGACGTAAGTTGTCGGTTGATCCTTTTCGTTGCGGAAGTCGAAGAGCAGGGTGGGGAGCGACCAGTTCATTCCGTCCGGAGACTCCGAGTAGACCACGACCGCCCCTTCACCGACGATCATCTGGTAGCGCTGCAGGTCGGCGTTATAAGCAACCTGAAGCTCACCGCTGTATTGCGCATTGGGATTCAAGTCCTGGGAATACCCCCCGAGACCCTGCTCCAGATGCCAGCCGTCGTAGTATTTCTGGAACGCAACCGCATGTGGCTTGCTGCCAAACACGGCTTCGAGCACGGCGCTAATGGGCGCGCGGGCTACGGAAACGAGTGTGATCGTGGGTGGGATGCCCCAGTGCGTGGTGCCGTTGGCCAGCCAATCGCGAAAGTAGAGGTAGAAGTATTTGCCGTCGGGAGAGACGACGAGGGGCGCATCGCCGATATCGAAGCCGTCCATGTCCGTCCGGTAACCTTGATTGACGCGAATGATCTCGCCTAGATCGGTCCAGCTCATACCGTGATCGGTCGATGCCGCCAAGGCATATACGGAGTCAAAACTTTGTGTCTGGATGGTGGGAATCTCGGCGTGGTAGACCATGAGCAGATTGCCGGCTCCAACCATGCCGGCTGGAACTTGGTAAACCGGCCCCCCGCCCATGTAGTCATAACTCTGGTAGAAGGGATTGACTGCCGGATCGGGATTCGGACTGATCGTCACGTCAATCGGAGGATCGGAGCCGAGCGGGTTGTCCAGCGTTCCGAGGGTGCGGGTGACGGATCCATACTTGTTGTTTCCGTACCAGTGGCCTTGCCACAGCTGGCGGGAGTGCTTGCCGCCATCGCTGCCGAAAAACGCGTAACCGTTGTCGGTTTTGATGGCGCCCAAGGGGGTGTCCGGCCAAGCGAAGCCGTCTGCCTGGTCGGTGAGCGGCGGCCGCGCGATGTCCCCGGCAGCTTCGCGTTGCGCAGGAGTAACCAATTCTTTGTTAGCGACAATCTTGGGCGTACACAATGGAGTGACGTTTTGCGCGCCGGATGCGGCAGACAAAGCAGCCAGAACACCGTAAAGAGTGATGAGGGTTGAGGCGAGGGATACTCGGCAGCCAGTCCGCATAAAAACCTCCGGTCGAGAAGATAGAACACCAGCCTTGGTGGGATGTTGCGGCAGGGTTGCGTGTTTCGGCCAGTATCGTTGTTACCCGTAGAGACGCGGCTTGGCGCGTCTCCTTTTGTGCACTCGGGGCGTTGGTTCCGGGTGGCAATCGTGAAAGCGCTTAGCCGCTGCCCTCGCCCACCTTCAGCACTGCCAGAAACGCTTCCTGCGGAATATCCACGCGCCCGATGCGCTTCATCCGCTTCTTGCCTGCCTTCTGTTTTTCCAGCAGCTTGCGTTTGCGGGAAATGTCGCCGCCGTAGCACTTGGCGATCACATTCTTGCGGATCGCCGGCACGGTTTCGCGGGCAATAACCTTGGCCCCAATCGCCGCCTGGATCGCGACCTCAAACATCTGCCGCGGGATCAGCTCTTTCATCTTTGCCGCCAGCGCCCGCCCCCGGTCGTAAGCAAAGTCGCGATGAATGATGGTCGACAACGCATCCACGGGCTCGCCCGCTACCATGATGTCGAGCTTGGCCATCGGCGAAACCCAGTTGCCCGACAGATGATAGTCGAGCGAAGCGTATCCCCGCGACACCGACTTCAGCCGGTCGTAAAAATCGAGCACGATTTCATTCAGCGGCAGTTCGTACTGCAGCATCACCCGCGAAGAACTGACATATTCGAAACTTTTCTGCTTGCCGCGTTTTTCCTCGACCAGCTTCAGAATGCCGCCCACATATTCCTCGTTGGTCAAAATCACCGCGAGAATCACCGGCTCTTCTACCTTCGCAAGCTCGCTGGTATCGGGCCAGCGCGAAGGATTATCCACCTCGATCACCTCTCCATCGGTCTTGGTGATCTGGTAGCGCACACCCGGCGCCGTCGTGATCAGGTCGAGATTGTACTCGCGCTCCAGCCGTTCCTGGATGATCTCCATATGCAGCAGCCCCAGAAAGCCGCACCGGAAGCCGAATCCGAGCGCCACCGAAGTTTCCGGCTCGAAGAAAAACGACGAATCGTTCAGCCGCAATTTTTCCAGCGCCTCGCGCAGTTGCGTGTGTTCGTGCGCGTCCACCGTGTACAGTCCCGCGAAAACCATGGGCTTGATTTCTTCAAACCCCGGCAAGGGCTGCAGCGCGGGCCGGTCATCGTCCGTGATGGTGTCGCCGATCTTAGTATCCGCGACGTTCTTGATACCCGCGATCAGGAATCCAACTTCGCCCGCCACCAGTTCGTCGATCTCCACCGGTTTCGGCGTGAGCACACCCAGCGTTTCCACCTGAAAAACGTGCCCGTTCGACCATAGCCGGATCTTCTGCCCCTTGCGCAACCTGCCCTCGAAGACACGCGCCAGCACCACCACACCCCGATACGGATCGAACCATGAATCGAAGAGCAGCGCCTGCAGGTGCCGCTCCGGCGCGCCTTTCGGCGGCGGAATTCGCTTCACCACCGCCTCGAGCACATCCGGCACTCCCTGCCCGGTTTTCGCGCTGATCAGCAACGCATCGGACGCATCCAGCCCCACCGCACTCTCGATCATCTCCTTGGTGCGCGCAACATCGGCGCTCTGCAGGTCGATCTTGTTGATCACCGGAATAATTTCCAGCCCGTGATTGATCGCCAGATAAGAGTTCGCCAGCGTCTGCGCTTCTACTCCCTGCGACGCGTCCACCACCAGGAGCGCGCCTTCGCAGGCGGCCAGCGAGCGCGAGACCTCGTAAGAAAAATCCACGTGCCCCGGCGTATCGATCAGGTTGAGCTGGTAAATCTGTCCGTCCTGCGCCGGATATAACATGCGGACGGCATGAGCCTTGATCGTAATGCCGCGCTCACGCTCCAGGTCCATCGAGTCGAGGACCTGCTCCTGCATTTCGCGCATGGCGAGCGACCCGGTCAACTCCAGCAGCCGGTCGGCCAGCGTGGATTTCCCGTGATCAATATGCGCAATGATCGCAAAATTGCGGATGCGAGCGGCTTCCATGAGGATAGTTCGATTCTAACAGGGGCCTGGGGCGGGTACTTTTGTCCGCGACCTCGTAGCTACCTGGTACCGGGGGAGTCGTGGAGCAAAAACAAAGGCGCGATTGCTCGCGCCCTTAAGATTCTGCGGAGCTTCCCTCCGCCGGACGGGGCAGAGCCCCGTCCCCACACATGCCCTAGTCTCTTACTCCGTCCATGAACGCCCGCAGCTTTCGCGAGCGCGATGGATGACGCAGCTTTCTTAGTGCTTTGGCTTCGATTTGCCGGATGCGTTCGCGGGTTACTGCGAACGACTGTCCGACTTCTTCTAGCGTGTGCTCCGAACCGTCTTCGAGGCCGAAGCGCATCTTGATGACCTTCTCCTCGCGCGGTGTCAGCGTACGCAGCACCTGCGAAGTCTGGTCTTTGAGGTTGACGTTGATCACTGCCTCGGCCGGCGAAACTACCGCACGGTCCTCGATGAAGTCGCCCAGGTGGGAATCTTCCTCTTCGCCAATCGGCGTTTCGAGGGAGATCGGCTCCTGCGCAATCTTCAGGACTTTGCGGACCTTTGCTACCGGGATGTCCATCCGCTTGGCAATTTCTTCCGACGTTGGTTCGCGTCCCAGTTCCTGCACCAACTGCCTTGACGTGCGGATCAGCTTGTTGATGGTTTCAATCATGTGCACCGGGATGCGAATCGTACGTGCCTGATCCGCGATGGCGCGAGTGATTGCCTGCCGAATCCACCAGGTGGCATACGTCGAGAACTTATAGCCGCGGCGGTATTCGAACTTGTCGACCGCCTTCATCAGGCCGATGTTGCCCTCCTGAATCAGGTCTAGGAACTGCAAGCCGCGATTGGTGTACTTCTTCGCAATCGAGACCACCAGGCGCAAGTTGGCTTCGATCAGCTCGCGCTTGGCGTGCTCGGCGTCCATGTCGCCCTGGATGATCTCGCGCTGGGTGCGCTTGAGCTCCTGGAACAACAGGCCCGCTTCCGCTTCAAGCTTCTCCAGCTCTCCCCGGACCGCGCGCGACTGTTTCTTATATTCCTTGCGCTGCTCTTCGCTGCGCGTCGCCTCCGCCCGCTTCTCCAGGTTCTGGATCTGACGGTCGAGCGAGCGCATCCCGTCAACCGTGCGGTTCACACGGTCAATCAGGCGTTTGCGTTCGTTGTTGGTGAAGCCCAGATTCCGCACCGCGACCGACGTGCGCACAATCGCGTGCGCCAGGTGGAAGCGGTAACGGCGATGGTCGCGCGGCCGCTTCTTCAAGTTCACCGCCGCCAGCTTTTCCTGGAGCGGCGCCACCTTTTTGTAAAACTTGTCGAGCGCGTTGATCTTGCCGAGAAATTCTTTCAGACGATTGTCGACGATTTCTTCCGTGATTTCCTCTTCGTCGAACGTGACCAGCTCTTTGATGGAGCGGACGCCCTTCTCGAGGTCCTCGCCCAAAGCGAGGAGTTCACGAATCACAATCGGCGAGCGCGAGAGCGCCTTCAAGACGCGGTTTTGCCCCCGCTCAATCCTCTTAGCGATTTCCACTTCGCCTTCGCGCGTAAGCAAAGGAACCGTCCCCATCTCTCTTAAATACATTCTGACGGGGTCGTTGGTTTTTTCTAGGGCGCCGGGGGTTAGGTCGAGTTCGACGTCCTCGGAGCTCTCATCCACTTCTTCGAATTTTTTTTCCAGATCGGTCGTCGGCCCTTTCGAGCTTTCGAGTACATCGATTCCTTGTGTCCCGATCGTGGTTAGCAGATCTTCCAGGTCCTCAGGAGAGTGCACATCGTGCGGGATAAGGTCGTTGACCTGATCATAGGTCAGATATCCCTTCT
>JBEKAF010000104.1:0-11003 GCA_050018355.1 Terriglobales bacterium | reverse complement strand
ATCTCGCCGCACTCCCGCCGGATTTCCCATGGGCCGACGATAGCATACCCAGCTAGAAATGTCACTATATTATTCAACAATCAATAGAGCTATTGAGTTTGCTCATGCTCCCAGCCCCGTCGCTAGATGCGTTTGACTATTGGGGCAAACTGACGCAACTAGTAGCCGGACTTCAAGCGTTCGCAATCAAGAATCGTCTCTTCGAACTACGTGGCGCGAGGAGAAACCCGTGGGGCGAGGTGCTACCTCTGCCCCGGAGCGGCAAGTTGATCTTGCCGGACAGCCTCGCGGCTGAGCTAACAGTTCCAACGAGTCACTGGGAACGCTTAAAAGATGCTGAATGTTTGGCTATTTTGCGAAAGGAAGCGCAAGACTTTCCGATTGTCGCCCTCATCGGGGCGCGCTTCAACCGGTACAGCAGCATGGGTGGCAACCCCGGCGTGGAGCCATACGTCTGCTATTTTGAAATCGGACATGGCCAGCAACGACACTGGCTGAGTTTCTCGCGCGCGCATGCGTACGAGCCACATTTTCGAACGCACTTTGAGTACAGACTCGAAGCAGCGGACCTAATTTCGATCGTTCAGGCGCTCAGAGATGATATTCGCGAGTATGCGACTGCTGTGAGTGTGGATGAAGAAAAGATACGCTCGCTTTTCACAGCCATTGATGCATTCGCAGAACGCGCTAAGTCATAGGGCCGCGATCCCCCAGCGCTTGGGCAGGATTCACTGTCCCGTAAGACGGGTGGCCCACTCAAGCCTGGTTTTGGCTTCAGTGGGGAAGCTCCACCCGCCGTTTCCGGCGGCTAATCACGCTCTAGCCGCACCCTCTGCTTTCCTGCGGTTCACTTCCGCTTGGGCGGCGTCTTGTTTATCTGGAGGCCAAATGCAAACACGATTCTTAGTGGTAAATTTGGAGACGTACATAGCTTCGTCGGCGGCTTCTACCAGTGCGTCCGCGGTCGGCAGCCTCTTTTGATCCGACACGGCGATGCCCAGACTGGCGGTAATTTTGACTTTCCCCCCAAACGGGGGCAGGGCATCTATAGACCGTCTGATTCGCTCGCCGGTAGCGGCAGCCTCGTCGACGCTAAAGTTCGGCAGCATCGCACAGAACTCGTCTCCACCCACTCGATAGAGCTTGCCTCTGTTTCGCAGTATCTCGGAGACTGTTCGGACAATCATGGCTAGGCATTGGTCACCGTGGGCGTGAGATAGCTGATCATTTACCTGCTTGAAATGGTCGAGGTCGATGTAGAGTAGCGCGATGCAGGAACCTCTTTGCAATTGTGATGACGCGTCACCTAACAGTGACTCCCGATTCCGCAATTCAGAAAGCTCGGGCACCACCGACGTGTCGATATTGACTTCGACCAATGATCGTCCGTCAAATCGGTAGCCATCCCGCAATAAGCTCTGTTCGAAAAGAGTGTTGAGATGCGTGCGTAACTGAGAATGCTGGGCGAATGCACCGCAAAGGAAGGTTGCGAATCCTCTAAGGTACGCTTGTCCTCTTGAGCGACCGCTAACGCCGCCACCGAAAGAGCTGCCGTCATACAGCGCCGGAAAGAGCGATCTGAAATTCCAAAAATATCGATATTCGCAAGTCGAGATGAATTCTTGCTCAACACCCATCGCAAAAAGGGTTGTAGAAAGCCCTTCGATGTCAAACATGGGGCGAGTAAGGGCTGTCGGAGCACGATACATCGACTCGAAGAGCTGCATCATGTGCGCCACAGTGGCGGTCGATAGCGGAGGTGGAACCATCTCAGAGGCTGCAGCCATGCCTTAAGTATATAGGCGCGCCGGGTGCGCCACTTCTCACGCTTTTTGAGAGGTGGCACGTTTGCGGCACGACTTAAAGAGGCTGCGGAAAAACGCTTTTCCGCGCGGAAAGTGTGGCCTCAGCGGCTAAAGCCGCTTGTATGGCGGGCTCTAACGGCACGGCTGAAGCCGTGCCCTTTCAAAGCAAATTCAAACTGACCCACTACGGACTTTCCCGACCCAGAGACCTGAAACCCGCTTTCTGCTATATTTCCGTGATCCCATGCCCGTTCTCCCCGACGCGACTCCGCAATCTTCGTCTGATGCAAGCCAGACTCCCAGCCCTCCACCCAAGGCCCGTCCTCGCATGTCCACGGGCAACCGGCTGCTCTTCTTCCTGACCGCGTGGCTGATCGTGCTAATGCCGTTCCTGTTCTGGTGGAACACGTGGTTCGGCCGCCAGCTCTCCGACAAACAACTGGCCGAGTATCTGCAAGACGAGAGGCATCCCCGGCACATTCAGCACGCGTTGGTGCAGATCGGCGAGCGCATGCGCCGCCACGACGCGAGCGTCACCCGCTGGTATCCCGATGCTATCCGCCTGGCCTCAGATCCTGTCGAAGAGGTGCGCAACACCGATGCGTGGGTGATGGGGCAGGACACATCCGGCGCCGGGTTTCATGAAGCTCTGCTGAGAATGCTCACCGATCCTTCTCTCAGCGTGCGTGGCAACGCCGCGCTTTCGCTGGTCCGCTTCGGAGACGCAACCGGGAGGCCCCAGATCGTTGAACTTCTGCAGCCGGCCAAGGTGATCGCACCCGATGCCGGACAGATAATGGATGCCAGCATTGTCGGCACCAGCATCCACCAGGGCGGAGTCGTCGCCAAGCTCCAAGTTAGCGGGAACGTCGATGCGATACACACTATTGAAATGCGTTCCCCAATCACTGGTCGTCTGCGCGCACTCTCTGCTCAGGTTGGGCAGCAGGTCAAGCAGGGAGATCTCATCGCGACTATCGACCCGTCCACCGAGCAGGTCTGGGAAGCGTTGCGCGCACTCTACCTCGTCGGCCAGCCAGATGACATTGCCGCAGTTCTTCCCTATGAACGAGAATTGCCCGACATCCCTGATCACGTGCGCCAGCAAGCGCTGGAAACAGAGACAGCGATACGTCAGAGGATGAAATAAGGAGTTGGTCAGCGATGAGCGGCTGGTGTTCAGCGAAAGTCGTGCTTGAGCTAAGAGCCAAAAGCTAAGAGCTTATAGCTGCCCTCAAATTGGCATCACGCCGACTTCTTTTTCCACTTCGACGGTGTCCACCATCACGATCGCGTCCCACGGACAGCCGTCGAGAAAACATCCGTCGGGGCCCTTGCTGATGCACTTCTTGCAGCCGATGCATAGGATCGGGTCGACCTGGATACGGCCAAACGGAGTGCTGTCTTCGTCCGGGACCCAGAACATGCAATCTTCCACCGGACAATATTCCACACAGGCCGGAGAGCCCGCGCAGCCGGTGCAACACTCGGTAATGACGGCCAACTCCTTTGGTTTTTTCTTTCGAGGAGTTAAGATCCCCTTGGACTTGGGTTCGAATTTGAACTCGTCGGGCACCAGCCCGACGGGTTTCACGTCGGCCGCTTCAGCAGGCATGGCACAGATTATACCGTAATGTTTGGGATTTTCATCCACGCCAAAGACAAGCCCAAACCGCCGGTCATCGAAGAAATCGCAAGGCTCGCGACCCAGACTGTGGTTTCATTTTGGCCTGCCTTTGTCTTCTTCGCCGACACTTTGCGTCCTTTGCGGTCAAAGGCGTGGTGTTTTTGATATATTGGGCGTCTCGGACTTGATTGGCATAGGGGCGGCGGTCACCCGCCGACCCCTGCCAATCAAACTCGGCTTATCGGAAAGTGTGATCCGCTGACTCGCTTTCACAATGCTGCGAAGGGTTCCCGGTGACCACTGTCACTCAATCGGGTGATAACAGTCACAGCATGGAGGTTGTACGAGACTCGAAAATGGACGCACAGGGGCGGATAACCATTGCTGGTGGAGACTACCGGGCGGAGGCATACCATGTCCGATGATAAGCGCGACATTCTTGAAGCTCTTAAGTTCGAACTCGCATTCCTGGAGCAGGGAGGCTATGGACGTTCGGTGCGTACTCCCAAGACGCCCACTAGGACCTTCCAGGACTCTCTCTCCTGCATCAATTTCTGCGAGCCGACGCGGCCGCTTCCGTGCAACGAATGCTTCCTCACCGACTTCGTTCCAGGGAACGCCCAAAGTGAAGACGTGCCGTGTCACCATATTCCGCTGAATGCAGAGGGGGAGACCGTGGACACGCTGCGGGACAATCAGCTTAAGTTGGAGGAGGCCTTGGGAGCTTGGCTGCGTGCGACCATCCGCCGCCTCGAGCAGGAACGCGCGGCGGCAGCAAAGCAGGAGCATGATCAAGCTCAAGCATGAAATCGGGGGAGACGTGATCCTACTGGATGCCCTCGGGACAGCCGGCAAGATGCCGGCGCCACAAAGGAGCTGGCAAGCCTATGATGCTGGTGCTTTCCGTCGTGCTTGGGATCGTTCCTCTGCTGGGAGTAGCATGGATCGTTCTGCATGCCAGTATCGCCACTGTCGACGGCCTCTTCATGAGCCTGATTCTTCTGACACTTTCCGGCATTCTATTCCTGAATGCATATCTGGATCTTCGGGGGCGCTTGAAAGCAAAGACCGCAGTAAGTCCTTTGGCGACTAGCGAAATCACCACTCCGGGTCTGCAAACTCCTCCGCAGCTTCCCCATCACAAGGTCAAGATTAAGAAAGCCGGACAGCGCGCCTGCAACGAGAAAAACGAGAAGGGCAAGTTTTGCGGCGGCCATTTGAAGCGCTGGTTTTATACCGCCGATGTGATTGAGCAAGCTTGCGGGGATGCAGAAAAGGCTTGGGGACCGGATGCCGAGGTCTACCGCTGCGAGCATTGCGAGACTTTGTATTTGCCGCACCCTGGGGAAGCGGTGGTGAATGTAGCTGGGCAGGGGCAGATTTCGGTGTTTGGGCTCACTTTGCCGCCAAAGGAGAAGTAACCAGCCTTACTTCGTTTTCTTGACTCTTATCTTCGGAACTCGGAACGACTGGAAGGCGTATAGGTTCGCGCCAAAGGAGAACTTCAGGCCTTCCGGGCGACAATTATCCCAAGGACTATAGGCAGATAGATAACAGAGGCATGCAAGACACGGCTGGCCAACACTTTCGAGTTTGATCTCGCCAGTTTTGTTACGTGATATAGCAAGAAGACTCCCGCCAGGAACATACCACTCAGATAAATCGGGCCTCCGTGATCGACCAGCGGTAGCATCGTAGTAACTACCAGGATCACAGTGAAGCCAATAATCTCTGCGCGGGTGAAGCGGGAATCGAGATCGAACTGGGGCAGCATCTTGTAGCCAGCTTGGGTGTAGTCCTCACGGTACATCAAGGCAATCGCCAGGAAATGCGGGAACTGCCACAGAAAGAGAATGGCGAAGAGAAACCAAGCGTGCGGCTCGATACTTGCCGAGGCACCCGCCCACCCGATCAGAGCGGGCATGGCACCCGGAAAAGCGCCGAGCAGCGTGCACAGCGGCGTCTTGCGCTTCAACGGAGTATAGATAAGCAGATACGAAAGCAGCGTGGAGATCGCGAGGAAGGCCGCTAACCCGTTAACCGCAACCGCAAGATACAGTCCCCCGGCGATGCTCAGCAGAATCCCAAACAGAAATGCTTCGCGAGCATTCAGCCTGCCCGAAGGCAGCGGCCGGCTAGCGGTGCGGCGCATCTGACCGTCCCAAACCCGTTCCATCCACTGATTCAGGGTTGCGGTACCGCTGGCGACCAGGAGCGTACCCACAAGCGTGTTAATCAGGCCGGCAATCCTGAAAGGTCCACGCGAGGCAAGATAATAACCCGCCGACGTGGTCATCAGAATCAGCAGGTTCACTTCAGGCTTGGTCAGGGTGTAATAGTCCCGGAGCTTGGAAGTGAAGCGATCCGTCGGGTTCGGCTGCATCGTACTGTAAGTAGTCGCCATGCTCTCCTGTTACCAATCGCGGTCAGATTCAATGCTGTAATCTTCTGCTTGAATTGTTCACCAAGAATTAGAGCTTCATCCAAAGCACCCAAAGCAGATACAGCCAAAGAACGTCCATGAAATGCCAGTATTGCGCGGCCGCAGCAAACGTGCTCTGCCGCAGGATGGAGCGATGGAGTTTGCCGATGACGTACACTAATCCACACAAACCGCCCAGCACGTGCACGGCGTGTACGCCAGTGAAGACATAGAAAAATGAGCTGTTCGGGTTGGTGGCGAGATACAGTCCTGCAGCCTTCAATTGCAGCCAGGCCACGTACTGACCGCCGACAAAAAGCAGGCCGAGCGCCAACGTGATCAGCAGCCAGCGCATCGGGACCGCAATCTGGCTTTCGATCCCGCGAGCGTACCGCGAGATGCGGCGGCGCGCTAGCTCCAGGGTGACGCTGCTGGCGAGCAGCACCAGTGTGTTGGCGTAAAGAATGGGGGGCAGAATAAAGTGCCGCCAGTCCATTCCCGAGCCCTGACGAACGAACAGGGCACTGGTGAGCGCGGCGAATGACATCGTGATCGCCGCCAGCGCAACCCATATGCCGGTTTTGGCCGGTTCTGGCGAGCGGTCGTCGACCGCACGCAAATCGCCCTCAGTCGGAACCAGATTCCACCCGCCGCCATTTCCAGAGTGCCCTTCATCCGGCAAGCGGCGAGGTTCGATTTGCGGCGGTTCGTGGACTGTGGTTGCCATAACTTCAGACTCCTTATATTCCCCAATTGATGCCGACGGGTCTTTTCTTACAGGATCGTGATAAAACCTGGTGCTTGCCGCCGAAACTGTCACAACTCGTCGTGTTCCACGAACTCCTCATGAAACAGGTTGCGCCTGCGGTACACGAGGCGCGCGAAAACGCCGGTCATCAGTAGAGGCGGAATCATCAAAACCACAATGCCGCTCTTCAGAGCGTGGATGAGACGGGCGCCCGAGGCGGCAGCGCTCTGGTAGCACATGGCGCAGCCCTGCGCGTGCAGGTCTGGACTGATCAAGAGCAGGAACGCCAGTCCGACCAGCCCCAGCTTGAGATACCGCACACTCGTCTGTTTTGCAATATTCACTTGATCTCCTTCGGACCGCGTCAGTACCCCAGACTCATCCTCGCCATGCGGTACGCGTCCGGCCATAAGTAGTTCAGCATCATCAACACGAAGAGCGTGGCGGGAAATATGGTCCAGAACAAAAGTGGACTCTCGTACTTCACGTGCATCAAGTACATGATGCCCACGAACGCCTCGAAACACGCCAGGCAGAGTAAGGAGAAGAGCAAGGTTCGCACCGGCAAATGCTGATAAGTTAGAATCACCTCAATCACTACGATGATCATCAGCCCGACCACGATCCCTGCGTAAGAACCCATTCCCGGCTCTTGATTCGATGACATGACAGCTTCTCCCTCCTGCTCGAAATTCCGCTCAACCCGCGGCGTTCATCAAGTACATCAATGGAAAAACGAACATCCAGACCAGGTCGACAAAGTGCCAGTAAAGACCGGCCGTTTCGACGTGGCTGGCATCGTAGCGTCCTCGGTTGTAGCCCCGCGCGATAAAAGCCAGTGCGATAACGCCGGTGACGACGTGGGTCAGATGGAGCCCCGTGACGCTGAAGAAGCACGCGCCGAACTGATGCGCGCCGCCCATCGGGTTGGAGAACAGCCCCCAGCCCTCGCCGAACATCTTATGCCATTCCCACAGGTGGAGGATCGCGAACACCGTGCCCAGAAGCATGGTCATGACCAGCCATTTGCTGGCCGACGCTTTCTGCCCGGCCTGCGTGGCCCGAACCGCCGCCAGCATGGTAAGGCTGCTGGAAAGCAGGACGAAGGTCATGATGATCCCGTTCAAGATCGACGAGAACTCGAACGGCGTCCCCCAATTGTGGCTGCCCACGCGCATGTAGCCGTAGCCAAACAGAAACGTGGCGAACGTGCAGGCGTCGGAGACGATAAAGATCCACATCCCCAGCTTCTTCTTTTCAATGCCGTATGGAGAAGCTTCCATCACCACTTCATGCCCCATTCCCATGGTCAGTTCGCTTTGGTTCACGATGCCTCCCTCCGAGTGTTGTTCGACCCCGATGTTATGATGAACCGCCAGTTTCCGCCACCTAGTTAGGTTCCCGCGATGGCCTTCTCCGGCGAAGTCTGCATCACGCTGGCGTCGCCGTCGTATTCCATCGGACCGTGATGGATGGTCATTTGCCGTCCGCCAAAATTGTCAAACGGGGGCGGCGATGTCGTATCCCATTCCAGCGTGGTCGCTCCCCACGGATTGTCCGGAGCCTTGGGTCCCTTGAAGCGGCTCCAAATCGCGTTGTACAGGAAGATGAACTGCGTCGCGCCCAGCAGCAAAGCGGCGACGGTCATGAACCGGTTGGTGGGAATCTGCGGGACCATGAAGTCGGCCACATACGACGAATAGCGGCGCACCACCCCGGTGAGGCCCATCAAATGCATGGTCATGAAAACCAGGTACACGCAAACGAAAGTCAGCCAGAAGTGCACTTTGCCGAGCGTCTCGTTCATCATCCGGCCCCACATTTTCGGAAACCAGTAGTAGAAGCCAGCAAAAGCCCCGAAGATGGCGGAGAGGCCCATGGTGAAGTGGAAATGGCCCACCACGAAGCTGGTCGCGTGCAGATAGGAATCGACCGCCGGCTGCGCCAGGAAGAATCCACCGATTCCCCCGCTGATGAAGAGCGAGATGAAACCGAGGCAGAACAGCATCGGAGTCGTAAAGCGGATGTTGCCGCCGTATAGGGAGAACGCGAACACCATCACCACAATGACCGACGGGATGGTGATGATCAGCGTCGGCACCGAGAACACCATCCCCATATACGGGCTCATCCCGCTCACGAACATGTGATGTCCCCAAACGACGAAGCTCAGGGCACCGACGGTGGCAGTGGCAAAGGTGATCACCTTCCAGCCCCCCACCAGCGGCTGTCGGGTAAACGTCGGCATCACGTGCGCGACGATTCCAAACGCCGGGATAATGACGATGTAAACCTCCGGATGTCCGAAGAACCAGAACAGGTGCTGGTACAAGAGCGCCGAACCGCCGGAGTGCGGCAGCACCTTGTCATTGACCACTGTTCCCCCAGCAATAAAGAAGCTGGTTCCGCCGACGCGGTCGAGCAGCAGGAGGAGGCCAGTGGGCAACAGCACGGCAAAAGCCAGCAAGCTCACCCACGCGTTTATAAACCACGCCCAGGTCGACACGGGCAGCCGCGACATTGTCATGCCCTTGGTGCGCAGATCGATCGTGGTCACGATGAAGTTCAGCGCCCCGAGCAGCGACGCCACGCAGAAGAACGCAATCGAAAGTACCCAGAGATCCTGGCCCCGGCCCTGACCCGGACCCGCAACCTGGCCCACAGCGCTCAGCGGCGCGTACGCGGTCCAGCCGGAGATCGGCGGGCCGTCGGGGATGACAAACGTCGCGCAGGCGACAGCGAAACCGACGAACGTGACCCAGAACGACCACATGTTCAACCGGGGAAACGCCATGTCCGCCGCACCCACCTGGATCGGCAGCATAAAGTTGCCGAACCCGGCCATCGGCGCCGCGGTCAGCACGAAGAACGCCATAATCGTGCCGTGCATGGTCATCAACGACAAGTAGTACTCCGGCGTCGGAACGCCCCCCGGAGCGCCATTGGGAGAGAGCGTGCCCAGAAGAGGAATGCTCGCCGTCGGCCAGCCCAGGTGGATGCGCATGGCCCAGGAAAGCGCCATCCCAATGAACGCCGCCACCAGGCTCAAGGTCGTGTACTGGATCCCAATTATTTTGTGATCCACGCTGAAGACGTACTTGCGAATGAAACCGCTCGGCGGTGCATGGTGCGCAGCCGCGTGCGCTGACATATCGTGCATATGATCTCACCCCACGAGAGATGTTTTTTCGTCCGCCCCGTTTAGGAAGCAGATGCACTTCAGTTACTGCATGGCCGCTTGCTGCTTCAGCCAGTTATCGTAGTCTGCCTGCGACATAACCTCGAGATACGCCTTCATGTTGTAATGCCCAAGACCGCAAAGCTGCGTGCACACAATTTCGAACTTCCCCGTCTGGTTCGCGGTGAAGTGGATCGGAATCACGATCCCGGGCACAAAGTCTTGCTGGATGCGGAGCTCCCGCACATCGAAGGAGTGCCCCATATCCTTGGAGTGCAGGGTGAGCAGCACCGGCTTGTTCACCGGAATCGCCAGCCCCGCGGTCACGATGTCGTCCTTCGCATCCGCGTCGTGCTCCGGGTCGAGGCCAAAGTAATTCTGGTTTCCCTCATTAATAAGCTCCGGGTGCAGCGGCCCGAACTTGCCATCCGGCCCGGGATAACGGAAGAAAAACGCAAACTGCCCCGCTTGAACATCGACGCGCACCGAGTTGGGGTCCGGTGGCGTGAAGTAGACCGAGCCCCACGCCTTGGAACCGACGAACGAGAGCACCAGAATTTCGATGCCAACCATGACAAACGCGAAGATGATGAGAGGTTTCGCGCCACCGGGGAACGATTTCATCTTGCGCGCGCCCTTGCTGTCACCGTACAGAAAGGCAAATGCCGCCAGCACCAGTTGTCCGGCAATAAACAGAATGCCTGCCCCGAATAGGGTTTCTTCTATTTGGCCATCGATCTTGGGTCCGTGGACGGAAATATCCACCGGCATCCACCACACGTGAGTGATTACGCAATAGGCGATAGCCAGCGTGATGATCGCCACTACGAACGCAAACACTTTACCCGGCATTAGATTCCTCGCTTTATGGTCTGTCTCGGAGCCGCCTCCTCAAGTTCGCTGGGCGGCCGCCGCAGTCGGTGCCCCCACGGCCACGACTTTGGTTCGGTTCTCTACTTTGCCTTGAAGGTGAAACTGACGGCGGCTGGCTTCCCGGCAGCAACCGTTACATTCTGAGTCTGAGTTCCGTAAAGTTCGTGCCAAGCCGTAAAAGTGTATGTTCCCGGCGGCACGCTGTCAAGCTTGAAAGAACCGCTGTGTCATACCACATTAGAAATGTCCCCGTCTTGTCCACAATAGAAATGTCCCCTGGTTGTGGTTTCATGCTGCCCCGGAAAAGAGTGCGCGGGCCTTGGCGGAAAAGCCTTTTCTCCAGGGATGAT
>JBEKAF010000103.1:0-11082 GCA_050018355.1 Terriglobales bacterium | reverse complement strand
CCCAGCGTCGTAGTAATCACATCGATCTTGCCGAACACGCCGCAGTGCTCGTGCGTCCCACGTCCGGTTTTGCCCATGAAGCCGGTAGCGTGCGAGTCATCCACGAAGACCATGGCGTTGTACTTCTCCGCCAGCGCGACGATGTCGGCCAGCTTGACGGTGTCGCCGTCCATCGAGAATACGCCGTCTGTGATCACCATGCGGGACCGCTTGTCCTGGTGTTCCTGCAGCTTCTCCTCAAGATGGCCCATGTCGGAATGCTTGTAGGTGTCTTGCATCGCCTTGCACAGCCGCATTCCATCCACAATCGAGGCGTGGACGAGCCGGTCGGCGATCATCACGTCCTGCTCATTCAAGCAGGCCTCGAAGAATCCGGCATTCGCGTCCATGCAGGAGGGGAACAGCAGGGTATCTTCGGTGCCGAGGAACGCGGTCAGGCGATTCTCCAGCTCCCGATGGATGTCCTGCGTACCACAGATGAAGCGCACCGAGGACATGCCGTACCCACGTGCGTCCAATCCCGCGTGCGCGGCGGCGATGACCTCGGGATGGCTGGAGAGTCCGAGGTAGTTGTTGGCGCAAATGTTGATGCACTTCCGGATGGCAGAGCCCATTGGAAACTCCACCTCAATTTCCGACGACTGCGGCGAGTGGATATACCGCTCCTCTTTGAACAGGCCTGCGGCTTTGATTCCCTGGAGATCGGTCTGATAGCGCTGGCGAACTGTATCGGCAAAAGCCATGACGCGCCTCGCGTAATAAGATTTGTTCAGTGCGGTGCCCAAGCCGAACCGGGTCCGGCGGCGGGCACGCTCTAGCCTTTGATGACTTCAGCTTTCTGGAAACGTCGCACCAGACCCACGATGCGCTCGACGGTGTCGAAAGCTTCCGGAGTGGCGCATTCGTCGGGAATGTCAATCGAGTACTTTTTCTCCAGAAACCGAAGCAGAGACACCATGGAAAACGAATCCACAATGCCACCTGAAATCAGTGGCGTTGTCTCGGTGATCGTTCGCTCGTCTCCTTCTTCCAGGTACTCCCGCATGATGTAATCGCGAACTGCTTGGGTGATTTCGTCCATAACTGGCCTCTGTTTAGTCGTCCATGATAGTGGAGAGGTCCCCCACGGGTTCATGGAATTCCTTGCACCGCAGGATACGGCGCACGATCTTGCCGCTGCGCGTCTTGGGCAGCGAGTCAACGAACTCGATTTCCTGGGGCATTGCCAGCGGCGACAGCCGCTTGCGAATATGGTTCATGATTTCCAGTTCAAGGTCGTCGGATGGTTGAAAACCTGGCTTTACGGTCACGTACGCTTTCACAACTTCCATGTTGACGCGGTCAGGTTTCGCGACGGCGGCAGACTCGGCGACGGCCGGGCATCCCAGCAGAGCCGATTCGACTTCGAAGGGGCCGACCAAGTGCCCGCCGGTGTTGATGACGTCGTCATCGCGCCCCATGAACCAGAAATAGCCATCCGCGTCGATGGAGGCGCGGTCGCCACACAGGTACCATCCATTCCTGAATTTCGCCTGGTATCCGGCGGCGTTGTTCCAATAGCCGCGAATCTGCGACGGCCAGCCTGGGCGTAGCGCAATCAGACCTGCCGCAGCGGCCCGATTCACCGGTTCGTACGTCTTCGGATCCAACACCGTTGCGGTGATTCCCGGAAACGGCTTGCCCATCGAGCCGGGCTTAATCTCCATCCCGGGAAAATTCGTAATCACGATGCAACCAGTTTCGGTCTGCCAGAACGTGTCGTGGAACGGTTTCCCGAAGGCTTCTCTCGACCAGATCACGGCCTCGGGGTTCAGCGGTTCGCCCACGCTGGCTAGATGGCGCAAGCTGGACAGATCATGCTTGCGGATGATTTCCGCTCCCTCCTTCATGAGCAGGCGGATGGCAGTCGGTGCCGAATACCAGACGGTAACGCGGTACTTCTCGATGAACTCGTACCATTTCTCGGCGTTGAAACCGGAGTCTAGAACTGCTTGTGTGATCCCGTTCGCCCAGGGACCGATGATGCCGTAGGACGTGCCGGTTACCCAACCCGGGTCGGCATTGCACCAATAAATGTCGTCAGGCCGAAACCCGAGGACCCATTTCGCGGTGAGATACTGCGCAATGATCGAGTAGTGGACGTGCTGCGCACCCTTGGGCTGACCCGTGGTGCCAGAGGTGTAGTGCAGAACCGACGGAGATTCGGCCTTCGTCGGGTAGATTGGGAAGTGATCGACGGGCGGCGTTTGTTCCATCGCGAAGGCAGTCTCGCGTTGCTGTAGAGACGCCTGGGGCGCATCCACCACGATGCAGTGCCGCAAGTTCGGGAGCTGGTCCCGGATCTTGCGGATCTTATGGAGATGTTTCTTCTGCGTGATGATCGCCGACGTCCCAGCGTCTTTGAGCCGCACACAAAGAGATTCGTCTCCAAATGCTGAAAAGAGTGGCTGGGCCACCGCGCCCATCTTCAGAATGCCCAGAAATCCGATGTACAGCTCGGGTACCCGGTCTAGAAAGAGGCATACCCGCTCGCCGGGGAGAATTCCGAGGCTGGCAAGGAAATGGGCGATGGTGTTGGAGCAGACACGAAGATCGTCATACGTGAAGCGCTTCTGGTTGCCCTGATAGTCTTCCCAGAGCAGCGCCAGCTTCTGTGCCAGTCCTAGGCGGCACAGGCGATCACTGCACATCCAACCGATATTGATCACATCGCCCGGCCGATAGCCTAGCTCGCGTTCAGCAATCGCCCAGTCGAAATTCGTGTTGAGTTGCTCGTAGGAGGGCGGATCGCTCATGGGCTTGTTCCCCTCCTGGTGTCCGTCCGGCAACTTTCAGGTTCACCACCAAGCCAGCCGCACACTTGGAAACGGCAGCAACAGAGTAAACAAAGCCATTTTGACCGTACTCCTGTGTTTGTCGGCCCGCAGTGACCCCAGTCAATCACTGCTGTGACGCAGCGCACCTAGTCCTTGATAGGCCACCACGACGGAATTTGCATCCCCCCAAGCCGAGCACCGCTCAAAACGACAGCAAGTTCTAACTCGATAGAACGGTCCTCACGTTGCTCAACTCGGCCTTGACCAGGCCGCCCAGCTTCGCGATCGCAGCCCTGGGTGACGAAGTACAGCGAGTTGCCCGACCTCCTCCGGGCCATCAAGAAGTCGGTGGATGACGATCGCCGAGCCGGCCGGTTTCTGTTTGACGGGCTCAGCCAATATTTTGACTCTGCCTCAGGTTTCGGAGAGTCTAGCCGGCCGCATGGAGATCGTGAGCCTCCTGCCCCTCTCGCGGGCTGAAATCCGAAGCCCGATTTCCCTAAGAGCCGCATTCGACAGCATAGACTAGGTGGAATCCACTCTCCGGACTGTATTTTGGGACGTGGGTTCCTTTTCCACTGGTCATTAAGGATTTCATCCTAACAACCCCGCCCAAGAGTGGAACCAGGCACCATACGCTGCAGCAGCGCGTTGAGCCCACCTTCTCCGCCGCTTCCAGAAAGCATCGCCCCGGACAGACAGAACCGTGTCGAGGACCGCCTTGCAAACCGCTCGAGATAGAGCGCTCCAATAAACTGCGGCAAGAAGAGCTTCCATGGCTCCTGCTCAAGATCAATCTTGGCCCCGCTTCGCCGGGGTCATCGCCGGGCTCGCAAGACCGCTAGTTGTCGGTGTCTTAAGGTTACCAATCTATTCGCTCGACTCCGCCAACAAGATCGAAATGGCGGTCCCGGCTTAGGAGGGAGAAAGAATGCTGACGGCAGAGCGCGGCAATCCAAACGTCGTTGGAAGGAATTGGAGTTCCGGCTCTCTTGAGTTCGGTTCGAATAGTAGCGTAAGAGATGGCCGTCTCTTCATCCACATCGAGTACCCGGTAGTTGCAAATCGTTTCCGTCAGCCATTGTTCGTAGCGCTGCCGGTCGCGTGATTGCTGAATTCCATATCGGTATTCGCCCAACACAATTACCGGAACGGCGACCTCCGCTGCTTTGCGAAGGATCGGCTCCAGGGCCGCATCGCCATCTGCGACGGCTGACAATCCACTGGTGTCCAGGATCACTGTTGATCCTCAGTCTCGATCTGGTCGAACTCTTCTTCAATGATCCGGTTAATTCTGGCCGTTTCCTTGTGCAGGTGACGGAGTTTGCCGAACGTCTTCATCCAGGGCTTGCTGTCCCTATCGCCTTGGGTGCGTAGCTTGTCCGCCAGCGCCTCCGAGACGAGCGCTCGAAAAGGAATCCCGCGCTCGGCAGCCACCGTCTTGGCGCGACGAAAGATGGCATCGGGAATTTCCAACGTAGTCTTCATGAAGTCATGCTCCCATATTTATGGGAGTGAGTCAACCGGCGCAAGCTTCAGTCTTTATCTCTGGGAAGTCTGATGGCACGAAATAGCGATAATGTCGTGCAACTTGTGGAAGAACTTGGGGTCCGTGCTGAGCTTGAAACTCATTAACCTTGGCTGTACCGGCCGCGTGGTGTTTCAGGTACTGACTGACTTCGTGCCCAGCATCGCTTACCCGCTGGTCGGGTTTACTGGGTTCATCGAATTCACCGCGTTGCTCTGGTGGGGAATCGAGCTGTGGCGGACTATGAACGCGGCGAGGAAAACCGTCCAAAACTGCTGACTGCGACCTTTCCACTAGGGGCGCGGTAATCGTCATACCGCTGCAGCTCTTTGCCGGCAAGCTGGCATGTCCAAAGCCTGCGAAGCTTTTGCCAGTGCCCGCGGATTGGGCTCGATGAACCCAAATGCGTCTGACCGTGACTTTGGTCACAGCCAGTTGCCGCTTCTGTGCATAGGATTGGCGGTTGGTGTATCCGAGGCGAGAGCCGTGGACGAACCACGCTATAAAGTCCGGGTGGCGGACCACGAGTACTGGCGAGAGCAGATCAAGTGCCAGTATGCCTGTCCGGTTCATACCGATGCTCGCGGATACGTGCGGGCCATTGCCGAGGGCGACTATGAACGCGCCTACCTGATTGCGCGCGGGCCGAATCCATTGGCCTCGCTCTGTGGCCGTATCTGCGGTGCTCCGTGCGAGGCGGCCTGCCGCAGGGGAACTATCGATCAGCCCATCTCGATCCGAGCCCTGAAGCGGTTTGTCTGTGAGAAGTTCGGAAGTGATGCCCGCAGCGATGCCGGCCGTGAACTGTTTCCGTATCTAAAAAACAAGACAGAGACGCGTGAGTGTGACGACATCGAGGAACTCAGCCACCTGCTCGAGTTCCTTGCGAATGCCGAGTTTCCCAAGCCCACAGGAGAACGGATCGCCATTATTGGCTCCGGGCCTGCGGGTCTAGCCGCGGGACACGATCTTGCCTTGATGGGCTTTCGTCCCACAATCTTCGAGATGGAGCCGCAGCCTGCCGGCATGCTCTACACCGGCGTTCCCGGCTACCGTCTGCCCCGGGAGTTGATCCGCGCGGAAGTTGCGGTGATTCAATCCCTCGGTGTCGAGATCCGCTGTAACGCCCAGGTGGGGAAGGACGTAAACTTTGCCGACCTGCGCCGCGAGTTCGCTGCGGTCGTCATTGCCTGCGGCGCCAAGCGGTCGCGGGCGCTGCCGATTCCCAACGCCGACGCGATCGGGGTGATGGGCGGCGTTGATTTTCTGCGGGATGTTTCGCTGAGCAAAGAAGTCTCGCTGGGACAGCGGGTGATTGTGATCGGGGGCGGCAACGTTGCGTATGACGTGGCTCGTACGGTCCTGCGCCAGGAAGAATACGACGTGTCACGCACGGCGGTCCGCATGGCGGGAGTGCGGCAGGTAAACCTGGTGTGTCTGGAGTCACTCGAAGAGATGCCTGCGGACACGGTGGAAATCCTTGAAGGACAGGAAGAGGGTGTGACGCGCCACAACAGTTGGGGTCCGAAAGAGGTTCTGGTCGAGGAGAGAAATGGCCAGAAGTTCGCGCGCGGCGTGAGGTTCGTGCGTTGTACCCGCGTGTACGACGAGAGTAAGCGCTTTGCACCGAAATTCGATGAGTCCGCCACCACGGAGATCGAGGGTGACACGGTCCTTCTCTCGGTCGGACAGTCCGCCGATTTGAGCTTCATCGACCCCCAGCGCGATGGGATCGAGATGCGTTCGCCGCAGCAGATCGTCAACGATCCGGCGACTTGCGCGACCTCAGCACCTGGAGTCTTCATCGCCGGCGACATTGCCTACGGGCCACGGCTCATGATCCACGCCATCGCCAGCGGCAAGCAGGCGGCTCGTTCCGTCTATCGCTCCTTGCGCGGTAAGGGAATCACGCCCGAAGAAGTCCAGTTCCATTCCCCCATCGAGCACTATCACCGGGAAAAACACTACGAGCGCCGCTCGCGCCTTCACATTCCTACACTTTCGGCCGAAGAGCGCCTGAAGAGTCCCAGCGCGCTGGTCGAGATCGGCTACAACGAAGAGCAAGCCCGCGCGGAAGCCGGCCGCTGCCTCGACTGTGGCATCAACACCATCTTCGACGGCGAGCGTTGCATTCTGTGTGGAGGCTGCGTGGATGTCTGTCCCACCGTGTGCCTGAAGCTGGTGACATTCGACCGGCTAGCGCTTTCGCCCGAACTCGAGACGGCAACGCGCGAGTTGAACCTCGATCCTTCCGACCTCTCCGCAATCCTCAAGGACGAAGAACGCTGCATCCGCTGCGGCCTGTGCGCCGAGCGTTGTCCCACCACTGCCATCACCATGGAACAGTTCAATTTTGCCAAGGAGTGGAAGCCATGTCCCGTTTAGATCCACCCCGTGTCAGCCGGCGCAGCTTTCTAAGCTTTGCGTCGCTGGGAAGTTTCTTTGTCGCCATGGGCACAGCGGCTGCCGGAATGTTCCGCCTGCCCAATCCGGCGGTGCTGCCCGGCCCCGTGCGCCGCTTCAAACTCGGTTCACCGGAGCAGTTTTCCGCTGGCAGTGAAACCGCCTTCACCGACCAGAACTTGGTGCTGTTCCGTGACGACGAAGGCTTCTACGCGATCTCCAGTACTTGCACACACCTGGGCTGCACCGTGGCGCGGTCGAAGGACGGGTTCGCCTGTCCCTGCCATGGTTCACGGTTCGACAGCAATGGCAACGTGATTGGGGGGCCGGCTCCGCGACCGTTGCCCTGGCTCGAGGTCAGCCGCGCGGCCAACGGCGACTTGATCGTCAATGCCGACAACGAGGTCCAGGAGGGCACGCGTTACCGCGTGTAGGAGGCAACCCGTGACAGAGACCGCCACCCGCGAATTTGTCCACAACCTGCACGAACTCCCCCATACCGTGAAGGACGCTTGCTTCCGCCTGGGGAAAGCGCCAGAATCCGAGCGCGAAGAGTCGCAGGCCACATTCCATAACCTGTTTCTGCACATCCACAGCGTGCGCGTGCACCTTCGCACGCTCAGCCCGACGCTCACCTTCGGACTCGGCTTGATGGCAGCGGCCAGCTTCGTGATCACCATCATTACCGGCGTTCTTCTGATGGTCTACTACAAACCCTCGACCGATCTCGCCTATCAGTCCATCAAAGACATTCACTTCACAGTTTCCACGGGGCGCTTCATCCGTAATATTCATCGTTGGTCGGCGCAGTTGATGGTGCTGGTCGTCCTGCTGCACATGGCGCGGGTCTTCTTCACGGCGAGCTACAAGAAGCCGCGCGAGTTCAACTGGCTGGTCGGACTCGCACTGCTGGTCATCACTCTGGCCCTGAGCTTCACCGGTTACCTGCTGCCCTGGGATCAACTGGCTTACTGGGCGATCACCATCGGCTCGAACATTGCCAACTCGCCGCGCGAGTTCACCGATGCCATCGGCATCACCAAATTCTTCGATCCTGGCGGCTTCCAGAAGCGACTGTTGCTGGGCGCAAACTACGTCGGGCAGGACGCGCTGATTCGGTTCTACGTTCTGCATGTCTTCGTTCTTCCGCTCGCACTTGTCACGCTGCTAGGCGTGCACTTCTGGCGTATCCGAAAGGATGGCGGCCTCGCCAAGCCGGAAGACCCGCCTGGTGGACTCGCGGAATGGGGAGGCGAACGGCGCACCGTGTTTCAGCCCCTGGCCACAAAAACCTATGGCCTGATGGCGCTGGTGAAAGGCAAGCGGCCGCCGGTAAATCGCGGCCCTGAAAACACGGTGATGAGCTGGCCGCATCTGTTCTGGGCGGAACTCTCTGTCTTCATGGCTACGGTGGCGGTTACGCTGATCTTGTCTTTCTACTACGACGCGCCGCTGAAAGAACTCGCCAACGCGGCCATTCCGGAGAATCCGGCGAAAGCGCCCTGGTACTTCCTCGGGATTCAGGAATTGGTTTCATACTCGGCATTTACCGGCGGCCTGCTGATTCCAGTGATCGTGGTCGTTGGACTGGCGCTGATCCCGTTCCTCGACCGTCGTCCTGGAGGCGAAGGCACTTGGTTCGGTACCAGCAACGAGCGCTCGGTGTTCTGGCAATCCTTGTTCTTTGCCTGCGCCGTGACCGTCGGCATGCTCGCTTTCACGGTCAACTACGGTTGGCTGCGCAACTGGTTCCCCAACATCCACCAGCTCTGGATCATCGCGATTAACCCCGGTTCGCTGCTCGTGCTGATCTTTGCCGCCTGGTCGCTCTTCATCCTGAAGCGGAAGGATTCGGTGCGCCTGGCGGCGGTCTCACTATTCACTTGTTTTCTGGTCGGCTTCACGATTTTGACTTACTTCGCGACTGTCCATCGCGGACCCAACTGGCATTTTTACTGGTGGCCCTCGCAGTGGCCGGTGCACTAGAGAGGAGAATGCGATGAAAGACCCATCACGGATTTATCGCTGGCTCCTGCTGGTGGCGAGCTTCGTCACCATCGTCTATCTGGTAGGCGCAGCGGTGCACGAGAACTATCTGGCGCAGTGGCGGACCGTGCAACAAGAGTACCGCAACATTCTTCGCGAGAAAGCCACCGACGATCGCGGCCGCGAGCTGCTCGCCAAGTTCCGCGTCGAGATGAAGCAGGCCAGCATCCCCGCTCTCGGCACCGTGGATCGTTGCGTCTCCTGTCACAACGGCATTGACGATCCGCGCATGACTGATGTGCCGCCGCCGCATCGCACCCATCCCGGTCATATCCTCGACAAGCATCCCGTGGACCGCTTCGGCTGCACGGTGTGTCATCACGGGCAGGGCGCGGCCATGAGTTTCAACGAAGCCAAGGCCGAAGACGTGTTCTGGGACTATCCGCTGCTGCCGCCAGAGATGACCGAGTCCACTTGCGTCACCTGCCACGACGCAGAAAAGTTGCCGCCTGATCAGATCCCGCTGCTGGTCGCTGGCATGAAGCTCTATCAGGATAAGAGTTGCGGCTCCTGCCACAAGCTTGGTGGACGCGGCGGCGCGCTCGGCCCAGCGCTCGACAATGAAGGCGCGAAGACCAAGCACCAGCTCATCATGACGAACCTGAAGCCGCCGCACACCACGTGGAATTGGCAGAATGCGCACTTTCGCGATCCTGGTGGAGTGGTTCCCGACAGCCTGATGCGCAATCCAACCGTCACTCGTACGGAAGCGCTGGCGCTTACTGCGTACATGCTCTCGCAGTGGAAGCGGGATGTACCGGAAAGCTATCTCGCGCCCGACAAGATTGAGCAGAAATACCGCGCGCTCCATCCCGTGCCCTTGACCGGAGAGCAGGTTTACAGGCAGTACTGCACGGCCTGCCACGGCAACGGCACCTACACTCGCTGGGACAAGAAATTCAACCGCTTTATTCCAGCGATTCGCGGCGCCTCGCTGATCTCAACCGCAACTCGCGAATACTTCCAAAGCAACATCGAGCAAGGACGTCCCGGCACCCAGATGCCCGCCTGGGGTCCGCATGCCGGAGGACTGCTTCCCGAAGAAATCATCGGAGTGATCGAATATCTTCGTTCGGGTGCTTCGGGCCCGGGCGCTCCGGCGGCTCCCGCGATGACGGCTTTGACGCTGCACGGGGACGCCAGCAACGGTCTTTCTCTCTTCCTGAGAAACTGCGCCGGCTGCCACGGCATGAATGGCCGCGGTGGAATGGCCCCCGAGATCGGCAATCCGGTATTCCAACAAGCTGCCACCGACGAATTCATCATCCGCACCGTTCGCAACGGCCGCATCGGAACCGCGATGCCCGCATTCCAGCGTAACGATGCGCCGGCGTTCAGCGATCAGGACATCGCCGACGTGCTCGCTTATTTGCGGACGCTGGGAGAACCAAAAGATCGGAAAGCGATGGCGCAGAACGCGATTTTAGGAACTCCTCCGGGAGGCAAGCCATGAGCGACAAGAACAAACCTCAGAAACCCTTCTCGCGGCGTAGTTTTATCCAAACCGCGGCGATGACGGCCGCCACCCTCGCTCTGCCCGGTTGCTCGCGCAAAGAGAAGCCTGTGTTGACTACGCTGACGGGAGACTTTGATCCGCTGCGCAGCTACCCCTATCGCGGCTGGGAAGACTTCTACCGCAAGATCTGGACGTGGGACAAAGTCGTCCGCTCCACGCACTCTGCTAACTGCACCGGGTCCTGTTCGTGGAAGGTGTACGTGCGCAACGGCGTGATGGTCCGGGAAGAACAGGCCGCGGATTATCCGCGTATCAGTGCCGACCTCCCCGACTACAACCCACGCGGCTGCCAGAAGGGCGGCTGCTTTACGGAATATGTCTATAGCCCGCAGCGCCTTCGCTATCCGCTCATTCGCACCGGAGAACGCGGCGAAGGCAAGTGGCGCCGCGCCACTTGGGACGAAGCGCTCACGATGGTTGCCGACAAACTGCTCGACAATGTCTACAACTACGGCCCGGATACCAATTCATTCTTCAGTGTCATCCCGGCCATGAGCCCGGTCAGTTTCTGTGCGGGTTCGCGGCTGGCGCACTACATCGGCGGAGTCTTCCTTTCCTTTTACGACTGGTATTGCGACCTGCCGCCGGGCGAGCCACTCACCTGGGGCGTACAGACCGAGGCTTGTGAGTGCGCCGACTGGTTCAATTCTATTGAGCATTGCATAATATAGTTACAATGGAAACAGATCGGCCTGCTGCCAGAAGGCGATCACCAGGGTAGGCCGCTTGCGCATACGACGAAGCGCCTGGCGCGCGTGATGGCTCAGCTGCCC
>JBEKAF010000102.1:0-11149 GCA_050018355.1 Terriglobales bacterium | reverse complement strand
TTGCGCAGATTGATCTCGACCGCCTGGAACTGCAGCGGGTCCAGTATGAATCGGATTTGCAAGCTGCCGAGGAGAACCTGGAAACCGCAAAAATCCAACTGCTCACGCTGCTGAATTCCCGAACTCCGGTAGATCAGTTGGACGTGACCGGGCCGTTCGATTTCAATGACCAACTCCTGCCGCGGGACGAGTTCCGGAAGATTGCTCTGAACACGCGGCCCGACTTGAAGGCCGCCGTCGAAGCCGTGGACAAAGCCCAAACCGACCACAAGCTGGCGGTTGCGAACGGCTCAACCGATCCAACCTTCAGCGCGTGGTATTCGTACAACCCCTCGTTCAACAACCCGTTTGCCCACCAAACGCTGGGTGCCAGTATCGCCATCCCTCTCCGCATCTTCGACCGCAACCAGGGGGAGAAGCTGCGCACGCAACTCGATATCAGGCGCAATGAAAGATTGCGCGACGCCGCCGAAGCAGCAGTGCTGGGTGACGTAGATTCCGGCTACGCCACACTCGAAAGCGATCTGATTCTATTGCGGCCATACAAGACCAAGTACCTGCAGCAGTCGGTCCGGGTGCGGGACACGATTTTCTTTTCTTATCAACACGGCGGGAGCTCGTTGCTGGATTTCCTGAATTCACAGGCGGAGTACCGCACCGTGCAGTTGAATTACGTGAACTTAGTCGGTTCTTACTTGACGGCTGCGGCCCAATTGAATCAAGCCGTGGGCCGGGAGGTTATCCCATGAAAACCAAATTTCTTGGCCTGATCCTAGTAGCAATTCTTTGCCTGCCCTTGAGCTTACTCCTTCTTGGTTGCGGCGAAACCAAAGCAGACCCGAAAGCGGAGTCGCCGCCTCCGGCAACCGTCGAGCCTGACTTGGACGCCAACAACTTCAAAGTGGACCACCCGGAACAGTTTCCACTGGTGGTAGCGGTTGAGCATAAAGCGGCGCCCGCCCTGAATGTCACCGGCGTGGTGCAGCCCGATATCACGCGCGCTGTGCCAGTGATCTCGCTAGCCGCAGGACGAGTTGTAGAAATTAAGGCTAGGCTGGGCGACGCCGTCAAGAAAGGCCAGTTGCTGCTGAGAGTCCGGAGCAACGATGTCTCCGGAGCTTACCAGGTGTATCTGAAGTCGGTGAACGATGAGCGGCTGGCCCGTCAGCAGCTTCAAAGATCGCAGATTCTTTACGACAAGGGCGCTATCGCAAAGAGCGCTCTTGAACAAGCCGAAGACACTGAACAGGACGCCAAAGTCGACCTGGATACAACAACCGAGCAGTTGCGGCTTCTCGGCGTGGACAAGGACCATCCATCGGGGATCGTCGACATCTTCGCACCCATATCGGGCGTGATCAGCGACCAACAAGTCACCAACGCGTCAGGCGTGCAAGGATTGGGCTCCCCGAATCCGTTCACTATCTCCGATCTCTCTTATGTCTGGATCATCTGCGACGTTTACGAAAATGATCTCGACGCCGTGCACGTCGGCGAGTACGCGGATATCCGCCTGAACGCCTATCCCAACAGGGTCTTGAAAGGGCGGATCGATAACATCCTGCCAGTTCTCGATCCGAATCTCCGCACTGCAAAGGTCCGGCTCGAAGTCGCCAACCCGGGAATGATGCGGATTGGCATGTTCGTCACTGCGACCTTCTACGGTAAGCAACCGGAAACGCGGGCGGCGGTTCCAGCAACCGCCATTCTGCACTTGCATGATCGCGAGTGGGTCTACACACCGGTGAGCACGGGCCATTTCAAACGCCTGGAAGTGGTCACAGGAAACATGCTTCCCGGCAACCTACAGGAGGTTATTTCAGGGATCAGGCCCGGAGATCAAGTGGTTTCGAATGCTCTGGTACTGCAAAACACTGTGGAGCAATGAATGATCCGTCGAGCCGTTGATTTTGCCCTCAACAACCGCCTGCTCGTGTTGGCTTTTGCAATACTGCTGTTTGCCGTTGGCATCGTATCGTTCCATCGTCTTCCGGTGGACGCCTATCCTGACGTGGCAGACAACTACGTTGAGATCATTACCCAGTGGCCAGGAATTTCGGCGGAACAAATCGAACAGCAGGTCACCATTCCACTGGAAGTCGTGATGAATGGTATCCCCCAGGTGGTACATCTGCGCTCGTTCTCGCTCTTTGGACTCTCCGACCTGAAGCTGATTTTCGAGGACGGGTCCGACAATGACTGGAACCGGGAGCGGGTTCTGGAGCGGCTGGGCCAAGTCACACTGCCGCCGGGCGTGGTACCGCAAATGGGTACGGACTGGAGTCCGGCCGGGCAGATCTACTTCTTCACATTGCACAGCACCAATCCGCAATATGACGTCATGGAGCTCAAGTCAATCGAAGACTGGGTCGTGGAGAAGAATCTCAAGGCTGTTCCGGACATCGTTGACGTGGCCAGCTTCGGTGGGCCCACGCGCGAATACCAGGTTCGAGTTGATCCGAACAAGCTCATCGCGTATGGCCTCAGCCTCGCCCAGGTCGAACAACAACTCACCAACAATAACGTGAATGCCGGCGGCAGCTTCGTCGAAGCAGGTCTGCAGCAAATCAACGTTCGGGAAGTGGGACTAGTCAGAAGTGTGCGCGATATCGAAAACACGGTCATTATGACCAAAAGCGGCACCCCGCTTCGTGTGAAGGATATCGCTGTCGTGTCGCAAGGTCCAAAGATCAGGCTCGGCCAGTTCGCCAGGGCGATTCGTCACGAGGACGGAAAAGTCATCGACAACGATGATGTTGTATCGGCCTGGGTGCCGATGCGGAAAGGCGCCGATGCAGAATCGGCGCTCAAAGGGCTCCACGCCAAGGTAAAGGAACTGAATGACCATATTCTCCCTCCCGGAGTAAAGGTCGTCGCGTTCATTGACCGTAGCGATCTGGTTCACTACACCTCTCATACGGTGTTTCGCAACCTGACGGAAGGAATGATCCTGGTATCGATCGTTCTCTTCCTATTCCTCGGCAATGTACGAGGCGCACTTATCGTTGCAGCAACGATCCCGTTTTCGCTGTTGTTTGCATCGATCTGCTTGGACTTGAGACACGTTCCCGCGAACCTCCTGTCTCTCGGTGCGTTGGATTTTGGCATGGTGGTCGATGGCGCGGTGGTGATGATCGAAAACATCGTGCGCCATTTAGGCCGGGAAAACGGGACCAGAACACCAAGCGAGCGGATCGGTGATGCGGCGCACGAAGTTCAACGCCCGGTGTTCTACGCAATCGCGATCATCATTACTGCCTACTTACCGATCTTCACCCTGCAGCGTGTGGAAGGCCGGCTTTTTCACCCCATGGCTTTGACCGTGGCGTTTGCACTGCTGGGTGCGCTGCTGTTCTCCATCGTGATTGCACCCGTGCTGGCGAGTTTTGCCTTCTCGAAGGGAGCGCACGAATGGCGCAACCCAGTTATGCACTTCTTGACTGAACACTACCGCGATGCAGTCCGGTGGGCCATTCGCCGGCGTGCGCTCACCGTGGGTGTGGGCGTGCTCGGGCTTACTCTGGCGATTTATCTCGCATTCGGCGGCGTCATCGGCTCCGAATTCCTGCCTCACTTGGATGAAGGTGCGCTCTGGGTGCGAGGCACTCTTGCGCCGAGCACCGGACCGAGCGAGGGTATTCGGCTCGCGAACCAGGCCCGCATAGTGCTTTGCTCTTTTCCCGAGGTCACCGAATGCACCAGTCAAGTGGGACGGCCAGATGACGGAACCGATACGACTGGGTTCTTCAATACCGAGTACTACGTCGGTCTAAAACCGAAGGAACAGTGGCGTCCCGTCTTCCATGAAGACAAAGAGCAACTTATTGCCGCCATGAATCGAGAGCTGGACAAGATGCCAGGCGTGATCTGGAACTTTTCGCAGCCCATCGCAGACAACATGGAGGAAGCGGTCAGCGGAGTTAAGGGACAGCTTGCCACGAAAATTTACGGCGATGATTTGAAGGTTCTCGAAGAAAAGGCCGATCAGATCGTCAATGTGATGCGCGGGGTCAAAGGCATCGAGGACCTCGGAGTCTTTCGCGTCCTGGGCCAGCCAAACCTGAATGTGACGGTTGATCGGCAGCAAGCCGCCCGATATCAAATCAATGTCGCGGACGTACAGGATGCGATCCAGACCGCAGTCGGCGGCAACGCCCTAACTCAAGTTCTGCAAGGCGAGGCCCGATACGACCTGGTGATGCGCTATCTACCACAGTACCGAGACAAGAAGGAAGCGATTGAGAACATCCGCGTGCTCTCCCCCACCGGCGAACGAGTTTCGCTCGCCCAGCTCTGCAAGATCGAAGAAAGGGACGGTGCCTCCGAAATTTATCGCGAAGGAAACCAGCGGTATATTGCTATCAAGTACAGCGTCCGCGGCCGTGACCTCGGCGGTGCAGTAGAAGAAGCGATAAAGAAAGTCAACGAGAGAATGCAATTGCCGCGTGGATATCACATCGATTGGGAGGGGGAATACGAGAGCCAAAAGAGAGCCGACGAGCGCTTGCTCATCGTACTCCCGATCACCATCCTCATCATCTTCATCATCCTTTACACGATGTTCAAATCTTTCAAATGGGCGTTGCTGATCCTGGCAAACGTTGCCATGGCACGCATCGGCGGTCTGCTGGCTCTCCTGGTCACCGGCACCAATTTTAGTGTTTCCTCCGGCGTGGGCTTCCTGGCCCTGTTCGGCGTATCCGTGCAGACCGGGGTCATCATGCTGGAGTACATCAATCAGCTTCGAGCACGACGATATTCAATTGAGGACGCTGCGGTAGAGGGGGCCGTGTTGAGACTGCGGCCGATTATGATGACGATGCTGGTTGCGACTTTGGGGCTGTTGCCGGCCGCTCTCTCGCACGCGATTGGTTCCGACTCTCAGCGCCCGTTTGCAATCGTCATCGTGGGTGGCTTGATTGCGGACTTGGTGATGAGCATCTTTCTGTTACCCACGTTGTATGTGTGGATCGCGGGCGAACGCGACGTGCTTCCCCCGGCCGACGGTGTGTTCGAAGAGGGAGAGCACGTCGATTGACCTATGAGCGGGTCTTGGCTTCGCGAGGGTCTTCTGAGCCGGTCTCTTTCAAAAACTTGGCCGAAAGATAGCCTGAAACAGTCGAAAGATATTGCCTGAGCTGAAAGATAGGGTTCTCGTCTCCGGCACTCCGGTTTACACAAATGGAGTGTCTGCAGATCAACCTCGGCTCCTTACCACGGCAGTATTTTCATTTCCGTGGGACCGGTTCTTCGATCAAGGCGAGCGAGTCTTTGAGGTTGTTCTACTGGTGTTGTGGCTTGCGTTCGTCGCATTCCTTGCGTTCGCGGCGATACGTTTTATCCGCGAAAACGCTAAAAAGAGCGCCAAGCGCAGGAGGAAACGGCGTGATCGTCCAGCATCCGCAGCGCGCGATTGGCGATAGGTGGCGGGGTTGTGTGCCTAGACTCCTTCAATCGGCCACTCCTTATAGACAGGCTCTCCGTGCAGCTTCCCACTCTACGTCGGCTTCAGTGCAAATGAGCAATTGGCTATCATTACGGTTTCGTGATGCGTCGGTAGGCATAATTAGCTTGGCTCTGATTGTGTTGAGGTTGCGGTTTTGGGTGTGCCGTAAAACGTGCCAGGAACTTTTCCGCTACACCTCCACCCTGCTGTCGGTTGCTGTGTCGTCGATCGAACCTACCACTTCATACCCACGCTGTTCGATGAGAATACCGGGGGGGCAGCTCCTGTTGCGCCTCGCAGAACGTGATCCTCTACCGCACTGGAACAAACCTACACTTCGCGACGACAGCGCCCAGACTAAAGTGACTGTCGCTAAAACCAGGTTGGCACGGAAACCGCGCGAAGGTGAGTGAATTTCGCGAGCCCTACGTCAGTAATTCCTCCAGACAATGTCGTCGGTCTATCCCGGCTACCATGCAGCTCGCAGCGTTGCAGAAGTCGTCGTTGGGACGCTCTACGGAGTCGTAGACGGTCTCGTTGGCGGCGCTATCTTTGCTTGGCTTTACAATCAGTTTGCCAAACCTGGCGTCTGAGCAACAAGGGGCGTGCTGAAAGCGGACGCTGCTAAGATTCGCATGTGAGCGTTCGAGAGCAACGAATCGCGCATGCTGCTTTCGACTCGGCGCACTCGGTATTCGAGTTCGGGTGTGGATCAGGGGCATTTGCCGCTCGCCTGTTGCAGCGTGATTTGTCCGCAGACTCGGCCTTCCAAAGTCAATGCGGTGAGGTGTGCTCTTGGTGGGACATTCCCCAGAGATGAGTGAGAGCGTCCAGACGACGAGCGGGAGCGGGTGGAGAACCTGGCTGTCAGATCGCGTGGCCGAACTGCGGCAACGTGAGGGGCAGGTCTTTCTGGCTTTGGCGCTGGTGATCGGCGCGTTGACCGGGATGGCGGTCGTCGCGTTCATCTTGCTGACGGAACGAATGGGGATGCGGCTGTATCCGGTGGGCGGCGCTCCGTGGCGACGTTTGCTGTTTCCGGTCGTGGGCTCGTTGGGCATCGGTTACCTGTTGTATCGCTATTTTCCTAATGCGCGAGGCAGCGGAGTGCCACAGACGAAAGCGGCGCTGTTTGCGCGCGAAGGGCGCATCACGCTGCGCACCGTGCTGGGCAAGTTTTTCTGCACGTCGGCAACGCTTGCCAGCGGGATTCCGCTGGGGCGCGAAGGGCCTTCGGTTCAAGTTGGTGCGGGCATTGGCTCCGTGCTCGGACGTCTCCTCGGACTGCGCACCGAGCAAGTAAAGAAACTCATCCCGGTGGGAGCGGCGGCGGCGATTGCAGCTGCCTTTAATACGCCGCTGGCAGCAGTGCTGTTTTCGCTTGAGGAGATCACGGGCGACCTCTACGCCCCGGTGATGGGCGCAGTGGTGCTGGCGTCGGCGACGGCGTGGATGGTTCTGCGCGTGTCGCTCGGCAATAGTCCGCTCTTCAAGGTCCCGCAATATCAACTGGTAAATCCGGCGGAGTTTGCGGTCTATGCGGTGCTCGGGGTGGCCGGCGGTGTGGTTTCGGCGGCCTTCGCGAAGCTCTTGCTGGGCATGCGGGCGCGCTTCTTGCGGTTCCCCCAGAAAACGGTCTGGTTCCAACCGATGGCGGGAGGGTTGTTGGTCGGCGTGGTGGGTTGGTTTGTGCCGCAGGTTCTCGGCGTAGGTTATGGGTTTGTCGGCGAGGCGTTGAACGGAAGGATGGCGTTCCAGTTAATGGCGCTGCTGGTGGTTCTGAAACTTCTCGCCGTTACCACCAGTTATGCTTCGGGCAACGCGGGCGGTATTTTCGGGCCAGCCTTGTTTATCGGCGCGATGTTGGGAGGTACAGTGGGGACCGCGGCGCATCATTTGTTCCCGGCTTACACGGCGACGCCGGGCGCTTACGCGCTGGTCGGGATGGGCGCGGTCTTCGCGGGGATCGTGCGCGCTCCCATGACCTCGGTGCTGATGATCTTCGAGATGACGCAGGATTATGCGGTGATCGTCCCGCTGATGATTGCGAATATGGTGAGTCTTTTCATTGCTTCACGATTGCAGCACGAGCCCATCTACGAAGCGCTGGCCGTGCAGGATGGCATCCACCTGCCTTCGGCGAAGACGCGCCAACGATCTGGTCAGCGTCAGGTAATAAGAGTGATGCGCACCGCGAGCGAGTCGCTGCCGGCCGAGATCACAGTTCGGGAAGCCCTGGAACGGGCTCGATCGAGTGAAGTCCGAACATGGCTGATGACGGATCGACGAGGCGTGGTTGGCGTCATCAATTTTGCGAGGCTGGAGCGCGAGCTGACGGAAGGTGCGGATAAGAAGCTTGGTGAGCTGGTGGATGCGCTGGTTTTTCCGCACGTCCACGCCGACCAGGGGCTTGATTTGGCGCTCGAGCGCATGGGGGCGAATCAGATTGAAATCCTGCCGGTGGTGAGCCGTGCTGATGTGCACAAGTTGGAAGGGATTGTGACGCTGCGGGATGTTTTGGATGCGTACGGCGTAAGCCGCGCCTGATCGGGCTTCGGCTTACCAGTGGATTCCTCCCGAATCAGTGCCCGAACTTCTGCAACAGGAGTTCATCTGCTGCTTTCGGACCATCCCACTTTCCATGACCTTCGCGAATCCTCAGCTTTTCGCTTCGCCTCACCATCCTGCAGAAGAGCCTGAATGGCTGAAGTACAGGCCTAATTCAGTTCGACTGCCCGAACGCGAAGACAAGGAACGACGAACGTTTATTCGCATTTCAAGTGGACCTGACATCAGCTTGTATTGTCCGGCACCGCAGACACGGACCTGGCGACGCGCAGAATTGCTTTTCTTGGCCGTTGCTTCCGCGCAGCGGGCTTGTCGTCCAAGCCGCATTCAAAGTTCCAGAAGCTCCGGTGACGAGAATCATGGTGTTCCCTTTGTAGTCCCTCCACCAACTGAGGCGGATGCCTCCTCGGGTCTGGGGTTGTGCCAACAACCGCCTGAAGCGATGATCGCGTCAGCCTCTTTCGGCCCCCAGCTGTGGCGCTTGTAGGGGCGAGCCCGCTGGTGGGTCTTAAGGACTGGATCGACCACCGCCCAGGCGGCCTCAACCGCGTCCTCGCGGGTAAACAGCGCTCCATCGCCGGCCATGGCGTCGCCCAAAAGCCGCTCGTAGGGCGCTTCCTCTCGCGGCCGTTCTTCGAACAGGTAGAGCTCTCGCTGGTCCCCGACGAACTCCTTCCCTGCGAGCTTGACGCGAGCGGCGAGGGCGATGGCCGAGTTGGGGGAGAGCCGGAAGCGCAGGTAGTTGCCCGGGCCGGTCTTTGGAATTGGCGCGGAGTCGGCGAAAAGCCTCTGCGGCGGCGGCTTCAGCTCCACCATGACCTCGGTCGCGGTATCGGCCAAGTACTTGCCGGAGCGCAGGTACCACGGCACCCCCTCCCAGCGCCATGAGTCGATGAAAAGTCGCAGGGCGCAGAAAGTCTCGACATCGGAGCTCTTCGCCACGTCTGGCTCCTTCCGGTAGCCAGCGTACTGGCCGCGCACCAAGTCGTCGGGCTTCAGAGGGCGCATGGCTTGAAAGACCTTGGCTTTCTCGCTGTGCACGGCTCCAAAATCCCTACCGGCCGGCGGCTCCATGGCAAGCAGCGCGACGACCTGGAAGAGGTGGTTCTCGATCACGTCGCGCAGACAGCCGGCAGTTTCGTAAAACGCGCCGCGCCCCTGAACCCCGAAATCCTCGGATAGGGTTATCTGAACGCTGGCCACGTAGTTGCGGTTCCAGATCGGCTCCAGGAACGAATTGGCGAAGCGGAAATAGAGGATATTCATGATCGCCTCCTTCCCGAGGAAGTGATCGATGCGAAAGATCGAGTCTTCCGGGAACACCGAGTGCGCGAGGTGGTTGAGCTCCCGCGCAGAGGCCAAGTCACGTCCGAACGGCTTTTCGACAATGACGCGCGCATGCTCGGCCAAGTTCGCGGCACCGAGTCCTTTGATCACCGTCTCGAAGAGTGAGGGCGGAATAGCGAGGTAGTGCGCCGGGCGCCGAGCGCTACCCAGCACTCTTTTTATCTCGGTGAACGTGGCCCGGTCTTTATAATCCCCGCTCACGTACCTGAGCAGAGACAGAAGATGGTTTAGGGCACGCTGGTTATCGATCCCGCCCGATCGCTTTATGCTGTCGGTCAAGCGTTTGCGCAGACGCTCCAGACTCCACTTCGGGAAGGCGACGCCGATTACCGGGACCTTGAGGGCACCTCGTTTCGCCATCGCATAGAGTGCCGGGAAGATCATCTTGTGGGCGAGATCGCCCGTCATACCGAAGAGCACCAGCGCGTCTGAACGGGAGGCGGTCATCAGGCGCCTCCCTTGTTGGCGGCGGCCTTTTCCTCATGGCCGCCGAACTGGTAACGAAGGGCGGACAATACCTTGTCGGCGAAGTCGCCTTCGCCGCGCGAGCTGAAGCGTTCGTACAGCGCGGCACTGAGGACGGGGGCCGGAACCGACTCGTCAATGGCGGCGACGATCGTCCAGCGCCCCTCCCCCGCGAAGTCTTCGAGCGACGTTGTCCCGACCGCTCCCTCTTTGACGAGTGCCTGCACCGCTGCCGGCTGGACATCGTAAACGACGCGCTGGCGGCCGGCCCGCAGAAGGCGCCGCACCATGTTGGTTCCCATACGGCCCAGTCCGATCATGCCTAATTCCATGTGGTTTTCCTTTCCCTAAGAACCGCAACGCTCGCTCCTCGCAGACGTCAGATGTTGACCAGTTCGCCGGAACACTCGCGGTCCTCGGTGTAGCCGCAGCGGCCCCCGGACCAGCCCGAGTTTTTGTACTAATTTCCGCACGCGGAAATCCTTTGAACTGATTTTCACCGAGCACAACACATCCACGCCAGCTAGTTTCTCGATAGCCGACAACCGGGTCACAATCGCTTCTTTTTTCGCCAGAAGACGTGCGCCGACTGCCATTGCCACTGACAGCACCGTGGGCATCGCCACGGGGATCGCGGCCACCAGAAGCACCAAGGCGAACTCCAACGTGTTCAGTTGCACCTGGCTCGATGATTCAGAGCTTGCTGTGCCGTCAACACGAGGGCCTCCTCGGTCTGGGGAATCCCCAACCTGGCAAATCGTTTGTTGCAGGTTGGATTACTTTCATCCATCGCAAGCAGTCCCTGGTCGCCGGCGACCAGCGTCCTCGCAGTATCTGCGAGCTCTTGCGCATTCATTTAGGGCTGCTCCACTTCCAGTTCCGGATTTCCGGCATATCTTGGCCGTGCTTGTCGATGTACTGCTTGTGCTCGATGATCTTGTCCTGCATCTGCTGCTTCAGGTAGGCGCCCTTGGAACCTAAATGCGGCAGGCGATCCACCACGTCTTGCACCAGGTGGAAGCGGTCCAGGTCGTTCTGCACCCTTATGTCAAAGGCCGTCGTGATGGTGCCCTCTTCCTTGTAGCCCCGGACATGGAGGTTGCGGTTGGTCCGGCGGTAGGTCAGACGGTGGACTAGCCATGGGTATCCATGAAATCCGAAGATGATGTGTTTATCTTTGGTGAAAAGCGAATCGTAATGTTTTGGCTCAGCGTGAAATGGAGAAGCGGCGTTCTCCGTTAGTGTAGATTCCGCCCCTTCGGGGCGGGGATTTTCAAGGCATAGGGGTCTATCGTCCGATGGCTTTTGCCTCGCAGTGCACAG
>JBEKAF010000101.1:0-11162 GCA_050018355.1 Terriglobales bacterium | reverse complement strand
CGGGCAGCTGAGCCATCACGCGCGCCAGGCGCTTCGTCGTATGCGCAAGCGGCCTACCCTGGTGATCGCCTTCTGGCAGCAGGCCGATCTGTTTCCATTGTAACTATATTATGCAATGCTCAATAGTTTGGTGAAATCCGGTTTGCCATCGATCATCGGTGCGAGTTCTGCGATACTCGGGGTCTTGTAGGCGTCCAGCACCAGGCGGGTTATCTTCTCGGGTATTAGTGAGAGTATCGGTCGATACTCGTGATCGATCCGAATCACGTTGGGCCAAGTCATCTCGTACTGCGCCCGTCGCTCGGCTAGAGGCTCAATTCTAGTCTTGCCTTTAGCCGGTGGCGGAGGCGGCGCGTCGGCACTGCCCTCATGGGGCAGAAAGGTGAACGGTACGCCAAAAATGTTGACGTATTCCGGCTCGAATAGCCCGGTGACGGGATTAACTTCGTACGAGGTTCGACGCAGGCCGCGCCCCACTACCTGCTCGCACAGAAGTTGGGACGTGAATGCTCGCAATCCCATAATGTGCGTGACCGTCTTGGCGTCCCAGCCCTCGGACAGCATTCCTACGGAAATCACGTTCTGAATCTGTTCGCCGGGTTGGCCTTCCCTTCCAATCGTGTCCACTGTCTTGCGTAAGCGTTCGGCGCGCTCTTTTTTGGTGAGCTTCTTTTTCGGTGCGTCACCGTTTTCTTCTACGATTACCTCATCGGCTTCTTCATCTTTTTCGTCTACCGAATTGGCTGCAACCAATAGCTCGGCGGGTTCCTCTTGCGCTTCGGCTTCGTCCAGGACCTTGGAATCAATGTGAAGTATTTTTTCTGGATCGCAGAGTTCTTCAATGCGTATCCGCTTATGCTCAAATGCGTATTGCACACGCGCCGCTGTGTGGACAAGGTTGGCAACGGTAATCATTACTGGCGGGGCGTTGATGGCCTGACCGATCTTTTGTACCAAGTGGAATGTTAGTGTAACGCCTCTTTTGAAATTTGTCCGTAGTCGCCGCCGGGGGTGTGGAGATGTGGGAAACGCGGAGCGTTTTCCATATCTCCATGCCCCGGTTGCTGCGGCAAGATTGCCTCTGGTGCCGGTGGCCTGTAGCCCAGCGACGAATGCGGCCGTACCGTGTTGTACTGCACTCTCCATTGCTCGATCACCACCTGCGCCTCCTTCAACGAGTAGAAAATCTCCCCGTTTAGGCATTCATCCCTCAGCTTCCCGTTGAAGCTCTCGCAATAACCGTTCTCCCATGGACTGCCGGGTTCGATGTACAGCGTCTTGGCTCCTACAGCCGATAGCCACTGCCGCAGCTTCAGCGCTACGAACTCCGGCCCATTGTCCGAGCGGATGTGCTCGGGTACTCCGTGCTCCAGCATCACATCCGCCAACGTTTCGATCAGATCGTAACTGTTCAGCCGTCGTGCCACCCGCAGTGCCAGACACCTCCGGGTATACTCGTCGATCAGCGCCAGCAACCGAAGGGTACGTCCGTCGTGGGTGAAGGCACTGACAAAGTCGTAGCTCCAGACGTGATTTGCATGGTCTGGCCGAAGCCGCACGCACGAACCGTCGTTCAGCCATAGCCTGCCTCGTGGCTTCTGCTTCGCCGGCACTTTCAGCCCTTCCCGCCGCCAGATCCGCTGCACCCGGTCCCGTCCCACATTCCAACCCGCTCGCTGCAACACCGCCGTGATCCTGCGATAGCCGTAACGACCATACTGGCTCGCCAGCTGCACGATCGCTCGCGTCAGCGCGTCTTCATCGTCGCGCTGGATCGTGATGTATCGCTGCGTCCCTCTCCACTGCCCCAACAGCCGGCACGCACGCCGCTCGGAAAACCGATGATGCTCTCGGGCATGCTGCACCGCGCAACGTCGCCGTTCAGGGCTTAGAAGTTTCCCTCCGCCACGTCCTTCAAGACTTGCTTCTCCAGCGACAGCTCGGTCACCAGCCGACGCAGACGACCGTTCTCCTTCTCCAGTTGCTTCATCCGCCGTGCCTGTTCCAGCTTCAGGCCGCCGTATTCCTTGCGCCAGCGATAGTAGGTTTGTTCGGTGATGCCCGCTTCCCGGCAGGCCTGCCCGACGGGCTTGTGGTTGGCTACTTCGACTTCGATCTGCCGCAGGATCGCGACGATCTGCTCAGGACTGTGTTTCTTCCTCGCCATGCTCCAGCTCCTCTCGTACCAGTTTCTCTAACTTTTCCCCTGGTACAAAATTCGCCAGTCAGGTCAAAGCACGATCCCGTGTTGTTAAGCAGTTCGCGCGCGAGCAGAATTCTGTCGCGGAGATAAGTAAGATACGAATGAGTTCCCAACGTCCAGGTATCTCTGAATGCTTTGACCATCTCTGGTTCTTGGGTGAGGTCTTCGTCCTTGCCGTCCTCGACCTTTCTCTTGTTTACAAATGGCTGGAAATTAGAACCGTACTTGATGCCATATGGCGGGTCGATATAGACCATCTGCACTTGGCCAGCCATGCCCTCTTTTTCCAGCAGCGAGTTCATCACCAGCAGCGAATCTCCGGCGATCAGGCGATTCGACCAGCCGTGAGCGTGGCGATAAAAGTCGATGGCTTCGCGTAAGGGAGGATTTTCTTCGCGGCTCTCGAAAAGCGATGGCTGAACCGGCAAAGCGGTGCCGTTGCGCTTACGCACGGCCTCGATGATGGTGTGAGGATCGATGCGCTCATGCACATGCAAGGAGACTGTCGGCACTTCAAACGAGCTGTGCTCCTTCTTGCCTGCCCACACCAACTGCGGATCAAGATGCGGATCGTAGTCCAATTCCTGGCGAGGTTTGACCGATGGTACGGGCGCAACGTAATCGTAAATCTTGTGCGTTGGCAAAACCGGATCGGTTTCCGGTGTCACCAATCCAACCGGAGGGTTGTTGATGCGCTTTTTGCCCGTGTGCTCGTAGCGCTCAATCGGGCGCTTCGGCGGCTTTCCGCCGCTCGTCTTCCCTCGTGGCATCCGCTTGTTACCTCTTTGCGTGAACAGTGTTTGGGGGAACGCTGAATTTTAAGCTCCAAGAACGCCAAAAGCCAGTGCCGAGCATTGTTCTGGAATGGTTTGAAAGGCAAAAGCGCCGTCGTTCATCATCATTCCTTAGTGAGTGATCGCGGAGCCTGCGGAAGTATCCGCCTTGGTCCTACTCCAGCCGCGATTTGGAGTCCAAGAACGAATCTCGGCTTTTGTGAGAGAGTCGCCGGAGATACATGGCAAGAGGAAGGCGCGAAGGATGGCACCGACTTCTTCCAGCGAGGGGGCTTTGTCAGCTGGGTTCAGCCGGCTCACGAATGCACTCCATTGCTGCTTCTTCTGCGGATCGTTCAGGAAGTCGTCGGTTAGGGCAAACGGGATTCCTGTGGGAATCGCTGAGCGGCGTCTTTCAAAGGAAGCAAAGATAGCGTTGCGTAAGGACGCCATATCGAACGTCCAAATGTTTGCCATGAACCAGATGTCGTAGAAATCTTTCATGCGGCTGTTGCGGATGTCGAGCACGACCATTGCATGGAATTTCTCGGCGATGCTGGCTTCACGCGGATACGCCCGAATAAGAGGTGCTTCCATAGGCAAGAGGACAGGGAAAGAGGCCAGTCCGGGTTCCGGGTAAACGGCATCGCCAAACCCGATGTCGATCTGCATTGGAATCCGCGCTCCGGCCAACTCGGCGTGCAGATTGATGCGCACGCCATCGTACTCGTCATCCTCTTTGATTTTTGTGCCCTCGACCGATTTGCTATCGAATACGATACCGTCTTCTTCGGGAATTTCGCAGATTGCCCGAATAGTTGTTTCAACTTCGCCGATGTCGGAGGATGAGGCGCGTCCCAGCAGGTCCAGATCCTTTGTGGGCCGGTGAGTGTGGCCTGTCCAGAGCGTGAAGAGTGTGGCGCCTTTGATGGCGAATTTGTCGCGGTATGGCGACCGACCCAGGCGATATAAGAAGCGTTCAATGGCGTATCTACCCAGCACCCGTTGGTAGTCCTCGCCGTTGCTCTGCGCGAGAGCAAGCAGGCGGGCGCGAATGGATGCTGATGTGTTCTTGCCTTTCTGGCGTGTCACAGCGCCTCCATGTAGGGGCGAATGACATTGCTGACCCGACAGACTTTGGCGTAGCGGTAGATTTCATTCACGGTAGCCTTTTTTTGACGAAGACAGTCCTTTAGAGCTTCAATTGCGACATCGAGTCCGATTTTGTTCCTGAACTTAAAGCAGTCAGCGACGGTCTTCGCGGCTGAATAGACGCGGACGGGAACGCCCTCGACCTGATGATTTTCAATTCCTTCGGTCAGCGATAGGCCAGACAGACGGACGATCCTGAGGGACGGCGAGGTGAGGGCGGGCCTTCTTGCTCCCTGACGGAGGGCAATCCAAACTGAGGCAGGACTCTGCGTCGTGATCTGGTGGAAGGCCAGCGCTGAAAGTAGGCAAATGACAGTTTCCGGGACTCGCTTCGCAACTTCAGCGTAAGAGTGGCGTTCCGTAACGTTCGCATCTGGCAGAGCGTAGATTCCGCGTCCAGAGCGACTGAGTTTGCCTTGCCGGTGGAGGCGAATAAGGTACTCCCGCGGCAGGCCAATGGCCTCGATATCGCGGGGCCTGACCATTCCGTGTTGGCCGATGTACCGCATAATTCGTTGAAAAGGCTTTGCCATAGCGCGTGTCTCAATACGTCATTACTTAACCACGTCTAATGACGTTTTGCAACGTACTATTGATAACCCCTCAAATACCCTGTCCCATGCTGAGATCGGCCATCACGCTACCTACTGAGTGAGAGACCTCAATTGCAGAAGTCTTGGAAACATCACCACTCAGTTTTTGGCCAAGAGCTGCCGCGTCATTCGTATAGATCTTGGTATCGAAGCTGGCGCGGGAGATGGAGACGTAGCCGAAGCGGGAGTTGAGCAGGTCGGGGTGGACGCTGGTATCGGCGTGAACGAGGACGCGCTCGGCGGTGAGGCCCTGCGAGCTGTGACTGGTGACGGCATAGCCGTGGTCGAAGTGACGATGCTCGCTCGGGTTGAACTCGATCTGGCGGTTGTTGTCGAGGCGGGCGGAGATGCGGCCATCCGGCCCGATTGACTCGATGACGGCCAGTTCCCGGTTGGCGACGCTGAGCGATTTATCGGGTGCGGTGAACTGGATGTGGTCGCCTATGGAGAACTCGCGGTCGTTCTCGCGGTAGACGCTGACGCCGGTCAGGCGGCGGGGATCGTAGGTGGCGAGTTCTCCGTTTGGTTTTTCGACCGTGAGCTGGTTTACGGCTGGGTCGATGGCGACGACCGATGCGTAACTGGCCGCTTCAATTCCGATGGTTTTGCTGCCGCGTGTGTAACGGACCACGTCGTCGATTTCATAGCGGTTGGCCCAGGAGCGTTCGGCGCCGGTCATGTCTTGACGCGGAACCAGGACGCGGAGAGTATGATCTTCCGGGGCAAGGGTGCCCGCGGCCTTCAACTCTTGGCGAACTGCGGCGTTGAGCTCGTGGCGAGAAGCGTTGTCGGGGGAGACGATGAGAGTGTTTTCGGGCGATTCGGCGTAGCTCTTGGCGATGGCGCGGACGCGCTCGACTCGATCCGGAATTTCCCGCACACGGCCCTGCCGACCGAGCGCGTCGAGCGCAGCGGAGACTTGTCCCGTTGCCAGCATTTCGACGGCGGATTTCAGCGCCGGGTCTTTCTGACGCACGATCTCATCGAGCTTGGCCGTGCGCATTCCGGCCTCTTGCAGTTGCTCGAACGGACGCCCGGCTTCGACGCCTTGATGCTGGTGCGTGTCGCCGATCAGAAGCACGCGGTCATTGGTGCCGAGCCGTGCAAGGAACTCGCGCATTTGGTTCGTACTAGCAAGGCTGGATTCGTCAATCATAAAAAATCGTTTCTGTTCTGGATTGTGTTCCGCGTTTTGCCCACGCGCCAGAAAACCCTGCAATGTTCCGGCGTGGACACCGGCCTGCTCCAGTTGTTTCGCGGCGCGAGATGTCGGGGCGAAGCCTTCGACCTGATAGCGCTGCGATTCCGTCGCGCTGCGGATGACGGTGAGCGTGGTGGTCTTGCCCGCGCCGGCAAAACCTTGGATTCCTTGGATGCGGTCGGGCGCGCTGAGCACATCTTCGACCACGCTCTTTTGCGCGTGGTTGAGATGTTCATACCGGTCGGCAACGGCGATGGCCTGCGGGCGCGAAAGAACTGGCTCGACCTGATTTTTCCCCTCGCGCATCCGATGAAGAATTTCCTGTTCGGCGGCGATGGTTTTAGCGGTGGTGAACTGACGGCCCGGAACGCCTTGCTGCCGCTCGACAATTTGGAATTCCCCGGACGCCAATCGGGCGTCAAGATGGGCGCAAACCTGGGCATGGGTGATGTCGCCCATCCCGCGCCGGAGTCCGTCGCGGATCAGGGCGCGTTCATCAACAACCGCCTCGCGCTCGAAGTTCTTGTCGCGGGAAAAAGTGAGCGATTCGCGGACACGGTCCACCGAGTTTACGGGTTTCTCTTGATGTTGTGAGCGTTCCTGGGCGGCGCGGACAACGGCTTCGGCTTGGTATCCGAAGTCGGCGGCTAGCTTGCGGTGCGCGGCCATTACCTCTCCCGGCGAATGGATTTCCTTACGGTCGCGGGTCGAGTGTGCGGCGATCTCGGCAGCTTCTTTCCCGGAGTGGCCGGTGCGTTCGAGGTGCTCACGAATTTGTTGGCTGCGGGGACTCGATGCGTCGAGATATTCCTGCGTGTAGCCCTTTATTTCGGGCGCACCGCTCCGTCCGGTTGCGATTTCGTAACCGAGTTGGCGGAGTTTGTAGGTCAGTTCGGATTGATAGACGGCAGTGGCGAACTGCTGTGAAGCGAAAAGGCTGTGCGGCTGGATGGCACGTGGTTGGCCGTTGTCGCGCTCGGTGACGTTGAAAACGACTGCGTGTGTATGCAGTTGCGGCGCGACGTAGCCATCGACCGGACGGGCCGTGTCGTGCTCGAATTTGGCGGCAATAAACTTGCCCGTGGTCTCGGGTGGATGATTGCCGCCGATCCGCGCTTGCGTGTAGCGTTCAAGCTGGTCAAGGGCGACGCGGACGCTTTCCCGGTGCGCTTCGCGGACGCGTTCATCGCCACCGACAAGCGCCGTCAGCGAGACGGACTTGGGCGCGGAGAAAGTCGCGTCCCAACCGGCCCGGTGTTCCATCGTTTTAACGGTCTTGCCGTCGGCGTCCTGATATTCATACGACGCTCGTTGCCGTACCAACTGTTCGTCGGTTTGCGGATGCTGGCCTTGGCTGAGTTTGGCAAAATCTTCGGCGGAGACGGCCCCGGCAAGACCGAACTGCGCGGCCAAGCGGCCTTGCCATTCGCCCGCAATCACGCCGCGCTGCGACCAATAGTTCTGCTCCTTGGCGGTGAACTCCTTCTGGTGATAAGTCTGCGCTTGGCCTGCGGAAAGCGGTTTGGAGATGGTCAGCATGGCTTAAATCTTCGGGCCAAAGTTCAAGTTGGTTTGACGTTCTTCTTGTGCTTCACTGGCGGGCTTCGTCACCGTATTTTGCTTGCTCTGTTCATCGCTCGTGGGCTTCGATTCGACACGGGGTGCGGATTCTGAATGCACATCCTTGTTTACAGTGTCCGATTGTTCCTTTTGCTCCTTTTGCGGTTCGCGCACGATGAAGTCGTCCTCCAGGCGTTCGATAAACTTCGGCTTCGACGCTGGAACTTCCAGCAGTGGAAAGGAAAACCGAGTCACGTAATTGCCGTGCTTGAGATAGGCGTTAAGGTTTTCCAGACCGCTAATTTCGGAGTCCAGCACCAGCGGCTCGGTCTGGCGGTCGAGCGAAAAGTTCCTGCCGTCTCGGGAGCCGTCGAAGTGCGTTTCCTTCATGCGTTCGATCTCCACCTTGCCGATGGCGCGGCTGACCCACTCGGCGGCATTCGGTTCGGTCGTCTTCAGGAAAATCTTGCTGGCGGGCTGCGACAGCATGACCTCGGCAAGGTGGCCGTAGATGACTTCCAACTGCGCTTTGCCCTGGAAACCGAGAACGATTGGGTTGCGCGACTTACGGTTTTCGGTGATGGCGGTGTGAAGCTGTGGCAACTTCTGTAGGCTGGCCAGTTCGTCGAGCACAAACCATACCGGACGTTGCTCGGGCGTCGGCGCACTGAGCAGGCGGAGAACAAGCATGTCGATCCAGAGGCTATGCAGCGGGCGAAGCGCCTCGCGTTCGGCGGGCTGTGAGGTAATGAAGATCCATCCCTGGCGATTCTTCGACCACTCGCGGGCCGTCCATTCGGTCTTGGCATCGGTCTTTTTTGGAAGCAACCGGAAACTGTCGGCGACGAGGCTCAACGAGCCAAGCACGCCGGAGCGTTGGTGCGGCGCGGATGGGTCGATCAGCGAGGCCAATTCGGTGTTCTTCACGCGGTGGTCGATCTCCTCCGGGTGCGACATCCACTGCACCAACTGCTGCGGCGAGGGCAGTTCGAGAAGCAAATGGGCGAATATTTTCTGCGGGCTTTCGATGAAAAACTCGCCCTTCTTATCATTGGTGGGTTGGAAGAGTGACGCGGCAACCGTTCGGGCCTCGGCGCGTCGGACCAACTCCTCCGACGGCCCCCAGTACGGGCACCGGCGGTCGAGCGGATTGAGGACAATGTCGCCGCGATGCGCGTCATAGAACCGCTCGATAAATTCGCAGGCCGGGTCATAAAGAATGGCGGAGTGGCCGCGCGATTGGATCTGCCGCAGCATTTGCATGATGATGGTGGTTTTGCCGCTGCCAGTGTCGCCGATGATCTCGAAATGCTGGTCCTCGGCGCGCAGTGGAACACGCAACATCTCTCGGCAGTGGTTCACCTTGAGGCCGATGCCAGTGCCTTGAATGGCCTTGTTAAATTGCTTCGGCGTCACGAAAACCGGCCCCTTCAAGCGCCGCCCGTACTTCATTTCCTTGCGGCGGCGAATGTCCTTGCGAATGGAAAACGGAAGCTGCGCCAGCAGCGCGACTACTCCGAAGATGAACGGCCACTGAAACAGGCCAACAATCGTTGCTCCGCCGTAGACCTGCTGCCTGAAATAGCCCATAAGCGAGCTGTTTTGGTAGACCGTCGGCACGCTGCGGTAGAGATAAACGATGCCGCGCTGGCGGGCGGAATCGGACAAAACCAGCGGGATGGGCTGGGCATTCGCTTGCGGCGTCGATCCCGCCGCAACATCCACATCGCGGGCGTACAAGGCGTGACCTTTCTTGTCGGCCATAAGCAGCAATTGATACTTGCTGGACTGGCGAATACTCGCCACGATGGTGGTCTTTATATAGATCGGGAGATCGAACTGTTGTAGCGGAGTGAGCACGAACGCGAAGTGAAGATAGACGAACAACCCTGTCAGAACCACAGCAAAAAAGACCGCGCCGAAAGTGTAAATCGGCTTGTGAGGCGGCCAAATGATGGTCTCCTTTCTCCCCCAGTTGGTTTCAGGCATGGCGTTTTTCCTCCTCGTTTTCGGCGGCGTACTGCGCGACGACCTCGCGCGCGGCGCGGTGCTTGTTGGTTTTCACGTTGCGCATCAACTCCTGGTATTGCTCGGCGCTCATCCGTTCGCCGCGCGCGACCGGCGAAAGCGCGTTGGTCAAGAACAGTTGCAAGGCGACGATTTCGGTCATGAGCGGGTCGGCCCCGAGCGCGCCGGATGAAGAGCGGGCCGCCTTCAATACGGTCTCGCGGGCCCATTCGCCTATCGCCCGTCCATCGGCTTGGGACGCGGCCTCAACTACGGCATATTCGGTCTTCGTCAACTTAGTATTGAGTGACTGGTCGCGGCTTTCCCGACCGCGCACCGCACCCTTCTTCCTGGGTGTCTCGGAATGATTTAATGGCATCGAAGGCCCTCATTTCTCCTTCGGAGGCAGGAAACTAATAGGTTCCCGCTTCCCGGTAAGTTCTTTGTTTTCGCAGGGAACCCATTAGTTTCCAAAGAACCTAATCGGTTCCCTAAAAGGGGTGGAGTGTCTAAATTCTTCCGGTGCGAAGCACCGTTCTTGCCCCGGCACGAAATTGAATGCAGGATCACGCCTTCATTACCCGCACAGAAGCCGTGGACTCCACCCCGGCTCCGAGCTTCTTCGCAGGCTGCTCCGCTTCATCCTTCGCATCCTTATTTGGGCCTCTACGGACGCGCAACGTCGAGGCGACCTGCTTGGCCTGTGGCGTCTTCAGAAAGTCCTGAAGGTCGCGGTCCTTCGAGAAGACATAGTTGAGCGCCTTGTCCACCACATCGTCGGCGGATGCGTGGACGAAGGCGGCGTATTGATCGACCTGCTCGGCGGTGGACTCGTCCAGCCGAACAGAAGCACTGATGTAGCGGCTTAGGTTGATTTCAAGTAGTGGCATTTCCTCTCCTTTATTGGTGTTGAATCAAGCGATCTTTCTCCGGGCAATCATCCTCTGCGCCGTCTGTGCGATCTCGCGCGCACGAGCGGAGCAAAGTGCGGCGGGAATCTCGAAGCGGCGGCGGACCACAAGCATCGTGACAACGTCGTCCACGGGAACGCCCTCGATGAGCCAAAGTCTGGCCGATGCGACATCCACGGTTCGCTGCGCGTAGTAGAGCGGATTCGGCTTATTGGCTCGGCACGCAGCCAGCTTTCGCGTCAGCTTCGCGGCGTCCTTTCCATGGGCAAGTTCATCGAGAATCCACGCCCAATCGCGTTCGGAATTGGTGTGCTTATCGGGATGCTTTCGCGATGTGATTGAACGGGACGGAAGGATGGCATCCGCCGCCAGGATATCCAGCCGGAAGTCATCGGAATTCCAAGTGGAATCGCCGGGGTATTCGACTGTGACGGGATACGCCGGATCGTACTTGCAATTCAGGAATCCCGGCAGGCGGAGAACCCGGTTGCAGTCCGTGCAGGCGGGATCGCCGCCAAAAGTAATCGCAAGCAGTTTTAGGGCGCTTTCCTGCTGTTCAAGAGTGAAGCCGTCAACTCGCCAGAGGATTTGGTATTTACCGAGCAATGTCGAGAGGACTGCATTTGGCGGGGGAACCGCTTCAGAGGCCCGGAGCGAAGTGAGGCGGGCCTCTCCGTCGGTATCCACATCAAGGTACAGATGCCGCACCGCGGCGATGCACTCTTTGGTGCGTTTGCGGCTGCCAGAGCGCAGCGGATTGGC
>JBEKAF010000100.1:0-11391 GCA_050018355.1 Terriglobales bacterium | reverse complement strand
GGGGGGGGTATAAAAACCTGGTACAAACCTGCCAGCCTCCTTTTTCAATTGCCTCACCATTTGAAATACCGTGTTCTTGCGGAACGTCTGGCAGCGTGTCGGCTTGCCTCCGATGCCCGCATTCCCGCTTGGGCGTCTGAAGACGAAGGCAAATTCTTCTGCGTGGTGCGCACAGGCGATGAACTCTCCATCGTTTGTGCCGAAGATCGCATTCCAGATGGAGTACGCGCCGAGCGCGGTTGGCTGGCGCTGAAGTTGGAAGGGCCGTTTCCGTTTGTGATGACCGGTGTGCTGGCGTCGTTCTTGCAACCGCTTGCGGAAGCGGAGATTCCGATCTTCGCGATCTCGACCTTTGATACCGATTATGTGCTGATCAAGCCTGAGCACCTGGAGGCTGCGGTCGAGGCGCTGGGCGCGGCGGGACACGAAAAAGTTGATGAGCCAGCCGGTTGATCTGCGAGTCCCGCGAATCGCCATTCGACCCGGCTTTTCCTCCGAATACTGCGGCGAATTGGGCATTGCGCGGGTTGCTGTGGTGAAATAGAAACAAGGTAAATGATGACAACCAGATCACTGGCATGGCGCCGCAAGCTCAAGGCGATCGAACGGGACGCTCATGGATTGTGGCAAATCCTGAAGGGCCTAGTGTCGACGGACCATCCTTTGCTGGCGCATTTGATTCCGATACGGCGCTGCAATCTGGCTTGCACTTACTGCAACGAGTTCGATGATTTTTCTAAGCCCGTGCCTACCGAGCAGATGTTGCGGCGGGTGGATCTACTGGGCGATCTCGGCACTTCGGTGGTCACGATCAGCGGCGGCGAACCGATGCTGCATCCGCAACTGGATGACATTATTCACCGCATGCGGCAACGCAGGATCGTGTCGGGGCTGATCACCAACGGTTATCTTCTGACCGAGGACCGCATCCAGCGGCTGAACCGTTCGGGTCTGGAGTGGCTGCAGATTTCGATTGATAACGTGAATCCCGACGAAGTCTCCAAGAAGAGCCTGAAGGTGCTCGACCGGAAGCTGCAACTGCTGGCCGAGCACGCGGATTTTCACGTGAATATCAATTCGGTGGTGGGCGGCGGGGTGAGCCATCCGCAGGACGCGCTTACCATCGGCAAGCGCGCGCTGGAGCTGGGGTTCAGCTCGACCGTGGGAATCATTCACGACGGCTCGGGGCAGGTGCAGCCCTTGAACGACGAAGAACGGCGCGTGTACCACGAGATGAAGGGACTGGAAAAACGCAGCTTCACGCGCGTGAATGCGTTTCAGGACAACATCGCGCTGGGGCGCCCGAATCAGTGGCGTTGTCGTGCCGGGGCGCGCTACCTCTATATTTGCGAGGACGGGCTGGTGCATTACTGCTCGCAGCAGCGCGGGTATCCGGGCATTCCGTTGGAGAAATACACGCTTGCCGATATGCGTCGCGAGTTCAATACGGAGAAGCCGTGCGCGCCGCATTGCACGGTATCGTGCGTGCACCAGGTATCGGTCCTCGATGCGTGGCGCGCACCGCAACGGCTGGCGCGGGCATCCGAGCCGGCGAGCGGACTGGTGCACATTGAGTAGTGTCTAGTACTCAGCATTCAGCACTCCGCATTCGGTCGCAAACGTCCCAGAAAAACCTCTGATTACCAGCAAACCCTGCGAGAATACACGCAGTTCGCGTGCCGCTTTGGCTGAATGCTGAGTGCTGAGTGCTGACGGCTGCTCTTAGAACGTTGTGGCCACGGTGAAGCGGAAGGTTTTTCGTGGTTCCAGAAGCTTGTAGTTGGAGCCCAGGGTCGAGCGTGTCAGTTGATACGTGTAGTTAGCGGCTCCGTAGTACTCCTTGAACGGGAACATGCTGGGGGTGATCTGTATGGGCGGGTTTGCAGTGCCGTCGAGGCGGAGGGCGTTGTAGGCGTAGTAAATGCGGAAAGGCGCGTTGACGACCGGAAGCATCGTCTGCAATTCGATCCCGGTGGACATGCGCACAACCCAGTTGGTGCCAGGAACCGGCTGGAGGTTTTGCGAAGGGAGGGGAATTCCGTTGGTGCCAAGCTTCTGTCCGCCGGAACAGGCGTAACCCGTAGCCGCATTCAGGATCGGACAGCCAAACAGAGTGCTTATCAGGTTCTCGTACTGGATCGGGTTGGTCTGCAACTGTGAGGTACGCAGGATCGGATCGGTACCCATGTCGACAAAGGGTGCGATGGCGACTGGGCCGGCGATGGTGATGCGGTATTCAAGGTTGCCGTGCAGACTGAGGTCTCCGCCGGGAGTTACGAGCTGATTGTACGGAACCGGGATATTAAAGCAGTTGGTGACGCATGCTCCCGTGGAGTTTGTCCCCACCGCAAAATTCGGATTGGCGGGAACGAACGCTCCCGTGGGGTTCCGAAGGGCCACGGTCTGCGCGCTGGGCAGGTAGGCGATGGGAGAAACGGTGCGGATGTCGAAACCGCGCAGATCATTTTCGCCTCCGAGGTAGGCTCGTTCAAATGGGGGCGCAACGATCCCGCCATACCCCGTGATGAACGAAGCCTGAACATTGTAACCGAGGGCATTGCGGCGCTTTTGCATTGGGAAAAATTGCTTGTACTGGACAATGGGCCGGATGGTGTGAACCGTGCCGCCGAGGCCAGCGAACTCCCCGCCGATGAACAGGCTCCTGCCATGGTGGGGCGAGTAAGCCGCATCGAGGGTGTTCATGGTGAAGCTGGGAGTGATCTTGCTGGTGATTATGCCGTTGAGCGCGTTGGGGCCGGTGATGCCTCGGAAGTTGAGATTCTCGAACAACAGCTTGGAAGCGTTGCTGACGGCGACCAGCGAAGAGCGGTCGAAGGAGTAGCTGATGCCAAAGCGCTTGAAGGAACGGCGCAGCGGATAGCTTAAGCTCAGCATCGCGCCGGTACTGGACTGCGAGTAGTTCTGCAGGTTCTGCAGGTAGGCCGAGGGCAGGTTCAGATTCTGTCCGGTGGCAATCGCATACTGCCGAGCCTGGTCATAGTTGGTCTTCCGGGCATAGACGTTGAAGCCGGCCTGGATGGGCCGGTCAAACAGGTAGGGTTCGGTGAATCCGAACACCAGGTCGCGCTGGCGGCTGCCGAGGCTGGCTTGTACGGAGAGCGTCTCGCCCAGTCCAAGAAAGTTGTTGGTGCTGTAATTGATGCCAACAAAGGCGCCAGCCAGACCGCTGACGCCGCCTTGCAGTCCGATGCTGTTCTTCCCCTTTTCATGGACCTTCAGGGTGAGATCGACGGTGCCGACCTTTTCGTCGAGGTGGCGTTCGGTGGTATTGGGATCGTCGGGCTTGAGCTGGTCGAAATAGCCGAGCTGGTTCAGGCGCAGCAGGCTGAGCTCCCAGTAACGCGAGTTGTAGATCTGGCCTTCTTCCAGTGCAATTTCGCGGCGGATGACCTTGTCGCGGGTGGTGGTGTTGCCCTGGAACTCGATGCGGCGCACGTTAAACTGCTTGCCTTCGTCCACGTCGACGACCAGATCCACGGTCTTCTTCTCGTCGTCGAACTTGGTGTCGGGGACGGAAGTAAAGTTAATGTAGCCGGCTTCGCCGTAGGCTTTGCGCAGGTTCTCGAGACCCTTGGCGACTTTTTCACGGCTGAAAATGTCGCCGTCCTTCATGGGGAAAAGGCTGCGCAAGGCGGCGGAGTTCGGGATGGCTTTGTTGTTCTTGAAGGTGATGGTGCCGAGGTGGTAGCGCTCGCCCTCCTCGATGGGCATGGTGATATCGACGGATTTCCCCAGCCCTGGCTGGATCCACGGGACGTGGAAGCCCGTGTGTCCGGTGTCGTGGATCTCGGTTTTGGGGTCGTCAACCACCACCTTGAAGTAGCCGCGGTTCTGGAACTCGGCGCGGACGCGTTCGGTATCTTCTTCGAGTTTGGTGGCGTCGTAAGTCTTGGAGAAGAGGTTTTCAAGGAAGATGGAGTGCGGGATGCCTATGGGCTTGAGGTTCTTCATCGCCGCACGCAGCGTGCGGTCTTTGACATGTTTGTTGCCCCGGAAGCGGATGTGACCAACCTTAACCTTGGGCCCCTCGCGGATGACGAAAGTGATGCCGACGGCGGCGGGTGGGATGGGGCGGACTTCGGTGCGGATGGTGGCGAACTGACGCCCGTGCTCGGCGAGCAGTTGTTTGAGGGTAACTTCGGCCTTCTTGATCTTCGTGGGATCGTACTGGTTCTCAACTGAGAGTCCGACTTTGCGCTCCTTGAACCGGTCGAGCACGTCGCTGGTGGAAACCGCATTCAGGCCGGTGTAGTTAATCTCGCGGATGGTCGGCCGCTCTTTGAGGTAAATGTGAAGGATCCAACCTTTGGCGCTCTGCTCGCGCTCAAAGCGGATGTCCTCAAAGTAGCCCGTGTTCCAGAGGGCGTTGAAGTCGCGTTCGATGGCGGCGGTGTCGTAGACGTCGCCGACCTTGCTGAAGATGCGGGCCTTGACCGTGTCGGCAGGGATGCGGCGGTTGCCGTGGACGCTGATGCCGACGATGAGGTCCTGCTGGCCGACAACGGGGGCAGCCAGGAGCAGAAGCGCCAACAGACCGAGGAGGCGATTCCAGACAGAACTGCGCTTCCAAACTCTTGTGGTGGAAGAAGATGGAGACCAAGACGGCTCTCTCTGCGGGCCCATGTCGCGGCCGAGTCGCGGGGCACACACAGGGATAGCATGATGACGGCGATGAATCGCAACTACCTCGAAAAACTAGAGTTAGGAAAACGGTAATTATACGGTAGAGAGTGCGAACCGTCCAAGGCAGGGACAAATTTCTTCCCTAGAGTCACGCCCGAAAAAGTTCTACCTCAACAGAGACGAAATAGAACGTCGCCGCGTTGCCCATGTCAGTAAGTTTTTCTGAAGTTAGCACATTGATATTGCCGCCGCCGGGACTGAATCGCGCCCAATCGAGCCGGGCGGCAACGACTCCGGGAGGCACCGAACCGTCAACCCGGGCCTGGAGCACGATCTCACCGCGAGGTCAATTCGTGGCGGAGACCCGTGGGCCTGCGCTTGAGGTTCCAGAGCGCGGACAGAGCCTGCCCTGAGCGAAGTCGAAGGGAGTGTCCGCTCCACAGGACCACTACTTGAACTCCAACACTTCTTTTTCTTTGGCTTTGCTCATCTCTTCCATCTTCTTGATTTCGTCGTCGGTGAGCTTCTGGATTTCGTCGAGCGCGCGCTTCTCGTCGTCCTCGGTAATTTTCTTGTCTTTCAGCGTCTTCTTGATGGCGTCGTTGCCGTCGCGACGAATGTTACGCACCGCAGTGCGGTGCTCTTCGAGAATCCGGTGCAGGTGCTTGACCATCTCCTTGCGGCGCTCTTCGGTGAGCGCGGGCACGGGCACGCGTACAAGCTTGCCGTCGTTCATCGGGTTGAGGCCGAGATCGCCGCTGCGGATGGCTTTTTCGATCGCCGCAAGCTGTGACGGATCGAAGGGCTGCACCGTAATCATTTGCGGCTCGGGCGCGTGAATCTGGGCGATCTGATTGAGCGGCATCTGCGACCCGTAGTAGTCGACCGAAACCGTGTCGAGCATGTGAACGTTCGCTCGCCCGGTGCGCGTGGCGGCCATTTCGCGGCGGAAGTCTTCCACCGCTTTATCCATGCGCGTCTTCAGTGTTGCGTAGACTTCTTTCAGGGCAGGATGAGCCATCTCTCTCAGCTCCCAAACATAGCGATATCGGAACCGTGCATTATAAACCGTGAGGCAAGGTCTCAGGTGGTAGGTGCTAGGTCTCAGGTCTCAGGAAACCGGGTTCTGGGACCTAACACCTGAGACCTGAGACCTGAACTACGCGCTGACCAGCGATCCAATCTTCTCGCCAAGCACAACGCGCCGGATATTGCCGCGCTGGTTCAGGTTGAAAACGATGATGGGCAGATTGTTGTCCTTACACAACGAGATGGCGGTCGAGTCCATCACCTTGAGGCCCAGCTTCAGAACGTCCATGTAGGTGAGTTGTGAAAACTTCTTGGCATCCTTCACTGTCATCGGGTCGGCGTCGTAGATGCCGTCCACTTTGGTGGCTTTGAGGATGGCATCGGCTTTGATTTCCATGGCGCGCAGCGAGGCGGCCGTGTCGGTCGAGAAATACGGGTTGCCGGTGCCACCGGCGAAGATGACGACGCGTCCTTTTTCAAGATGCCGGATGGCGCGGCGCCGGATGAAGGGCTCGGCAACCTGGTTCATCTCAATGGCCGTCTGCACGCGGGTGAAAACCTTCTGTTTTTCGAGAGCGTCCTGCAGTGCAAGCGAGTTGATGACGGTGGCCAGCATGCCCATGTGATCGGCGGAGACGCGATCCATGTCCTTGGCCTGGTCGGCAACCCCGCGGAAGAAATTGCCGCCGCCTACGACGATCGCCAACTGGATGTCGAGACTGTGTACATCGGCAAGTTCAGCCGCGATTTCATGAATGCGGGTGGTGTCGACGCCGAAGCCTTGCGTGGCGGCAAGGGCTTCGCCGGAGATTTTTAGAAGAATTCGTTTGAAGATGGGAGTCGGCATCGAGTCTCCAGGGTTCCAAGTTTCATGGTTTCAAAGTTTCAAGGTAAACCCGTTCCGTACTTTTACCAACATTGAAACCTTGAAACCTCTGGAACTCTGAAACCTAGCAAAAGGGGCGCCGCAGCGCCCCTGAATTATTCGGCTGCTACTTGGCAACCGGTGCAGACGCCTCGCCGCCCTCGTCCGCCTGGTTGTCCGGCTTGGTGCTGGTAAAAGCGACGGTAGCAGTCACGTCGCCGACTTTGAAGCGGGCGAAACGCCGCACCGCGATGTTCTCGCCGAGTTTGCCGACCTTGGCGGCGATCAACTGCGTAATGCTGATGGTCTGGTCTTTGATGAAGGGCTGCTCCAGCAGGCAAACCTCTTCGTAGAACTTTTCCATCTTGCCAGCCACGATCTTTTCGACCACGGGAGCGGGCTTGCCGGTGGCAGCGGCCTGGGCGCGATAAATATCTTTCTCGCGTTCGAAGGCCTCGGGCGTTACATCTTCCTTGCGGACGAACTTCGGATCGCTCGCCGCAATGTGCATGGCGATGTCGTGGACCAGCTCTTTGAAGTCTTCCGTGCGCGCCACGAAATCGCTTTCGCAGTTGACCTCGACCAGCACGCCAATCTTGCCGCCGGCGTGAATGTAGTGGGCCACCGAGCCTTCACTGGTGACACGCGCTGCTTTATTCGCAGCCACGGACATCCCCTTTTTGCGCAACAGGACGATCGCTAGTTCCAGGTCGCCTTTGGCTTCGGTCAGGGCGCGCTTGCAGTCCATCATCGGCGCGCCGGTCTTGTCGCGAAGTTCCTTTACCTTTGCGGCGGAAATGTTCGGACCCTTGTCGTCGTCAGGTCCGGGACTTACTGTAGTAGCCATGATTTTTGAGTTCCTTTGCGTCTATAAAACTCGACCCGCGCACAGACCAGCTGCGCGGGTCAGATCGGGTGCCTGCGAGTAGCCAGCAGCTAGAAGCTGGTAGCCAGTGCTAGAAAGTGCTAGAACCGGCGCGTCTCGGCCTGTAGCTCGTCGACGTCTTCCGTGGCGGCTGAGGGACGCTTGCGCGTGCCCTTGCCCAGCACGTCTTCCATGCGGATCTCTTCGCCTTCGAGGCCCGCAGCGGGAGCGGCAATTGCGCCTTCGACTGCGACTTCGACAAACCGTTCTTCAGTGCCCGGGGCTGCGACGACCGGCTCGGGCTCTGCCACCGCCTGAATGTCCGCCATCTGCTTGTCGTCCCTGGCATGGACGCCCTCGGCAATCGACTCCGAAATCTTCGAGGTGAACAGCCGGATTGCTCGAAGCGCGTCGTCGTTGCCTGGTATCACGTAATCCACTTCGCTCGGGTCGCAGTTCGTGTCGACCACGGCGACCACGGGGATGCCCAGCTTGCGTGATTCGCGCACCGCGATCTGCTCTTTATTCGAATCGATGACGAAGATCGCATCCGGCAACCGTGTCATGTTCTTGATGCCGGCGAGATTGGCCTGCAGGTGCTTGCGCTCGCGCTCGAGCTTGATCACTTCCTTCTTCGGAAGCAGATCGTAACGGCCATCGGTGGCCATTTCGTCGAGTTCCTTGAGCCGCTTCACGGATTTCTGTACGGTGACCCAGTTGGTCAGCAGGCCACCCAGCCAGCGCTGGTTCACGTAGAACATGGAGCAGCGCTGCGCCTCTTCGGCAATGGCGTCCTGCGCCTGGCGCTTGGTGCCCACGAAGAGGATGATTCGTCCGTCAGCGGCCAGGTCCTGCACGAATTTCGACGCTTCTTTGAACATCTTCAGCGTCTTCTGCAGATCGATAATATAGATACCATTGCGCTCACCAAAGATGAACTCCTTCATCTTCGGGTTCCACCGCTTGGTCTGATGCCCGAAGTGAACGCCTGCTTCGAGCAACTCCTTCATCGTGATGTTTGCCAATCAACCTCCTCAGTTGGTCTGCATCCGGACACGAAAAGGCCCCGGATTGCCATTCCCGTCCACCCCGCCTCAGGGGAAGGTGGGGGGATGAATTGTACACATAAAACCACGTTATCAGCACCCAGTTACCGCTTGCTGAACTGGAAGCGCTTGCGTGCGCCCTTCTGGCCGTACTTCTTGCGCTCTTTGGCGCGCGGGTCACGAGTAACCATGCCTTCGGCCTTGAGCTTCTTGCGCAGTTCCGCATTGAACTCCATGAGCGCGCGCGTAATGCCCAGGCGCACCGCATCGGCTTGTCCAGCGACTCCGCCGCCACACACGTTCGCCAGCACGTTGAAGTTGGCCGTGGTCTCGGTCGAGACCAGCGGTTGCTTCGCGCTGATGCGCTGCGAGGGCGTCACAAAGTATTCATCGAACGCTTTGCCGTTAACCTTGAACTCGCCGCTGCCAGGACGAAGAAAAACGCGCGCGATCGCTGCCTTGCGGCGTCCGGTTCCGTAGTATTGAACAGTTTCTGCCATTTCAGCTTCGAGCCGCGAGCTTCGAGCTTCGAGCACCCGCGTGCGCGAAGAATGAAGCGTTTGGCTTATCGACCTTTCCGAAAAAATCTAACCCCCGACTTGCTCGCAGCCCGCGGCTCGTAGCTCGCAGCTGCTTTACGCAAACACCTTCGCTTCAGGCTTCTGAGCCTCGTGCGGGTGCTTGTCGCCTCGGTAAACCTTCAGCTTCGTAAACATTTGCTTGCCCAGCTTGTTCTTGGGGAGCATGCGCGACACGGCATCTTCAATCACCAGTTCCGGCTTGCGGACCATGCGCTTCTTCAATTCTTCCGAGCGCAGTCCACCGGGATACCCGGTATAGCGGTGATAGACCTTCTGATCGGCTTTCATGCCGGTGATCTTGATCTTCTCGGCGTTGATGATGACCACGTGGTCGCCGGTGTCGATAAACGGCGTGTACTTGGGGTTCTCTTTACCGATCAGAATGCGGGCTACGCGCGAGGCGAGGCGGCCGAGCGGTAGCCCGGTTGCGTCCACCACAAACCACTTACGCGCAATATCCCCCTCTTTCGGGAAATAGGTTGACATCGGAAATCTCCCAGAACTTTAAAGAACGCTTATGAAGACCGCTGAGTGCCCTAAGCAATATCCATCCACGCAGAACGCGCGCTAGGTGTTCCAGGCGGGCAGCCGCAGGACTTCCAAAGGCTTTTAGAATAGCCCAGCCGCGACGCGCTTGTCAACGAAAGAGGTTCAGCGGCAAGGGGTTACTGGACCGCACCTCGCCGCAAACAGCGAACTTCGTAAACCACAGAGGGCACAGAGGAACACAAGGGAGACCGAGGAAAATCATGTCCCCCGTGCCCTCTGTGGTTGAGAAGTTGGCTTACTTCCCACCCACCGACTGCAGGCAACGGCCGTAGAGCTCCAGCAAATGGGCGGCGTAATCCTCGGGCTTGTCGGTCGCACCGGTACCCTGGAAGCCGACTCCGGCGCCAGTGGTCTTGCCGTAGCCGGTTGTCATGGCGATGAATTTCATGAGGTCGAGCGCGATGTCTTCGTTGCGGCGGGAGCCCAGGGGAAGAACGGGCATTTCCATGATGAAAACTCCTGATGAAGGGTGCAGTCCGCCGGTTTTCCCGGCGCTCCGCGATCATAGCAGAACCATCGCGGATAGAGCCGGTTGAGCGGCGCGCTCTGCTTTCGAGGGCCGCGTTCTCAGCGCAATTTCTCGGCGACCTCTGCGGTTCGCTCTTCTACCGCAGAGGTACCGCAGAGGAAAACTGGAAGCTATCTCATCAATGGCCGTTCGGTGCAGTTGGTGAAATTGCCTGTTCTACAACAACAATCCTGTCCTACCCATTTCCGCACTCGACAGAGCTCAAAACAGCTGCAGAAATGCCTAGTTTTGGGCGACGAGTTGATGACGAGTCTCCCTGCCGAAAGCGGGAGCCATCTGGCCGGGTCTACGCTTTCGTGGTAACGGACAGGGGTCGACTTTGCAGGAAGCCGGTGATCAGTGCGCTATTTATTTGCAAGCCGCCGTTGTAGCGGACAAAGCCCTTCTTCCTGAACCCATTCATAAATTTACTTACCCTTGCGCGGGTGGTACCAACCATCTCCGCCAGGGTTGCTTGGCTCACCTTCAGGGGGCACTCCGGCTTTGATTCCTTGATTATCTGCCCAAACAGCAACAGAACCCGTGCCAGTCGCCTTTCGCTGAAATTGAAGAATTGATCTACCAGGTCTTCCTCGATTCGAATAATCCGGGAAAGCAGATACTCGACAAACAGCGTCGCAAACTGCGGGTCTCGCTTGAGCGTGCGAACCGTGCTCTCTTTTTGCAGTCGGGTGATATTGGACTGCCCAATTGATCTCGCCGTGCAAATCCGCAGAGATTGCCCTGCTAGACAGCCTTCGCCAAAAAAGCTACCTCGCTGCAGGACGGCGATTATAGCTTTCTTGCGACGCGTGGAGACCACCGTGAGCTTCACCGTGCCGCTCTGGATGTAGAAGACGGCATCAGCTGTATCCCCTTGCGAAAAGACGACCTCTTTGTCTCGGTAGTTCCGAACAGTCATCCCAGCACGGAACTTTTTGCGGAGAGCTGTGGGACTGAAACCGGGAGTACGTTTACTCGCCATTCGGGTCTACTCTCACAATCAACTCAAGAAATTGGCCAGCGATGGCAATCGTACCCACCAAGAGCCAACTCGTCTAGATGTTCAAAATTGAACACTACCGCGACGATTCTGGACGAGCAACTCGGAAACTATTCCAGCCGCTTGCGGCTTTTCCTTTGACAACTGAACGAACAGGCAACTGTCGTAACATCGCCATCTCTAACAATGTCGGCGGTGTCAAGCACTTTGCGAACACACCCCTGCATGCACTCGGAGAAGAGCGCCATTTCGCTCTCGTTGATGGGTTGCGCTTTCCAACCATAGGCTCGCTCGCAATCGT
>JBEKAF010000099.1:0-11696 GCA_050018355.1 Terriglobales bacterium | reverse complement strand
TGATTCCACCGTGGCCGTTGAGGCGCTGCTTCAGATAGTTCATCGCTTCCTGCGCGACCCACTCGGGCAAACTGCCGGATTCGACGCGATCCGCCGCCCACTTCGCGAGCACCAGCTTCATGATGGGTTCGCCCCATCCGGTGGTGGAAGCGGCCGCGCTGAGATTATCGGCGTAGCAGCCGCAGCCGATGAGCGAAGAGTCGCCGAGGCGGCCGGGAGCTTTGTTGAGCGTGCCACCGGTTGAGGTTGAGGCCGCGATATTGCCATCGCGGTCGAGCGCCACGGCTCCGACGGTGTCGTGCGAAATGGTGGGTGCGAACAGATCATTGCCGTGGGTTGAGTCCTGCGCCTGGAATTCGCGCAAGCGCTCGACCTCCCTGGGGATGACGAGATCTTCGTTGCGACAGAGAGTGATGCCGTGTTCGGCGGCAAAGCGCTCGGCGCCCTCGCTCACAAAATAGACGTGCGGGCTGTCGCTAAGAATTTTGCGGGCGGCGCGAACCGGATTGCGCAGACGCTCGACGCAACCGACGCCGCCGCCGCGCAGAGTTGCGCCGTCCATGATGAAAGCGTCGAGTTGCACCTTGCTGTCGCGGTTCAGGAAACTGCCGCGGCCGGCGTCGAAAGTTTCGTCGTCTTCGAGAACGACCACAGCTTCTTCGACCGCATCGAGAGCGGAGCCGCCGCGTTCAAGCGCGCGCCATCCGGCGGCGGAGGCATTGCGCACACCGTTGAGGTGCGCCTCGACCATGTCGTCGGGAATGGCCCAGGCACCGCCGTGAACAACCAGAACAGGATTGGTTGGCACTCGCAGACTCCGCAGAAAGTTGCGGGGATTAGTCTAGCACTCGAAAAGTTCAGGCGGCGCGGGCGGGAGCGTCCATTTCGGTTGTGCGCTGCCAGGTGTAGATGATGCGGTGGATTACGGTGATTGTTGAAAGCACGGCGATCACCCAGAGTGCCGGGGCCATGACGTTGAACAGAGCGCCGATGATCAGCAGCACCAAACGTTCGGGGCGTTCCATGAAACCGACGCGGCAGGCGCCAATGAGCGACTCGGCGCGGGCGCGGGCATAACTGACCATGATGGCGCTGATCATGGCCAGCGCGGTCAGCACGACATAGAAGAATCGGTTGCCACGAGAGTAGAAAACCAGCAACCCGAAGAACAGCGACGCATCGCTGTACCGGTCGACGATGGAATCAAAAAACCCTCCGAAGCGGGTGACTTGGTTTGAGGCGCGGGCGACGCGGCCATCCACCAAGTCGAAGAATCCCGATCCGATGATGACCAGCCCGGCATAGAAAAACATGCGGCGCTGGTTGTCACCGTTGGCATATCCAAATAAAAACGCGGCGTAGGTGTTGACCACCAGTCCCATCAGAGTCAGGATGTTGGGATTGATGCGCGAGAGAGCGAGCAGGCGCACGATGGCGTCGAGCAGAACGCCGCAGGCGCGTCCGACTCCGCTGGTCCAACTCATGTGGTGCTCCTCATGCAGTGCCCCTTCATATAGCGTCGCTCACAACGTTGCAGCTTATTCCGGTTCCGGTTCCGATTCCAGTTCCGCTTCCAGCTTGGCCTCGGCGAGATCGTGCATCGTGGAGAGCTTCAGGATTTCCATTTCGCGGCTTCCGCCGGGCGTGACGACCATGGCGGTGTCGCCAACTTTCTTGTTCAGCAAGGCGCGCCCGATCGGCGAGGTCGTTGAGATTTTGCCGGCGGCCACGTCGGACTCTTCGCTGGTCACCAGTTGGTATTCCATTTCTTCATTCTTGGTGCCGTCGTAGATCGTCACGGTCGAGCCGAGGCCAACTTTATCCCTGGGGATATTGTTCATGTTGATCAGCGACAGGTCGGCCAGGCGCTTGCCCAGTTGACGGAGGCGCGCCTTCAGATACTCCTGGCGCTGCTTGGCCATGTGATACTCGGCATTCTCGCTGAGGTCGCCCATGGCTACGGCCTTTTTGAGTTCTCTGGGGATATCGTGGGCTAGCTCACGCTCGAGCGTGTTCAGCTCATCCCGAAGCCTCTTTTTGATCTGCTCCGTCATCTTCTTTCTTGGGCATTATAACCCCCCGGCCATTGGGAACTGGCACTGCAGTTCGGATTCACGCACCAACGCCCCGGTCCAACCTACTCAACCGAAATGACTTAGTCTGGGACTGGCTGAAACCGTAAGGGATCATAATGGCCGTGTGGGTCGACGAGCACCGCTTCTCGATTGCCTTAGGAGCGGCGCTCGGCTAGACTAGAAGATGTTCTCCTCCCTTTCGGGCGAGGGCCCCCCATGAGCGGCGACCACGTTTTCCACATCGGCGACAGGATCGTTTACCCTAACCACGGCGTCGGAATTATCGAACAAATCAGCAGCCGGACCATGGGAACCACGATCGAAAAATTCTACCTGCTGAAAATCCCAGCCAGCAGTTTGAAGGTGATGGTTCCGTTCGCCAACGTCGACAGCGTAGGGATGCGCCCGGTGGTGCGCAATGTTGAGGTGCAGAAGATCGTGGATTACCTCTCCTCGGGCGAATGCATTAACGCGGCTGACTGGAAAGACCGGTTTAAAGAGAATTCTGATCGCATGCGAACCGGGTCGCTCTCGGACGTGGCCGCGGTGGTGAAGAGCCTGCTGATCCTCGCACAGGGTAAGTCGCTTTCATTCCGTGAAAAAAAGATGCTGGAGCGAGCCCGGTATTTACTGGTCAGCGAGATCGCCATCTCGCGGAACTGCGAGGAGGGTCTGATTGAGCAGGCGCTCACCAAGGCTCTGACGAAGTGTAATCTGCGCTTCCCGGAAATTAGCGACCTTGCCTCTTGACCGCTCTCAGCGAGCGGTGTGGGCTTCCAGCCAGGACTGAAGAATCAAGACGGCGGCCATCCGGTCGACCGCTTGCCCCCGCTTCTTGATGGAAAGATCGGTTTCGCGCAGCAGGCGGTTGGCTTCGGTTGAGGTCCAACGCTCGTCCCATAGATGAACGGTCAAGCCGAAGTGAGCGTGCAGATCGTCGGCGAAACGGCGCATCTTTCCCGATTGAATTCCTTCCGCGCCGCTTAAGCGCAGGGGCAGGCCGACCACAATCTCCCGGACCTCGTATTTGGCCAGCACCTGTCCCAAGGCCTCCAGATCGCGGCGTTTGTTCTGACGCTGGATCGTATCCAATCCCTGAGCGGTAATGCCCAGCGGGTCAGAGACGGCGACTCCGATTCTTTTCGAGCCGACATCGAGGGCCATGATGCGGCTGAGGGCGGGGGTCGCAGGAGCATCCATCTGTCAATTGTAGATGCAGAGGCAGAAAAGCTTCTTGCTTCTGCAATTCCGGTGGTGCAATTCCCGCGGCGGTAAGGCAGAATTGTTGACCAGTCGGGAAAGGGGTGATCTAGCAGGTTGCTGAAAAACTCGCGTTGCGCGGTCGGCGCTGCCATCAGCGGCTGAAGCCGCTCTTTGTTCGGGGCACTCACGGCACCACTGAAGTCGTGCCCTTCCCAAAACCCGCGTGAACCAACACTTTTTCACCAACCTCCTGGAACACAGTATGGAAACCACGGAAACACGAAGCGGGCATCACTGGTCGCTGACGCTGCTGGGCATGGCCCTGGTCGTTATGTTCGCGTACTACGGCGAATCGGTGCTGGCGGTGCTGTTCTTTGCCATTCTGCTGAGCTTCATGCTCTCTCCGGTGGTGCAGGCGCTTGAGTATTTGCACGTTCCGAGAGCCTTGGCGGCGCTGATCAGCGTGGTTGTTCTGCTGGCGGTGCTCTATGGCGTCGCCGCTGCGTCGTACAACCAAGCCATCATTTTTGCGGACAACGTTCCGAAGTATTCGCAGAAGATCCGATCCATTCTGCGGCCTTTCCAGCAGGACGCGGAAAAGCTGGAGAGGACGGGCGAGGTGGTCGGCGAGCCGGAACCGTCTAATGTTGTGCCGGTGCGGCAGGTGACGAGTTGGTCCGAGGTGCTCACTCACGGAGCCGGTACATTGACCGACATCGTGCTGGCCGCGTCGTTCGTCCCGTTCCTGGCCTATTTTCTACTGACCTGGCAGAGCCACGCGCGTTCGGCCACGGTGATGCTGTTTCCCTTGCATCACCGGAACACGGCATTCGTGACGCTGGGGCTGATCGGGAAAATGTTGCAGAGTTTCATTGTGGGGAACCTGCTGATCGGACTGCTGATTTCAGGCGTGAGTGTGGCGATTTTCGGGTTGCTGCACGTTCCGTTCTTCTATTTCGTAGGCTTTCTCAGCGGCTTTCTGAGCCTGGTTCCATACTTGGGGATTGTGCTGGCGATGGTTCCGCCGATTCTGGTCGGTATCGGACAACTGGAGGCTGGTGACCTGGTGGTGGTGGTGGTTTGCGTGATCGGACTGCATCTTTTCGCGCTGAATGTTCTCTATCCGAAGCTGCTGGGCAGCCGCCTGAGAATCAATCCGCTGGCGGTAACGATCGCGCTCCTGTTCTGGGGAGCGGTCTGGGGAGCAATCGGACTGGTGCTCGCCATTCCGATCACGGGCGCGATCAAGATTGTGTTTGACCACGTCGAGTCGATGAAACCGTATGCGGATTGGCTGGGCGAGTAGAAACCATTTCACCGCCGAGACGCAGAGGGCGCCGAGAAAAACCCTTTTAGAGTCTCGAAACCCGGACGGGTGGAACCCTTTGGATGTCACCACCCCGTCCGGGCCATTCGACGACGGATACAAAGATCTTCTCGGCGCGCCCGGCGTCTCTGCGGTGCGAAGGATCCTGAGCGTTACACTCGGAAGCTTCCCACGCCGCCCAGCTTTGTTGCATTCTGTAGAGAGCATCTATACCTGAAACTTGCGGACACTTTTCACATTGTTCTTGCTGGCCACCCTGGCTGTTGGAGGGTGGATCTGGTGGGCTGTGTATGCCCCAGTCTCGCCGGCTCAAACCCAGTCGGTGCTGCTGCATTCTGGGTATTCGACGCGGAGGATTGCGGCCGACTTGAAAGCGGCGGGGGTGATCCGCAGCGAACTTGTTTTCCGGCTCTGGCACGAGTTGCACCCCAAGCCATCCTTGAAGGCGGGCGAGTATCGTTTCGAGCGGGCGGCTAGTCTTCCACAGGTTTACGAGCGGATCGCGCGCGGCGATATCTACTTCCACGTGGTCACGATTCCCGAGGGCTACACGATGTTCGACATCGCCAAGGCGATGGAAGACGCGGGGCTCGGGTCGGCGGCCGATTTTCTGCACATTGCCGAAACCCAGACCCAGTTGATCTCGGATCTGGCGCCCGAGGCGACGTCGCTCGAAGGCTATCTCTTCCCCAACACCTACCAGTTCACGCGGACCCAGAGCCTGGAAGAAATGGCGGCGACGATGGTCCATCAGTTCCGGCAAGTGGCGCAACAGATCGGGCTGGGCACCGGACTGAACTCGGACGTAGCCAAGGTCGTGACCATGGCCTCGATCGTGGAAAAGGAGACTGCGGCTCTGGAGGAACGGCCGCGCGTGGCCAGCGTGTACTACAACCGTCTGGCGCAAAAAATGGCGCTCGATGCCGATCCGAGCGTGATCTACGCCGAGTTGCTGGCGGGCACGTATCAGGGAAGCCTCCATCACGCCGATCTGGCGGTGGACTCGCCCTATAACACTTATCGTTTTCCGGGGTTGCCACCGGGGCCCATCGGCAATCCGGGGAGAAGCGCTCTGGAAGCGGCTTTGCACCCCGACAGTACGAACTTTCTTTATTTTGTTAGCGATGCCAACGGGCACCACCGCTTCGCCCGGAGCCTCGAAGAGCACAATCGGAACGTGACGGCCTATCGTCACGCGCTCGGCATCCGGTAAGCACTGAACCCTTCGCTGCCTTATACTAATCAGATAAGCAATATCGAAAGAGTCCCGGGTACTGGCAAAGGAATGTATCGCCCCCATCTCCGCTTGTTTTTTCTTTTATTTCTGTCGGCGGCTATTTTTCCGCTGAGCGGGTGTCTGTTCCGGACACGTATTCTGGACCGTCAGTTCTCCGACCGGCCGCTGAAGACCGCGACCCAGCAGCAGTTGATCGAGTACGTCAACACGCAGGCCGCCAAGATTCAGTCCATGCAAGCGACCGTGGATATTGACTCTTCGGCCGGAGACCCGAAAAGCGGCCGGATTACCGATTACAAAGAGATTCGCGGCTACGTGCTGACGCGCAAACCGGCCATGCTACGCATGAAGGGCCTGATGCCGGTGGTACGGAATACGGCCTTCGACATGGTGAGCGACGGGCAGGAATTCAAGCTATGGATTCCTCCGACGAATAAGTTCGTCGTGGGCGCAAACAACGCCGACTACCAGCCCGACAAGCGACTGGAGAACATGCGGCCGCAGTATATTTACGACGCGCTGCTGATGCCAGAAATCGGCCAGGACGAGATTGCGGTGCTGGAAAACGGCTATGAAACCGTCCTGGACGCGAAGAAGCATCGGGTCGAGCAGCCCAATTACGAACTGGCGGTCATCCGCAAGGGTCCCAAGAGCTGGTATCTATCGCGCAAGATCGAGTTCAGCCGAACCGACCTGCTGCCGTACCGGCAGAGGATCTATGACCAACAGGGAAACGTCGCGACCGACGCACGCTACCAGTCTTACAAAGACTACGCGGGGACTACGTTCCCGGGTACGATTGAGATCGAACGGCCGCGGGAGAATTACGACATCACCCTGAGCATGGTCAAACTGGAAATCAATAAAGCGCTGACCGACGACCAGTTTGCGCTGGAGCAGCCGGCTGGGGCTGACGTGGTGCACCTCGACCAGTCCAATTCCAGCGCGCGGAAAACATCGGATGGCCAAAGCAAGTAGTCCTCTGGAAAAGACATGATGAATCGCATGATCGTCGGGAATTTGGTGCATCGGCCGGTGCGCTCGCTGATCAGCATTGTGGCCGTGGCGCTCGAAGTCACGCTGATCCTGTTGATCGTGGGCCTCTCACTGGGGATGCTGCAGGATCAGCGCACGCGGGCCGCGGGCATCGGGGCAGATGTGATCGTGCTGCCTCCGGGATCGTCTTTTATTGCGGGGCTGACGGGCAGCCCGATGCCGATCAAGGTGGCCGGCATTCTCGCCAAACTGCCGCACGTGGAAAAGGTCGCCCCGGTCATCACCCAGGTCTCAACCGCAGGGACACTTGAGATCATCACTGGAATCGATCTGCAGAGTTACGGGAGCCTTTCCGGTGGTTTCCGCTATCTGAATGGCGGTCCGTTCCAGGGTCCGAATGATGTGCTTGTCGACGATCTTTTCGCCCAAGCCAAGCACGCCAAGGTCGGTGACACGATTGAGATTCTCAATAACCCCTTCCGCATATGCGGCATTGTCGAACACGGCAAAGGAGGGCGTAAGTTTCTTCTCCTCAGCACCATGCAGGATCTGACCGGGTCTAAGGATAAGGCCTCGGTGATGTATCTCAAGCTGCACGATCCAGCCGACGCTGACGTTGTGGTGGATGAGATCAAGCACGTGCCGGGCATGGAACGTTACACAGCGAGTTCGATGGCCACCTACCTTTCCATGATGTCGCCGACGAACTATCCCTACCTTTCCACGTTTCTCCGGGTCGTGATCGGGATTTCCGTGGTTATCGGGGTCCTCGTGATTTTTCAGGCGATGTATACGGCGGTGATGGAACGTACGCGGGAGATCGGCATTCTGAAGTCGATGGGCGCGTCGAAGCTCTACATCGTGAATGTGGTGCTCCGGGAGACGGTGCTGCTTGCCTTAGGGGGCATCGTGTTGGGTGTCGCCTTCAGCCTGGCGGCACGCGCGGTTCTCGCCCAGAAACTGCCCCTGCTGCAGGTGATTGTGTCCGGGGGATGGATTGCGCGGGCTGCCCTGATCGCTGTTGCCAGCGCCATTGCCGGCGCGCTGTATCCGGCGTTCAAGGCGGCGCAGAAGGATCCCATCGACGCGCTGGCCTACGAATAGGGGCGTCCATCCTCCGGTTTCGCTTTTGATTCGCCGGACCTTGGGGATTTTTTCCTGCTCACAATTTTCCTTATAATTTTCCTCGCAAATCGGGTGAGAATGCACGATACTGCCGATGAAACTGCGCCGTGCTATAATCACGCGCCGTTACGCACAAGGAGTGCAGTTTCGTAGCGGTTGTCCTAATTCTCAGGCCCCGTGCGCGGATGCGTGCGGGTGACCTCAAATACGCAGGAGGAGATATGCGCTTCGATGATCCGACTCTGTACGGTCGGGACGATGAGACGGATGAGTACAGCGACAGCGGCGCCTATGGCGAATCGCTGGAAGAGGATTTAGAAGAAGAGGAAGAAGAGGAAGAAGAACCCGTTGTCGTAATAGAAGACGACGAGATTGCCGTGACGCCAGCACGGGAACCTGTGGGAGTCCCTGCGCCCGTCACGCCATCGGGTGGTGGCGGCAGCCAGAGCGGGCCTCCGAAGAAGAAGGCGCCTGCCAAGAAAGCTCCAGCCAAGAAGGCGCCCGCCAAGAAGAAAGCGGCAAAGAAGCCGGCGAAGAAAGCCGCAAAAAAACCGGCGAAGAAAACCGCGAAGAAGAAAGCGCCGAAGAGGGCAGCCCGGAAAGCGGCGCCGAAAAAAGCTGCGCGCAAGAAGAGCCGCCGTTAGCGGTTCACGCTATCAGCCCAGATGATGGCGGAAGCCCGGCGCTCTTTCCGGCCTCCGCCATCCCACTCACTTTCCATCGGGCACGATCGCTTCCGCTTCGATTTCCAGCAGCATCTCTGGAGAAACCAGGGCCGTGATTGCCATCATGGTGCTCGCGGGACGAATGTCGCGGAAAAACTCTCCGTGGGCCTTTCCTACTTTTTCCCAATCCGCAATGTTGGTAAGGAACACGCGGGTGCGGACTACATCTTTCAGTGAAGCTCCGGCCCGCTCCAGCGCGCGTTCAATGTTCTTCAGGGTCTGAACCGCCTGCGCGTACGCATCGCCCCCGCCAACGATTTTGCCGTCGGCTCCAGTTGCGGTTGTACCCGCAACGTGCACATACGCGCCCACGCGAACCGCACGAGAGTAACCGACAATCGGCTCCCACGGCGTTCCGCTCGAAATATTGATTCGCTCCACTTCGCCTCCGTTTTCCTGTTCTTCTTGTGTGAATAGATTCAGCGAACCAATTTTTCGATCCACGCGATGCGGAAATTAGCAGCCGCCTGCTTTGGCTGCCAGCAGATACGCCGAAACGCCGCGCCCCGCAAGTGCTTCTAACCACACAGTGGCTCCAATGGGCACTTGCGTTAGATCGGGATTCAGGGTATCTAATCCGCACAAGGTTCCGTTCCGATAGGGAACCATAGGGGTCCGGTTTGGGAGGGAAGTGGGGCCATGGAAATTCCGGAGACGCATCCGCTACAGCAACTGTTTCTTGAACTGGTCGGCCGCCATTATGCCGAGGAGATCGGAATTCGCGATCCGCAAGTCGTGAGCTACGTCGCTCATCTGCTGTCGGAGTTTTGCGATGCCGAGCAGTTGTTGAAAATCCGCAATGCGGCGGGGAAGCCGTTGAACGATGTGGGCGAGATGCTGATCGAGTCGGACCCGATCTACGGCCCCGCGCCCTCGTTCGACCGCGAGCGCCAGGTCCGCAAGCACATTGGCGACTTTACGCTGTTCTACGCCGGCATGTTTCCGGAGAGCATCAACCATTATCGCCTGCGCCGCCAGCGCGTCGAGAATTTCGTGGATTGGATGAAAGCCGGAAAAGAAAGCTACTACATCGTCTCGAAGTTCGAGCACTTCGAATACGCCAAGGTGGCGCCGCTGTTCGCGAAACTCTCCCAAAGGTTTGAGCAGTGCGTGCACGGATTGAACCTGGTGAAGAGCGATCTTGAGGTGATGCAGCATCCGCTGGTGCGGGGAACGGGCGAGTTGCTGATGTAGTTAGAAGTTAGAAATTTAGAAGTCAGATTGCAGAGACGCTACTTCTGCAAGCGCACGATCCGCCTGCCGGCGATCTCAAATTTCCCTTCCAGCACAATCTTGATCGCTTCGGTGTATGCGATGTGTTCCTGCTCAAGAATTCGTGCAGCAAGCGTGTGCTCGTCGTCGGAGTCCAGCACGGGTACGGTTTTCTGTACGATGATCGCGCCGTGATCGAGTTCCTCATCCACGAAGTGCACCGTGCACCCAGTCACTTTCACGCCGAAAACGAAGGCCTGTTTCTGCGCGTCAAGACCCGGGAAAGCAGGTAGCAAAGACGGATGGATGTTGAGAATTTTCGCCGGAAACTGCCGCACGAACCAGGGCGAGAGCAGGCGCATGTAACCGGCGAGGCAGATGAGATCGATTTTGTTGTCGAGGAGTGCAGCCACAACTTCGCGGTCGTGCTCCTCGCGGGGCTTGCCTTTCGATGAAATGACGAGCGCGTTGAGGCCTCGATGACGGGCGATTTCAAGACCGGGAGCATCGGCACGGTTCGAAATCACGACAGCAATTCGGGCGTTGGGTATCCTGCCAGCCGCAATGCTGTCGGCGATAGCCACAAAATTGGAGCCGCGTCCAGAAAGTAGAATGCCGAGATTCTTCATAGCACAACATTATTCACCACGGAGACACAGAGACACGGAGAAAATCGAAGAGCGGAAAAACCTGGAGTAGAGACGGGGCTTGCCCCGGCTTGGGGAGACGCGGTAAGCCGCGTCTCTACGTGAAGTAATCCTCAGCTGAACACCACCTTGCGATCGCCCTTAACGATGCGGCCGACGCTGTAGAATTTTTCTCCGGCGCGCTCCAGCAGCGTCTGCGCTTTCTTGAATTTTTTGGCAGGAACCACGATTAGCATACCGAGGCCCATATTGAAGGTGCGAAGCATTTCTTCCTCAGCGACGTTGCCGAGTCTTTGCAGATGTTCAAAGATGGGCAGAACCGGCCAGGTACCGAGTTCGATCACGGCCGACGTGCCTTTGGGCAGCACGCGGGGCAGGTTCTCGGTAATGCCGCCGCCGGTAATATGCGCCAGCGCCGCGACACACTCGCCCGCGATCATCTTCCGAATGATCGACCAGTAGCTGCGATGGGTCCGCATGAGCTCGTTGCCGACCTTGTTCTTGATCTCGCTGACAAAAGTTTCGGGGGAATAGCCCGCGATTTCAAAGAGCAGTTTGCGAGCCAGCGAGTATCCGTTGGTGTGCAGGCCGTTGGAGGGCAAGCCGAGGACGCAATCTCCCACCTGCACGTCTTTGCCGCTGATGATGCGGTCGCGTTCGACCACTCCGACAATGAATCCGGCAAGATCGTACTCGCCTTCAGGATAAAACCCGGGCATTTCGGCGGTCTCGCCGCCGATCAGGGCGCAGCCGTTATGCTTGCAGGCGTCGGCGAGGCCGCCAACAATTTTTTCCGCGACTTCCGGGTCCAGTTTGCCCGTGGCCAGGTAGTCCATAAAAAACATCGGCGCCGCACCCTGCACCGCGATGTCGTTCACACAATGATTCACCAGGTCGGCGCCGACGGTGTGGTGCATTTTCATTTCGAAGGCCACTTTTAATTTGGTGCCCACGCCATCCACGCTCGAAACCAGCACCGGATCCAAATACTTCTTATCGACCGAGAACAACCCCCCGAATCCGCCAATCTCGCTCAGCACTCCCTTGGTAAAGGTCTTGTGGGCGAGATACTTGATGCGCTGCTTGGTGCGGTTGCCACGATCAATGCTGACACCGGCATCAGCGTAGGTGATGGAGTCGCTTTTGGCG
>JBEKAF010000098.1:0-11816 GCA_050018355.1 Terriglobales bacterium | reverse complement strand
GTTGCAAGCCCGGGTGGTAATCGCATCCTACAATGATCATGTTGGCTCCTTTCTCCGGGCCTTGGTTGGTGTGCACCACCAAAGTTTATCCGGGGCTGGGAGCCGACATTGTCATGGAATCAATTACCAATTCCCTGCGGTGGATTCTCTTATAATCAGAGCCGGATACCTCATGATTCAAACCCTTTTTGGCAGTCTGGACGAAGAACAGAAACCAAGTTTTATTGAGCGCATGAAGGAAGCTGTCTCGCGCACGCGCGAGAACCTGGCCGAGCGCATCGAAGATGTCGTCTTCATCGGCAAAGAGATCGACCGCTCCACCCTCGACGATCTGGAAGCCACGCTGATTGGCGCCGACCTCGGCACAACTACAACCCATGAGGTTCTGGAGAAGCTGCGCGAGAAAGCCGATCGGAAGCAGATCAAGGATGTGAATGAACTCAAACGGCTGCTGAAAGAGGAACTGCTGGCGATTCTGACGTCGACCGGTTCGCGGCCCGTGACCAAGGTGGACGGCACGCCGGAAGTGATCATCGTGGTGGGCGTGAACGGCACGGGCAAGACGACGACGATCGGAAAATTAGCGCAGGTGTTTCGCGCGCAAGGAAAGACAGTGCTGCTGTGCGCGGCAGATACGTTCCGCGCGGCGGCGATCGAGCAACTCGAGATTTGGGGACAGCGTACGGGAACGGAAGTGATCAAGACGAAAGCCGGGGGCGATCCGTCGGCGGTGCTCTTCGATGCGTTGCAGTCGGCAATAGCCCGCAAAACCGATTACGTGATTGTCGATACTGCCGGGCGGCTGCACACCAAGCAAAACCTGATGCTCGAACTCGAAAAGATGAAGCGCACGGCACAACGCATCGTGCCGGGCGCGCCGCACGAGACTTTGCTCGTGATGGATGCCACGACCGGTCAGAATGGATTGCAACAGGCGCGGCAGTTCACGCAATCGTCCGGAGTCACAGGAATTGTACTGGCCAAGCTCGATGGCACAGCCAAAGGCGGCGTCGTGGTCGCAATTTCGCGGGAGTTGGGACTGCCGGTTCGATATGTAGGAGTGGGCGAAAAGGCGGGGGATCTGCTGCCGTTTGATCCCAAAGAGTTTGTGGAGTCGTTGTTCTCCTGATCCGGCTTTTAGCTTTTAGCTCTTGGCTTTTGGCTAAAGGCTAACAGCTAATAGCTAAGAGCTTGTCTCAATGACCATCGACGAACAACACATGCGGAAGGCGCTGGAGTTAGCGCGAGCGGGCGTTGGGCTGGTGTCGCCCAATCCGGCGGTGGGCGCGGTTGTGGTGGACGCGTCGGGCCGCGAAGTTGGCGCGGGCACGCACACGTATGACGGCGTGAAGCACGCTGAGGTCCTCGCACTGGAGCAAGCGGGCGATGGGGCGCAGGGCGGAACTCTCTACCTGAATCTGGAGCCGTGCTCGCATCAGGGCCGGACCGGGCCCTGTGCCGACGCCGTGATCGCGGCCGGAATTCGCCGCGTGATCTGCTCCATGGTCGATCCGAATCCACGAGTGGCGGGTCAAGGGTTTGCGAAGCTCCGCGCGTCAGGGATCACCGTTCAGGCCGGCTTATTCGAGGTGGAAGCAAAGAAACTGAATGAAAGTTTTGCCAAGTACATCCGGCGTGGCAAACCGCTGGTCACGCTGAAATCGGCCATGACCCTCGATGGGAAAATTGCTGACGCCACGAAACCGGGCACGGAGCCGGGCTCGGCCACGCCTGCGACGGAGGGCGCGCGCAGCGGATATCACTGGATCACGGGCGAGGTGGCGCGCGCGCATGTGCAGCAACTGCGCCATCAGAATGACGCGATCATGGCCGGAGTGGGGACGGTGATGGCGGACGATCCGCTGCTGACCGACCGAAGTGGCCTGCCGCGGCGACGCAAGCTTCTGCGCGTGATCCTGGATTCTTACCTGCGCATCCCGCCTTCGTCGCGAGTGATTCAGACCGCCGAGAACGATGTTCTGGTGCTGTGTTCCGCTGCGGAGGAGCAGACCAAACAGGCGCTCGAAGCAAAGGGGATTCGTGTGCAACAAATATCGGCAACTGCGGACGGACGGCCCGACTTCGCAGCAATTGTCCGGAGCCTGGGAGAACTGGAGATCGCCAGCCTGCTTATCGAAGGGGGAGCGCTGGTGAACGGAGCGGCCCTGGCGTCGGGCGAGGTGGACAAGGTGTTCCTCTACTACGCACCAAAGATTCTGGGCGAGGGCGCAGTTCCCTTCATCGCCGGTGAAGGTTTGCGTGGGAGGGCGCAGTGCGTGCAGCGGTTCGAGTTGCACCGCTTCGGCGAAGACTTCGCGCTGGAAGGTTATCTGCGCGACCCGTACTCGGGGCAGGCATGAGTTTCTGCTGTGGCGCCCTTCATATTCGCAATACAAGTATGCTCTGTCATCTTGAGCGAAGCGAAAGACCCATGCATTTCGCAGCCAAGTACATAGGTCCTTCGCTTCGCTCAGGATGACACTGTGGATTTATGCTTCGAACTTGCGGGACACTACACTGGGAGGTATGGCTCTTATGTTTACCGGAATTATCGAGGAAGTGGGCAAGGTCGTAAGGATCGAGCAGAGCGGTGAGAACCGCCGCATCACCATCGAGGCTGCGAACACCCCGAGAGAATTGGGAACCGGCCACAGCGTCGCGGTCAGCGGAGTTTGCCTGACGGCGCTTGACATCAAACCAAAATCATTCTGCGCCGACCTGGCACCGGAAACGTGGGTGCGAACTTCGTTCTCGCGGATGCACGAGGGCGCACTGGTGAACCTGGAGTTGCCGATGAAGGCCAATGGGCGCTTCGATGGCCACATCGTTCAGGGGCACGTGGATGGCGTGGGCAAGCTGATTGAGTTCGAGCGCATCGCGGATTCTGAGAACTGGTGGCTGCATATTGAAATTCCATCCGAGGTCGAGAAGTACACGGTGTACAAAGGATCGATCTCGATCGAAGGCATCAGCCTTACGGTCGCCAAGTTGGAACGGAACCGCTGCACGATCGCGATCATTCCGCATACGGTCGAGCTGACCAATCTTGGGTCGCTGAAGCCGGGAGACCCTGTGAACCTGGAAGCCGACGTGATCGCGAAGTACGTGGAGAAAATGATGAAAGGCGAGCCCGCGCAGAGTTCGATCACCGTGGAGGAATTGTTGCGGCAGGGGTTTTAGAAGCAGTTCTCAGTTCCCAGTTCTCAGTAAAACCCGGTGGCACTCGCTGAGAACTGGGAACTGAGAACTGCCTTTACGCTTCCAGCTTCAACTCATCCAGTTCCAGGAACTCACGAATGATGGGCTCGGTCGATTTCTCCATGTCCTTGTAGGGACCAAAGAAGATCGCGCGGGCGTCATGCAGGAAGACGATGCGGTCGGCCAGCTTTTTGGCCAGGCGCATGTCGTGCGTAACTACGACCGAGGTCAAGTGCAATTGCAGTTTGAGTCTGGCGATGAGATCGCCGAGCAGATTCCCCATCAGCGGATCCACCATGGTAGTGGGCTCGTCGTAGAGCACGCACTCGGGTTGGGCGGACAGCGCTCGCGCGATGGCGACGGAACGTTTCATGCCGGTAGAAAGGTCGGAAGGCAACAGGTCGCGCATCTCCTTGACGCCGACCATTTCGAGGAGGCCATCGACGACCTGGTAAATCTGCTCTTCTGAAAGCTCTCTTTTTTCGCGCAAGGGGAAGGCGACGTTTTCACCGACCGTCAGCGAATCGAAGAGGGCGCCGTTCTGGAACACCATGGTGACTTTCTTGCGGATTTCTTCGAGTTGTACCTCGTTGTAGTCGGTGATGTCCTGACTGGCGACAATGACCCGGCCTGAATCCGGCTTAAGGAAGCCCATGATGTTGTGGAGCGCCACCGATTTTCCGACGCCGCTACGCCCCAGAATGCAGACCATCTCACCCGGCAACACATCGAAGTTGACGTCCTTGAGGACGACCCGATCTCCAAATGCCTTGGAGACGTCCTTAAACTCGATGTAGGGAGATACTGTGTCCGCAGCACCCATGGCTATCAGGATGGCATGAGATGCCATCGCGGCTCAAGCGCTAGCGTATGCACTCGCTAGCACTAGAGCTGACACTAGGGAGACCGGCCCTCGGCTGTCCGGCGGTCCTGCGGGGTGTTCAGGTTGAAAAAACTCCGCTCGGAAAAGCCGGCTGCTGCCAGTTCGGCCTCTTCGATCACCCGGACGGACACGCTGGAAAACGCCGCATCGATCTTGTACTTCCCTGCCCGCAGAGCCTGCTCGGCGGCAATGGAGAACTCGCGCCGATAGACCGCGCAGAGCGGCTGAAGTCCCTTGCTGGTGCGAGGCACGGTGATGACGGCGTCGTTGTCTTCGGCAGCCGCGAAAAGAAATGCGAGAAGTCCCCTGGAGACGAAGGGCATGTCCACGGCGAGCATCAGGTTCAGCTCGGCAGGTGAATGTACGAGCGCGGCGTGAATACCGGCGAGGGGACCGCATCCGGAGAAAATATCTGCCACGACTGGTCCGCATTTCGTAGATCCGTATTTCGTAAACTTGGCTGGGTCGCCGACGATCGTCACGCTTTCGCAGACCGCGCCCATCACGGTGAGCGCGCGATCCAGCAGCGTTTGACCGCCAAAATCCAAGAAAGCTTTATCTGCACCCATGCGGGAACTCTTGCCTCCGGCGAGGAGGAAGCCCATTCGCGACCGTTCGGTTCGAGCCATATGGAAAAGCATAAGGCTTACACCGCGATACACGAAAGTAACCTATTCAGAACGGCCAAGCCGTCGGAAGATGGATATGCCCGATTGGTACGGGGGCACTACTCGTCATCATGCCGCAAAAACTCATGGATGTTCTTATGCTGGGACGCTGTTCGCACGAGTTTTCATGGCCGCGCCGCGCGGCTAACGGAGAGTTTTACCAAGTCTGCCTGGTGTGCGCGACCGCTTACCAGTACGACTGGAAGACCATGCGCCGCGGAGATCGGGTCGACGAACCGGTGGCGGATACCACGACCGTCCGACGCCGCTCCGGTCAAAAGCAAGCGACCTGGATACCACGGGCACGGCGCCTGCGATCGAACCTTCCGGTTCGATACCGCGGGAAAAATCTCAGCACCTGGTACGAGGGCGTGATCCAGAACATCAGCCAGTCGGGCATACTGTTTCACGGCCCGCAGCAACTGCCGGCGAATGCGCTGGTGGAACTGATCTTCGAGATGCCCGAAGAAATCTCCGGACAAAAGAACAGCAATGTACTTTGCCAGGGGAGGCTGATCCGTATCAAGGACGCGGTTGACAATGCCGAGGACGCCTTCGGGCTGGCGGCATCCATCCTCGACTACAAGTTTCTCCATCAAGGCTGAACTGCGAACGGCTTGAAACGCGAGCGGACTGCGCTCCGTAGGCTCCCGCCGTCTTCCGGGGCCCAGCCACACATGCAGCGCGTTGCTACTCTTGAACGCTGCTTCTCTTGAACCGGGCGCGCTCCCTTCGATTTCGCTCAGGGCAGGCTCGGTCCGCAGCCGTTGCACTGGCCTCGTACCTCCGATTTCCCGCTTGCGTTTGGAAGCACGGCCGGACGCGGCGGTTGCCGCGCGCACGTGCTGCTGCTAGAGTTTTCTCAGGACATTGAAAGCAGTCTTGCCCGCCCTGGTCCAACACCGCTAAGTCCGCTAGCTGGACCCGGCAGCGTTTTAAGAAATGTCTGGAATTGGAGCCAATCTGAAGAGTTGGATGGCGCGGAATCGGTATTCGGCGCTGGTGCACTACGGAGGAGCCGCGCTCGCGGTGTGGGTAGCGCTCAGCCTCTGGACTTTTTCCCCCTTGCTGCACCGCCATCTCTTTGCACTTTTGCTGGCGGCGGTGCTTTTCGCCGCTCGTTTCCTCGGATTTGGCCCCGCGGTTTTCTGCTCGCTGGTTTCGACTGCTTGCCTGGATTTTTTCGCAGTTCCGCCCTACCTCAGTTTTCGTATCAACACGACCGCCGATCTGGAACGGCTGCTGGCTTTTCTGGCCATTTCCATGTTCGCTAGCAGCATGGCCCGGCAGAAAACACTGGCGGACTCGCGCGCCGATCGCACGACCCGCGAGATGGCTGCCATCGTGGAATACTCCTGTGACGCAATTTACAGCTCCCGTCCGGACAGCACCATTACCAGCTGGAATCGCGCCGCCGAGCATCTCTATGGCTACACCGCCGAGGAGGCCGTCGGGTTGCCGGTCGCGCGACTGGCACCGCCGGAACGCCGCGACGAGGTAAAACGCAATCGCGAGATACTCAATGGCGGCGGCCACGTGCCCTCTTATCGGACCGAGCGGATGCGGAAGGACGGCACACGCTGGCCGGTACTGCTGTCGGTGTCGCCGCTTCGAAACGCGCGCGGCGAAATTGTGGGAGCCTCGACTATCGCGCGTGATATCTCTGCCGAGAAACAATCCGAGGAGGCCATCCGTCGCAGCGAAAAGCTTGCCACCACGGGACGGCTCGCCGCTTCGATCGCGCACGAGATCAACAATCCGCTTGAGGCTGTCATCAACCTGCTTTACCTGGCGCGCCAGGACTCCAGCCACGCCGGGGAGTATCTGACCCAGGCGGAGCAAGAGGTGGGCCGCGTGGCGCGGTTGGCACAACAGACTTTGGGATTTGTCCGCGATACCAGTTCTCCGGATTCGATGGATCCTGCCGCGATCATGGACGAGATTCTGCAGTTGTATTCCCGCAAACTGGAAGGCCGGCAGATCCGCGTGACGCGGCGCTACCGTAACATCTGCCAGATCAGTGGCTATTCGGGCGAGTTGCGGCAGTTACTGGCCAATCTTCTGGTGAATGCGGTGGATGCGATGGCGGACGGAGGTTCTCTGCAAGTCCGCGTGGCGACGGGCCGCGATTGGTCCAGTGGCAGAGAGGGAGTCCGCATCACGGTGGCCGACAACGGTAGCGGGATTTCCCGCGACAATCTGCGCCAAATCTTCGAACCTTTTTACACGACGAAGAAGGACACCGGGACCGGGCTCGGATTGTGGGTCTCGCGCGGCATTGTAGAGAAACACGGGGGATCGATTCGGGTGCGGAGCCGGGTAGACGAGCGCGCGACCGGTACGGTGTTTTTGATCTTTTTACCCCAGGAGCAGGAAATCAGCTGGGTGGCGTGAGCAGCCGTTTCCTCCTTACTCACCAATGACTTGCAGGCGGCAGAGGTACAGTGACCTTCGTACTTAGAATGCCCCGCCGTAGCAGCTTATAATCATTCCAAATCCAAGCAGACTGAGCACTTAGCCGACGTGGAACCTTTATTTGAAGCTGCGATCTTCGCTCTGGGGCTGTGCTTGGGCAGCTTCCTGAACGTCTGTATTTACAGGTTGCCGCGTGGCAAGTCGGTGGTAACGCCGCGCTCCGCGTGCCCGAAATGCGGGAACCTGATCCCGTTCTATCACAACCTGCCCGTACTAAGCTGGCTGATTCTTCGGGGAAAGTGCCGCTCGTGCAAGCAGCCCATTTCACCACGCTATCTTGTAATCGAACTGCTCACGGGCTTGCTCTTTCTCGGCTGTTATGCCCATTTTGGTTTGACGCTGGCGATGCTGAAGTGCGCCGTGCTCGGCTACCTGCTGCTGGGGTTGGTGTTCACCGATGCGGAAACCAAGCTTCTTCCCGACGCGATGACTCTGCCCGGGCTGGCTCTGGGAATTTTGTTCAGCCTGGTGGTTCCGGTGAATGACCTGGCATCGCGAATCATGCCTGGTATGGTGTCGCCCGCGATGAGAAGCGAGATTTCGTGGCGAATGTGGTCCCTGTCAGATTCGCTGCTGGGAGCGGCGGTCGGCGCCTCGTTTCTATACGGCGCGGCAGCCATTTACCTGAGAACGCGTGGGGCTGAAGGGATGGGATTTGGCGACGTCAAGCTGATGGCGTTCATCGGCGCGTTCCTCGGAACCAACCTCACGGTATTGACCATTTTTGCAGCGTCTCTGGCGGGCTCGCTTTTTGGACTGAGCACGGTTCTCGCGGTCTGGATGAAGCGCATTCGCCGGATTGAGGCGCGCGGCACTTCTTCGCGCATTTCCTCGGGCATTTCTTCGAAGGAGGCCCGGCGGCGCGCTTGGCGCTCGGCACGCCTGGCACTCCGATATTACGAAATGCCGTTTGGCGTGTTTCTCGGCGGCATGGCGCTTTTGTCGTTCCTGTTTGGAAACCGCCTCCTGCACTGGTATTGGGGGGCGCTGTGAGGCTGCTGATGAATCCGATGGTGCTGCGCATGGGCCTGCTTCTGTTCGCGGCCCTCGCAGCTTTCGGGTTGAGCTTATTCGTGATTCGGCGCCTGCGGAAGAATCTCGTACCGGAAGCTGAATCGCTGAATTACGCTCCGTTGGCGGCGGAGGGATTGCCCGTACACGCCTATCACGCCGTCATTCAGCAACTGAAGCAGCAAAAACATGAGCTCACCACCCAACGACTCTCGGAGCGCAGAAAAGCAAAGGCCTCCGACACGCTGAGCTCGACCATACTCTCGAACCTTTCCTGCGGCGTTCTGTTCTTGAATACCAGCGGTCTGGTGCGGCAAGCGAACTCGGCTGCGCGCAAGCTGCTGGGATTCGCCTCTCCGGTGGGACTGCAGGCCGCGGACCTTTTTCGCACGGCGACGCTACGCCCGGAAAACAATGGTTCGGGTGCGGGTTCAGAATCGAGCGTCGAGCAAGCTCTTGCTCCCGCTCTGGCTGGGAAGGCAGCGGTTCGAGGGCTGGTGCTGAACTACTTCGCCCGGGACGGAGAAAGCCATGTACTCGAAGTGGCGGCCTCTCCGGTTCTGGCCGAAGACGCGAGTCTCATGGGCACGACTCTTGTGCTCACCGACAAGACCGACATTGAGCGCATCCGGCACGATCAAAAGATGCATCAGGAAATCTCTTCGGAACTTGCGCTGGGATTGCGCAATTCCCTGACTACGATTGCGGGATATGCGCAGCAACTGGCATGCAGCCAGGACCCGGAACTGGCGCATCAGTTAGCCGACAGCATCGCCCACGAAGCGGCGCAGTTGGACCGGACGATCGGCAGTTTCCTGGGAGGCGCCCGGGTTGCCACCACAAGTTCTTGATATTAGCGATTGCAGGCTGCGATCAGAATCGCGGGCTTGCGAAAGGATGATCACATGAAGCGCACGAAACTCATGGCAATTGGTACTCTGCTCCTGTTGGGGATCAGCGGCGCAGCCGCTCAGTCACTCGGGGATTACGCGCGAGCGGTTCGCAAGAACAAACCCGAGCCGAGTTCGACCAGCCGCCACTATGACAACGACAATCTGCCTACCGACCAGACGCTGAGCGTAGTCGGGCCGCAGCCAGCCGGCGATGCCACCGCTGGGCAGGCCACAAAAGCGGCCGCCGCGGATCCCGCTGCGGCTGCTGCCGAACACCAGAAAACGGCGGACGAATGGAAGGAAAAGCTCGACAAGCAGAAAGAGAAGATCGATTCCCTGAACCACGAGCTCGACCTCGACCAGCGCGAACTTCGTCTGCGCGCGGCCGCAATGTATACCGATCCGAGCATCAGCGTGCGCAACATCCAGTGGGATAAGGACGAGGCGCGGTTCAAGAGCGACGTCGACGCAAAGCAGAAAGCGCTTGATGCCGCCCGGCAGGAACTCGACGAGATGCAGGAGCAGGCGCACAAGGCCGGGATTGCAGAAAAGGAAAAGGACACTGACAAAGACAACGACAAAGATAAAAAGTGAAGATCACGTGTAGAGCTTCTTCCCGAAAGTGCTGCCGCGCTTGGCTCGTCGGGACGGATGGGGCATCCGTCCCTACACGAGCCAAAACCTTTTTTCAGGATTTCCCAATCCGCTCCCGAATCTGCCGCGCGTGATGCCGCCCGTGGACCCAGTGGAACTTGCGCCACTCATCGGCCGTCAAAGGTCCCAGGAACGGATGGTCCATGATTTTCGTCCGGGCGCCGAACCTGCGCTCGCAATCGTCCAGGCCTGAGCCCATCTTCTGAAGCTCAGGCGCGATGGCTTGCTGAACATCTTCCGGTGACATTCCTCGCGGGGTCGCACGTTCCGGGGCCTTGCGGCCTCCTGGGAGATACCCGAGATTCACGACGAGCAGAGTGGCCACGCGCTGCTTCAGCGTAGCGCGCGTAGCCAACGGAGCACCCCGTTCCAGGCACTTTGCCATTCCGCGGTTGGTGTTCTTGTAGGTAAGAAAAAGGTGCTCCAGGATCTGGGCTGCATTCCACTTTCCGGCAGGAGCCTGCGCCAAGGCACTCGGGCTGGCACCCCCTATTGCATCTTCGAGTTCCTGTCGCAAACGTTCGAGGTAGGAATTCATGGCGTCGGTTCAGTACAATGATCGCGAAACGACAGTCGCGAATCGAAGGCCAATCTACTACAGAAAGCCTGATCGGGAAATCGTTGATGAAAAAACTATTTGTCGCAATTCTAGCAGCGGGATTGATGACCGGGTGCTCTTCGGAGCCGACCAAGCCGGCACCGGCGGAGACGCCCCAACCGAAGGCTCCGGAAGTAATCACCGGAAGCGGCGCGTTCTACAAGTGCTACATCTCCGCCCGCGGCTGGGCGCAGGATGTTCAACCCTATTCGGTGGAGTCGCACGCTACCACGGACTCCAAAGGCCGCGACGGCAAGGCGGGAGAGTGGCGCGCCGGATTCGCCTCGCCGTCGCAGCACTCGACCAGGCCCTATACCTGGGCAAACGGCGATATTTCTCACGGCGTCGACGACACCTACAGCCCGACGAATTCGAGCACCCAGATTTTCAATGTCCAGTTTCTCAAAGTCGATACAGATAAGGCCTTTGGAGTCGCCCAGCAGCACGGCGGAGACAAGCTGCTGGAGAAGGAACCCGACACGCTTGTTTTTTATGTGCTGGACTGGGACCGGCAGACGAACGAACTCCTGTGGCACGTAATCTATGGAAGGGATCGCGACACCGCCAAGCTGCGGGTGTCCGTGAACGCATCCACCGGGGAATTTTCGCGGGTGGAGAAGTAAGTTGCTTCGGGCTACGAGCCGCGAGCTGCGAGCGAGCAGGAACAACCGATTGCTCGAAGCTCGCGGCTCGTAGCTCGAGGCAGCTCACTGCGCTTTCGGGAGCCGGTCCAGCGAAGCGTGCGCATCCTTGGCAAACGGGCCCTCGGGCAGAATCTTCAGGTACTGTTCGTAGTATTTCTTCGCTCCGGCTTTATCTCCAAGTTTTTCCTGGCACACGGCGAGACGGAAGCTGGCAATGGCGTCGTTGTCTTTGTAGTAAAGAGCTTCCTTGTAGCGATCGAGCGCGGCGCGATAGTTCTTGCGCTTGAAGTAATAGTCGCCGACCTCAATATCTTTCAGCGCCTTCATTGGGTTCCAGGGATGGAATTCCTGTACGCCCGAGGTGTCGGAGGTGTCCGAGGTGTCGGTGATGTCGAGACCCGCGACGGCATCCTTGCTGCCGGGATGGTTCTTGGCGTCGTCCTTGGGTGGGCTGATGTCGATTCTTGTATCGTGGCTGGAGCTTTCCTCGGCCTCGCGATTGCGGGCGGCGGCCTTGTCCGAGGCAGTCTTGTCCGACGAATCCTGCGCCAGCGAAATAGTCGTCAGCAGCGCCAAAAAAACAATCGGGAATCGGAGCCTCACGCCTCTATTGTATCGCTTCAGAAGAAGTCGAAGCAGGGCGTATCGGCCAAATGACCGGAGACCAGCGCTAGTAAAAAGTCAGGCCGTCCACAGATAGGACGGCCTGGTTTGGCAAAGTCCTCCGGGGAGGAGGGTAAACTTATACTTACAAAGACGGCGGATTCGCACTCGCCGTCGGAGTCTGGTTGG
>JBEKAF010000097.1:0-12671 GCA_050018355.1 Terriglobales bacterium | reverse complement strand
CGCGCCGCCCGCAAGCGTCGCTGCTCCAGTGCCTGAAAATCTCGCCGCACTCCCGCCGGATTTCCCATGGGCCGACGATAGCATACCCAGCTAGAAATGTCACTATATTATTCAACAATCAATAAGCTGGACAAATTCCGCCAGTTTGCGCATGTTACCTGCGAGAGCAGGCTATGACGTGGCCTAAGTCGTTCCGTCCGGTTGCCGTAATCGAAGAACTGAAACGCAAGCTCGCCTCGATTCAGGAGCAGGGACGGGGAACTCGTCGCGAGAATGAGCAGCTCCGGAAAGAAAACGAGCAGTTACGGCAGCAGCGAGAGCAACTGGAGCAAGAGCGGGAGCGATGGCAGCAAGAGCGGGAGCGATTGCGCCAAGAAAACGAGAAGCTGAAGCGGCAACTGGAGGAAGCGCAGCGCGCCAGCAAGCGGCAGGCGGCACCGTTCTCTCGCGGTAGACAGAAACCGAACCCAAAACCGCCCGGGCGCAAGTCCGGCACTGCCTATGGCAAGCGTCATCACAAACCCATTCCTGAGCAGGTCGATGAAGTGATCGCCGTGCCGCTCCCTCGGCAGTGTTGCTGTGGGGGCGCGCTGGAGGTGGAAAAAATCGTTTCGCAGTTTCAACACGAGATCGTGCGCCAGACGATCTGGCGGCGCTTCGACATTGCCATCGGCCGCTGCACCGTGTGCAACCAACGAGTCCAGGGACGCGATCCGTGGCAGACTTCCGACGCCTTAGGAGCCGCGGCCGTGCAACTGGGGCCGGAAGCCTTAGCGCTGGGGGTCAAGATGAACAAGGCTTTGGGCATGCCTCATGCTGATGTGGCGGCGGTCCTGCAGGACGGTTTTGGCTTAGGGGTGAACCGCAGTACCCTTTGCCGCGCCGTGGATCGGGTCGCCCAGCGCGGCGAAGCCACCTGGAATGCCCTGCGCGACGCGGCCCGGCGGAGCATGGTGAACGCCGTCGATGAGACGGGCTGGAATGTGGAGGCACAACTTCGCTGGTTATGGGTGGTAGTCAGCGAGCAGGTGACCTTCTGTGACATCTTGGCGGAGCGCGGCTTCGAACAGGCCGCTGCGCTGTTGGGTGCCGATTATGACGGCTGGTTAACCCACGATGGCTGGGCGGTGTATTACAAGTTTCTCCAGGCCAGCCATCAAAGTTGCAACTCACATCTGCTTCGTCGGTGCGAAGACATGGCCAAGGTAGCCTCTCCCGGAGCCGCCCGCTTCCCGCTGCGGGTGCAAGCCCTGCTCGAGGAAGGCTTGGCCTTACGCGATCGCTATCAGAACCAGGAAATCTCGCTGCACGGATTATGGACCGCTACGGGGCGGCTGGAAGCGAAGCTGGATCGTCTGTTGGCGCGTCCCGATCGAGATTCGGCTAACCGCAGGCTGGCCAAACATCTGCAACACGAGCGGCCTTACATCTTTACCTATCTTTATTGTCCCGGCCTGGATGCGACCAACAATGTGGCCGAGCGAGCCGTCCGAGCTCTGATCGGTGCCCGGAAGAACTGGGGCGGAAACCGCACCCAGAACGGAGCCCGCGCCCAAGCCGTGCTCACCAGCATTCTGCAAACCGCCAAACAGCAGGGCAAAAATCCGTTCGATGTCGTAGTGGAGTTACTGTGTTGCAGCGAGAAGCAAAAGATTCTCGACTTCGTACCGCCAACCTCGAAAACGCCCCGCGATTCCTCGCCGGACCCACCGCCTCAGATCGCTGTTCCCGAAATCATCTATGCCCAATCTGTGGCAGGTCTCGCAGTCGCGGCTTGAGATCTCTCAATCCGGTAAACAATGACCATTTAACATGGCTCGATACGCACACTGGCAGCGAACAGCCGGATGGGTGTATGATCACTGCCGTTTTTGAACCAAAAAGGAGATTCCGGCTAAGTACGCGGTAGCTCCACAACTTGCAGAAATGGGACTGGCGCTGCACGTTTCCCGTGCAGAGATGTTGCGCTATGTAGAATTAGGAGACTCACCATGGAAGGCACAATATTAGTACCTACAAAACTGATACGAGAGTTGTTTCAAGCAGTCGACAGACGCGATTGGGACGGGCTGAGACATTGTTTTTGCGATGACATCACGTATGAACGACCCGGTTATCCGCCACTTGTAGGATATGAGCGCGTACTGAAATTCTATTGTGAAGAGCGGATCATTGCCTCCGGAGAACATTTCCTTGAAGGTACGGTTGCCAATGATTATAACGGCGCCTGTTGGGGAAGGTTTATTGGGAAGCACAAGAACGGCTCCACAATTGACGAACGATTTGCCGATGCTTACACATTTCAAGGCGGCAAGATAAAGACTCGCAGATCATATTTTTTCAGACCTGCTGTCTGAGCGGCTGTAGGACCAGGCATTGGCCGCCTCACGCTCTCTCTCTCTGAGAACGCGCAGCGCAAGGTCGCGACTGGTCCTGCAACGCGAAGTCCCATGACGCCCTAAACTCATACCGCTGCACGCAAGCGAAGAGCGTCTACCGGTCCAGGTTGCTCCAGGGGCGCGTGTTCCGACATTGGCAAGATCCTCTATCTTGTACCCCTGCACGTCAGGATAGTCGAAGCGCGGCAGCAGCAGAAAAATCGGTCCAAAAGAGGTAAACGAGGTGGAGAGTGTACCGTTAAAATCTCCGCCACCCGGCCCGACGCATAACCCTTTCGACGAAACTCACTCGGTGAGCTGCTTGAGGCAAAACCTCACGAGCAGTTCTTATGGGGTCATCTCGGTATGGAAAGGCATTGTTCTGCGACTCACGGGCGACTACGAAAATGCGATTCAGGTGTGCCTGCAAGCCACTCAGGCGGGATCCAGAGTATGTACTTGCCTATTGGATGCTCGGTCTGGCCCATGAAGCGGCTGGATACCTCGAACTCGCGTCTGCAGAATTCGAGACCGCCGAAGTGCTCTCAGGTGGCAGCCCCAGGATGTTGTCTGCATTGGCGTACAACCGGGCGATTCAGGGTGATGATCAGAGTGCGAAAGAACTCTTGGAAACTGCTTATCACTTCCGCAGGGACTTGCGGTAATGTAATCCGGCTCCTCGTTCCTCTTGTTGCGACGGATGATCAAATCGAAGAGGGGTTAGCGATCCTTGAACAAGCCCTGGCAAAAGTCAATGCTGGATGCTAGTTATGGAGTCTGACTAGTCTCCATTTTTGCGCTTCCTGAAATGCGAATACCACCGCAAGGCAGATTGTCGTGAGGTTTCGCAGTTGGGGCTGACTCTCGCCCGAATCCTGCACCTCGGCCGGGTGCGACCAGCGGGCAATATGATGTCATCACGTGTTCGGAAGGAGTAGCTATGTCGCGTCCGCACGCTAAGCAGCGGAAATGGTGGAGCCAGCGGGCCCTTTTTTTTGCCGTCTTCGCCCTTACACTTCCGGCGGCGGCCGCACCTGTGGATGGGCGAGTGACGATCACTCGAGATCACTGGGGTGTGCCCCATATCGTCGCCAAGAGTGAGGAGGAGGGTTTCTACGGGCTGGGTTGGGCCGAGGCCGAGGATACCTTGCCCGAGCTATTGGCGTTGTTTCTAGTCGCGGAAGGAAAGGGCTCAGCAGCGTTTGGAAAAGATGCGAAACCTCTCGGTGAGTCCGTCCTGCCGCTCGATATTGAAGCCGCCCGCTGGCGTCACGCCGAGGAAGCGAAGCTAGCTTACGCCCGACTGTCGCCGAGAGTGCGTCGCCAGCAGGAGGCGTTTATCGCCGGCATCCGCCGCTTCATGACGGATCATCCCGAGAAGATGCCGGCGTGGGCTCCGCAAGTCCAGCCGTGGCAACCGATCGCCTTAACCCGGTCGCTGCTCTGGTTTTTTGACATCGACGATGGCATGCGGGCATGCGCCAAGGAGGGGGTGAAGCCGGATGGCGTGGTGCCAAAAACAGCCCTGCCGTCGGCGTCGAACGCCTGGGTGGTGTCCGGAAAGCACACGGCGGACGGACGCACCATCGTGCTCAGCGACCCCCACGGCGACGTGGACGGCAGCCTCTTCTACGAATTCACGATGAGAGCGGGCGCTCTGGACGTCGGCGGATACGCCATCGGCTCAGCCATGGTTCTGGTCCATACGCCGAAGGTGGCTTGGGGCCTCACTACCGGAGGACCGTCCGTCTCCACATGCTATCGCCTCCCGATCGCGCCGGATGGCTCCTACGTGGTGCATGGCAAGACCGCAAGCTTCGAGCGGCGCGACGTCGTCTTGGCCGTGGCGGGGGCGGAGCCGGTGCGCCGAACATTCGAATACGCCCAGATCAATGGGCGCCCCGCGCCAATCATCGCGCGCAACGACCGTTGGGCCTTCGCCGTCTCGACGCCCTACTTCGACGACGCGGGCGGCCTTCACGAGCAGCTCGATGCGATGATCCGCGCCCGCACGACAGATGAAGTGCTGAAGGCAAATAGGCGGCAGGGCCTGTTCCCGCAAAATCTCGTCGTCGGCGATAGCCTTGGCTCGATTGCCTACCTGCGCGCTGGCCGAACGCCAAGGCGCAACCCCTCGATCGATTGGAGCGTCCCGGTCGCGGGCGACGATCCCCGTACCGCCTGGCAGGGAGATCACCCCTATACCGATCTTCTGCTCATTCGCGACCCACCGGAAGGCATCCTTCAGAACGCTAACTATCCGCCGGGGCTGATGCCGGGTATGGCGGATCACAAGTCCGTATATCCGGCCTACATCCTCAATGACGTGCCCAGCCTGCAGATGCGCGCCCGGGGCGAACGGATACTGCAGGTGCTTCGCAGCTCTGATCGGCTGACGCTGGACCAGGCTAAGGCCCTGGCGCTCGACGAAGGCTGGTTCGGCGCCGAATCCTGGACGCGTCTGCTTGCGAGCGCGGTCGCCAGAAATCCAGACCTAACGGCCGGGTTGTCGGCTGAGGGCCGGGCTGTGCTTGCGCGCCTCACTACCTTCGATGGCCAGGCGAGCGCTGGCTCCGTGGCCGCCCTCAATCATCTGTTCTGGCGCACGGCGCTCTGGGAGAGCGTGAATCCTTCCGAACGCAAGGACCTAGTGGAGACGGTCGAGCAGGGACGAGCGCCCTCAAGCGTGCTCGGCGTCAAGATTATTGACGCAGTCGAGGAAGCCGTGCGCCGGCAGGCCAGCGCGGTCGGTGGATCGGATCGCCCATTCGGCGCCCTGTTCCGAATCGGTAGGGGGACGCAGGATTGGCCTCTCGGCGGCGCGCCGTCGTTGCTCGTGCCTCCGGAGCAGTGCACCAAACTGGAAAGCCAGGCGTACGCCTGCGTCCAAACCTTGCGCGCCTTCTCGCCTTCCAAGGCGGCCAATACGAAAACCTACCGTGCTGTTGCCGGATCGCGCGCGCTACGTCTGGTTCAGCTCGGTGACCCGATCCGCAGCTTCAGCGCACACAATTATGGCCAGAGCGTCGATCCTGCCTCGCCGCACTACGAGGATCAGTCGAGGGACCTGGAAAGCCCTGCGCGGCTGAAGGAAGTCCCATTCGACTTCATGCCCAACTCGCAGGCGGCGGAGTCCACAGAGGTGCTGGAGTGGAGCCGGTCACCACGGTGACATGTATTCGCAAGTTTTTGCCCCCGATTGCGGTTGCAACGCTAGCGGCGCATACGCGGCGAGTGGACGATGGGTCCTACTTTCGCGGGAAACAAAGCTGCCTGCATGGAGGTTGTGGTTGCGCAATTCGAGGTTTCCACAAAAGAGGGAGGATTAGTTACCTATTGTTAGAAGTCGACTCCGTGCAAGAGCCACAGTTTGCTGCCTCGGTAGGCATTGATTGGGCCGATCGGATGCATGTCTGGTGCTTGCAATCGGCCCCCTCGGAGCAGCGCGAACGCGGCGAGCTGGAACATAGCCCGGAAACCGTAGAGGCCTGGGCCGGTCAGCTGTGTCAACGATTTGCCAATCGTCCGATCGCGGTGGCGGTGGAATAATCGCGGGGAACTCTGGTGTTCATGCTCAGCAAGTATGAGCCCTTGCATCTGTTCCCGGTGCCTTCGACGATATCTGCCAATTTGCGAGACGCGCTGTATCAGTCAGGCGCCAAGGATGATCCTCGGGATGCCGATCTGCTGCTGGATATATTGTTGCTGTATCGCGACAAGCTGCGCCGTTTGTCACCCGATAGTGAAGCCACTCGTCGGGTACAAAATCTGGCAGAGAAGCGGCGCCATGCCGGGCGGTGGTGGGTCAGGCGAGATGGGGGTATCATGGTGTCGTTCTCGAGGGCAAAAAGGAAATTCTGGTTTAGGCTTGAGCGCTGGGGTTGTGCCCGATGCGCCCGAAAAGCAGAAGGAGTAATGCGTTGAGACGTCATCGCGCCGTTCTCGTGTTATTGATCACTGTTGTTAGCGCGGTCTCTTGCCTTGCACAGTCGGCCGACTGGAGCTCGCTTGACCCGTACATTCGCTCTTCGATGCAGCAGTGGGATGTGCCGGGGGTTGCGATCACTGTCATCAAGAACGACGATGTCGTTTTCCTGAAAACCTACGGCGTTAAAACCAAGGGTGGGTCGGAGTCAATTGACACGAACACACTGTTCGCCATCGGGTCCGCAAGCAAAGCTTTCACAGCCGCATCGCTTGGAATGCTGGTGGACGAAGGCAAACTCAAGTGGGATGATCCGGTCAACAAGTATCTTCCGGTTTTCCAGGTGCAGGATCCGTATGTCACGCGTGAAATCACCATCCGCGACCTGCTCACGCATAGCACCGATGTCGCGCCGAACGATTTCCTGTTCTGGGGGACGAAGTTGGACCGCGACCAGATCATCCGCCGGTTGCGCTATCTGAAGCAGGAAGCCAGCCTTCGCTCCCGCTGGCAGTATCAGAACTTGATGTTCATCACTGCCGGCCAAATCATACCAGCGGTGACCGGCGGCAGCTGGGACGACTTCGTGCGCGATCGCATCTTTCGCCCGCTGGGAATGAACGCGACGGTAATCTCCAATCACGCGCTGCCTGCGGGAGCGGACATTGCAACCGCGCACACCGTCATTGACGGGAAGATGCAACCAATCCCGCTCATTAACCTAGATAATGCCGGTCCCGCAGGATCGATTCTTTCCACTGTCGGCGATATGGCGCGCTGGGTGCGGCTGCAGATGAACGACGGCACGCTGGGCGGGCGGACATTCTTCAGCAAGGCCGTTTCCGATGAGATGCACCAGCCGCAGATGCTGATCAGAACCAACGAACATTCGATGCTGATCGGATTGGCGCCGCAAGCGAGCTTCGCCACCTACGGTCTCGCCTGGTTCATCAATGATTATCGCGGGCACAAGATCATCCACCACGGCGGGCGGACGGACGGCATGATGTGCATGATCGGCTTCATGCCCGACCGCAAGCTCGGCTGGGTCGTGATGTCCAATACCGCGCGCTTCTACCCCACCACCTTGATGTATCACATCATCGACACCGACCTGGGCGAGCCAGTGCAGGACTGGAGTTCGATTATCTGGACCGCGGAGAAGCATGAAGAGGACCAATTCGCGCAGCAGGTCCGCGACGAGCAGGATCATCGCGTCCCAGGCACGAAGCCAACCCTGGAGTTCTCACGCTACGCAGGCACATATATCAATCCACTCTATGGGCCTGCTGAAGTGAATGTCGAGAATGGCGCGCTTGTCTTGCGGTTCAAGGATCTCGGCCTCACCGCCGATCTTCAGCACTGGCAATACGATAGCTTCCGCACTCTCTGGCGCGACAACAATCCGAATCTGCGCATTGAATGCAGGCTTGCGTCGTTCGTGCTAAATCCGCTGGGAGAGGTGGAACAGGTTCTAATCCCGGGCGTGGGCGACTTCAGGCGCCAACCGGCGCCATCGAAGGCAGGGAACTGAAGTAGCCATCGCTCGGCAACACGGTCCCTAATCCAAAGCGGGATAAGAGGTGGAGCATTTTGAAACTGCCCTCGTTACCAAGTAGTAATAGCAGGCCGGGGCGCGCTAGGCTTCGGGCGCTTCGCTAGCTCGGTGGGTCCCCATCGCCAGGACACCAACTCGCTAGTTTATGCCCCTTCTCATCAGACCACTGCCTTGTGACGCCGTGTTCGAGACACGCTGCTTTCAAAATGAAATCATCTGAAGCTACCGATGCTGGCCAACTCCAGCGCGATAGTTCCAGCAGATGCACGATGTGATTCTGTTTTAACCTCAGTGATCACTTCTCGCGTTAGCTTCCCGTTGACGATCTCGTCCTGGCGAAACCGGAGCGTCCACCATGCTCCGCGACGCTTTGGCGTCGGGTGCTGATAACGTCTGCGTGCCATCGTACTGTCCGGGGGTACGGGCGTGCGCTTGGACATGTCGGAGTATCCGTGGCCTTTGGCGAAAATGACCTGCCCGTCTTTGACCACCGCAATCACGGCGCCGGCGATATCTTCCCGTTCAATCTGAGCGGGCATCAGGCCATCGAGAAAAGCTTCGAGGTCGACCGCGGTCAACTCGTGGGCGCCGACTGGGCTGGCGCAACTGCTGCTGGAACTGACGGCTTCACGGGTGGAAACGCCGGACGCGAGGGCTGCGCCCACATCCCGATGCAGAACAATGCCACCAGAAGCAGCAGGCCTGTGAGTATCGTCAGGTATCCACGTGCATGGTTTTTCAGAAAGGATCTGGTTGAGGATCATTTGCTCCTATAGACGAGGATGGAAGTCGATCTGCTAATGAGACAGCATGCGCACTTTCGATTTGCCTTTGCCGCCTCCAATACCGTTTGTCGAGTGTGGGTAAAACCCAGGAAACAGGCTTGCTGGGCTCCGCCTTGCCGGAGCCAGCAAAGGCCCGGTGTTTCACTCCTTATCAAATACGGTGAAGCTTGCTGAGGAAGGCAGGGTCGATGTCCACTCCCAGTCCGGGTGTCTTGGGCAGGGTAACGATTCCATCCTTCACCTGCATTCCGCCAATCACGGGATCGACCGAAAGCTCAAAGAACGCATCCAGGTCGGCATAAACGATGTTTTTCTGCGAGCACACCAGGTGAGCGCCTGCCGTCAAGGCCAGGCGGGTCTCCTCCATGCAGCCCACCATACAGGTGACTCCGGCACTGGCGGCCACCGTGGCGATTTGCGCGCCCCGCATTATGCCCCCCGCCTTCATCAGTTTTATGTTGATGCAGTCCACTGCGTTTTCACGGACCACTGCAAATGCGTCGTGCGGCGTGTGCACGGACTCATCCGCCATAATCGGCGTCGGCGAGTTATCCCGGCTGAATTTCAGGCCCTCTACATCCCAGTACGGAACCGGCTGCTCGCAGATTTGCATCTGGTATTTCTCCATCATCCGCAGCGCACGGACGGTCTCCGCCGGAGTCCAGCCCTGGTTGGCGTCGGTGCGAAGTTTAATACTGTAGCCAATGGCGTCACGGATTGCTTTCATGCGCTGTGTATCCGGCTCGGGGCCATCTCCGAGCTTGATCTTCAGCGTTTTAAACCCATCCTGGACGTACTTGGTCGCCTTGTTTGCCATCTCGGCCGGTGAACCCATTCCGATGGTGATGTCGGTTTCGAAAGAGTCGCGATAAGCTCCGAGCAGTTTGTACACCGGCTGCCCCGCGAGCTTGCCACAGATATCCCAGATTGCCATTTCCAGCGCCGCCTTGATGCTGGAGTTGGACGGAGCGAATCCATCCATCTCTGCCATGATCGCGCCGAGAGTAAAAGGATCGCGTCCGCGAACAAAAGTGGCGAGATCCTTTCCTACTGCCAGGTCCGTGCGAAAGGCCGTTTTATGGGTGTTTTGTACCTCGGTTGTCTTCTTGACTTCGGCCACACTGGTTGCGATCACGATTCCGCGATTACCTGAGATTTCCGGCGGATAGAGCATCTCACCGTCCAGAAGGAATCGTGGACCGCGGCAAAGCGCAGCGTTGCGGCGCCGCTGGTCCGGCCGAGTTCGTCCAAGTGAAACTCAACGCGACCCGCTCAATCAAATCTCGTGTTTCAACTAGTGCTTCGGCTCTTGCCCTGGCCGACCATTCATCGCTCATGCGGTCGCAGAGGGCTTATGTCTTTTTGTTCATGGAATTCCTTCCGTTCAGAAAACCTTCCTTGCTGTAGGCAGGATCCGGATACTTATAGAAACCGATTCCGGATTTCACTCCGAGCTTGCCCTCCTGGATCATTTTATGCAGCAGCTCCGGAGGTTTATCGGAGGGATCTTCGCTAGCGCTGTAATAGATCATCTCGATATCGCGGACAACATCGAGCCCGACTTTGTCCATGAGGCCGCAGGGACCGATAGGTGTCCCCCAATCCAGCATCCACGCACAGTCAATTTCCTCCGCATTCAAGTAGCCCCTATCGAGAAGAAAGAGAACCTCCTTCTTGATGGCGCGCCAGATTCGGTTCGTTGCGTAGCCAACGATTTCACCGCGGACAAGAATTGGAACCAGCCCAATGTCCCGCAGGAAGCCAACCGCCGATTGCAGAGTTTCCTGCGAGGTCTTCGGGTTGCCCATGACTTCGACCTTTCTGTGATCCGGCGTGCCAAAATTTGCGTTGAAAATGCTCTCGGGGCGCCGAGTCGCGGAAGCCAGCCAGGATCCCGGAATCGAGGAAGAGTTCGTTGCCAGCAACGTGCGGGGGGGGGCGTGTTTGTCAATCTCGGAAAAGACTTGCCGTTTCAATTCGACGCTCTCAGACACAGACTCAATCACGAGGTCCACATCCTCGACACACTGGCGAAGAGACGGAACGACCGTCAGCAGGCGGATGCTGGACTCGGCTTCTTGCGGCAGGCGTCCGTCGCGCACACGGTCTGCGACCATCGAATGAACGACCGCGAAAGCATCAGCCGCGACTCCCGGAGCTGCGTCCCAGAGCAAAGTTTGGCGCCGGCCCAAGATGCAGCTGAAAGCAATCCGTCTGCCCATGGTTCCCGCTCCGACAATTCCTACTTTTCGAATCGAAGTCATTTGTCACCCGCTGATCGGAGTTGTCTCTTTATGGATGCGACCGAGACTCCCAAAGCTTTTTGCTAGTTCCTTATCGTCAATTCGCGAGAAGAGCCTCGTTAAAACTCATGTATGCAGTACTATTGACAACGATTTTGTTGTCTATTGTAATGCAAACAGCGGCGCCATAACGGAACAGTAGCTCGAGTATAGCGGGTCGATCACGAAGTAGTGGGCCTTCCGTTCGTTCGCCACCGACGATCACCGGCGCCTCACCGAAGTCGGCCTGTGCCGTTCCCGGAGCACGCGTCGCCGAATGAACATCTTCCGACTGCTCAGCGTCGCGGCGCGCACTTAGTCCTTCACGATCGTGTAACCACCGTGGAACGGGTGCTCCGCTCGCAAACGTTTGAAGATCCGCTGGGCGGTGTGCCCCTGTTTGGCTGGTTTGGTCTTGTCTTCTTCCAGAATCACGTCGATCACGCCCACCCACATCCCCACTTTGGGTCGCTTCGCTGGCTCTTTTCGGTGGTAGCCTGGCGGAATCGAATAACCAAACATCTTGCGTACCGTCGTGCGCGCCAGTCCGAAGTCCCGCGCTACCGGCCGTTGACTTCTGCCCTCCTCCAGAACCGCTGTACACGCCCGTAGACCTCCAGCTGGTACATCCCTCCGGTGTTTCACACAGCAACTTTTTACGACAACAACTTCGTGCAATCAAAATCCGGCAGTCTCTACTTTTTCCCGCTGCATCACCCCGCAACAGCGACGCGATGCGGTCTATTTTTGCTCCGGCGCTTATTGATAGCGCAATTTGACGTTCGCAAAACTTCGCCCAGTACCGCTTTCATCGGCCGCATTCCATATCCTTATCTGCAGCGCTTCGGCCTCAGTTTTACTCCGACAATTCCGGCAGAAGTCATAGCTCTGGAACCGAAAAACTGCCTCGAGCCAGTGGATATGGCATTGCTTTGATCTGTCCGTCTTCTATTAATTAATACCCGGGTATTCTGCGCCCGTACAAATCGACACCGCTTCGCGAGATGCTCACGAAAAGGAAACGTCTCGGAATGCAACGCCATTACTTGCTTGCGATCATCCTCCTGCATCGAGCGAACAACGATTGTCGATGAAGTTTCTGCTCGCATCGCTTGACTGTGGCCGCAATGAATCCGTAATCCGAGCCGCAGTGGAGGAGGATCATGGCGAGACGGGCAGCAGCAAATAGGATGCATGCGCCTTCGCGTGATGAATCTCGTTGTTTGCCACTTGCCATTTCGTCTCGCCGTAATTATTCCCTCCCGTGTTCAAATTCCGGTCGAACCGCGGGAAATTGCTGCTCGAAATCTCAAGGCGAATCCGGTGACCCGCCGCGAAATAGTTGCTGGTCGCCTGAAGATCAATCGTCAACTCGTACACGCCGCTCGGTTCCATTAAAGTGGGCTTGTCATACCCTTGCCGGTATCGCGCCCGCAAGATGCCATCCTGGATGTTGTATGCCTTTCCATCGGAATGCACGTCCACCAGCTTGGCCGTGAAGTCTGTATCGGGAACGGACGAAGAGGCATAGAGAACCACCTGAAGCGGTCCAGTAACTTCGACTCCCTGTTTCAGGACCGGCGTCGTGTAAACCAGCACATCCTCGCGGGTCTCGAGCTCCGACTGATCGTAAGCCCCAGGAACCGCGTCGCGAGTGCCCGTGCAGCACAATGGCCCTCCGAGCGTCGGCACCGGTGTGCTGGGATCGTACGTGTAACGATCGGAGGCTTCGTCCCCGGGCTC
>JBEKAF010000096.1:0-12988 GCA_050018355.1 Terriglobales bacterium | reverse complement strand
GTTTCGTTCTCTGTTTTTCTTGACTTGTATCCTGCTTCATAGGACACTCGGTTCGTCGAGGGGAGGGGCAAATGGTCATTATCGAAGCGAACGGCGGGTCCATCCTCTCAGTGACACCCTCCTTGTCAATGTCCCAAACGAAAACACTGCCGGCGTGACCCCTCAGAACAATACCGACATCACGATGGGAGAACTCCGCCGCCATCAACTTCAATTCAGTCTCGGTCCTGGTGACGTTGTATTTGAGCCAACTGCGGCGGAGTGGGGCCTTCTCATCCACCGGCACAATCCAAGTAAACCCACGGTCACGGGCGGCGAGTGCAACGGAGAGAAAATCGGTCGGCTTCGATGTGATTGGAGCCGTGGCGCCGTGGACTGGTGATGCGATGGAACTGTCCGGGGTCAGACGTGTCGATGCTGTGGATCCCATGAGCCCTCCTCCGACAGCTGGTGTTAGGGCACCCGCTGGTTCGTTGCGATAAATTGTCATTCACTCGCTGACTAGCGGCAGTCCTGAGTTGACAGCTGCTCGTTAGGCATCCCTACCACAGAACGCCAAGGCTGCCGACTGCCATTTTTCCTTTCCAAAGAATGCACCGTGCGTGCAAAGTTGTGTCGGCGGGCGCCGCCTTAGTTGTTAGTCACCAAGACTGTGCTGCTCTACGTCTGCGTTTTTGCATTCGCTGCATTCGCATGGACCCCGCCACGTTAGACCCAACTGAGATAAGTCTTCGTGTGGTGCGATACAAACCATGACTGCCTTCCCCGCCGAACATCTAGGGCTCCGCTGGCCCACTGCAACAACAAGAACAAAGATCGAAGAGGCGTGTTCTCCTCCATTGACGCGATGCCGCCCGATGTTCTGGGCGGGTTGGTTATTGTTGGATAGTGACGATGGTTACGCCGTTCTCCAGTTTCTTCGGAACGGAAACCTTTCGGCCATCCTCTCCCAGCGGGAACTTCGTCTCCACACCATTCTGGAACAACGACCGACACACCCGGGCGTTGTATTCCCCGGTGTAATCCTCGCCGCTCCACTGTCCAAGGTCATCGCACCATGCGTCCAGCAGGAACGTATTCTGCGGGTACATGATGCTCAGCACGGTGACCGCTTCGACGGGTTCAGCCCACTGCGTCTGGAAGTAAAGGACATCACTGTCGTCCGTTGCTTCGTGGTATTGGTTGTAGACATAGACCGAACCCATCGGGCATTCGGGGCAGCGACACCCAGAGTCGGGAATCGGAATCCCGAGTTCGTCCACTCGCTTGCGTAACGTCTCGATGCTGAAGTAAACAGTGAAAGCACCATCCTCATCAGTCTCCTGTTTACGAACTGCGTTGAGGGCTTCTCTTCGGTTCGGCCCCGTTACCGTTAGTCTGTTATCGCACCAGTTACTCATGTTGCACCTCTTTCTGGCATGCCGCCACGCCGCAACTCATAACACCCGAGTTCGCGAGAGTCGTTCAAGTCGTTCTGCGTCGTGGTTCATGCCAGTCCGTAGCCGGGGGCCGACCGAAGCCAGCCCCGTGAATCTCAGTTTCCTGCCGCCCCGCTTTCGTCGGCGTGCCGGTTGTTGTGGTTAGTCGCCGTCTGCACGGCGTCTCCGCATTAGCGGGAGCAACGGCGGGAAGGCTGGTTCCGCCGCTCGACTCGCTACTGTGGCTGGTTCGTGGCGTGCCCCGCCCATGACGGCTCGTGCGCACCCCAGAGTGGCCGAACATCGGTAAAGTCACACCTATTCGCTCCAATGAACAGTTCTGGTTCGTTCAACGCCAGCACCAGCAATTTCCCAGCGATCTCTTCCTCAGTCTTGTAGAAGACATCCTTTAGGTGAGCGTTGCTGTTGACCGTGTTGTGGGCGAACTCGTGGATCATCAGCCAGTAGTTCGCCACATTGTCGGACGTATCGTGACAGTCGAGGTTGATGTGCATTTCACCGGAGTGGAACTCGAAGCATCCCCGGATGCCCGCATCAGGATCGTCGATGACGATGGCCTTGACGGGCCGGTTGATGACTCTGGGTGCCAGCCGCTCGACGAGGGCGACATAATTTGCTGTGTCATCGTCGTAGTCTCCCGGATCGACAACCTTGTCCAACGTGACCTTGACGTTGGTCGGCGTCAACTCCCCGGTACGTTTGACGAAAGACTTGCGGGGATTCTGCTCGTCCTTAATTTTCCGCAGTCGCTTCTTCATCTCTGGCGATAGGTCATTCCGCTGGATAACCGTTCCGCCTTGGCTGACGAACTCTTCCTTGCTGCCCGGGTCAGTGGGGTCTTCTAGAGCGTACTTCTCGCCAAAGCGGGCGGCGAGGTTCGCCTTTACCGCATCGGTCTTACTCTTGGGGTGCGAAGCCGCTGCCTGAATGCTTAGCAGGCTGGCATCCTGTGGCGACAACTTGGTGTAGAACTCGTTGAAGATGGCGACACGGATGTCCCCGATGTACGACGGGTTGACGTTGTCCCGGTCACGACCGACCGGCATCTTCTGCATCACGTTGATATGCCACTTGTCGTCCGAGAGTTCCACAACGGGAATGCCCATCTCGTAAAGCCACGCCTGCTCGCCCGCAGCGACGTTGTATAACCGAACCTCGGTCTTGCGGGGCTCGTTCCGACCGTCACGGGGCGTTCGGAGTCGAGTCTCGAACCGAAGGTCTGGTGCCCGATGAACCAGTTCGACGCCGTTGAACGTCGATACGACGTCTTTGGGTGGAATTAGCAAGCGGGTCTTTTGGCAAATGCTTGCGTATTCCTTCTGCGTCAACTCGAACTTCATGTAGAACTCCGAGCCACGTTTGCGGCGTTCGGTGCCAGCCCAGCGACCACGTGTTCGGTCGAAGCAGACTTGCCCCGATACCGTCGTGACGCTGGCTTCGATGGCGAGGCATAGAACGTTCTTCTCGCCCTCGTTGAACCTGCCACGTTTGGTCGGGTCGTTAGCCTTCGTGGACTCGGCGTACATCGTGTAGGCATGTTCGAGGCTCAGCCAGCCACCCGGGCTGTCGTCGGTGACCTTGATGATGCTGTGCCCGTTCTCATCGGGCGGGGTCAGCAGGATGTCGACTCTGGTGATGTTCTCGTCCCAAGCGTTCTGCACCATCTCACGGATGATGAAGATTTTGTCCCGAGCCGCCATGATTTTACGCATGTTGTTTACGTCCACTTCAAAGATGCTGTAGTGCGTTGTCGGTGTCGTATGGTTGTTAGTTGTCGTTTCGGTTTTCATGTTCGTAGCCTCCAAGTTATCTTCTGGCGTAGGTCGCCACCCAAGTTAAGTGCTTGTTTGCCCGACTTCACGGGCGTGCTATGGCTGCCGTCGACGTGGGCATCCGTGGTTCACGTATGAGCACGCACACGAACGCGCCTGCGTACTCGATCAAAGTTTCATGGGATTGTGTTTGCGATTCCCATCGCCGCATCTGGGTTGGACCCGACCACCGTGGCGTCGTTGACGTTCGGTTGGCGAGCACCGTCGCAAGGACGGGCTGCTCAGGATGCAAAACTCTACGCTCTGAAGTCAGTCATTAGCCTTTTGCCATAAATCTCTCCTCTTCTGCCGACGCGAACATCACCACGTGCCAATGCCGCGTTAAGCCGCTGTTGCCCTCGCCGCTCCGTGGTTTGTCGCCGGAAGGCGTTTTGTGTTTCGGGGTGTATCCCCCTTTAATAAAAGCTTACCATCCGTTTCTCAAAACACTAGGTGGCGTCGAATCTGAGATTCAACTCATTGATAACGAGGGGTTTACGAGCCTAAAATAATGCTTGACAGGTTTTCCTGGGAGGGTATTCTCCCCAGTTCGAGTGAGTAAACTGTTGGAAACAAAGGGTCAAGTCTGAGTGACCATCCAAGCCAGCCTGTAGAACAGGGAGAAAAGACTGCGTGCGGCTCGTGGTACATTCCCAAAAAATCACCCGGTTGGGGCTCGGCAGGGCGACTCAGCGGCAGAAACCCCACGGGGCGTCCCCGGCGGTGGCCTGTCGAGGGAGGAGGTTGACACCCTATTTAAGCCCTTTTCCAATCCTTGACTGTCATGGGACTTCGAGCACTGCGTTTATAGAGTAAACAAAATTCCGCCCACCGAACCGCTGTCGCCTCCGACCACAGCCCTCAACCCGCCGTCTTACCGGCACATCCGCCCGACACGCCTACCATCCGAAATGTACCCATAAGATCCCCTTAAAATCCCCTTCTGGCCCCTTTCCCGACAAAGACGAGTCTCGCATGAGCTGATTACTCTCTTTGAATCAACGAGTTAGGCTGGGGCGGAATTGTACCAAAATGGAACGATTCAGTGCCTCAGCCATCGGCCAATGATTGACGAGGCCAAGCGGACTTGGCAAAACGGGACCCCAGGGGACCCCCGGGGCGTACCCCCTGTCCTTGCTCAGTGACCCCCTATCCCATTGCAAATATGTGACTTATAGTAGAGTGATCAGAGACTGACATGGACCGAAGGATCCGCCGGTCGCGTTACGCCGTACACGATTCGCAACTTTCGCTTATCTTTCGAGGCGAATGTACGACGTAGACAGGTCGATGCGATCCAAACCATTGAGAACAGGATGGATAAGTAAGAGGTTGTCACTTCCGTATTTTGACAACCGGGCGGAATGGCCGCTGACGGTGCGGTTTCACTTGCATAATCGTTTCGCCGGCTCGAGGGGCTTCTGGCGTGGGCCGGATCAAGAATGCCCGTGACATGCTGGCGGAGGCCCAGCAAAAGGGTTTTGATGGACTCCTGATTCGGGGCGATCTTTACGCGCTGGCCTTCCTGGCCGGAGATAACGCTGAGATGGAGCGCGAGGTGGCGTGGGCCGCGGGACGCCCCGGTGAAGAAGACCAGATGCTCAGCAACCACGCTGATACCCAGGCCTACTACGGGCGCATGGAGAAAGCGCGCGACCTTTCCCGGCGTGCCGTCGACTCGGCGGTACGGGCGGATTCCAAAGAGGCCGGAGCCACGTGGCTTACCTTTCAGGGACTGCGCGAAGCGGAAGTCGGTAATGGCGCAGCGGCGCAGCAGGCCGCCACGCGAGGTCTGGCTTTAGCTCCAGGCAGGTATGTGAAGGTGCTCGCAGCTTTGGCGCTGGCGCGCGGCGGCGATGCGGCGAAAGCGAAAACATTGCTGGACGCGGCGGAGAACGCCGAGCCTACTAATACGCTTCTCAAGGTGCATTGGTTTCCGCTCATCGACGCCGCGATTGATGTGGATCAGTCCGCGCCGGACCGCGCGATCCTTGCGCTCGAGCCGGTGCTCCCTTATGAGCTTGGAGGCAATATCGGCTGGATCTATCCCGCCTATATTCGTGGTCAGGCTTATTTGGCGCAGAAGAATGGTCCGGCTGCGGCGGCCGAATTCCAGAAGTTGATAGATCATCCTGCGCTGGTCGGGAACGGGTTGCTCGGTCCCCTCGCCCACCTGCAAATTGCTCGCGCCTACGAAATATCCGGCGACTCGGCGAAAGCCAAAGGAGCCTACCAGGATTTTCTCGGCCTCTGGAAAGACGCCGACCCCGACCTTCCCATCCTCAAAGCGGCCAAAGCTGAGTACGCGAAGTTGCAGTAGCGAACTGTACTTCAACGGAGACCGGGCATACTTCCGTTTGGTCGCAGCGCGACCACGAGTGTCGTCAGTTGCTCACTTGGCGAGTGACTAATCTTGTAAAGGAAGGGTTGCCGACAAAAACCTCGCAGAATCGTCGGATGGGGCTGATGGTCTTCTTTGGGCATATATAATGGCGCGCGCGGATGTCGCTGGCCTCTGGCACGAAGCTCAGACACCGTGAAATCCAACCTCCGCGCGGAGCGGGCGGCATAGCCGGGCACTGGTGCGCATAACGGACCGGCCCCTTTCATCGCAGCGCTGCGGCGAACAGGCTCGACCAGTTCAGCTTACGGGAGGAAGTCCATGACAACGCTGCTGTCTCCGAAGTGTCTCGTCCTTGCAGTGCTCGTAATTACCGCCGGCGCAACGGGTGCGCCTGCGCAGAACCCATCCGCGCCAGATATGGCGCTAGTGGTTGACGAAACACAGGCCGCGCGGCGAATCGCTTTTGTGCATGAGGAGATTCGAGTGCAGCCCGGCGCGCTCGCCCTATCATATCCACGCTGGATTCCGGGCGAACACGGACCAACAGGCCCCATTCAACAAATGGCCGCACTACGCATCCGTTCCGGAAACGTGACTCTGCCCTGGACCCGCGATCCCGAGGAGATCTACACGATTCACGTTGAAGTTCCGCCCGGTACCGATGGGATAACCGTCGATTTCGATGCGTTGTTGGAAAACACGGTCTCCGATCATCAACTCTTGCTGGCATGGAATACCACTGTGTTGTACCCGCGCAGTATCGACAAACGCGAGTTGATGATTGAACCATCGATTCTTCTGCCTGCAAACTGGAAACAGGGTAGCAGCCTGCAAGTTACCAGTCAGAACGGTCCACGCGTGAATTTTGCTCCGGTTTCGCTCGAACGGCTGATCGATTCGCCGGTGCTGGCCGGCGAGTTCTTCCGCGCCGTGTCCCTGAAGTCGGATTGGCCCGCGGAGCTCGACATCACTGGCGACAGCCAGGCCGCGATCGACAAAGCAGATGACGCTAACGCGTTCGCTCTCTTTGGGAAGCTGGTGGATCAGGATCGGGCGATGTTTGGCTTCCGGCACTGGCGGACCCTGCACATTCTCGTGTCGCAAAGTGAGGCCCGGCCGTTCGACGGGCTCGAGCACGAGGATTCGCCGTACAACGCAATCGGCGACGCCGGACTTTCAAAGAAAGATCAACTGCAAAAATTCGGCTGGCCCCTTCTCGCGCATGAGCAATCCCATTCTTGGGACGGCAAATACCGGCGTCCGGGAGAGCTCTACTCAAAGCCTGACTATCAGGGACCGGAGCGGACATCGCTACTCTGGGTCTATGAGGGTCTAAACCAATATATCGGGATGCTGCTCGCCACGCGCGCGGGTTTCAATGACGCAGCCTACATGCGCGATTATCTCGGGCGAACCGCTGCCGATCTTTCTGGCGAACCCGGTCGCGCTTCAACCCCTCTGGTTGACACGGCGACGGAAGACTGGGTTTTGCGTGCGTTCGACGTTGGATGGTATTCGCTGCGTCGTGGACAGGATTACTACGATGAAGGCGCCCTTATCTGGCTTCGCGCCGATACCATCATCCGCGAACAAACACAGGACCGCCGGTCGCTCGATGATTTCTTGCGGAGTTTTCTCGGCCAGCGCGACACCGATCCGATCGTCGTGCCCTACACGCGGGAAGACGTGGAAGCGTCGTTATCGGCAATCTGTCCGTTTGACTGGCACACCTTCTTTGAGACGCGTGTCTATCAGGTAAACAGTAAGCCGCCGACCGACGGTCTTGAGGCAGCAGGCTGGCGCCTCATATACAACCCAACCCCCAACAACGATCCTTTCTATTCTGACCTTCTTCCTTTTAGCTATAACGGCGAGTATTCAATCGGGATGTCTGTGAAGAAGGACGGTACAATTTTCGAAGTCTTAACCGGCACGCCGGCCTACGAGGCGGGTCTCGGACCGAACATGACGATTCTCGCGGTAGATGGCCACGTTTACTCCGCCGATGTACTGAACGAATCGATCGCGCATGCCCAAAATGGCAAAATTTCTCTGGTTGTTCGCAACTTTAACTCAGTCGAAGCCCACCAAATTCAATATTCCGGGGGCGTCCGTTACCCGCACCTGGAGCGAATCCCAGGAAGCCGTGATTACTTGAGCGAGATATTCGAGCCGAGAAGCTACAAAGACCACTGACCGCCGAGCGCATCGCCTTGCGTTTATGTCTGCTAGATAGGCTGGCGCCGAGTCCTCAGCCGATGACGGGCAAAGCTTCCGTAATCCGGTAAGGTAAGGTTAGCCGACAACACACCCGGAATCCTCACCTCCGGCGTGCAACGTGCTGCACGGACTATAATTGCGCCCACGCATGGCCCTGACCTCTGGCACAAAACTCGGCCCCTATGAAATCCAGTCGCCGCTTGGCGCCGGCGGCATGGGCGAAGTGTACAAGGCTCGTGACACCCGCCTCGACCGCACTGTAGCAGTCAAGATCCTTCCGGCGGCCGTCTCCAGCGATCCCGACCGGCTTCTCCGCTTTCAGCACGAAGCCCGCGTCCTGAGCATTCTCAATCACCCCAATGTTCTCGCTATCTTCGATGTCGGCGAGCAAGCGGGCGTTCAGTATTTGATTTCAGAATTCCTGGAAGGGCATTCGCTGCGCGATGTGCTGACGGCGGGAACGCTCTCGCGCCGCGCGGCAACGGCGTACGCCCTCGAAATCGCAAGAGGACTGGCCGCCGCGCACGAAAAAGGAGTCGTGCACCGCGACCTGAAGCCCGACAACATCTTTATTACACGCGACGATCGGGTGAAGATCCTCGATTTCGGTCTGGCTAAGCAGGCTCCGCCGCAGCCCTCCGCGCAAGAATCGCAGACCATGACGGTTGCGACCACACCGGGCACAGTCATGGGAACGGTCGGATACATGTCTCCCGAACAAGTGCGCGGCGAGACCGTCGATCATCGTTCCGACATCTTCAGTTTCGGCGCTGTGCTCTACGAGATGGTCTCCGGCAAGCGGGCATTTCGTGGCGACTCGTCCGTTGAGACGATGAACGCCATCCTGAAAGAAGATGTGCCGGAGTTGTCGGGGCCGAGCGCTCAGGTGTCTCCCGGCCTCGACCGCGTCGTCCGTCGTTGTGTCGAAAAGAAGCCAGAACGCCGCTTCCAGTCGGCCAGCGATCTCGCGTTTGCCATCGAATCGCTGAGCGGGGCGGGGGCGGCACCTTCTGCCAGCGCGATGACACGCATCTCTGAGCCGCCGAAGACAAGGCGAGCTTGGCTGCTGTGGGTCGCGGCTGCTCTGGGCGCGCTAGGATTGGTCGCCGCAGTGTGGACGGTCGACCGGCGCTCCGCGGCAAGACCACAGCCAAAATTCACTCGGTTGACCTATCAGCGAGGCTATCCCTCGAGCGCGCGGTTTGCGAAGGATGGGCAAACGGTCGTCTACAGCGCGCAGTGGAACAACGACCCACTACAGGTCTACTCCGTCCGAACGGAGTTTCCGCAATCCACGAAAGTCGATCTTCCGAGCGCGGCTCTGCTCGCGCTTTCCTCCAGCGGAGATATGGAAGTCGCGGTGGATCTCGTGCAAGAGGCGTGGTTCATGTATGGAACTATGGGGCAGGCGCAGATGACAGGAGGTACGCCCCGCGCTCAGGCAAAGGAGGTCATCGCGGCGGACTATGCGCCCGACGGCAAGACCCTGGCGATCGCGCGTCGAGCCAACCGGAAGGTCCAACTGGAGTATCCGGAGGGTAAGGTTATTTATACAACCGCAGGCTACCTCGACTATGTAAGGGTGTCTCCATCCGGCAAGGAAGTCGCATTTGCGGAACATCCGGTGTACGGCGATGACCGGGGCTGGGTATCGTTCGTCGATGAGACAGGAAATCATAAGCAGTTGACCCAGGAATTTGGAACCGTGCAGGGTTTGTCATGGTCGCGGGCCGGCACAGAAATCTGGTTTACCGCCGCTGATAGCACGACGGATCGGGAGCTTTACGGTGTGAGCCTTGCTGGAAAACAGCGAACCATTCTGGCCGCACCGCAAAGTATTCGCCTTCTCGATATTGGAGCGGACGGCCGGGTCCTTTTGTCCGTTGAGCGGCAAGAAGCAGAAATCGTAGGGATCGACCCGGCAAGCGGCAAGCAACGGCGTGGACTGGAATGGTTTGATGCTTCCCTCATGGGCGATATATTGCCGGACGGGAACGCAATTGTATTCCTGGAGTGGGGAGGACCAGCTGGGCCGCTTTACCTTCAGGTCTACCGCAAACTGGACGGCTCTGCGCCTGTGGCGCTGGGACCAGGAGCGCAACCCAGATTTTCGCCGGATGGGACATGGGTCGCCGGCCCCCTGCTGACCAGGCCCACGCAAGTTGCCCTGAACCCGATCGGAGCAGGAGAGAGCCGCCGCTTAGCGGCGGGAGAGATCACAAGCTTTAAGACCGTGTCTTGGTTCCCCGACGGAAAGCATCTGTTGGTGACGGGCGCGGCCGAGGGGCAGCCCGTGCGCACTTACGAGATGGATATTGAAGGGGCCACGCCGCAAGCTTTGGGCCCTGCCGATTTTATCGGCGTCACCGTCGCCATGGATGGGAAGCGGATCGCCGGGCGTAATGCCGCTGGTGAAGCTGTGGTGTTTGACCGGGAGACGCAAAAGCTCGAAGTCATCCCGGGCATTGAGCCCCAAGAAGTATTGTCCAAATGGACCGAAGACGGACAGGCCCTGATCACCTACTCATCGACGCCTTCGGCAGCGAGCATCTACCGCGTTGATGCGGTTACTGGCCGGCGCACTTTGTTGCAGAGGATTGACCCAACCGAAAAAGCAGGTCTTGCTAAGCCCATTACGCTTGCCTACGCTGAGCGTAGCAAGAGCTATGCATACAGCACGCTTCGGGTACTGGGAAACTTGTACGTGGTTGAAGGATTGGAATAAAAGACCAATCCGCCACGGCGCCCCTCGAGAATTCTCTCGATTCGCCCGAGTAACGGGTGACTCTTCCCTAATCTTGTAAGGTAAGGTTTGCCGACAAGCCGACCACAATACTGTCAAGCTTCGCCGAGGTCGGTCATCAACTTGACTTCCGAGACGAGGTTGGTTTAGGGGAGCCTCTTTGTTTCCATGTTCGCGAACCATCTTGTGACTTGATCCAGCGGCGTAGTTCCAATTCCCGGAATGTCGCGCTCGATCAGGTATTGGAGTATGTCTTTATCTCTCTCTTGTTTGATCGGTTGTACGCAAATGCAAGGGAACCGATACCTTCTGTTGTTCGCAGCGCAGCCTATCCACCTGGCCTTTCCATCATCGGGCCAACGGCGGCCCGCGCGAGGTCTCGCTTCCTTGGTGTCCCGCGCGGCTGCGCTTACGATGCATTGGTAATATTGTTCGGTGTCCGGGTTGCCGGGAGACACATACGCAAGCCGCTGTCTCCCTGTAATTTACTCGTGAGCGCACGTCACGTGGTCGTTCCAGTCCACGAACGGGCCCTGGGGGTTGTGCCGCCACGCCCAAACGTGGAGTTCGAAGAACGGCGGTAGGCCGTAACGGTTCGGGCCGTCGATGTACAGCATGAGGTGACCCTCCACCTGCGGAGCGGCGTTGGGGGGAAGGGCACTCGCGAGTATAATGAACTCGACGCCAACTAGCTTGTATTGACCGTTCGACGACGGCTCATAGATCAGAGCTTGCGGTTTCGTGGCGTCAATGGGTCCGTTAAGCAGACTTAAATTGACGTAGTGGATGCCCATGGCTCCATGGTCGGAGCCGCTTACGCAGCCGAGGACAGGATTGTATCCAGCCGCGGTGGCTTTGGTGACATCCTGGTACTGCTGGGTGGCGTTGCGAACGATTTCGACGAGCTTGTCCTGGTCCCCCTGCCACTGTGGCTGCTGAGCCAAGGTAAAAGGGCTAAGTGCCAGAAGAGCAGCCAACAGCATGGGCATATGCGACAAGTTTTTCATATTTGACTCTCCTTTTGTTTCCTGTAGCGAATTGCTCACAAACGGCTTTCCGGGTGTGGCTCTCTCGATTCGTGAGCCCGCAAAAAACACTCGCACTTTTGGGCATGGAGTGCAATCCTCGTGGCCTCCATCCATCCCCAAAGTTTTCTCCGTCGTTAAACTATTGAAGGTAAACGTGTTCCCGCCCCTCAGCAAACCTGCCTCTGACCAGTAAGAAGTGTGATAGACTCTGCCAACCTTCTGGGCGTTGATATGCCTACCTCCGCACCAGGCGCGCGTGCACTGCGTTTCGACGATTTTGAACTGGATGTCCGCGCGGGTGAGCTGCGGAAACACGGTGTGAAACTTCGCCTTCAGGGTCAACCGCTCCAAGTTTTGGCCGCGTTGTTAAATCGCCCCGGCGATTTGGTCACTCGCGAAGAGCTGCGCGCACAAATTTGGGCGGCCGACGCCTTCGTCGATTTCGACCATAGTCTCCACAACGCCATCGCGCGCCTTCGCGAGGTGCTCGGCGACTCCGCCGAGACGCCGCGATACATTGAAACACTTCCGCGCCGCGGGTACAGGTTTATCGCTCCGGTGGACAGGGCAGAGACTCAATCTCCATCTCCTTCCACCCCGTCTGAACGGCCTAAAGAGGCACCTGCCGACCTAAGGCCTACCAGATCCCGCACATTCCTGGCCCCCACGATACTTACCCTCCTCGTTATAGGTTCTGCCGTCTGGCTGGCGCACACGGGTGCCCATCCTACAAATGCTGCTCCTCGTTTAAATTCCATCGCCGTTCTACCGCTCGACAATTTGTCCGGCGATCCGTCAGAGGAATTCTTCGCGGATGGCATGACGGACCAGTTGATTACTGACCTCGCTAAGGTCGGCTCGCTGAGGGTGATCTCGCGAACTTCCGTCATGCGATACAAAGGCACAAAAAAGGGCCTGCCGGAAATTGCACGAGAATTGAATGTGGACGCCATCGTTGAAGGGTCGGTCATTCGTTCGGGTCGGCGAGTGCGTGTCACCGCGCAACTACTCGCGGCTCCTACGGACCAGCATCTTTGGGCAGAGACATATGACCGCGATCTTGGCGACATCCTGAAGCTACAAGGTGAGGTGGCGGACGCCATAGCGCAGCAAGTCCGCGCACAACTCACTCCAAACCAGCAGTCTCAGCTTCGCTTAGCCCACGTGGTCGACCCGGCGGCGTACGATGACTATCTCCGGGGACGCCTTTACTTTACTAACGAATTCACCAAACCTGATTCACTTAGGAAGGCCAAACGCTACTTCGAAGATGCGGTCCAGAAAGATCCAAACTTCGCTCTTGCTTACGCGGGACTCGCAGACACTTACGTCTTCTTGGCGTATGCAGGAGCTTTGCAAAAAGATCTGGCCTACCGGTCGGCCAAGAATGCACTATCCAAAGC
>JBEKAF010000095.1:0-13006 GCA_050018355.1 Terriglobales bacterium | reverse complement strand
GGGCTGCTGTTTTTGCTCTTTCTCAAAATTAGGTTCGCGCATGATCGTAGGCCGGCGACACGCTGGCGCTATGGGAAGCGGGTGCAAATCCCGCGCTGCCGCGCAACTGTAAGCGAGGAAATCGCAACCGGCCACTGGGGAAACCTGGGAAGGCCGATTGCAGTAGCTGGATGTTCGAGCGAAAGCTCGCATCCTGACTCGCAAAGCCAGGAGACCGGCGTGAACCTTCCACCACAACCCTTTCGCGTGATAAAGGAGACGTGCATGCGGTTTTCTCGTGTATTCGCTAGTGTCTTTTTTCTGTTGTACATTCTTCTGTCCATCGCTTCCGCCGAAATCAAAATCAAAGTTGTCGATCCTCAAGACGCTGTCGTCGCCGGCGCTGAGGTGCAATTGCTCAAGCTGGGGAAACCCGTGGCCGTGCAGAGCACATCCGCCGAAGGGCTCGTGATTTTTCGCGAGGCGGCATCAGGCTCTTATCGCGTCCAGGTGCTGGCTCCAGGCTTCGCGGCAGAAATGGTGACGGTGGACCTTCCCCCAACGTCCGAAGTCGTCACGATCAAGCTCCGCGTGGCGACGGCGGCGGAAACCGTGGTGGTGACCGCGACCCGCACTCCAGTTCCGAGCCAGGCCGCGGGCGCCGACGTTGACAGTCTGAGCAGCCAGCAGTTGGAAGTGATGCAGCCGATTGCCGCGGACGACACCCTGCGTTTCCTGCCGGGCGCGGTCGTGAATACAGCCGGGCAACGCGGCGGAATCTCCTCTCTCTTTGTTCGCGGCGGCGAGTCCACTTACAACAAAGTGATTGTCGATGGGGTTGCCGTCGATAACCCGGGCGAAACGTTTGACTTTGGCACTCTGCCCTTGGCGCAAGCCGATCGCCTGGAATTTGTGCGCGGCGCGCAGAGCACGTTGTACGGCTCCGATGCCATGACCAGCGTCGTGCAGGTGTGGACGCGCACTGGAAGCACTCCGGTCCCCGAACTCCGCTTTGGCGCCGATGGAGGAAATTTCGGAACAGCCAACGGCTACGCATCTCTGGCTGGCGCCCACGGACGCTTCGACTATAACTTCTTTGGCGATCAGTTCAACACCAACGGTCAGGGCGTGAACGATGCTTACTCGGATTCGCTGCAGGGCGCGAATGTCGGAGTTGCGCTGAGCGACCGTGCCTCTTTGCGCGTGCACATGCGCCATTCCAACAGTCATACGGGAGTTCCCGGAGAATGGGATTTCAATGGCGATCCGCTCCAGCCTCCCGATCCCAGCGAATGGTCGCAGCTCAACAGCCTGCTAGGCAGTGTGGAACTTACCGTGGCAGCGCCTTCGGGATGGCAGCACCGATTCAGCGGCTTCGACTACCTCTACCGCTACATCGAAGTGAATCTGAACGGCGATCCTGCCCGCGTCGACGACTATCCCTCTCACGAGTACGATCACATCAACCGCGTGGGATTTGAATACCAGGGCGATTATTCCGAACGAACCTGGGCACACTCCACCTTCGGTTATCGCATCGAAAACGAAAACGGATCCACTGGCGACCTCGACTATCCCCCAGAAACTCCCGGTCAGCGTCTCAATCAGGATGCATACCTGCAACAGCAGCTTACGCTAGGCAGGCTGTCCGTCATCGCCGGCGGTCGCTTTGTCCATAGCAGCGTATTCGGCAATACGGGCGTGCCACGGGTTGCTCTAACTCTGCTGGCGTTCCGCGGTGGAGAATTTTTTTCTGGAACGCGCTTGCGTTTTTCCTATGCCACGGGGTTCATGGAACCCGCCTTCTATCAGACTTTTGCCGGTGCTCCATACTACGTTCCGAACCCTGGTCTGTTGCCGGAGCGCACTCGAGCCTTCGAAGCCGGCTTCCAGCAGAAATTGCTTGCAGGCCGCTGGGCCCTGGATGCCACCTACTTTAATAATCTCTTCCACGATCAGATTGAGTATGGAACCAATCAGGCGGGCGTAGGCCAGTTTTTCAATGTGCAACAATCTCTCGCTCACGGCGCCGAAGTTGAGCTGCAAGGAAGGATCCGGACGAGATTGTCGCTGAACGCGGCCTATACCTATACCTCGACCCAGTATCTGCAAGCTCCTCTCTGCACCCCGGCGAATTTTTGCGACCCTCTGTATGACAAGGGAAATCCGTTGCTCCGCCGCCCCAAGCACTCCGCCACTCTCTTACTGAGCTGCCTCGGTACGCGCTGGGGCGCAAATCTGGGTGGAAGCTTTGTGGGCCGCCGTGCGGATTCCGATTTTGATGGCTTCGGCATCGACCACGCGGCTGGCTACGCTCGCGTCGATCTGGGCGGGTGGTATGCAATCAATTCGCGAATCACGGCATACGCGAATGTCGGGAACGCGCTCAACGATCACTACAACGAAGTGGTAGGATATCCGGCGCTGACGGCGAACTTCCGCGCGGGCGTGAGGTTTCGCATCGGAGGGGAGTAACTCTACCGGCGGCTGCCGGCCGTCTTTTTCGGCTCGCCATCGGATTGAAGATCGGATTGAAGATCATCCGCTCGAAGATTATCCCCCGCAACCGGCCTGCGGGGCGGAGTGGGGTTTGCTCCGCCGTTGTAGCGGTGGCGTACCTCGTGGAGTTTCTCCACTTCTTTTTCCCCGAGCGGCTGTTCGTTGCCGAGCAGGTGCGTGACCAGCGCGATCTTCGCGAAGTGTTCCACGGTTTCCATTTTCATGTAGGCACTCTCGAGCGAGGACCCAAAGGTCACGACCCCGTGATTCGCCATCAGGATAGCGTCATGGTGCGGAATCAGGGGCTCGAGAGCATCGGTCAGTTCGGGCGTGCCGGGGGTACCGTAGCGGGCCAGCGGGATCGAGCCCAGACCGACGACGACCTCGCACACCAGCGGACGGTTCAGATCGTAACCGGAAGCGGCAAACCCGGTGGCGGTCGGCGGGTGCGCGTGGACGATGCCGTGCACGTCGGGGCGCAGGCGATAAATCAGCAGGTGCATGCCGATCTCGGTCGAAACTCTGCGCTTACCGGCGAGGCGTTTTCCGTCCATGTCCACAATCACCATGTCGGAAGCACGCATCCTGCCCTTGCTTATGCAGGTGGGAGTCACCAGCAGGTGCTTTTCGTCGAGACGGACTGACAGGTTCCCATCGGTGGCCGCAACAAATCCGTTTTCGTGCAGCAGGCGGCCGTACTGCACAATCGCAAGACGATGCTGGCGGTCGCTGGCCATTGCGGTCATGGTACAGCACGCCTCGGAAACCTTACAACCACTAGAAGGTCAAAATATGTAAATAGAAGGCGACGGAGGCCGGCAGACGCAGCGGCGGCCTGGAGCCTGCCCTCAAACCCTATAATCTCCTCGATGCTCGTCTCGGACTTCCAGTATGATCTGCCGCCCGAACGCATTGCGCAGGAGCCGCTGGCGGACCGCGCCGGATCGCGCCTGCTGCACTTGAATCGGCTGAGCTTGGATCGTCCGAATCTGAATCGGCTGCCTGGGAGTTGGCAGGATCGGAAATTTCGCGAATTCCCCGGCTTGCTGCGGTCCGACGACCTGCTGGTCGTGAACAATACGCGGGTGTTCCCGGCCCGGCTCTACGGCCACCGGAGCGGACAGCGGGCCCAACCCCTGAGCCCACACAATCCGGCGGCACGAGATTTTCTCCGCGGGCGCATCGAAGTTCTGCTGACCCGCCAGGTGGCGGACGATCCGAATCAGTGGGAATGCCTGGTACGGCCCGGGCGGAAGATCGGGATTGGAGAAAAGCTCTACTTTGGCGACCCAGCCGAACTGGAAGCCGAGGTCACGGAACGCGGCAGTTTTGGGGAGCGGCGCATTCGATTCGCCCCGGTCCCCGATTTCTTTGCCCGCGTCGAGCGCATTGGACACGTGCCGCTTCCGCCCTATATTGACCGCGACGACCGGGCAGCGGACCGGGATCGCTACCAGACTGTATACGCCCAGGCGTCGGGGTCGATGGCAAGATCGGTGGCGGCGCCTACGGCGGGCTTGCACTTCACGCCGGAGATACTGGAGCAGATTCGTGGTCGCGGGATTGAAATTGCCCAGATCACGTTGCACGTTGGGCTGGGCACTTTTCAGCCGGTACGAGTGGAAAAAGTGGAAGATCACAAGCTGCATCGGGAGTGGTACGAGATTCCAGTCGAGGCGGCGCGGGCGATCAACCTGGCGAAAGCCGAGGGGCGGCGCGTGGTGGCGGTGGGCACAACCACCGTTCGCACACTAGAGTACGCTGCAGAGTTCGCTGCGGAGCACGCTGCGGAACGAACAGGCGGAAATCGGGTAGAGGCCGTGCGAGGCGAGGCGGACGCGTTTATTTATCCGGGCTATCGGTTTCGCATCGTAGACGCGCTGCTGACGAACTTTCATCTGCCGCAATCGACCCTGCTGATGCTGGTGTGCGCGCTGGGTGGTAAGGAGTTCGTGATGGGCGCTTACCGGCACGCGGTCGAGGCAGGGTACCGGTTCTACTCCTATGGAGATTGCATGTTCATAGACTAGCGATCAATGGACTAGAGATCAGTGGTGCAAGTACGGTTCGTATCAGGGCATCACTTTAGCGATGCCCTAAGTTCCTTCGTTATATAAGCGCCTTCAGGCGCTGCGGCCGGAGATCGGATTCCTGAGAAGCGAGTAGTGCCGGCGTCTTTGCCAGCCGCGCGGTCTCTATGAGACTGTCTCGGGACACGGAGAGCCGAAGAGCAGCCTCCGGGACATACAGCTTACTGAGAAGTGATAGCCACCAACTTCCTGTACTCCGGGGTGTCCATAAGGGGCGCAAGCTTGGGATTCGCCTTGACGAATTCGGCTAGCTCGGCAATCGTCGATCCGGCTTCCCGTGCGCGTTTCAGATCGCGAAGCGCTGCTTTCTTGTCGCCCATCATGGCATGGCATTGTGCCAGCGATAAAAGAGGCCATTTCGAATCCGGATGCGCGATCGCTCCCAGTTCGAAATAAAGCTCGGCGGTACGACTTTGTCCCTGGTCCAGGAGTTGTTCGCCCGTCTCCATGGCCATAGCAAAAATGTTTGCGGCAGCGCGCTCCAAAACGCGCCGCGATTCGGGACGCCGTTCCTTGATCGAGCTTTCCCTCAACTGGCGGATCCGGTTCGAGGCGTCTTCGAACAGAGAGGCCTGATCGCCACCGGCAACACGCATTGCCGCCGTGACCCTGACGATGTCCGCCTCCAGGCTGCGCTGCTTCTCGATTTCGGTTTTCTCCTGTTTTGCGCCCTCCCGAACCGCGGGACTGTCGGCGAGAGCGCTGAGTCGTTTCTTCAGCTCTGAGGTGTCTGTGAGACCGTCAAAAGTGGCGGCCATGGCGCGGTATTCTCCGACGGCGAAATACGGATCGCCAGCATCCTCGCGCTGACGGAGGCGGTCGGTGGCGCGCACGAATTCTGCACTGATGATGCCCTTATCCTGGTCTCGCAGGTTGTCTTTCATCTCCCACAGCGCCGACCACGCGAGAGCTTCCTGCCACACCGTCGCGGGAGCCCAGGCATGTCTTCCATCAAACCGCCGGAAGAAATGGCGGGAGCCTAGAGATTCTAGTCGCGCGTCTAGTTCCGCCAACTCGGCATAGTTGAAATCCGTCATGCCAGCCATGGCGAATATTGCAAACGCCGGTTTGTGCGAGGGCGTCGAGGACACGCCAAATCCCGCCGAGTTAAGAAAGACGCCGTGAGCACAGTTGCAAAGCTGGGCGAGCCATACCGAAACGCGCGCTCCCCCGGAAAACCCCGCAAAATAGACGCGCCGGTCGTCGATGGAAAGGGATTCGTGGGTGTCGCTCCACATCTCCTGGGCCGCGTCCCGTTCCATCTCCCACGAGCCGTTCCGTGAGTTGTTCGAACCCGCCAGCAGATAGCCGTAGCTCGCGGCCGCCTCTTTCATCAACTCGAGAGGCCTGCTTCCGTTCGCGTCGGGATCGAACACATAGATCATCGGCCAGCGCCGCTCCGGAACGTAGTTCGTGGGAATGTACAGCGCATAGCTCTGCCCGGGTCTCGCCGCCGAGCGCACGGCTGGGATGATTTGTCCCTTCTGCAGGGCTGGCCCATTCGATGCAGCTGTCGGAGATTTTTCCTGAGCCGATCCCTGAGCCGCCCCGATGACACACAACAGTGGCAAAAGTAGCACGAACCGCGTCGGGATGGGCACTACCAGACTCCTTTTGCGGCTGCGATTATAACTCGCGGTTGGCGACGCGCTATGGCATGTACACTGAATCATATCCCAATGAATCGTGGCGTAGCTCTAGCACTCTTTGCCTGCGCGTTGTCATCGCCCGCACAGCAGAAGCCTCGGCCCGCCGCGCCACCCGCCAAGCCCGCCGCTACGCACGAAGACGCACAGCTCTACCGCAACCCCACTTTCGGATTCCGCTATCAGATTCCCTACGGCTGGGTGAAGCGCACCCAGGAGATGCAAGAGGGAAATGAGGCCGGTAAAGCAGAACTCCTGCTTGCGGCTTTCGAGCGTCCTCCCGAGGCCACCGGAGACACCATCAACTCTGCGGTCGTGATCGCCTCCGAGAGCGCGGCGTCCTATCCCGGCCTCAAGAAAGCCGAAGACTACCTCGGCCCGCTCACCGAACTCGCGACCGCCAAAGGCTTCAAGGCCGAAGGCGAACCGTATGCGCTGGAAGTTGAGTTGCGGCAACTGCTGCGCGCCGATTTCATCAAGCCGCTCAGCGATAAACTCATCATGCGCCAGTGCACACTCGTACTGCTCGCGAAGGGTCAGATCGTCTCGTTTACTTTCATCGCCGGCAGCGAAGATGAACTCGACGATCTGATGGACGGGCTGCATTTCGGCGCCGCAAAACCGTCCGTACACTAGAATCCGTCCCCGCCATCCGTGTGGCGCGTCACACTCCAACCCACGTCCCTAAGAGCAACAAAAAACGCGGTTTATGGTCTCGATTCCAGCCTCAAAATGAGTGTCTTTTGTGTTAAAATGCATAAAGGTCTGGTGATAGCTAAATAGCAGAAAATTCAATAAGTTGAGATCACCCGAGCAGTCCCGGAATCGTCCCTCCAGCCAGGCGTCCGATCCGGCATTCTTCCACGGAGCAGAATGGCCACGAAAGAATTGCAAGCCGAACTCCTTGACGCGAAGAACAACGACGCGAACAACGACGCGAAGAACAAGAACGGCAAAACGACCAACGGAGACTACACCGCCGACTCGATCAAAGTCCTCGGCGGCATGGAAGCGGTGCGCAAACGTCCCGCCATGTACATTGGCTCGACCGGCGAACTCGGCCTGCATCACCTGGTGTACGAAGTCGTGGACAACTCCGTGGACGAAGCGCTCGCCGGCTATGCGGACAAGATCGAAGTCACCATCCACCTCGACAACTCCATCACTGTAGTCGACAACGGGCGCGGCATTCCTGTCGACAACATGGACATCGACGGCGAAAAAATCTCCGCCGCGCAGGTCGTGATGACCACGCTGCACGCGGGCGGCAAATTCGACAGCAACTCCTACAAAGTTTCTGGAGGATTGCACGGCGTCGGCGTGAGCTGCGTCAACGCGCTCAGCGAAGAGCTCGATCTAGAAATCTGGCGCGACGGTTTCACCTGGGAGCAGTCCTACTCGAAAGGCGAGCCCACCAGCAAACTGAAAAAGGCAGGCGCCAGCAAGAAGCGCGGGACCCGCGTTCACTTTCTGCCCGACAAAACTATTTTCACTGGCGACATAGAATACAACTTCGACACGCTCTCGCAGCGTTTGCGCGAACTCGCGTTCCTCAACAAGGGCCTGCTCATCACGCTCACCGACGAGCGCCAGACTGACTCGAAGTCCGGCGAAGCCAAGCGCACCGATTTCCGGTACACCGGCGGCATCGCCGAGTTCATCAAGCACCTGAACCGCGGCAAGTCCGTTCTCCACGACAAGCCCATCTACATGGAAGCCGAGCGCGACGGCGTGGCGATGGAAATCGGACTCCAGTACAACGACGCCTACTCGGAATCCGTTTTCAGTTTTGCCAATAACATCAACACCGTCGATGGCGGCACGCATCTCTCCGGCTTCCGCACCTCGCTGACCCGCACCATCAACTACGCCGGACAGCAGATGGGCCTCTTCAAAGACGTAAAAGAAAATCTAACCGGAGACGATGTCCGCGAAGGTCTGGTGGCCGTGATCAGCGTCAAGCTGCCGCAACCGCAGTTCGAAGGCCAGACCAAGGGTAAGCTCAATTCCGACATAGCAGGCATAGTGCAGGCTGTAGTCAATGAAAAGCTGGGAGCATTCTTCGAGCAAAACACCGCCGTGGCCCGCAAGATTATCAACAAAGCAATCGACGCCGCGCGCGCCCGCGAAGCCGCCCGCAAAGCCCGCGACCTGACGCGCCGCAAAGGCGCGCTCGATGGCGGCGGACTCCCCGGCAAGCTAGCCGACTGCAGCGAGCGCGATCCCAACCGCTGCGAACTGTTCCTCGTCGAGGGCGAATCCGCAGGCGGTACCGCCAAACAGGGCCGTGACCGCCGCTTCCAGGCCATCCTCCCGCTCAAGGGAAAAATTCTGAACGTGGAAAAAGCGCGCTACGACAAGATGCTGGCCCACGAAGAAATCTGCGCCATGATCACCGCGCTCGGCACCGGCATCTCGAAAGAAGATTTCGATCCCACCAAAGTCCGCTACGGCAAAATCATTCTGATGACCGACGCCGACGTAGACGGTTCGCACATCCGCACCCTGCTGCTAACGTTCTTCTTCCGTCACATGCAGGAGTTGATCAAGCGCAACAACGTCTACATAGCGCAGCCCCCGCTCTTCGGCATCAAGAAAGGCAAGTCGCACCAGTACATCAAGGACGAGCGCGAATTCGTCAAGGTGATGGTGAAGCGCGCGTCCGAAGGCCTCATCATCCGCTACGGCGAAGGCGCAGCCAGGCTCGAAGGCGCCGCTCTAACTAAGTTCATCACCGTTCTGAACGAGTATCTAGGGTTCCTGGACAAGTTAAACAAGCGCATACGCGAAGAGCAGATTACCGCGCTGCTGCCCAAGTTCGACCTGGCGAAGCGCGCCGACTTTGAAGGCGACAAGAATACTCCGCCGAAGAAAATCGAGAAGCTCGAAAGAGAACTCAAGCGACTGCAAAAAGACTTGAAGCTGAAGAGCGTCGAAACGCGCTTCGACGAAGAACATAATCTCTGGGCACTGATCTTCGTCAACGCGCAGGGCGCCGAGCACATCGTCAACTGGGAACTGGCCTCAACCCCGGAATGCCGTCAGCTCATCGCCAAGTTCAAGCAGATCGAGCAGTATCTCGATCCGCCCTTCGTGGTCGAGAGCGTGGTGAAACCCGCAAAGACGGCAGCCAGAGCGGAAGACAAGAGTGAAGAACAAAGCGAAGACGAAGAGGAAAATCTAAGCGCTGCGGAGAGCGAAGACGCCGAGAAGGCTGAGAAGAAAACCGGCAAGCCGCCGGCGAGACGCGCGAAAGAGCCCGAGATCGTCGAGAAAAATACTGCCCGCGAACTTTTCGACTACGTCCTAAACGAAGGCCGCAAAGAATACATCGTCCAGCGCTACAAAGGCCTCGGAGAAATGACCGCCGAGCAGCTCTGGGAAACCACCATGGATCCCGAGCGCCGCACCCTCCTGCAAGTCCGCCTCGAAGACATAGCCGAGTGCGAAACCATCTTCACCACCCTGATGGGCGAAGACGTAGAAGCCCGCAGAAAATTCATAGAAGACAACGCCCTCGACGTAAAGAATTTAGATATTTAGCGCCTGCGTGGGGACGACCACCTCGGGCATCCGGGCAGGAATCACCTAACCAACCAGATGACAGGTCTTTGGCCTGCGAAAGATTAGCACTTGGCAGGTTTAGATTTATACCCGATAATAATCGGGTAATATCATGTCCAGGCCGCCCAACTCGTCTCAGGGTGATCGGTTCGAAGTGACGCTGTCTGTGCAATCGATTAAGATATTGAAGGAGCTTGCCACACGAGGAATCTACGGTCGAACGCCGGCCGAGGTTGGTGGCAGGTTCATCGAGCAGGCGCTGCAGCATTTTGTCGAGCCGCCGAGATTCCCTGTAAGCCCTTCTTCGCAACGAAAGCGACGTACCTCGAATGGCTAGACCTCGCTCACACCTGGCCCGTGCTCCTATCGTCGAGGCGGTCATTGACTTTCGTGTCTTGGCTCGCGAGGGCATCGCGGCGGACCAAATGTCTGGTCTCCTTCCGAAAATTGGCCAGCAATATGAACCACCGTCAATGATGCACCGTGTCGAAGCGCGGTTTGGTATAGAACGTGGCAAAGCGCTTGTGCCGACCCAGGTAGAGGCCCCTCTTGGGTGGGTTTATCAGTGCCGCAGTCAGGCGGCGGTCGCGCAGTTTAGAGTTGACGGATTCACTTTCAGCAAACTGGAACCTTACACAACGTGGGAAGAAGTATTTGGAGAGGCGCGCCGCCTTTGGAAGATCTATGTGCAGGTGGCGCAGCCGCTTGAGGTCTCCAGGCTGGCGGTCAGGTATATCAATCGGTTACGTTTGCCTGCACCAGCGGATCTGGGCCAATACCTGTCAGCGCCTCCAGTGCTGCCTGAACCGATTCCGCAAACGGTACGTGAGTTTCTAACTCGCGTAGTCGTGGATGCTCCCGAGAGGGGTATTTCTGCGATCCTGATTCAAGCGTTAGAGAGACCTCTGGATCCCTCTACTGTACAAGTTCTTTTGGACATCGACGCGTTCCGGGAATCCGTGTTCCCTGCAGAGGAGCCGTCGCTATTGCAAATTTTCGAGCAGCTGCGGAAGCTAAAGAATGAGATTTTTTTTGCGAGCCTCACTGAGCGAACTGTGGAGATGTACGATGACACAAGCTTTGGCTTTGGAACGACGTAGCGGGCTGATCACACCAAACCGATCAACTGCTTGGGGTGAGTCTGCGGTGCGCTTGGCGGACATTTTCGAACAGATACGGATGCACTTGTTGGCCAGCTACGCGGTCCGTTATAGAGTCGAACGCACACTGGACGAACTGGACGTGGTGCGAGACGAAGCCTCTGTTGAAGGATGGGACGGTTACGGGGCGAAGCCGATGAACCGTGAGGCCTACCTTCAGGCGAAACGTTTCCTGGAATCCTTGCCCACTACCGCGCCACAGCCGGAGATTAGTGCCGACCCCGACGGCGATGTGGCATTGGACTGGTCGTTCGGCTCACGTAAGGCGCTAAGCGTCAGCATCAATGAAAGGGGCCGATGCACCTTCGCTTGTATGCGTGGATATAGTACCTTTCGGGGTACAGATTGGTTTGATGATGGGATTCCTGGATCAATTGCGAATGCACTGTCCCAACTGGCTCACGACTCTGCTGCGACGAATCCGGCGCGTTGAGACTGCGTCTCAAGTCCCACGTGAATTAGCGCCTTCCGAGGTAGTCGCACGTATTCTATATTCGAAAAGTCAGTTTAGCCGTCAGAGAAAACGACCGAAGACGACTGCCTTCATGCCTCCTCCGAGCATGAAGCTTTCCGGAATACACGTAACCGACCTACTTGACTCAACAATCTGGGAAATTGCAGAGAAGAATACGATGCGCGACGAGCCGGGCCGCTATACCATCTATGCGCGCGCCGACGTCCCGGTGAAACAATTCCTTCAGCAGAACCTTCAAGCTATCCGCGATGATCAACCGTTCATCCGACACACCTCTGTGCTAGGATGGCCAGCGATATCGGACCCTAACGAACGCAAAGAGCGGTGGAAAGAGATATGTCTGGGGTTAAGCGAATCTCCAGAAGTAGAACTCGTCATTCCACCGACCCCGATTCGTCTGAAGATGAACGGGGCCGAGTCCTAATCGAATCGACTCAGCCATTCTCGCGCCCAGGTCGTCAAAGGTTCTAGATTTCCCTGCCGGGTGGGCCCGTGCGCGGCCTACGCTTCAGGCTGCTCTGTCCAAGCCTCTGGTCGCCGGAGGTGTCAGTGCCACCATTACCGGCCGGCGAAGTCGAAGAAGTTCGATTTAGAGAATCCCGCTCCCGTCGTCGGTGATGAAGACGAGGAGACGCTCGCCGCCATTGACGAAGGAATGCGGGACGCCGAAGCCGGCCGAACCGTGCCCGCGGAAGAAGTCCATCGGCTCTTATCGAATGTCCCGGAGTAATGACAATCCCGAGTTGACACCATCAGTTATAATAAGAACTAGCAGATAGCCCAGAGTGGCTGTAGCCGCAATTTTCACTAAGTTCTTTGAAATCTAGATTTTGCGCGACTTAGTAAATCGCAACTCGTTGATTTCAAAGGTTCCGGTCCTAGGAAGTGACCGTAACTCCTTTGTTATCTAGATTTTGACTTTAACTCCTTTAAACCCAAAGATTTACCGGGGATTTCTCCGTAACCTGATGATTCTAATAGACAGGGGGGAGGGAGGTGCCATGAATAGTTGGTTAGTAACTGTAGAGGAGGAATATTCACTTGACACAAATTCCGGGAGGCTGTGCAATTGATTGCAGCCGTGACAGGGGTGCAGAATTTGGAAACCACCGCCCTTCCGAGCGGTGGATTTCTGACGATCACTGTAAATCAGTAATGTATTGTGGGGGTGTGAAAAAAGGACGAGCTAAGGTCTTGCCCTTCAATGCACCTGTCCCCCAGTTGTGCCCTGTAGGGCTTGTGGTGGCGCTTGTCCAGGCTTCAACAGCCCAAGGGTCGTTAATACTTGGATCGTATTACGCGCAGCCTCCCGAAATCCCCAAGTGCAATTCTCAAAAGAAGTGTTTGCCCATTGAAATGGGCCGCCATCATAAAACAACTGACAATTCGTAAGTTTGCAGTTGTTGAAGACGTGCTCTTCTATCAGGTAGGCGGCATTTTTCAGGTTTTCGTTGTTGTGGATTGTGATTGGCATTTCCTCAGCGATCACGCAAAACCGGCCAATGAGTATCACCTGAAAACCGGCCAACGAGAGTAGCGTCCGGGACATTGATTCCCGCGGAGGCTTGTAGGCTACGTGGGCATGGCCAATGT
>JBEKAF010000094.1:0-13596 GCA_050018355.1 Terriglobales bacterium | reverse complement strand
CACACCTCGGAAGCGTCGAACTGGCACCCGGTCACCTGGCTCTCGCATGCTCTCGATTGCCAGATTTTCGGCTTGAACCCAGCCGGCCCCCATACCATCAACGTGCTTCTCCATGCGGCCAACGCGGTGCTTCTGTTCTTAATTCTGGAGAGTGCTACGGGTCTGGCTTGGCGCGGCCTGGTGATCGCCGCGCTCTTCGCTCTACATCCGATCAATGTGGAGTCGGTGGCGTGGATCGCGGAACGTAAGAACGTCCTCAGCATGCTCTTCTTCCTCCTCGCACTGGCCGCCTATGGCTGGTACACGCGCCGGCCCGGTGTCGGACGATACCTGACGGTCACTTTTGCCTTTGCTTTGGGCCTGATGACCAAGCCGCAGGTGATTACGTTCCCGTTTGCTCTGCTGCTGCTGGACTACTGGCCCCTGTGTCGTCTGGCGCGACCGGACGGAGTTGGAGCCGTGCTGGCAGGTCCAACTGCCCGCGGCCCCTCTTTCTGGAGTTTGGTTTGGGAGAAAGTGCCTTGGTTTGCGCTGTCGGCCGTGAGCGCGGTCATCACGATGAAGGTGCAGACCGAAGCAACCCAGGTGAAACTGCCGCTCTGGATACATCTGGGAAATGCGGCGATTGCGTATGTCAAATATGTCGGAAAGGCCTTCTGGCCGCTCAATCTGGCGCCCGTATATCCGCATCCAGAGCTTTCGATTAGCGTCCCTGCTGCTGCGCTGTCCGCATTCGCGCTCCTTGCCGTCACAACTCTTGCCGTGATCTTTCGGCAGCGCCGCCCTCTCTTTGTGGGATGGTTTTGGTTCCTGGGGACGCTGGTCCCGATGATCGGACTGGTCCAGGTTGGCGTTCAGGCCATGGCCGACCGCTACGCCTACATCCCATTGCTGGGAGTTTTCGTAATTGTCTGCTGGGGTGCGGCGGATCTAATAAGACTGGGGCACGTTCCAACGGCGATGTCTGCGGTCTGCACTGCTGCCATCCTGCTGACCCTGGGAATTGCGCTTCATCGGCAGGTGAGTTTTTGGAGCGACAATCTCACCCTCTGGACTCACACTCTGGAAATCACCCAGGGCAACTACACGGCCGAAGATAACCTGGCTACCGCGTTGATTGCCCAGGGCAGGGTCGAGGAAGCCTTGCCGCACCTTCAACGGGCGCGATTCGTGCGGCCCGACGACCCAGTGGCCACGCTCAATATCGCAAGCTACGAGCAGATTCACGGCAACTATCGGGCCGCTCTCGATGGCTATGCGAGAGTACTTCAATTCACAAAGATTCCCTATTGGGTGGCGATGGCGCGAGTCAACAGCGGATATGCGCACTGCTCGCTAAAACAATATGACAGCGCGAAACAAGATTTCCAGGCAGCTCTGAACCAGCAGCCGGGAAATTCGGCGGCCTATCGCGGGCTGGGCTTGCTGGCCCAGAGAGCTGGCGACATCACTCAAGCGATCCAGGATTACGAACGGTCGGTCGAGCTTCAGCCAACGCCGCTGGGTTATCTACTTCTGGCCCAGGCCCTCGAGATCGGCGGACAGACAGAAGCGGCCCGCGCGGCGCAGTCCCGGGCCGCCCGCATGACCCGAGATCTCCACGACGATATCGCTGCCGTGAAGCAGTTACTGGCAAACTAAGGCTGATCCCACCTCTCCGGCGGAACAACCGGTCGCCAGCTGGACTATTGCGCTTATTTTGCTTCGTCCGGTCATAATTTACGACCGAATCCAAGACCGATTGTGCGGTAAGATTGCGCCCACGAGGTGAGTGATGGCCAACGATTTCAGCCTTCCTTCCGCATCCCGCCGTTCGTTTCTCAGCTTGTCTGCCGCTGCATCGGCCGCGCTGGCATTGCGCATTGTCACCGAACCGATGCTGGCTCGCGCTCGCGTGCACAACTTTCCGAAAGATGCCATCCGGATTGACGCCAACGAAAACCCGCTCGGGCCCTCTGCTTCGGCGCGTGAGGCGGCAACCGCCATCGTCCCTCAGGGCGGCCGTTATTCCGACTACCTCACGGACGATCTGGTGAAGACAATTACGGAAATGGAAGGGCTGAAGCCGGAACACGTTCACATCTATCCCGGATCGAGCGAGCCTCTGCATCACACGGTCGCCGCTTTCACTTCACCTCAGCGCAGCTACGTGACCGCCGACCCCGGATATGAAGCCGGGATGTTCGCCGCCCATGCCGTCGGCGCGAAGGTGGTGAAAGTCCCGTTGACGAAAAGCTACGCCCACGATGTGAAGGCGATGCTGGCCGCGGCTCCCGATGCGGGCGTGTTCTATGTCTGTACCCCCAACAATCCCACCGGCACGCTGACCAGCCATTCCGATATCGAATACCTGCTCGAGAACAAGCCCAAGGGTTCCGTCGTGCTGGTCGACGAAGCCTACATTCATTTTTCCGATGCGGTTTCGGTGATGGATCTGGTGAAAGCCGGCAAGGACGTGATCCTGCTGCGCACGTTCTCGAAGATTTACGGGATGGCGGGCCTGCGCTGTGGCGCCGTATTCGCCCGCCCCGACCTGCTCGACAAAATCGAAAATTATGGCGGCTGGAATTTCATGCCGGTCACCGCGCTCGTCGCCGCAACGGCCAGCCTGAAAGATGCGCAACTGGTGCCCGAGCGCAAGCGCATCAACGCCAGCATCCGCGGCCAGGTCTTTGCCTGGCTCGACCGCAACGGATACTCCTACGTTCCCTCCGAATCGAACTGCTTCATGCTCGACACGAAACGGCCGGCGAAGGCTGCGATCGACGCCATGGCAAAACAAAATGTATTCATCGGGCGCATCTGGCCGTCGTGGCCGACCTACGCCCGCATCACCGTTGGAACCGCGTCCGAGATGGAGCAGTTCCAGGCGGCGTGGCAGAAGGTGATGTCGGGCGCGGTGACGGCCAGTGTCGGCGCGATGCCGAGCTCAGGAGAACTGGGCCGGCGCAAACGGAATCTGGATGGGATCGTGATCCGAGCCTAAGCCATCCGTGCTTGTGTGGGGACGGGCGCCTCGCCCGTCCAAGCCGAGCGCAGCTCGGCGGCCGCCTGTGGCCACAGCAACTTTCGATTCGCTATAACATCTATTCATGCCGAAAAAGCGCGCCGTCTCCGCCAAGAACGCGGAGCCTTCCGTAAAACTCTCTGCCCGAGGAGTCGCCCGCCTGCAAGGCCGGCATCCGTGGGTCTATCGCTCGGATGTCGCCGAGGCGAACGACGTGCCGCCCGGCTCGGTCGTCCGCGTCCACGATCTGCGCGGAAAATTCCTCGGAACCGCGCTCTACAGTTCTTCTTCGCAGATCGCGATCCGCATGATCTCTCACGGTTCCGTGGCCGACCTGCCCGCTCTGGTCGCGGAGCGCATTCGTGCCGCTATCGCCTACCGGAAAGAACTTGTCTCCAACACCGACGCCTACCGCATCGTCTTCAGCGAAGCCGATTTTCTCCCCGGCCTCATCGTCGATCGCTGTAACGACGTGCTCACGCTGCAAATCCTAACCCAAGCCATGAACGCAGCACCCGTGCGCGAAGCCATCCTGCGAACGTTATGTGACGAACTGCAACCGGCGGGAATCGTGGAGCGCGTCGATCCGCGCATTCGAGAACTAGAGCAATTGCCGCCGGCGCAGTCCGGCCTGCTTTGGGGGCAGAAGAGCTCGACCGTCTTCAGCATGAATGGCGGGAAAACGACTGGCCCAAAAACGCCCGACGATGAAACCAGCGCCATCCGCTTTCACTACGACGGCCTCGAAGGCCAGAAGACCGGCGCGTTTCTCGATCAGCGGGAGAACTACGCCGCCGCCGCGCAGTACGCGCACGGCGAAGCCCTCGACGCTTTCTGCTGCCAGGGCGGATTTGCGCTGCACGTCGCAGCAAAGTGTTCAAGCGTTACCGGAGTGGACAGCTCGCGTCCGGCGCTCGAAATGGCGGAAAAGAATGCGGTTCTGAACGGCCGCGAACTGGAGTGGATCGAGGCCAACGCCTTCGATCTTTTAAGGGAATACGCCGCCGCGAATCGGCGCTACAACACCATCGTTCTCGATCCGCCAGCCTTTGCCAAGACCAAGCGCGATCTCGAAAAAGCACTGGGCGGCTACAAGGAGCTCAACCTGCGTGCCATGAAGATGCTGCGCCCCGGAGGCATTCTCGTCACCTGCTCCTGCTCATTCCACGTCAGTGCCGCCGACTTCCTCGGAGTGGTCGCCGACGCCGCCCAAGACGCCCACAAATCCCTGCGAGTGGTCGAGAACCGTGGAGCGGCCAAGGACCATCCAATATTGTTGAATGTGCCTGAAACCAGCTACCTCAAGTGCCTGATATTGAACGTAAGCAATTGAAAAATAAACCGATAATTTGCTTGACAATAACACACTAAGATTTTATGCTTGCTTGACACTAATTAGAAACCTGGGAGCTTCCGAAAGCTCCCAGAATGAACTTCAAGTAGGAGGATTTAAGTCATGACCATGATTACCCGTTGGGATCCATTCCGTGAGTTCGTCACCCTGCAAGACCGCATGAATCGTTTGTTCCGCGACCCCCGTGGGCCGGAAGGGCAGGATGAATCTCTGACCACGACCGCATTTGCTCCGCCCGTGGACGTCTACGAGGACGAGCACAACGTGACCCTGAAGATCGAAGTGCCGGGAATCGACGAGAAGGACATCGACGTCCGCATCGAGAACAACACTCTGACCGTGCACGGCGAGCGCAAGTTCGAGAAGGAAGAAAAAGAAGAGAACTTCCGCCGAGTGGAGCGTCAGTATGGCAGCTTCACCCGCACCTTTACTCTCCCCAGCACGGTCAACCATGAAAACGTTCAGGCTGACTATGACAAGGGCGTGTTGAAGATCAAGCTGGCCAAGAAAGCCGAAGCCAAGCCGAAGCAGATCAAAGTAAACGTAGGCAGCCAGAAGACGCTGGAAGGCAAAGAGCCCAAGAGCGCCAGCAAAGCGGCGTAAGCCACCACGATCCACATAGGGACGGGCGCTTTCGCCCGTCCATGCCGGGCGAAGCCCGGCAGTTGTAAACTCAGCGGGAGGCGAGAAACAGCGCCTCCCGTTTCATTTTGAATAATGATCTGTCATCCTGAGCGCAGCGAAGGACTCTGCATTCTTTCGCAGTCAGCCAATTGCATAGGTTCTTCGCTTCGCTCAGAATGACATGGTCATAGAGGGACAACAGCCATGCCCATCCGTTGGGACAAATTCACAGTAAAAGCGCAAGAGGCCGTTCAGCGCGCGAACGAGCTCGCCTGCGAGCACGGCAATCCGGAACTCGCCCCGGCCCATCTGCTGGCGGCGCTGGTGGAGGACCGCGAGGGCATCGTTGCGCCCGTGCTCGAAAAAATCGGCATCGGGCCGCAGGCCGTGCTCAGCGATATCTACAAAGAAATTGAGAAGTTGCCCAAAGTCTCGGGCAGCGGCGGCGCGAACCAGCCGGCCATGTCGTCGCAGATCAACCAGGTCCTCGAGAAGTCCTTCAAAGAAGCCGACACCTTCAAAGACGAATATGTGTCGACCGAGCACATGCTGCTGGCGTTGACCAGTCTGAAGCGCGACCCGGCGCAGGAGTTGATGGCGCGTCACGGCGCAACCCACGACGCCATCTTGAAGGCTCTCACCGCGGTCCGAGGCTCGCAGCGCATCACCGACCAGAATCCGGAAGCGAAGTACCAGGCGCTCGAGCGTTATGCCCGCGACCTGAACGAGCAGGCGCGACGCGGCAAACTCGATCCCGTCATCGGCCGCGATGAGGAAATTCGCCGGATCGTGCAGGTGCTTTCGCGGCGCACAAAAAATAATCCGGTGTTGATCGGCGAGCCGGGCGTGGGTAAGACTGCCATCGTCGAAGGCCTCGCGCAGCGCATCGTCTCCGGTGACGTACCCGAAGCCCTAAAGAACAAGCGCGTCGTATCTCTCGATCTGGGCGCCATGCTAGCGGGCGCGAAATATCGCGGTGAGTTCGAAGACCGCCTCAAGGCCGTCCTCAAGGAAATCGAAGACTCGCAGGGCAAGATCGTCCTCTTCATCGACGAGTTGCACACGCTGGTCGGCGCCGGGGCAGCCGAAGGCGCAATCGACGCCTCGAACATGCTGAAGCCGGCGCTCGCCCGCGGAGAGTTGCGCGCCATCGGCGCCACCACGCTCAACGAATATCGCAAGTACATCGAGAAAGACGCCGCGCTCGAACGCCGCTTCCAAATAGTGTTCGTGGGCGAGCCGAACGTTGAGGACACCATCGCCATCCTGCGCGGGCTGAAGGAAAAGTACGAAGTGCATCACGGCGTGCGCATCAAAGACTCAGCCATCGTCGCAGCTGCGACTCTGTCGCATCGCTACATTTCCGATCGCTTCCTGCCCGACAAGGCCATCGATCTGATCGACGAGGCCGCCGCCTCGCTGCGCATCCAGATCGATTCCATGCCCACCGAAATCGATCAGCTCGAACGGCGGGCCACGCAACTTGAAATCGAAAAGCAAGCGCTGAAGAAAGAAGACGACGCCAACTCCAAAGAGCGCCTAGCCCACGTCGAGAAAGAACTTGCCGGCATTCGTGAACAATCAAACGCTCTTAAAGCCAAGTGGAAGCAGGAAAAAGACGTCATCGCGAAAGCCCGCGCGCTGAAAGAAAAACTCGAGCAGCTCAGAATCGAAGAAGCTGCCGAGGAGCGCAAAGGAAATCTAGAGCGCGTGGCGCAGATCCGCTATGGCCTCATCCGCAACACTGAAGAAGAACTGAGGAAAGTCACATCGCAGATCGACGGCAAGGCCGGGCATCGCATGTTGAAAGAAGAAGTCGATGAGGAAGACGTGGCCCGCATCGTCTCCAAGTGGACCGGCATTCCGGTTTCCAAGATGCTCGAGGGCGAGGTCAAGAAGCTCATCAATATGGAAGACAGGCTGCGGCTGCGCGTCATCGGACAGGACGCGGCGCTCGAACGCGTGGCCAACGCCATCCGCCGTTCCCGCGCCGGGTTAAGCGATCCCAAGCGGCCGATCGGGTCTTTTATTTTTCTCGGGCCTACTGGAGTCGGAAAGACCGAACTGGCGCGCGCTCTCGCCGAATTTCTTTTCGACGACGAGCGCGCCATGGTGCGCATCGACATGTCCGAATACATGGAAAAGCATGCCGTGTCGCGTCTGATCGGCGCGCCTCCGGGATACGTCGGCTACGAAGAGGGCGGACAGCTCACCGAGCAGGTGCGGCGGCATCCTTACGCAGTCGTGCTGTTCGACGAAATCGAAAAAGCACACCCCGATGTGTTCAACATCCTGCTGCAGATCATGGATGACGGCCGCCTCACCGACGGCAAGGGCCGCCATGTGGACTTCAAGAACACGGTCATCATCATGACCTCGAACCTGGGCTCGGCGTACCTGCAGTCGGAAAACATTCGCTCCGCCGAGGGCTTCGAGCGCGCCTCGAAGCAGGTGATGGACGCGCTGCATGGGCATTTCAAACCCGAGTTCCTGAATCGCGTGGACGACATCATCATCTTCCATCCGCTCGGCAAGGAACAGCTGGTCAAGATCGTCGAGCTGCGCCTGGAAGACTTGCGCCGCCTGCTCGCCGACCGCAAAATTTCGCTCGAACTAACCGACGCCGCCAAAGAGTTGCTCTTCACCGAAGGCTACGATCCAAACTTCGGAGCGCGTCCGCTGAAGCGCGCCATTCAGAAGCTGGTGCAGGATCCGCTGGCGCTGAAAATTCTGGACGGCGCGGTGCTGCACGGCGACCACGTGATAGTGGACGCCGATAAAAAAGCGGGCAAGATGACGTTCAAGGTCAGTGAGCGGGTAGGGGAGAAAGAGCCAGCGCGGGCGAAGAAGTAATGCCCTTTGTGGGGGAGCTCATCGTCTTCCACGTTATCGGATCCGAAGACACGCGCAATGTTTCATCGCGGCTCGTAGAATACAAGCCGTGGCCGCGCCTTCACAAACAAAACTGATTGTGCTGAACCTTAAGGCGGGAATGCCGACGGTCGAACAGGCGAAGCGTCGATTGCTTGAGTCGTTGTATGCGCCGCGGGGAGCGAGTGGGCCGGTGGTGAAGATCATTCATGGCTATGGATCTTCGGGGAAGGGCGGCGCGATTCGCACCGCGATCCGCGAACAGATGGCGCAGTGGCAGCGCGAAGGCAAAGTACTCAAGGTGGTGCCCGGCGAAAACTGGAGCATCTTCGACCCGGGCTCGCAGGATCTGCGCCAGCGCTATGCTTTTCTCAATAAGGATGAAGATCTCGATCGCGGGAATGCGGGCATGACCATTGTCGAGTTTCCGGCCGATACCTCCCGCATCTTCCGATCGTTGTAATTCCGAAATGAGAAGTCAGGGGTCCGGAAGGCTGCCGAGCTGCGCTCGGCTTGGACGGGCGAGGGCGCCCGTCCCCACACGAACTGCTCCGCGACAAGACTCCGATAAAGGTTGCCGTCCCCATCCCCGAAGTTGTAACGTAATCGGCCAAGAGTCAATTCTTAATTGGGGGATCGAATGAAGCTCAGCCGTTATCTGCTTGCGTTTATTTTTTCGCTTTCCTGCATCAACTTTTCCTGGGCGCAAACCGCGCCTGCGCCGAAGACGGTTGTCATCCGCGCTGGGCACCTGCTTGACGTGAAGACCGGGAAGACGCTTGCCAACCAAACTATCCTGATCCAGGGCGACAAGATCGTGAGCGTTGGCTCCGACACGCAAGTTCCCGCCGGAGCGCAGGGCATCAATCCGCAGATCATCGATCTCACGAACGCCACCGTGCTGCCCGGATTGATTGACGCGCACACGCACATCACGTTCACCACCAACTTCGGTTATTCGCGCCTTGCGATTTCGGTGCCGCGCGAGGCCCTGACCGGAGCACGCAATGCCCGCGTCACGCTCGAAGCCGGTTTTACGACCATCCGCAACGTGGGCGCCAGCGGCTTCAGCGACGTCGCCTTGCGCGATGCCATCAACGCCGGCGACGTGCCCGGACCGCGCATGCTGGTCAGCGGTCCGGCCCTGAGCATTACGGGCGGCCACTGCGACAACAATCTGCTGCCGTTTGAGTCCCACGTGCAGAGCGAAGGCGTGGCCGATGGCGTCGAAGCCGTCCAGCACAAGACGCGGGAGATCATCAAGTACGGCGCCGACCTGATCAAAATCTGCGCCACCGGCGGCGTGCTCTCGCATGGCGACAATCCGCAGGCCTCGCAATACACGCTCGAAGAGATGAAGGCCATTGTGGCGGACGCGCACCGGCTCGGCCGCAAGGTGGCGGCGCATGCGCATGGCGCCGAGGGCATCCGCTGGGCGTCAGAGGCGGGCGTGGATTCGGTCGAGCACGGTTCCTACATCGACGACGCGGGCATCGCCACGATGAAGAAGAACGGCACCTATCTTGTGCCGACTCTTTACCTCGAGGACTGGTTTTCTGAAAACGCGGAGAAGATTGGCACGCCGGCGGAGCTGATTGCCAAGGCGCGAGAAGTTTTTCCCGCCGCGCGTAAGAATGTGGCGCGCGCGTTTGCCGCGGGAGTGAAAGTCGGCTTTGGCACCGATGCCGCGGTGTATCCGCACGGGCTCAACGCGCATGAGTTCGCGGTTATGGTGAAGCTGGGTCTCACGCCGCTGCAGGCGATCCAGGCAGCGACCATCAATGACGCCGATCTGCTTGGCTGGTCCGACAAGGTCGGAACCATTGAGCCGGGCAAGTGGGCTGACATCGTCGCCGTGGACGGCGATCCGCTCGCCGACGTCACCACTCTGGAGCGCGTGAAGTTTGTGATGAAGGGCGGCGAGGTGGTCAAGAATCAGTACGCGAAGTAGAGGACCGATCGCAGAGGTGAAAAGAACCACACCTTTTTACCACAGGGGGCACAGGGGAACACAGGGGAAAACCTCTTTTGATCTCCCCTGTGATCCTCCGTGTCCTCTATGGTGAGGATTGACTTCTGACTTCCGTTACAATCCCCCCGTGCCTCTCCGCCTGCAGATTGAAGCCACTCGCGGCGCCGCCCGCACCGGCAAACTCATCACTCCTCACGGAGAGGTCGAGACGCCTGTGTTCATGCCGGTCGGAACCCTGGCTTCGGTCAAGGGCGTCTCGCAGGATGTGCTTGAAGAACTCGGCGTCGAGATTCTGCTTGCCAATACCTACCATCTTTTTCTGCGGCCGGGGGTTGAAACCGTTCGGCGGATGGGCGGGCTGCACCGGTTCATGTCGTGGGACCGGGCCATCCTCACCGACTCGGGCGGCTTCCAGGTTTTCAGCCTGAACGATCTCCGCAAGGTCAGTGAAGAAGGCGTGGCGTTCCGCTCGCACCTGGACGGCTCCCCTCACTTTCTGAGTCCCGAAAAAGCCATTGAGGCGCAGATCGGCCTGGGAGCCGACATCACCATGGCCTTCGACGAATGCACCGAGTATCCGGCCGACGCTCAGCGCGCGCGCGCGTCGATGGAGCTAACCTTGCGCTGGGGCAAGCGCTGCAAGAATTATTTTGAAGCATACAAGTACGAGGTGCCGTGGGCGCGCGATGAGGCTGCGGAGCTTCGCTCCGCTGGACGGCCGAGGGCGGCCGTCCCTACGCAAGCGGGGGCGACGCAGGCATTATTCGGCATCGTTCAGGGCGGCATGGACCGCGGTCTCCGTCACGAATCCGCCGACCGAACCATCGACATCGGCTTCGCCGGATACGCCATCGGCGGCTTGAGCGTCGGCGAACCGCGCGAGCTTACCCGCGACATCGTCGAATCCACGCTCGAGCATCTTCCCTCCGGCCAGCCGCGCTATCTGATGGGGGTCGGCACTCCCGAAGAGATCGCGCAGTACGCCCAGGCGGGCGTCGACATGATGGATTGCGTGCTCCCCACCCGCGCGGCCCGCCATGGATTGCTGTTCACCTCCGAAGGCAGAGTGTCGATCAAGCAAGCCAGGTACGCGCAGGACCAAAGCGCGCTCGATCCCGCCTGCGACTGCCGCGTCTGCCAGTGTTATTCGCGGGCCTACCTGCGCCATCTTTACGCCTCGAACGAACTGCTGGCCCAGGTTTTGAATACGGTCCACAACCTGCACTTTTACCTTGCGACCATGCGAACCGTCCGCGCCTGGATTCGGGCAGGCCACGCGCCCAGTAGCGGTGGTTCAGGGATGTAAATTCGGCGAGCGTCCTGTCGAAGCGCGGATTGACGTTTTGCATGTAAGATGTTACGCATGATCCCGGAGACGTTGCCATCATCGAGGCCGAACGACTTGCTTTCAGGCTGATAGCCGGCGCTGACATAACTGATCTGGTGTTTTCCCTTTTTCACGTTTCTGAACTCAAAGTCTCCGAAGCAGTCGGTCACGCTCTCTGCTTTTTGCCCATCGGGTCCGGTGAGCGTAACTTTGACGTTTGCGGCGCAGTCTCTCGTATCGGGATTCGCATTTTAGACATGACCGCCTGGCTGGTGTACAACCTGCCGACGGGATAACGTGCTCGTGATTCTTGACGACGGCACCACCGCGATGACCGGCATGCCGGAGCGCCCCGCCCTCGGACGCTCGATCACAAGTCAGACCGGCAAGATCATCCGGGAGGATCTAGCCGGCACGTTCGGCGCAAAAGAATGCATGTCATTGATGGAAGCGCGAGCCCGCGCTTCCTCCCTTGTGGAGGGTAAAATGACAAGAAATCACTAGAGGGGCACATTCTGGGCGAATTGCGGTAGTCTATAGCACCGGCAACCGACCGGTCGGTTATTTGATTCGGGCGAGATTTGCAGGATCACCTGTAAGTCTTGCGAATTCTGTGGGGAAACTGATCATCATGGATGACAAGCACTACCGGGCCCGTATTACCAAGCGCGCGGATTTTGCGCCGGATCTATGGATGATCCGCATTGATCCAGGGGCGGAGTTCAGCTTTGCTCCGGGCCAATACGCGACGCTCGGGGTTGAACGAGACGCGCGACGACTGGAGCGTCCCTACTCGATTGCTTCTTCTCCCTCCGAAAAGGAACTGGAATTCTTTTTTGAACTGGTGCCGCACGGCGAGACCACGCCGCCGCTATATGGCCTTCAGTTGGGCGATGAAGTTCTGGTGCGCAAAGTTGCGAAGGGGCGCTTCACCTTCGACACCGCACAACCGGAACGCACGAACCACTTGATGGTGAGCACCGTGACCGGAGTCGCGCCTTTTGTCAGCTATGTGCGAACGCTGTTCCAGGACTGGAAAGAAGGCAGGTTTGCGGGCGACCACAAATTATTTCTGCTGAACGGTGCGAGCCGGTCGTGGGAGTTCGGTTATCGCGAGGAGCTGGAAAACTTCTCGAAACAAGCGCCATGGTTTCGCTGTGTTTTCACGGTGAGCCGTCCGTGGGAGGACGAGAGTTGGAAGGGCGAGGTCGGCCGGGTGGACGAACTGATTCGCAAGTACGCCGACCACTGGGGATGCACCGGGGCGAATAGCATCGCATATCTGTGTGGGCATCCGGAAATGATCGAGCACGGGAAGGGCATCCTGAAGCGAATCGGTTTCAACCGAGAGAACTTAAAGGAAGAAGTGTATTGGGTGCCGACGAAGACGGCTGGCGAGTAAGGAAGTTCTCAGTTTCTTCGTCCGGCGTGCAGCGCCTTAAAGGCGCATTGCTCTCGCGCCGATTTCGGCATCGCTGAAGCGATGCCCTGACACGAACCGTCAATTGTCGTGTGTTCACGAAAAGACGTGGCGAGCATCGTCTCTACTCCTGACTACTGCTTCACCCCAACGCGCCTCGGAAAAAGATATCCGTGTACTGCTGCACCAGCCCGTCGCCGGTCAGCGGGCCGTCGGGCTTGTACCACTGATAGATCCAGTTGATCATCCCGACCAGGGCGAGGGCGGCAGCGCGCGGCGTCACCGATGACTGGGAATTACGCTTGCGCTGGACGTCGGCGACGAGATTCTCGACGAAGTGGAGGTAGCCCTTCTTGCGTCCGTTGATCTTGCGGCGGAGCGCCGGCGGCAGCGGATGGTTCTCGTGCAGCATGACTGTAATCTCACGGTCTTCGGGGCTGAGTACAACCTGGATGTGCAGCCGGATCAGCGTGCGCAGTCGCTCTTCGGCTCCGTCGATGCGACGCACCACATTGATGACCCGTTCCTCGGTGATGTCCATGGCGTGCGACATGATGTTGTAGAGGATTTCGTCCTTCGACTGGAAGTGGTGATAGAGGCCGCCCTTGGAGAGCTTGAGGTTGGCGGCGACATCGTTCATGGAGGTGGCATCGTATCCCTGCTGTTGAAAGAGGCGAGCGGCGGTACGCAGGATTTCCTGGCGGGGTTCGACGATAGCTTCGCGGAGCATCACCAGAGATGGTATCGCAGAATGGGTCCGGGCTCTACCCGCGAATACTGCTCCACATAGAAAGCCGGGGCATCTAGTAACAGTGAGTCCCACTCATCGCAGAGAACACGATGAGGGGCACCCAGCCCGGGGACATTTCGATTGTGGTATGACAGCCGGGGAAATGGCGGGGTTCGACGATAGCTTCGCGGAGCATCACCAGAGATGGTATCGCAGAATGGGTCCGGGCTCTACCCGCGAATACTGCTCCACATAGAAAGCCGGGGCATCTAGTAACAGTGAGTCCCACTC
>JBEKAF010000093.1:0-13677 GCA_050018355.1 Terriglobales bacterium | reverse complement strand
CCATCGTCCGCTCCATCGCGGCCTGCGTGTAAGAGATCATGCCTTCCATGGTCTCCTACCCCCGCCGCCTGCAAAGCGGACATATCACTTGCTATCTCAACCGGACATATCATGTGCTAACGACAGTAAGGCTCGATTGTGGCTACCGATTGGATTTAGTAGTAGCCGATTGCGTGATCGTGAAAATCAAAGCTGTTGAGAAGTTAAATTCAGTGCACGACGCTCAATTGCTTTCTTATCTGAAGCTAGCCAATTGCCGAGTGGGTTTACTCCTAAACTTTCACTGCACAATGCTGAAGAACGGAATTCGCAGATTAGTGAACAACTTTCCTATCTCTGCGACCTCTGCGATCTCTGCGGTTAAATAGGAAGCATATGGCTCAACGTAGCACGACGTACAGCAACATCACTCCACGCCAGATCCGCGTGATCGGCGTTCCCCTTGACCTCGGCCAATCCCGCCGCGGCGTTGATATGGGTCCTTCTGCCGTCCGCGTCGCCGGACTCGAAGCGCGCCTCGAAGCCATCGGGCACATTGTCGAAGACGCCGGCAACATCGCAGTCGCCATCCCCGAGCAGAAAAAAGAAGGCGCGGCCAACGCCAAGTACCTCAAGGAAATCACCGCCACCTGCACCAAGAGCGCCGACCTGGTGTTGAAGACGCTTGAAGCCGGCAAAGTTCCTCTGATCCTCGGCGGCGATCACTCCGTCGCCGCGGGTACGGTGTCAGGCGTGGCCGAGTTCTACCGCCGCAAGAACCAGAAAATCGGACTCCTCTGGATCGACGCGCACACCGACATGAACACGCCCGACTCTTCCCCCAGCGGCAACGTCCACGGCATGCCGCTCGCCGCGCTCATGGGCCTTCCTCCCGTCGAACTGGGCAAGATTTACGACTTCTCGCCCAAAGTGCAGCCGGAAAATTGCGTGCTCGTCGGCATCCGCGACGTGGACAGTTTTGAAAAAGAAAACATTCGCAAATCCGGGGTCGAGGTCTTTACGATGCGTGACATCGACGAACGCGGCATGCGCGCCGTCATGGAGGAAGCCCTCCGCATGGCCGGACACAACACCGCCGGCTATCATGTCTCCCTCGACATGGATTGGATCGATCCCGAAGACGCGCCCGGCGTCGGCACTCCGGTCTGGGGCGGCGCCACTTATCGCGAAGCTCATCTCGCCATGGAAATCATCTCTGACCATGGACACATGCTGAGCTTCGAAATCGTGGAAGTGAATCCGGTAATCGACGAGCGCAACCAGACCGCCGACTTAGCCGTCGAATTGGCACTCTCGGCCTTCGGGAAGAAAATTCTCTAGGAACCTGTCAAGAAACTCTATCAATTGTCGTCCCGAGCCACGAGCTTCGAGCTACGAGCAATCGGTCGAGAGGTTGCTCGAAGCTCGAAGCCCGCAGCTCTAAACTCCCGCTCACTGCACATCGGAAACTTTTCCGTTGAGAAACGTAACCTTCAGATCCTTATAAACGTAAATCTGCTTGGCGCCTAGATTGACGATCTTGTCCGGCGGGCCGAGCGCGGCTTTCACTTGATCGGGCGTCTGCCCTTTTTCAATCTGCTGAGGTTCCGGCGGAGGCGCTTGTTGTTGCGCTTGTCCTCCGCCCTGGTTGTTGCCTTGCTGATCGTTGCCGCCCGGCTGTCCATTACCCTGATCGCCGCCCTGCTGCTGCGCATCCTCACTGCTGATCGATAGAAGCTGCCCGATGACATCTTCCACCTGACCTGCGCTCGCGTTTGCCAAAGTGCCGGCGGGGAACTGGAAGACCACTTGCGCTTTGTTGTAGGTCGGCGGATCGGTTTTGTTGCAGGTGTCGCAAGCGACGATGCTGAGAGTAACATTGTCTTTGGCCACGTTAACATCGATCTTCTGGGGATATACCTTGTCTCCCACCGCAAGCAAGTGGGTGGTTTGCCCCTGCGACTGCGTCTGCGAAAAATGTCCCAGGAGGGCCTTCCGCCCTTGCACCATCAATCCGCTGGGAGAATGCACCGTTCCGCCTTCATACCTAGTGGTGAGAACAGTTTTGTCGGAATAAGGCACGCCGAGAATTCCGCCCTTTTGGACGGCCAGCAGCGTACCCGCCTCTACCACGGAATATCCGCCCGTGTCCGACCCCATCTTCACCAGCTTGTATTGCGCAGCCAGTTGCTCCTGCAGAGAAACCGCCTGGGCGCTTGCCAGCGACATCGGAAAGATCGTGGCAGCCAGAAGCACAAACCCTGGAATCAAAGCGTGGAATTTCTGCGACATGGTAAAACCCTCCGGTTCAGCTTTTCCCAATGTTCGACTCCGAGCGGTGCGCTGAACAGTGAGCACAGAGTCGGGGAATATCTCGCCACTTTATTTGCAGAAGGGAGCGTCGTCATCCGACGCTCCCTGTGCTTGATTAATCAAACCGCCGTTCTGAAATCGTCTGTTCTACAACCCGCCGCCGGACGATCCCGCAGCTTCCTGCTTGACCTGCATCTCCGTCTGATCGGCTGCCGCCTGTTGATCATCCAGAGTCTTCGCCGCCGTGGTATCTGGCGGCGGAGGCGGTACATCCGAAGCCGTGGTGCCCGTATCCGGCGCCTTCGGAATACCGCCCGTACCCTGCTTCTTCGCCAGTTCGCCCAAGCCGTTATTGAGTTGTTCCGCGAAGTGGTTCTGCATCTCCTGCAAATCGTCCACTTTAACGGCTACAGTTTGTCCGGATGCACAGTCCGACTTCTTGCTCGCCGAGACGCTGGCGTTTACCATGTTGTCCGCATCCGGAGTGTCTGTGAGCCGCATGATGACGTCACCCGCGGTCAGCCCACATTCCTGCCCGTTCGCCACTACGGAGAGTTCGCTGTCCACGACAAAGGTGCGCCTTGCCGGATCCAGCGCCGGCGGAACTTCGCCGCTGGCGTTCGCGGGTGCAGGCGCGGCGGAACCGCCGGTCTGTGCCGCTTGTGCCTGCTGCGCGGCCAACTGCGCCTTCACTTCATCGGCGATGGCCTGCTTGACTTCGGGAGTCAGGGCCACGGCCCTCGAACCACCGCCGCCTCCGCCGCCGCTCGCCTGCGCATCCTCCGCCGCTGCCGCGTCCGCATTTGCCTCTTGCCGAGCCGCATAGGCCGCCTGCAAGTTCGCCGCAATCAGGTAGTCCGTCAGCCAGAACGCCGGCGAAGCATAGACGGGATAAGGCGTGAAGAACCCGCCGTAGAAGCCATACCACGGCGCTCCTCCCCAACCCCAGGCCCCAACGCCCCAGTAAACCGGCGCCGCCCAGGGATTGTAGGCCCATCCATAAAATCCCGGGTGGTACCAGTAGCCGGGATAGTAGCCGTAGTAGTTATGGCCGCCGTAGTAGTAGCCGCGATACACACCGGACCTGTAGTGGCCGTGGTCATAGTACGTGCGCGAATAATAGGAATGACCGCCGCGATTGACATAGGACCGCTGCACGTATCCGCCGTGCCGTCCCGTGTTCACGACGCGCGCTCCGTTGTGTTCACCCACGACCGTGCGCCCGCCGTGCATCCCATGGTCAATGTGCATGCCGTTGCGATTAACCGATCGAATCTGTCCATTCTTGCGGATGTTCGCCGTTCCTCCACCCTTCAGAGAAACGTTCCTGCTTCCTGCCGGCGTATGCCCGCCACCTCCAGCGGCGTGTGTGCCCCCAGCGGCGGCGTGTGTGCCCCCAGCGGTGGTGTGTGTGCCCCCGGTGGCGGCGTGTGTGCCCCCAGCGGCGCCGTGTGTGCCCCCAGCGGTGGTGTGTGTGCCCCCGGTGGCGGCGTGCGTGCCCCCAGTGGCGCCGTGTGTGCCCCCAGCGGTGGTGTGTGTGCCCCCGGTGGCGGCGTGCGTGCCCCCAGTGGCGGCGTGTGTGCCCCCAGTGGCGTGACTGGCGTTCCCGCCGGGCCCGCGGTTGGTCGCGCCGCCCGTGTGCTGCGCTGGAGCCGCGTGCGGCGCGCTCGCTGGCTTGCTCGCCGACTTGCTCGGAGCGGCTGCGTGGGGTGCAGAGGTGCTCTTCTTGTTGGTCTGCGCCGAAGCAACTGCGGTTACTGCGAGAAGAACCAGCAATACGGACCATTTCGGCAGGACGTTCTTTCCTCGGTTGCTCGAATTCATAGCCACTCCTGTGAGATGCGAAGCTCTTTCCTCATAAATCCACCAGCAGGAAACATGAGCGGCTAGATAAATCTCATCTAGCCTTCAATCCCGCTCATGAGTTCTTCGACGAGAGCTTCTGGGTCCGAGTGCCATGGGGGAAGGGCCGGGCACCGGCCTTCGAAGTCCCGACAATTTCACACCTGTTTCAGCACGGTGTCAAGCGAGCCCTCATGAACTTCTATTTGTCGTCCTTTACGAGTTGAAGCGCCTGTTCTTCGCAGGGTGGACAGCGTAGTTTTCCCAACCTCCTAGTCATCTCCAAGGGGTAACCACGGTAATTGGGGGTGTTCCGTCGTTCGCCGATAGGACTAATGGACAGCAATGTTAAGCCATTGGCACATTCGGTCGGCACTCCTGGCTCTATTTGTCTTGACATACGCTTCGGTTGCCGACGACACGAACCGTTCCTCTGGCCTGCCTACGTATCGCAGCACCGTCTCTGAAGTCCGGGTTACCTTCTTCGCCACCGACGAGAACAACCATGCGCTCGCAACCCTGACGAAGTCGGACTTTGCCGTAGTCGACAACGAACTTGTGGTCCGCAATTTCCGGAGCTTCACACATTCCGATGAAACTTCGCTCGACGTGGTTGCGCTGGTCGACCTGAGCGAATCGGTCGCGCCGCGCTTTCGAGTTGCCATGAGCGATGTGCTGCAACTGGTTGCGCGGGAGCAGTCGATCCCCGACGACAACATCGCCGTTCTGTCGTTTGGTGGCATAAGTTCTGCCATCCTCTGCTCGAGCGGTTGCCGTGCTTCCGACTCCGTGAGCAAACTCCTGGCGGTGAAGAGCAGCGGCACAACGCCGCTGTTCGACGCGCTGATATTTGGAGCCGATTTCATCTCGCATCATCGCCGCGCCGGGGCCCGGCCTGTCATTATTCTGTTCTCGGACGGGAACGACACCATCAGCCTGCATTCTGCAGGCAACGCGCTGGAGGCGGTGCTGGACGGGGGCGCCCTGATCTACTCCGTCGATATCGGGACGCCTCGGAACCCATCGTCGGGCAGCATGTTCCTGCGGCGCGTTTCCGAGGCTACTGGTGGGCGCTATTTCTCCCTGCGCGACGGCGCCGCCACGGTGCTGAACGCAGTGCTCGAAGATCTGCGCGCCTCCTACGTGGTGACTTACGCTCTGCCCAGCCATCAGGATGGATTTCATTCTCTTCGCCTTTTGCCAACCCACAACCTCAACCTCACATTCCATAGCCGAAATGGCTACTTCTATGAACGCAGCGTTCGCTGATTGGAGACTTATGAAATTCACGTTGCTATTGGCGCTTGCATTGAGCAGCGTTTCGGTTGCTTTGGCCACGCCGATCGGTATCTATCAACATGGAACCGTGGTTCGTATGCGCATGGGCGACTGCGCGCTCATGCACCGAGGCTTCATGACCACGTTCGGCCCGCCGCAAGCCGCAGCGACCGAGGAAAGCTGCCCGGAATACACCCTGGTGACCGATAAGGTCGTGTTTCTCATCGTGGGCAAGTCCTCCAATCAACTGGTGCCGCTCGCGGAGGTCATCGATTTCCGTTTCCAGAACAAAGAATTGGCGGTTCGCGTGGATGATGCTCGCAAAGAATCCAAGTTCGCCATCAAGGAAATGACGCTGCGCTCGGAATGGGAACTCATTCAGAAGCACATCGAGAATGAACTCAATGACCCGCCGCATCGCCCCGAGGACACCTCGCTGACGCTGAGAAGCCGGGAATAACCTAACAGCATGTGGCGAAAGTGAGAATCCGCTCTTCAACTCTCAATTCGCCAGACTTTGTCATCGCGACCCTGAGGGCCTCTCGGCGGTGCGATCCGCGCAGCCGGAACCAAAGCTGGGATTGACGAAAAACACGCCGAGCGCCAGACTGAAATGGCATGGCAAAACTTCGGGTTGGCATCCTCTTTGGCGGACGCAGCGGCGAGCATGAAGTTTCGTTGCTGTCGGCGGCGTCCGTTCTGAACGCAATCGATAAAACGAAATACGAAGTGGTTCCCATCGGCATCACGAAAGACGGCCGCTGGCTCACGGCGGAACATGCGGAAAAACTGTTGCGGGGCGAAGAGCAAGCGGACAAGAGTGTCCGCTCCACGCAGATACCACTTCGGGCGGGCGATCCGGAGGCGACTCCGGGGGCGGTTGTGCTGGCTCGAGGCGAGTCGGTGGTCGTTCCTCCGGAACCGGCGCGCCGCGACTCTGGACTTGCGCCGTTTCAGACCGACTCGAATCTGCGGCGCGCCTCGGATCGAGCGATTAACGTGGATGTCATTTTCCCCGTACTGCACGGAACCTTCGGAGAAGACGGCACGATTCAAGGTCTGCTCGAACTGGCCGACATCGCCTACGTCGGCGCAGGCGTGCTTGGCTCTTCCGCGGGCATGGATAAAGACATCATGAAGTCTTTGTTCCGCGCGGCGGGATTGCCCATCGTGAAACACGTGACCGTGTTGCGCGGCCAATTCGAGCGCGCGCCTAAGAAAGTGCAGAAGCTGGTGGAGAGCAAGCTAAAGTATCCAGTCTTCGTGAAGCCGGCGAACCTGGGATCGTCGGTGGGAATTTCGAAGGCGCACGATCGCAAGGAACTCGGTCCGGCCATCGCGGAAGCCGCAAAGTTCGATCGCAAGATCGTGATTGAGGAAGGCGTCGGCGGAAAAAAGAATAAGGCGCGCGAGATCGAGTGCGCGGTGCTCGGCAACGACGATCCCAAAGCGTCGGTCGCGGGAGAAATTCTTCCGTGCAAGGAATTCTACGACTACGATGCGAAGTATCTGGTGCAAGGCTCCGAAGGGGTAATCCCCGCGAAGATCACTAAAGCGGAAATGAAAACCGTGCAGAGGCTCGCGATCGCGGCGTTTCAAGCGGTCGATTGCACGGGGCTGGCGCGCGTCGATTTTCTGATGGACCCCCAGTCGCGCAAGATTGTCGTCAACGAGATCAACACCATGCCAGGCTTCACCGCGATCAGCATGTATCCAAAGCTGTGGGCGGCAACGGGCGTGACGTACCCCGAGTTGATTGACCGTCTGATCCGGCTCGGCATCGAGCGTCACGAAGATAAGAAACGGAACCGCTACAGCCGGTGAACGACGGTTCACCGCCGAGACGCCGAGTTCGCCGAGCAATGGCTCGCTTGGGATGTCGCTGTGCGACAATTTGCGTTTGCCGCTCTTTGCTTGGTAATTGTGAATTTCGCCATGGCCAAGGCTTTTCCTCAAACTGAAATCGCCTGCGGCACTCCGACGAGGTAGTCACTGGGTTGGGCCGTACCGGGTCCTTCTTGGGTTGCCGTGGCTGGGGCGTGAAGGCGGACATTATGAACTTCGCCAAAGGGATTAGAATCACGAGATGTTCCCTGCACGCACAGCCGCTGCCGGGCGCGTGACGGCCGAGAAAAGGACAAACTTCCATGAAAAGCACAACTACATTTCCCGAAATCGATCTATCCCAGTTGTAAACTCGCATGGTGATCAACGGCGAGCGGCGGAACGCCTCCGGCGGCAGCACATTCACTCTCCATGATCCGGCGACCGGCCAGGAGATTGCGCGCGTGCCGCAGGCGACGAACGCTGCAGCGCGATCCTGAGTCGAATGATTGTGAACGGAATAGTGGTAGAAATGAAAGACAAATCCATAGATTCTGCGATCACGTATCGCGGGGTTGTTTACCCGTGGCAATGCGACCACATGGGTCATATGAATGTGATGTGGTATACGAGTAAGTTCGATGAAGCCACGTGGAGCCTATTTGCGCTCATCGGCATTACTCCCACCTACATTCGCGAACAGAAGCACGGCATGGCAGCAGTACAGCAGAACACCGCGTACAAGAAAGAACTTGCCGCAGGTGATCTCGTCATTGTGCGATCAAGGATCCTGGAAGTTCGGGAGAAAGTCATTCGCTTCCAGCATGAGCTGATCAACGACGAGAAAAGTGAGGTCGCCGCAACTTCAGAATTAACCGGAGTGCACCTCGACCTTCTCACTCGCAAGGCTTGTCCGTTCCCGCCGGAGATATTGGAACGCGCTGGCGCCAGCGTTGTTGCGTCAGGGTTCTAAGCTGCCGGTTCCGCGTAAGTACAAGTTAGGAGGAAACATGGGGCAGAAGAAGATCCTGATACTCGTAGGTGATTGTGTGGAAGACTGCGAGATTATGGTGCCGTTCCAGGCCTTGCGAATGCTGGGGCATCTTGTGCATACGGTCTGCGGAAGTTCTGGGCGCGCTCGTGGTCGGCGAATACCTCGGGGTGCTGATCCTGGATATGGCAATTCTCAGGTCCGGCGGCGTAGTGGACATCAGCAGCGCATCCTTCACGCTGCGCGCCTTTGCTAGCGGTTCGCCCTCCACCGGCCTGCTGTTTCTTTTGCCGCCTTCATTGGCCTTCTCTCCAGCGTTCCAGCCTGCGCGCTACACCATCTGGACGATCTGCAGAGGCGTCGCGCTCCTGCGGCCTGCCACCGAAATGAAGCTCGGCCGGGAGCATTCTTGCCCATCATTGGCCCTCCTCTCTATTTGGACCGTCCCGTTTATCAGTATCACTACGAGTCGCTGCGCTGGTTCGACCATTGGTTGAAAGGCGTTGACACCGGGATTATGGATGAGCCGCCGATTCAGCTCTTCATCCAGAACACGGGAGAGTGGAAGGCGGCGCAGGAGTGGCCTTTGCCGGAGACGAAATGGACTGAGTTCTACCTGCACAAAGGCGCCCTGCTCTCAGAACACGAGCTTTGGCCAGACGAGACCGCTTCCACATTTACTGACTCCCCGCAAGAGCGTGGTTCTGTCACTTTTGTAACGCCCCCACTTGTCGAAAACACGGAGGTGTGCGGGCCCATGGTTCTCAATCTGTACGCGTCGACCACCGACACCGAAGCGCTCTGGTTCGTGAATTTCCTGGAGATCGATGAGAGTGGAAGCGAACGCGTTCTCACTCGCGGCTGGCTCCGCGGGTCGCAACGGCGCATCGACCCGGAGAAGTCACGGCCGTGGCAGCCCTATCACCCGCATGACAAGCGGGAACCTCTTAGCCCGGGGCAAGTATACGAATTTAAGATAGAAGTAATTCCCACGGGTATTCTTTTCAAAGCAGGATCTCGATTTGGTGTGCGCATCAAGTGCGCGGACAAGGATGACAAACCGAGAGATTTCCTGGATCTGCACGGCCTCGGGCACCTCTGGAGAGACAATCCGGCCCAAGTGACCGTCTATCATAGCAACCAATATCCCTCCCATTTGCTGGTGCCGATAACCAAGGGAAATCGCATCGGCACGTTCATGTCCGGCGGGGTCTTGAAGCCGCCTCCAGCGCACTGAGCAAGGGACTGCGACCTTGCAGCCATGCGTTGCGTCCATGGGGGGAAATTGAAGCAATCAATGTTACAGTCACGCTTTTGGCGTTGTACGATCCACAAACCAAAGAGAGGGAACTCATCGAGAGTAGAGAACCGCCGACATGAAAAGAAGAAAAGTGCTTGACCTTACACTCCCCGTCTACACTTTCGTTTGGCTGCTCTGCATGGTCAATGGCTGGGCTGCGGCGCAAACGGAGACCTGGCATCTGGACCCGCCCCATTCAGCAGCACAGTTTTCTGTGCGGCATCTGGGAATTTCGACCGTAAAAGGAACGTTTACGAAAGTGCGCGGCGACGTTACCTACTCTGCTTCCGATCCCACCAAGTGCTCCGTCGACGTTATGATCGATGCCAACTCCGTTGATACGCAGGTTGAGATGCCTGACAACGACTTGCGCAGTCCGCACTTCCTCGACGTCGCAAAGTTCCCGACGATTACTTTCAAGTCCAAGCGGGTTGCAGGTGCCGGCGCGGGGAAGCTTAAGGTAACCGGGGATCTGACTATACACGGCGTTACCAAGGAAGTAGTGCTGGATGTAGATGGCCCAGCGTCTCGGAAACTATGGGTTTTACCACGCAGCGGCGCTCCTTATGTATTGGCATCGAGCGCGATGGCATCGAGTTAGCGGTGTCATCGCGGTTCTTAACTACCTCCGTCAGGCCTTCCTCGCGTCACGCCTTGCTCGTTGAAATGTGCTTCGCGATTGACCGGTCTGCCTCGCGGCCGTTCTTTTCTACGACACTCTGTACGACACTCACGTCTTCGCCATTCTCTTTCAGCACTGATGCGTTCACCCGCGTTCCTCGGCCCATTTCAGCCACGTCCGGGCTGTTGCTGTGCCGCAAAACGTGGTAAAACCAAGCAAATGGGGCCACCGGGTAGCGTGCGACGCTTTGGTAAGTGAGCCAGCCTCTTTGCCCGGCTCGGGAAACGGATTGCGGGCATGAACAGGAAGGGTAGCGATGACAACCAAAACGAATATTTTGACGTCGGTAGATAAAACCACGACCACTGACACGATCGCTGACACGATGACCGAGAAGACGGCCGCAACCCGAATTCTCGCGAACTACGTGGGCGGTCGGTGGGTAATGGCGCAGGCGCCCGGTCTTCTCGGCGTGACCAACCCGGCTAGCGGCAAAGTTTTGGCGCGCGTTCCGTTGTCGGGGATGACGGATGTCGAAGGGGCGGTCGCCGCCGCCAGCGCGGCGCTGCCGGACTGGCGCGGTCGTTCGGTGGGCGAGCGCACGGAATTTATCTACGCGCTGCGCGAGAAATTCCGTCAGCGGATTGACGAGCTGGCGGCATCGGTCACGCGCGAGTCGGGCAAAGTGCTGTCGGATGCGCGCGCGGAGATCACTCGGTCCATTGAAGTGCTCGAAGTGGCTTGCGCCGTGCCCATGACGATGCAGGGACGCATTCTGGAAGGCGTGGCGCGCGGAATTAACACCGAAACTATTCGCCAGCCGATCGGGGTTTGCGCCGCCATCACGCCCTTCAACTTCCCGGCCATGGTGCCGATGTGGTTCCTGCCTTTTGCTATCGTTTGCGGGAACACGTTCGTTTTGAAGCCGTCGGAGCAGGTTCCGCTCACAGCGGAACTGATGTTTCACATTTTCGAAGAGATCGGCCTGCCGCGCGGGGTGGTGAATCTTGTGCATGGTGCGCACGATGCGGTCAACGCGATTCTCGATAGTCCGGGGATTCGCGCCGTTTCATTTGTCGGCTCGGTCAATACGGCCAAGTACATTTACCGGCGCGCTGCGGAAAACGGAAAACGCGTGCAGGCCCTGGGTGGTGCGAAAAATTACATGATCGTGATGCCGGATGCAGTCGTCGATAAGACCGTGGCGAACGTTCTCAGCAGCGCATTCGGCAACGCGGGTCAGCGCTGCATGGCTGGATCCGTGCTGGTAACAGTTGGGCCCGCGCAATCGGCGATCATGGGCCGACTGAAAGAGGGCGCTGAGAAGCTGATTGCCGGAGACGGCATGGATGCGAAGGTGAGCCTGGGGCCGGTGATTTCGAGCGCTGCCTGCGAGCGCATTCATGAAGCGATCGAAAGCGGATTGCAAGAAGGCGCGGAGTTGTTGGTGGATGGGCGGCGTCCGGCGGGGGTTCCAGCGGGCGGGAACTTTGTGGGCCCGACCATTCTGAACAACGTGAAGTCCGAGATGCGGGTGGCCCGCGAAGAAATTTTTGGGCCGGTGCTCTCCGTGATGCACGTGGATACGCTCGAGCAGGCGATTGCGCTGGTGAATAGCGATCCGCGTGGCAATGGCACTTCGATCTTCACGGAAAACGGCGCGGCGGTGCGGGAATACAGCCGGCGCATCGAAGTGGGCATGGTGGGCGTGAACATCGGAGTGGCCGCATCGCCGGCTTATTTCCCGTTTTCCGGCTGGAAGGATTCGTTCTTTGGCGATCTGCACGTCCACGGCTGGGATGCGGTGGAGTTCTTCACGCGCAAGAAGACGGTGTCCTCACGCTATTTTTCAGCGGGGGAAACCGGGGAATTCTTCGTTGAGCAAGGGGACAAGCACTAGCGTAGTGTCTGTAACCTTGAGCGACACTAGTGCGTGAAGGAAAAATTCAGACCGGTCGCAATCTGCAGGTCATTCTTTTTCGTTCCGCTCGGCGGGTTGCTGACATAGATATCCGCGAAAGAATTCTGCCAGCCCAGCCACTTGTTGAGCTTGGTGACCGTGCCGAAATTGAATGTGCCACGGTATTCTCCGGTCTGCGTGAGGTCCGGGTAGAAGAACAGGCCCTGCGTAATGACTGTGCCCTTCCCGACCTTGTGTGTGAAGGCATCCCCCAGCGTCAAGCCCGCCAGGCTCCGGGTCACAGCCGCGACCGGTGTGCCGGGTGGAATCGGTGGAAGAACGAAAGCCGCGTAGCTTTCATGCGTGTAGTTCACGCCGGCCAGCAGATCCAGGGTAGTGGAAGCGCTTTTGATCGCGTGCAAGCCAATACCACCACCTACCGTGGACCGCAAGTCCAGGTACTGCAGTGCGTCGTGATAGAAATCGCCATTCACAAACCCGAACACACGCGCCGCGAAATCGTGGTCGTAGCGTAACCCGCCGCCGATCGCGTTCGCGGTCGTGTGGGGCGATGCCGTAGGCAGGTCGTTGGTGGCGTAAATCGAGTTGGTGTAAAGGATCAGCTTGTCGTGGAACCCCTTGCGCGTGGCATTGAAAGCGATGTTCAGATTCTTGGTCTCGCTATTGCCGCGGGTCAGGGCAAAGCCCAGATTCAGGCCACCGTTCCAGCCTTCTGCGAGCCCAGGGTGCAGGCTCTTCTCATACGCCGCCTGCTCGGCCGGGCTGCGCAGCATCGTGACGGAAGCCTTCGGCGCCTCCACCGGTAACGCGGTCTTGGTTGCGACAACAACATCGTCGCCGTTGGTGGTCACAGAACCCACCACAGTCTTGCCACCCAGACTGACGTTCAGGTCATCTGCGGAAGTTATGCTTTGGATCGCGTCAAATTTCACGGTTACGTCGCCGGCAAAGTCTGTCTTGATCACGAGTTCCTTACCGTCGGACTTCGCGATCGAACCGGTCAACCGGTCGCCGTTCTTCAGGACGACCTGGTCGGCGAGCGCCGGAATCGCCCATAACAGAAAAAGACCTACCACAAGTTTCTTAAGTACAAGAAGCCTCCTAAGTGATTTAAGCTTGCGAACACAACGGAATCCCACAGGTAGGTAGGAAGTGAGTTGCAGATCTCCCCACTCGCCACAATCTATTGAGATTGGATGCAGGAATTATATCGAACTAGCGACAATTGGGCACGCAGGCAACCAGGATGTTACCGCGGACTCAGGCTTTATTTTCCGGCGGGTTCTCAGGCTTGATTTCAGGCTTGGTATCGTGATCCTTCATACCATCTTTCAGTGCGCGAATGCCCTCGCCCAGACCCTTGCCCAACTCCGGCAATTTCTTGGGGCCAAACACCAGCAGCGCGATGAAGAAGATCACCAGCAGGTGCATGGGTTGAAACAGACCTTCAAACATAAAGCCTCCGAACCGGATATGCCGACCGGAAGCACCGGACAGCACAACCAATATGTAGTGTACCCCAACTGATCCTCGGCAGTCTTGCCGATTCCAGGCTACCCGCCCCTTCCCGCCGGAAGCAACTCCAGACGTGCTAGAATTTGTTGCGC
>JBEKAF010000092.1:0-13938 GCA_050018355.1 Terriglobales bacterium | reverse complement strand
AATCCGGTTGCCGCGCGCGGAAACTACGTCAGCTAACCTGCCACACCGTATCCAGCACCGTCCCATCCACCCACTTCACCACCGCGCACGGACGATCGCCCAACTTCGGCCGCGCCGGCTTGCCGCAAATTTTCTCGACTTCTACCTTGATGTCCTGAATCGGACGAACCGGCAGCTTCGATCCCTTCACCGCATCGAGCAGGTCCGTGCGCCGCGGATTGATCGCAATTCCGCGCTCGGTCACGACCACGTCAATCATCTCGCCCGGTCCCGTCATCGTCGTAACCTCGTCTACGATCACGGGAATGCGATCGCGAAACGAAGGCAGCGCGAGAATCGTGCACCCAGAAAACAGGCAGTTCTGCCATCCGCCAATGCCGTGCAGCAGCCGCCCATCGGAGTGCGTCACCACGTTGGCGTTGAAGTTCACGTCCACTTCCGTCGCGCCCAATACCACGGCATCGATGAGCGAAGCGAAGTTCCCCTTACCGTGGTAGTTGTACGAAGTGAACGGCGAAGTCGCGACGTGCCGCGGATCGCTCGCTATCGACTTCACGCCGTCGAGATCAAACGTCTGCCCATCCAGGATGTAATCCGTCAGCCCTTCTTGCAGCAACTCGACCAGGAATTTCGTCGATCCACCGCGAACGAAGCGCGCCTTGACTCCATCCTGTTTCATCATCTGTTTTAGATACTCGACGAATGCCAGCGCGATCCCGCCCGCTCCTGCTTGGAAGGAGAATCCGTTCTTCATGATTCCAGCTGCCCGCAGAAACTGCGCCACCAACTCCGCGATCCGCAGCCGGTCCGGCGAACGCGTAATCTGCGTTGTGCCGGAAACAATCTTCTCCGGATCGCCAATCGATTCCACTTCCACCACAAAGTCCACGTTGTTGCCCTGAATCTGCCAGGGCACACAAGGAAACGGCGCCAGGTTATCGGTGACCACGATCACGCGATCCGCGTAGATCGAATCCGCCACTGCAAAGCCAAGCAAGCCGCAGGCCGACTTGCCATGCGAGCCGTCCGCGTTGCCGAAAAAATCGGCGGTCGGCGCCGCAATTACCGCGACGTCAATGTGAACTTCCCCATCCTGGATCGCCTGGTAGCGGCCGCCATGCGAACGCAGCACACCCATGCCGCGCATCTTCCCTTGCGTGCAGTAGTCGCCCAGCGGCCCGTTCATCGAGCCTTCGATGTGATGGATCACGCCTTTTTCCATCAGATCGATCGCACTCTCCTGGGAAGGGAACGACGCGCTCGGGAACCACATCAGATCTTTGACGCCGATTCTGGCCGCCGCCTCCAGCGCCATCAGTGCCACTCTATCGCCGTCGCGCAGATGATGATGGTTCGAGATCACCATCCCGTCGCGTAGCCCGCACTTGCGGAGTGCCGTATCGAGGTCGGCCACACGCTTATCGCCACTATCTGGATAATCTTTATTGGAGCAGATTGCCGGCGCCGCCTTCCGCCCGCGCGGCTCGTACTTCCCCGCGCCCAGAAACGGAATCTGCGGCTTGCCGTTCACCATCGTCGGCACCGCACGCCCTGCGGCGTTATGCGCCAGTTCTACTCTTTCATTCGCATTCACACCCACACTCACGAAATCACTCCCATCGCTTTCGCCCGCTCCACCAGCTTCAGCGCCCGCTGCACCACCGGCGGATCGATCATCTTCGAACCCAGACTCACCACGGCCAATCCCTTGCTCTGCGCTTCCTCAAAAGCGGCAACCACGTTCTGCGCCTTTTCGATCTCGTCCGCGCTCGGTTGAAACGCCTCGTGGATCACGCGAATCTGTCCGGGATGAATGCATCCCATGCCTTCGAATCCCGCAGCCCGCGCGGCTTCCCCCCATCGTCGCAGGCCGTCCATGTCGGCGACATCGCTGAAGACTGAGTCGATCGCCTGCACTCCCGCCGCGCGCGCTGCATTCACCACGCGCGACCGCGCATATTGCGACTCACGCCCTTCCGCGGTCTTCACCACGCCCAGGTCGGCCGTGTAATCCTCGATCCCAATCGTCAGCGCCGCCACGTTTTCGCTCGCCGTCGCGACGGCGAATGCGTTCTCAATCCCCAGCGCCGACTCCAGGATCGGCATGATCCAGATCGGCCGGATAATTCCGTTGCGCGACTTGATCTCGGCGATCATGCGGTCTACTTCCCGCACCTGTTCGGGTTCCTCGACTTTCGGAATCAAGATCAGATCCGGACTCTCGCCCACCACTTCCGCCAGATCCTCGAGTCCCAGCGGCAACTGGTTGATGCGCACCATGCGCTCGCACGATCCGAAATCGACCGCCCGCAAAGTATTTCGCACCAGGATGCGAGCGGCATCTTTCTCTCCGCGATGCACCGAATCCTCCAAATCGAGAATCACGGCATCCGGCGCGTGCAACAGGGCGTTGATGTAGTACTTCGGTTCAGAGCCCGGCAGATACAGACGCGATCGACGGAGCCGATCCTTTTGCGACGGCGCCGGCAGCGGATGCTGCTCCGGCAGCGAGCGTTTGCCCAGCGCGATCCCCGCCCGCCTTGCCGCAGCCTCGATGCGAGCCGCGATAACAAAAGGCAGCGCGCCTTCATCATGAATCGCAACCCGCGCGTGCTTTACTCCGAGTTCGCCCAGAACCTCTCGCGTCTGTTCGAGGATCGCCGAGCCGTAATAGGGCGCAACTCGCGACTCCAGTGAGATCTCGACCCCGCCGCTGTCACGCGCCTCAAAGGCGACGTGCACGTCCGACCGAACTTCTTCGCCCCAATGGCCTGCCTCGGCGGAACGCGGGGACGTAGTCTCTACAGCGCTGCTCATAATTTCCTCAACTCGAGATCCTCAACTCGGGAATTGCCAACTGGCGGCTTATTTCAGTTTCTCCAAAATTACATCCGTCATCTGCACCGTCGAAGCCGCACCCTGACTGATCGCTTTCGGACCACCCGTAAAACGCATCATATCGTATGTCCGCACCTTGCCTTCACGCACCACATCCGCAATCGCCTTGCGGATGCGATTCGCCTTCTTCTCTTCGCCGACATGATCGAGCATCATCGCCGCCGAGAGAATCATCGCAATGGGATTCACGATGGGCGGATTCAACTCGGCATACTTCGGCGCGGACCCGTGTGTCGGCTCGAATACCGCCACCTCATCCCCAATGTTGCCGGACGCCGCGAATCCCAGCCCGCCCACCAGTCCCGCAAACGCGTCGGAAAGAATGTCGCCGAACAGATTCGAGGACACGACTACGTTGTACTCCTCCGGATTTTTGTTCAGCCACATCAGTTGCGCGTCAATGTTCGTGGACCAAAGCGCGATCCCCGGATAATTCTTCGCAACCTCTTTTGCCACTTCTTCCATCATGCCCGAAGTTTCGCGCACCACGTTCGGCTTCTCACAAATCGTCACGCCCTTGAACCCGCGCTTCTTCGCATATTCGAAAGCCGCGGTCACGATGCGCTGGGCCGCCTTGCGAGTGATGATGCGGCAACTCACCGCGAGCTCCGGTCCGGGCACGTTGGCAAATGCCTTAAACCTGGTGTGGCTGTTCAATGCGGCGCGCACGTTCTCCGGAGGATTGGTCCACTCCACGCCCGCATACATGCCTTCCGTATTTTGGCGGAACACGGTGGTGTCGATCTGCGGCTCGTTGTAACCGCCATCCGCTTTCTTCCGAATGTAATTCAGCGGATTGCCCGTGAATCCGACGCACGGCCGCATGCAGATATCGAGATTGAATTTCTGCCGCATAGTCACAATCGGCGAGTAATAAACGTAACCCTTTCCCTGGACTTCCGGTTTAAGCTCCGCCTGTGCCGCCTTGTTTGGCTTCGAAGTAATCGCGCCGAACAAACCTAACTTATGCTTGGTTAGTAACTCGATCGTCCGGTCCGGCAACGCATTGCCCTGCGTGCGCCAGCACTCCCATCCGATATCGGCATGAACGTACTCAGCGTCAAAGGCGACCGCTTCCAAAACCCGTAATGACTCCGGCAGAACCTGGTTTCCGATGCCGTCTCCTGGCATGGTAATAACCGTGTATTTCGCCATGATCACTCCTTAGAATCAAACTCAACCGCAGAGTGCGCGGAGAAATGCAGGGGTCCTTCGCTTCGCTCAGGATGACAGTGTTTAAATAACTTGCCTGAAGTACTCCGCGCACTCTGCGACCTCTGCGGTTAAAGCTTCAAGCCACGCCCAAACGCTTCGCCACCAGATTCTCCACTCCGCCCGCGACCACCAGCGACTGCGGCACGCTGCCCAGCGCCGGAAATGTAAACTTCTCGCCGCGCCACGAGATCGTGCTCGAAGTGAAATCAATATCGATCTCATCCCCTGGGATAATCGTCTTTTCCTTAGCCGCGATCTCCTTAAAAAACTGCTCGCGCACACGCGCCACAAACTCCGGCACCTCGATACACAAAAAGCCATTGTTGAACGCATTCCGCAGATAAGTCTGCGAGAAGCTGGCCGCGATCACCAGCGGAATTCCTTTCGCCTTCAGACACGTGACCGCCTGTTCGCGGCTCGACCCTGTACCAAAGTTGAATTGGCTGACGATCACGTCGCCCACTTTCGTGCGCGCGGCGAACTGTGGATCGTAATTCTCCATCACCACCTTCGCCATCATTTCCGGAGTCATGTCGTCGCGATAGGTGTAGTCCTTGCCGTAAATGGCATCGGTGTTGACGTTATCCTGTGGCATGAACACGAGTCGCCCCTTCACGCGCTGCGGGAAGCCGGCCAGGATTTCAACTTTCTCCGCCCCGCCTGACGCCGACGCCAATTCGGTGTAGGCGCGCTGCGGCGTGCGATTCGCGAACTCATGCGGTCCGCAAATATAACCGGCAACCGCAGACGACGCCACTACTTCCGGACTCGCCAGGTAGCACTTCGCATCGCGTGATCCCATGCGGCCCTTGAAGTTTCGATTCGTCGCCGAGATTCCGACCTCGCCCGCCTCAAGCAATCCCACGCCCAGCCCAATGCACGGCCCGCAACCCGACGGCAGCGGCTGCGCGCCCGCATCCATCAACGTCTGCCAGATGCCGCGCTTCTCGGCTTCTTCCTGCACCCACTTGCTGGCCGCGCTCAAATAGAACTTCACGCCCGAGGCAACTTTCTGGCCTTTGAGAATCTTCGCCGCCGCCGCCAGATCTTCCAGCCGCGAATTCACGCACGAAATCAGATACGCCTTCTGGATCGCAACTTTCTTCTTCTCTATCTCAGCCAGGGACTGCATCGCCTGCACAGTATCGGGGCCTGACACGTGGGGCGTCACTTGCCCGAGATCAAGCGTAATCCGCGCCGCATAGACTGCATCCGCATCCGGCGCCGCAGGATCCTTCTCCCAACCGTCTATGTCCTTTTCCGAAAACCGCGCGTCGCTCATGCCCATCGCTTTGAGCCGCTGGTGAACGCCTCGCAAATACTGGATCGTGACCTCGTCCACCGGAAACCAGCCCACCAGCGGACCCCATTCCGTTGTCATATTCGAAATCGAAAGCCGGGCATCCATCGAGAGCGACGCCACTCCCGGCCCCGTAAACTCGACCGCCGCATTTAGGCATTCGTCGTGGTTATAGAGTCCGCATAGAGTGATAATGACGTCCTTGCCCGTGACGCCATCCGGCAGCTTACCTTCCAGCACGACCTGAATCGACCGCGGAATCTGCCACCAGAATTCGCCCGTGGCCCACACCGCGGCCGCATCCGTGCGGACAATCGGCGTTCCGATCGCACCCAGCGCGCCATACATATTGGAATGCGAATCCGATGCAACGACGAACGAACCGGGAACCACATACCCGCGCTCGACCATGATCTGGTGCCCGATGCCCGATCCCGCAGGATAGAAGTCCACGCCCTGTTCTTTGGCGAACGCTTCAATCGCGCGGTACTTCTTCAGGTTCGCTTCATCCCGATTCTGAATGTCATGATCGAGTGCGAAGGTTAGCTGTTGCGAATCTTTCACCTTCTTCGCGCCGATGCCCTTGAACTTGCTCATCACCGCCGACGTGTTGTCGTGTGTCATGCATCGATGCGGACGAATCGACAGGAAATCCCCTGTCCGAAGCGGCCGCGCCGGCCCTTCGGTCATGTGTTTCTGCGCGATTTTTTCAACGATGGTCTGACCCATGATGAACTCCCGGATTACTCAGCCCTTTCGCTTCAACTCGAATCCCAAATACATCATCTGCCCAACGTGATGATGCAGATGCGTCGCACACTGCAGCACCATCTCGAACCTGTCGCGTGCTTCCGCACCCACTGCCGTATATTCCTTTGACCAGTCTTCCGCTGACTGACTGTTGATCGCGCCGATTACCATCTCAATCGCCTGATCAAACTCCTTCAAGACTTTTGCCTTGGATGGCCGCGTCGCCTCCGAAAACTCCAGCGGACGATCCCGCACATAGCCCGTCCCCGCGATTTGAGCCCCGATGTAGTAATTCAAGTTCCCCGTGAGATGCAGTACGAGGTGGCCAAAGCTGTTGCCGAATGCGAAGGGCTTGGCCCAAAACTGCTCGTCGCTCAGTGGCGCCGCCAGCTCGCGAAGCACGCCCGCCAGTTTCTTGTAACGCGCCGTAAGGCCCGCTGCAATCGTCGATTTCAAATCCGCCATAAGTCACTCCTGCAAACCGCTAACGACGCTTCGATGCCTTCTTCCGGGATACTGCCTTGGGCTTCGCCGCCTTCGCTTTGCCATGTGCCATTTTCTTCTTCACATCCGCTTTCATCAGCGCCATCAGCTTCGAAACCGACCCGCACTTCTCCAGATTCCAAATCGCGTCAATCAGCTTGGCCTGCGCCTTCGCCGAAAGTACGCCCTCCGCCAGCGCCCGGAATTTCTCTTCGATTTCCGCATCGCTCAGCGGATTTCGCGGATCGCCCTTCGGATAGTCGAGCTGCTTCGAGAATTTCTGCCCGTCGGTGGAGGTGATATTCACAATCACCCGCTGCAGCGCCGGAAAAACCTTCTCGATCTCCGGATCAGCGACGACCTCCACTTTTTTCAGTTGCGCGCGAATCGTCGGGTCCATGATCTTCTTCAGCTCGAATTGCGCCGGCGTCACTTGCCGGTCCACCAGCGCCGCTGCGATCACGTAGGGCAGCGAATGGTCGGCCGTCTCTTTGGTATGCGGATCGTACTTGCTCGGGTCAGAAAGAATGTCAGCCGCGCGCGCCAGCGACCGGATTTGAATCTTCTCCACTTGTTCCGGATGCAGATCGTTGCTCTTGACCAAGTCAAGCATCGCCGAAATTGGAGCGTGCGTTAGCGCCTCGCTCGGGAAAAATTTCATTCCGCATTGCGTGATGCGCCACGACTCGCCGAGTCCGTCGGTCAGCAGGTTCTGTTTCCACTCCGGACCGAAACAGTGCACCAATCCTTCCTTGCCGTCGATGACGTGCTCGGGGCCGCTGTAGCCCCGCTCGGCCAGTAGCGCCGCCAGCACTCCGCTCTGCGTCGCCATCGGATCAACGGTGTTCTTCATCATCGTCAGCTTGCCCGCAGTCACCGCGCCCATCGTGCAATGCCGCGAAGCCGAAATTCCGATCGCATGTTGAATCTGTTCCCAGCTCAAATGCAGCGCGCGTCCCGCCACAATCGGCGAGACAAAAGCCGTCAGCGTCGCATGATGCCAGCCGCGCTCGCGGATGCCCGGGAAAGCCGCCTCGCACAAACGCATTTCGAACTCGTGGCCCAACACAAATCCAACGATCAATTCCTTGCCATCGCTTTTGGCGCGCTCACAACACGCCATCGCGGCCGGAAAAATATCGGAGGGATGCGACGGATCCTGCTTCCAGTAAATGTCGTTGTAATCCATGCAGCGGATCATCAGGGCATTCGCCAGCGACGCCGAAACTGCGTCCATCTTCTGACCCGTGCCGATCACGGTCGCCGGCCCGCGCCCGGCGATCTCTTGCAGCACTTCGAGCGCAATGATCACGTCATGCTGCTGATATCCGCCCAGCGCGCAACCCACCGAATCGAGCAGAAAGCGCTTGGCCTGGCACACGGCGTCCTGCGAGAGCTGCTTGTATTCAAGCCCCGCAGCCCAGCGGGACATGGTCGCGGTGATGGTTTCTTTGGTGTTGCCTTGCATGCCCGTGGACACTGGTTTCTCCTCAACCAATCAATTGAATTGTCATCCTGAGCGAAGCGAAGGACCTGCTTTCATCCGGTTTGCCAGAAAAGCAGGTCCTTCGCTTCGCTCAGGATGACAAACAATTCAAGAATTTTATTCTTCACTTCACTTTCACATTCTTCGGATTCTTGAACGGCAGAAACGCCATGAAATCGGCATGATGCACAATGAACGCTTCGGTCGTGCGCTTCACCAGGTCGCCTTCGGCCGCGTGCGCGGCAATGATGTGGCAAACTGCGTCCGGCACGCCGCACTCCATCGCCAGCGCGACTCCAGTAAACGGATGCCGCAATGCTTCTCCGCGCTCGCTTTGCCGGCTCTTCCCGTCCGGACCGATCTCATACTCCAGCAACTTGCCGACGTCCGCCAGAATCGCACCTGCAATCACCACGTCCGGGTCGATCGGCAGCGCTCGCCCCATGAAGTCCGTCATAGCTTTCGCACTGTCCCGCGCAATATGCACCACGCAGCGCTTGTGCTCCATGAAGGTGATCGAACAATTCGGAACGAGTAGAGTAAAAGGAATCTGATTCAGATCATCGGCCTTCAGCGGACTGCGCTCGAGTGCCTTAATCCAAGCTTGCGTTACCTGCTCCCGAAGCTTGGAATCGCTGATCCACTGAATTTCCGGCCACAGTCGTTCGACGGCCTCCCGCATGGGCACGACCTCCCTTACAAGACTCACTAGATTATCGGAGTCGATGCAGATGCGTCGAGGGGACGCGGCCTCACTTTTTCGAATCCGGCGCGGTTCCCGACGAAGATTCCTTCTCGATGGGGAGCAGCTCAATGCCGCACCCCGAACCGCCGCAGCTCAACAGCCCCCGGCGAACGATTTTCACGGACGACACATCCGGAAATCTCACGGGGAAGTCCTTCTCCCGAAGTTGCTCGGCCGCTGAACGAAGGCTTTCGTCACCGTCGACAAACTCGGCGCGCTCCGGACGAGGCGAGCTGTCAAACACGAGGTTGAACCGTGCCGAAACTGGCTTGCTTGTGATCGGCCCGAGCTTCACCGTGCGTGCTTGCACTAACTCCACCGGCGCCTGTGCGAGATCTTTCTCCGCCGCGCCCGGATCGCCCGCCAGCTTCGCCAAGCGCGCCCGCGAATCCTGAACATCATTAGTGCTTCCGCCCGCCGCCACGGCCAGCGCATACATATGGCGCGCCTTCTCCGGCTGCCCTTGCTTTTCGAATACCTGGCCCAGCCGATTGCCGACCGTCCCCGACTGGCTCAAAAGCCACGCCGACGTTAGAAACTGCATCGCTGCCAGATTTTCGCCGCGCTGAAATTTCGCCCATCCCATCCGCGCCCATGCCAGCGCCACCAGTCGCATCGACGAAAACGCCGACGGCCCCAGCCGGTCCAACTCGCCCGAGTCGAACTGTCCTCCAATGTCGTACAGAACCTGCTGCGCATCGTTCTCGGTCTCGGTCGGATCAATGTCGTTCTTCATCTTCAATGCCGACGCGAAAATATCCTGACCCGAATCCGCGCCCGTACTGCCCGTCAGTCCCTTCATCAACTCTTGCGCTTGCGCGTTCTCTCCCAATCGCACGTACACCTGCGCCAGCGCCATCTTCGTTTCCGGATCATCGGGAGGAATCGCAGCGGCCGCTTCCAGCTCCGTGCGAGCGTCGGCATCCCGTCCCAACTGCGCCAGCAATAAGCCGAGATTTTTGTGTGTCGTTTTCTCGTACGGAGCCGTCTCCAGTTGCTTGCGATAAGCCGCAATCGCGTCGTCGGTCTTCCCCGTTTGCTGCAGCTCCATCGCCAGGTCGCCATTCGCGTGCTTGTGATTCGGATCCAGCTCGATTTGCTTGCGGAAGGCGCCGATCGCCTCCGCATGATCATTGGCTCCGGCGTATGCCAGTCCCAGGTCATACCAGCCGTCTTTCATGCTCGGATTCGCCATACTCGGATTCGCCAGGCTCGCATCCGCGTCCACCGCGCGCTTCAGCAGGTCAATCGCCGAGCGATAATCTTTGCTCTGCAGCGCTTTCACTCCCGCTTTATGCAGCTCCGCGGGGGTTCCTTCCATCTTCGAAGCCGCCGTCTCCGCCCCTCGCCCCGACGGCGTCAATATCGTGGACGACAGCAGCTGGTCTTGATCGCTTTGCGTTGCATTGCGAAACGATTCGTAGTCCGCGCGCCGCGACGCCGCCAGCTCATTCATCTTCACGTTCAGTTTGCGCTCGCCTTCCAGAATTCCCTTGTTCTGCGAGTAGGTCGATGAATAGTCGCCATAATCTCGCGTCATCTTCACCGCGGTCGGCGTGCGCACCGTGTAGTTGTAGGGAAACTGCAAGCGGACCCGGTAGTCCATTTCACCCGCGGGACCGATGTCCAGGGGTTCCGTGCTTTTTTCCGACGCTCGAATCGCAGGCATTCCCAGCGGCGGGATCGGACGAAAATTCACGCTCGTCGATGGCACCACAAAATACCGGTCCTGGTGCAGGTGATACTTCAGATGAAAAGGCTTGCTCGTGTCCTCGATGGGATCGAGCTGAACGTCATCGACGTCACCCGGCAAGCCCCAACTCGCGGAGAGGGCTTTGACAAAGTCCTTCCACTGCGCCTGCGAGAATCGTCGAAAGCTGGCGCGCATCGGCCAATCGCGATCTCCCTGAGCCGTGACTTCAAGCGTCGCGTCGAGCGCGCCGAACTCGCTAAACTTGCCATCGAGCGTGAAGTGCATGAAAGTCTTGATCGGCGAATCCGCCGGCGTCCGCTGCAATCCTCCCTCGCTATCCTCCGACGCCACCACTGCTTCTTTGTTTCGCAGTTGGTAAAGAATCAGCCCATAGGGCGTCACTTCAGGAGTCGTATCCAGCCAGGTCAGCCCCGTTCCCAAACGCGCCGCCGTGATCACGTGATCGAACTGTGCCGGCGAGGGAACGTCCACATCCAGTTTGCGCGTACTGTGGATCAGCACCGGATAACTCTGAATTCCCTCCGCTCGCAGCAGCGCGGAAAACAACGTGTGCTTGTCCTTGCAGTCGCCGTAACCATTCTGCAGAACGTCCGAGGCCGAGTGCGGCTGATACCGCCCGACCCCGAGGGAGATGCTCACATAACGCACATTCCGCGCCACGAAATCGTAGAGCCGTCGCGCCTTCTCGGTGGGCGTGTCCGCTCCTTTGGTGAGCTCTAGGGCTTTTTTTCGCACATTGTCGTCAACCGTCATGCGCTCGCCCTGCAGCTTTGCATACCATTGCGCGACCTGCTTCCAGTCGGTGAAAGTCGTCAGTTGCACATCCGGACCGGTCTCCTCGTCCATCTCATCTTTTTCCTTGTCGCGTTCCGGCTGGATGCCTTTCACCACCCAGGTGTAAACGCGGCGGTCTCCGGTCTCCTGAATCTCTGGCTTTCGCGTCGGCGTCTTGAGCTTCACTTCGCGCGACTTCGGGACGTCAATCTCCAGCCGGTCTTCGTTGACTACCACCCCCTTCGGAAATGTGGCTTCGTACCAGAAGTTTCCCGCGGCCAGCGGCGTGAGAACTCGCGTCACAGTGCGGTATTCCAGCGTGTCCCCGGGCTGCAGCGCTGCCACGGAAATATGCCGCTGTCGGTAGTCGCTGTACATCGGAGCTTCTTTCAGCACATCGGGAGCGAAATCCTGCGCCGTCGACTCCGGCGTCATCACCACCTGCCCATCCGGCTTGCGCACGCGGACGTATTCGACCTCCAACTTCTCGGTCGCCGATGAGTATCCGAAAACCAGTTGGCCGAATTCTTCCACGCCCGCCTGGCTCTGAATCCGAACCACGGCTTCGGTCTCACTCACTTCGGTTCCGTCGTTTTCAAAGCGGACACGATTCAAGATTCGTTCGAAGACCGCGGCCTCTTCAGCGTTATTCGTTTTCGGCTTGGAAGAAGATGAAGGTGCGGCCTGCGCCAGAGCATCCGCGGTCGTCAAGCAGACGAACGAGCAGACGATCGAGCAAACGAGTAAGAAGCCAACCACAACGTGCGACACACGATAAAACATATTGCAGTTCTTTTACGCCGTGCCCAGCGTAAAATCAAACGAACCAAGATGAATTTCACCAAGATCATGCGGCTCCTGGCGATCCTGATTTGTTTCTGCAGTCTGCTGGCCGCGCAGGCTCCCCCACTCGCCGTCGTGGACGAAGCTCTGCCCCCGCTCGACGCAGGCGTGGAATTCCACATGCTTCTGCATGCCACCGGCGGCGTTCTGCCCTATGTCTGGAGCGTGGCCAGTGGCGATCTCCCGGAAGGAATCACGCTCACGCCGGAAGGCCTGCTGGCTGGACACCCCGCCAAGCCCGGGACTTTCACGTTCACCTTAAAAGTCGAAGACTCCGGCCATCCCGCGCACAGCATCAACAAGGAGTTCCGGGCCGTGGTCGCCGCTTCTCTGTTGATCGAATGGCTTCAACCTCCAAAGGTCCGTGACAACCGGATTGACGGCGTCGTCCAGCTCTCCAACGGTTCCAAGGACGACTTCGATCTGACCGTCATCATCGTGGCCGTCGCCGACAACGGGCGAGCGACGGCAATCGGCTACGAGCATTTTCCGCTGAAAACCGGCGCGACCAGCGTTCACATTTCCTTTGGCAACACGCTACCCCACGGCGCCTACGTGATTCACGCCGATGCCATTGCTGAAATCCCCACCCGGAAGGCCATCCTTCGCCAGAGACTCCAAACACCTCAACCTCTGCAGGTCACGCAGGGTCCGTAGCGGCTTTTGCCCGCCCTGCCAGGTACGCAAGTCACTTGCCGTCTCTGTGCTATCCTGATGATCTTGAGGCAGTTGCACCGGGTCATAGGCTTGCTGTCTCCTCCAAAAGACCCGGCCATCTAGTATGGAGCTTTTTCTTAATCTCTGTTGGCTCTCCCTGCTGCTGCCCGCCTATCTGCTGTGGCGGCAACGGACTTCTCCGACCGGTTCGGGTAGTCCGGCAGGAAGTCCGGCGGCACCCCAGCTCGTCTTCCTCTGCGCTCTCGGCTGCGCACTGATTTTGCTGTTCCCCGTGATCTCGGCCACCGACGACCTGCACGCCATGCGACCCGAGATGGAAGAGTCGAAACGCGGCTTCCGCGATGCCAACCGTTGCGCTTGCACACTTCATGCGCTGACTCATTCTTCGCAACCCGTTTTGCCCAGTTCCGTTTCTCTGACGCCCGCGTTCGAGCAGATCGGCACGGTTCTCGCGTTCATGCCGCAGACGCTCGGAACTTTCTCTGTCCCCGCACCGACGGGCCGCGCTCCTCCTTTCGCGCATCCAACTTCGTTGTAAATCCGAAGTCACTCTTATTTTTTTGGTCCGGAAAATCCTGAGGATTTTCTGCAGTCACGCGCATTGGGCGGTCCGCTTTTCCCCATGCGCATGGAGTGCGCGATGTTCAAGTTTCACAATTTCAGTCTGGTCGCATGGCTATTGGTCGCAGCGGCCTTCAGCGCGTCGGCGCAGCAGACCCTGACCTGGGAACAGGTCCGCCTGCGTTTTGAGCAGAATAACCCCACGCTGCTGGCGGGGGGGCTGGTTATTGAAGAGTCAAAGGCGGAGGAGATCACGGCTTTCCTGCGCCCGAACCCGACGTTCGCTCTGTCGGCTGACGGGACCCAAATCGCTCCTGATAAGGGCGTCTGGCGACCGTTCGCTGGCACTTTTGAGTCGCCCAGCCTTAGCTATCTGCACGAACGGCAGCGCAAGCGGGAGTTACGCCTGGAGAGTGCGAAAAAGGGGACCCTGATTGCCGAGTCGAGCCATGCCGACTTGGAAAGAACTATGCTCTTCAACTTACGCAGCG
>JBEKAF010000091.1:0-14236 GCA_050018355.1 Terriglobales bacterium | reverse complement strand
GAGCCATCACGCGCGCCAGGCGCTTCGTCGTATGCGCAAGCGGCCTACCCTGGTGATCGCCTTCTGGCAGCAGGCCGATCTGTTTCCATTGTAACTATATTATGCAATGCTCAATAGGTGTAGTCGGGCCCGCATCCTGCCCTGTCTGGGCGCCTGCCCTTAGCGAATATTTGGTTGTTAGACATGGTGTAGCCAAACTCCACAATCGGCCCCTCCCCTCTTCCCCGTCCACTTATTCTGCCAGATTTGCTGATTCAAAGTACATTTAGTGGGATCACGGCCTGTGCAATAGAGTCCCGTGGGCCTCATGATCAGTAGGCGATGAGCGAGAGTCCTCATAAGCTGTAGATCACCACCGCCAGCAGTTCGCCTTGACGCAATACTGATAGCATGAGGATATCGTTCTCCGCGCCAAGGGAGGCAACCCCATGTCCTCGCCAACCGTTGCGCCGCCGAAACCAGTCGCGCCCGTTAGCGCTTCGCCCGCCGCTTCCAAACAGCTTCGAAAATGGATTGGGCCGCTGGCCCTGGGACTTATACTTCTTCTGATACCAGCGCCTTCCGGCCTGACCGCGACAGCGTGGCATTACTTCGCACTGTTCGCCGCTGTCATTGCCGCCCTCATCACGGAACCGCTGCCGGGCGCAGCCATCGGTTTTATCGGCGTTACAGTTGCCTCCGCGCTGCTGTTGGTTGGGAAAACTCCGGCCGACGCCACTAAATGGGCTCTCTCGGGATTCTCCAATGATGCGGTATGGCTCATTTTTGCCGCCAACATGTTCGCGCTGGGATATGAAAGCACCGGCCTTGGCCGGCGCATCGCGTTGCTGCTGGTCAAGGCAATGGGCCGCCGCACCCTTGGTCTCGGTTACGCCATCGCGCTCTCCGATCTCTTTCTTGCTCCGGTGATGCCGTCGAATACCGCGCGCAGCGGTGGCACGGTGTATCCCATCGTAAAGAACATCCCACCGCTCTATGGTTCGTTTCCCCACGATAGCCCGCGAAAGATCGGCGGATACCTGCTGTGGACCGGCTTTGCCATCACTTGCGTCACCAGTTCCATGTTCTTGACCGCGCTCGCGCCCAACCTGCTGGCAGTGGAAATTGCACGCAGGGTCGCGCACGTGGATATCTCGTGGGGCTTATGGGCACTGGGCTTTCTGCCGGTCGGGATCCTGTTGTTCGCGGCGACACCGTTGCTTGCCTATTTCCTTTATCCGCCCGAGATCAAGCGTGGCGACGAGGTTGGACGCTGGGCGCGAGGCGAGCTCATCAGCATGGGACGGATCACTCGCCCTGAAGTGACGATGGGTTTGCTGGCCGTGGCAGCGCTGGTTGGCTGGATCGGCGGCAGCCGCTGGATAAGCCCGGTCACCGTCGCTCTGGCTGTAATCTCGGTGATGCTGCTCGCCAGGGTGGTCACCTGGAATGACATCCTTGCTAATAAACAGGCCTGGAGCGTCCTGGTCTGGTTTGCCACGTTAGTGGCGATGGCTGAAGGGCTCAGCAATGTTGGCTTCCTCGCCTGGTTCGGCTCCCGGGCGGCCACTTACATGACCCGCATTCCACTGGTTCCCATGTTGATCGCGGTCGTCACAGTCTTCTTCGTCATCCACTATCTGTTTGCCAGCATCACGGCGCAGACGACCGCGATGCTGCCCGTTTTCCTGCTAGCCGTCCTGTCGGTGCCGGGCGTTCCTGCCAGGGCCATCACCCTTGTTCTGGTTTACTCGCTGGGTTTGATGGGCGTCCTTACTCCCTACGCCAGTGGGCCTGCGCCAATCTGGTATAGCAGCGGCTACATCCCCACCAAAGACTTCTGGCGACTGGGTGCCACCATGGGAGCGCTGTACCTGGCCGTGCTGCTGGCACTCGGCTTGCCATTCGCAATCAACTTCCTGCACTGACGGTGCGTCAACTTGGTCGTTGGCGCAGTGGTTAAGACAGCTTCTTCTTAGCAAACGGAACGGCATACGCGGCGGGAGGATTGTGCGAAATTGCTGTCGAAGCTTTGCGGTAGTACTCCAAGGCTTTGTCCTTCTCACCCAGTTTTTCGTAGGTCTGGCCCACCATGCACTGGATAAACGGATCGCTCGGGTTTGCTTTGCTCAGTTCTGCAAGTGCGGTTTTGTAATCTCCGGCATAGAACGCGACGTAGCCTTTCAGATAAGGGAAGAACGGCGCTTGCTCGGGGACGGTGCCCTTGTCGAGAATGGCCTTTGCCGCAGCAACATGCTTTTGCGCTTCCGCTGGGTCGCCGCGCCGGGCGGCGATGCGAGCCTGTGCGTGCTCCCAGCGGAAGTTCCATAGGTCTTGCCGAGCGGGCTTGATGTCGGGTTCCTTTAGTCCCGTGTCATGGCCAATCTGGTACCACTTGTAAGCGGTGTCCAAATCGCCGGAATCGATACAAACGCGAGCCGCCTCGTTCGCAATCTCTCCCTGCTGAAAGAATTTCTTCACGCTGCCGTGGAAGTCGAAAACCTGTTGTTCGTACTCAACGGTTTTCTTGCAATTCCCCTCGAAAGCGTAGGACATCGCCATCGCTCTCTTGGCCGATGCCTTGCCCTCGGGCGTGTCCGCCACGTCGATTGCCTTCGTAAAATACTTCCGGGCCTCCTCGCCGTTCCCCATCAGGTCGAGTACGCTTCCAGCCGCGACGTTGGCGGCAAGAGAATCCGGCGAAGTCTGGAGAGTCTGGCGATAAAGCGCCAACGCCTCTTGCAGCTTTCCTTCACGCATCAACTGCTGGCCTTGTTTGACGAACTCAGGTTGTTGCTGCTGGGCGGGCGCTTGTGCAAATAGCGGAGCCAGAGAACCGAGAATGACGAGCAATGCCGAAGTAATCGCACCGATGGTCAATTTCATAGGCCTGATTATAAATCGCTACATATTGAACAGGCAGCACGCTCCCCTTTGATGGTGGCACGCAGGGGCTATTTACGAAGCTTGGCACAGAGCCTACGTTGGAATTGGGCAGTTTTCGGGGGAGGGCTGTTCGACTGGCGTCCCATGACTCAGTGAGTCTGGGGCGCTTTCGTTGTCTGTTTTCAGACTCCGAACCCTCAGATTCGGACTGAGAAGTTCCACGGTGCGATAATAATCACCCGAATGGCTTCCGTGCTCCAAATAGCCACTCCAGATGCGATCCAGCGCATTCGACGGGTGCAAACAGTCACAATCGCATGGATGAGTGTGGAAGCTGTGGTGTCTCTCTTCGCCGCGTGGCGGGCGAGTAGCCCTGCGCTGCTCGCCTTCGGTGGAGACAGCGCCATCGAACTTTTCTCGGCGCTAGCAGTGGTGTGGAGATTTCGTGCAAGTGCTGCACACGGGGACGCGGAAAGGCGGGCTGCCCGTGTCGCGGGAACCTTGCTGTTCGCGCTGGCTGCCTATGTCGCAGTCATTTCTGTCACGAGTCTGCTGGGTTATAGCGAACCCAAACCAACGTTGCTGGGGATAGCGATTCTGGTAGCCGCCGCGGTCGTCATGCCGTGGCTTGCGAAAGAGAAGCGGTGGCTGTCAGGAGCGACAGGCAGTGCTGCGTTGAGGGCGGACGCCGCACAGTCGGCGCTGTGTGCTTACCTGTCGCTGATCGCATTGGCGGGACTGGCAATCAACGCGATCTGGCGAGTAAGGTGGGCTGACCCGATTGCAGCTTTAGCCCTTCTGCCTCTGATCGTTTGGGAAGGTCGGGAAGCCATGCGCGGGAAGGCCTGCGGCTGTTGCTAGATTCGTCCCGCTCGGTATCCAAGGAGTGCAGCATGCCAACCTCAAAAGACAGCCTCAAAGAGCGCCTCTCCCGCTACCGGCAGATCGAGATTAGCGTGATCGGGAGAAAGTCCGGGCAGACAATCTCGATCCCCGTCTGGTTCGTGTTGGAAGGCGAGAAGCTTTACCTCCTGCCCGTGCAGGGCTCGGACACGCACTGGTACAAGAACGTGATCAAGAACTCGTCGATTCGCATTGATGCGAGGGGAGCAGAGGCGGAATTCCGAGCCGTTCCCCTCACGGATGCCGAGACGGTGAAATCAGTGATCGAGAAGTTTCGGGAGAAGTACGGGGCGAAGGACGTGAAGAAGTATTATTCGAAATTCGATGTGGCGGTTGTGGTGGAATTGGACTGAACGACTGTTGGCTTCTTGAGTTCTGGATCAGCTTGCGGATTTCGGCCACAGCGTTTTTAACCTTCCAATCCAGAAACATTTTTCCCAGTTCCTGAGAAGACCGACGCGGATCGCCCTCCACACCCACGGTGCCGAGCGCCAGTGCACTGCCTGCCGGAGGCACGAGGCCACCCGATAGTTCCGGCCTGGGGATGCTTGCTAGTGTTTATATGGATGCGAGAAGGGCAAACTGCAATCTGGAGATTGCCAATCCAACGCCGCGCATAAGGGATTTGTTCCGTCTGAGCAGGTCGGATGCGGTGTTAGAAGGCCACGAAGAGCTTTTGGGGATGACTCCGGATTAGTTTTCCGTTAGCGGCTTTGAGTCGTCGGCGAATGCCTGTGTGCGGACAAGTCAGTCGCGCACGGAGTTCGTAGAAGCTTGTGCTCATTTAGGTTCTATTCAGCGCGGAGGTTATCAACCTCCTCTATGTCGCCGCGTGCGTCGGCGGGATGTGCTCGTTGACTTCGCCTTCGAAACACTCCTAACATGGCACCTGAGTTCCTTCGCCATCCATGGTCGGTCAGACCATCTCGCACTACCGCATCGTCGAGAAGCTCGGCGGCGGCGGTATGGGTGTTGTCTACAAGGCTGAGGACGTAACCCTCCACCGATTTGTCGCGCTGAAGTTTCTGCCCGAGGACGTAGCCCAAGACCCACAGGCTTTGGAACGCTTTCGGCGGGAGGCACTTGCAGCCTCAGCGCTGAACCATCCCAACATCTGCACGAACAAACCGCGACGTGCCGCCGATCTCTAGCGCTGACTCAAGACGAACTTACTAATCCGGCGTCACCCCGAGGTATTCTTCGTGTCCTTCGAACACCTCGCGCAGCAGCTTTTCAAATCGCTGTTTCAGCGTGACGGGCGCGCAACTTTCATCCGCCCCTTTCGCCGTATTGACCTTCAATTCAGGGTGTGAATCGCATTCGCAGCCATAAGCAGACCTCCTTAGTTCCTAGGTTGAAAATCGCGCAACTCTACTTCTGCCTACAAACCGCAAAAAACTAGGACAAACTGGCTCACGGGCCGACGGTGCGGCTCCTGAGCGGATGCGTTTACGCTGTGCGACCAAAACTCACGTCGTCACCGGTGCTCTTTTAGCGCCAGTCGGCGGATGCGATCAGGGTCACCTGGTCGTTTTCGCTCTCCACTGTTTGCGTATGGTTATTGCGGCTCTGAAGCCCCCAGCCAGCCTGTTTCCCCGGCTCCCAAACCTCAGAAAAGAAAGTGCGGTCGCCACTGCGGGTGAACAGCAGCCTCGGATTGCTGGACTCCTCGCTGCCCAACACATCGGCTGCGATGGACTGGTACAGCCGTCCGTCCGTGCTCCGCACCACGAGGTAGTCGATGGTGGCGTTGCTCGGGACGGAATTCAAGGATTGGAACTTGTAGGTTCCCGCTGGGAACGTCCGGTTTCCGACTACAAACTCAAAGGGAACTTTGACGGTAAGCGCGGAGTGGTGTGAAGTTTGCGCATTGCCGACACACGGGCACAGCGACAGTACCCACAGAACAACTAGAGAAACGACTTTACTCTTCATGGAACTCCCCTCCGATTCGGTGATTGGTGATGCGGATCACGGACTAGAGTGATGCAAATCACAAGCGCGACTGTCTTGCATAATCGTAAAGAGCGCAATGCACTGACGGTGAAATGTTGATGAGCCGTAGGTGAGTTGTTAACCCTATGAAATATAAAGAGTTATTTTATTGCGACTCCGGGTCGTAACGGGCGTGGTAGAATCCCGAGCAACGATGTGGCCCTAGAGATCCATCCGAAAAGGCCTATTCTAAGAAACTGCTCACCGAAAACAAGGAACTTGCGGTTCGAGAAACCCGCGAAATTGGGACTTTCTGGATGGGTCTCTAGTGCGGGGGGAATTTGTGGGGCTCGGGGGGAAATACCGCTTCGGCCCGTTCGAAGTACACACGGGTGCGCGTGAGCTTTCCAAAAGCGGGACGAAAATAAAACTTCGTGGTCAGCCTTACCTGATCCTTGAAGTGTTGCTGGGTCGCGCCGGGGAGGTTGTGACCCGGGAGGAAATCCGAGAGAAGCTCTGGCCGGCCGATACCTTCGTCGATTTCGAACATGGGCTCAACACCTCGGTTAAGAAGCTTCGGCAAGTGCTTTGCGATTCCGCCGAGGAACCACGCTACATCGAGACTGTGCCGCGTTTGGGCTACCGCTTTATCGCTCCGGTCGAAGTTGTCACGGAAAGGATTAACTCGCCAGCCGAAGTACCCGACCTGCAACGGTTGAAGCGGGACTCTGAGAACGGACACGGTTCTGCAGCAAGCTCGGGCACGGTGGCCATGCCAGAAGCTCCTGCCGTTCGTGTTGCGAAGCTCTGGAAAATCGCCGTTCCCGTCCTAACCGTCGCCTTGCTCGTGGCGGGGGGGCTTTACTACCGCTCGCATCAAAGCAAATCACTGACGGAAAAAGACACCATCGTTCTCGCCGATTTTGCCAACAGCACGGGCGATCCGGTGTTCGACGACACGCTGAAAACGGCGCTGAGCGTTTCCCTACGGCAGTCGCCTTTCTTGAATGTGCTCTCTGACAGCGGAGTCGCGAAGACCTTGCAACTGATGACCCGTCCGGCGAGCACGAAACTCACGCCCGAGGTGGCCAGCGAGCTTTGCCAGCGGGCGGGCAGCAAGGCTTACCTTGCCGGATCGATTGGCAATCTGGGCAGCGAGTATGTGCTGGGGTTGAAGGCGGTGAATTGCCAGAGCGGAGACACGCTGGCCGAGGAGCAGGTGACGGCGGCGTCCAAGGAGAGGGTGCTGGACGCGCTGGGCAAGGTGGCGTCCAAGCTACGCGGCGAACTGGGCGAATCGCTGGCTACGGTGCAGAAGTTTGACGTTCCACTAGAACAGGCCACTACGTCTTCGCTCGGAGCGCTGAAAGCGTTCAGCCTCGGCAGAAAGGCCGATAACGAGAAAGGCTCCGCCGCATCCCTGCCTTACTATCAACGTGCCATTGAGCTTGATCCGAATTTTGCTATGGGCTACTTGGAAGTGGGCATCGAGTACTGGAGTCTCGCCGAACTAGGGCGGGCCAGCGAGTACTTCAGCAAGGCATTCCAGTTGCGAAAACATGCCAGCGAGCGGGAACAGCTAGTGATCACAGCCAACTACTATCAAGGGGTCACTGGGGAATTGGATAAAGCGGCCCAGACGTTTCAGGAGGAGATCCAGAACTATCCGCGAGACTACCGAGCACATCTCGATTTGGGCAACGTGTACACTTCGCAGGGACAGTATGAGAGGGCTACGGAGTCGTATCGCCAAAGCCTCCGCCTCGCCCCAGATAATGTCGGCCCCTATGTAGACCTTGTCGACAGCCTGCTCTCCTTGCAGCGCTTCGACGAGGCGCGGCAGATCATCCAGGAGGCGCAGGCGCGAAAACTGGATGATTACCTGCTCCACACTTATCTCTATGCTCTTGCCTTCCTTGGGGCGGACTCCGCCACGTTGGCGGAACAACAACAGTGGCTTGCGGGTAAGCCCGAATATGAGACCTTTGGACTTGCGCTCGCATCTGACACCGAGGCTTACGCTGGTCGTGTGGGCAAGGCGCGGGAACTGACCAAGCGGGCCGTGGACTCCGCAGTACGAGCAGACAACAAAGAAAATGGGGCAATATGGCAGGCGATTGCTGCTGAGCGGGAAGCCGCCTACGGCAATGCTGCGGAAGCGCGGCAGTCAGCGGCAGAGGCTATAAAGCTCGCTCCCACGAGTCAGGGAGCCGAAGCCGAAGCCGCACTTGCGTTCGCAATGGCGGGCGACATAGCGCGAGCCGAATCCCTGGCCCAAGACTTAGGGAAACGCTTCCCGTTGGACGCGCAGATGCAGTCGCTTTGGCTGCTAGCGATTCAGGCACAATTGGCGCTGGACAGAAAGAATCCGGCCGCCGCATTGAATACCGTGCAAGCTGCTACACCCATCGAATTGGGGGAAATTCAGTTCGTCAACAATGTTTCCTGCCTCTATCACGTGTACATACGCGGAGAGGCATACTTGGCAGCCGGACAGGGCAGTGCTGCCGCAGCCGGGTTTCAGAAGATTCTCGACCACAGCGGCATCGTCTGGAACTGCTGGACGGGAGCGTTGGCGCATCTGGGAGTGGCGCGTGCCAACGCCTTGGAGGCGAGAACCGCGCAGGGCGCGGATGCCGATGCCGCCCGCGTCCGGGCACTCGCCGCCTACAAAGATTTCCTCACGCTCTGGAAAGACGCCGACCCCGACATCCCCATCCTGAAACAAGCCCAAGCTGAGTACGCGAAGCTACAATAGCCCGCTCCAGCTGCCTACTTGCCACGCCGCAGGTGCAGACGGTTTGCGGAGGCTCGTAGGCGTCATGCGCGTTCTCTGCACGCCCGACGATTGTCCCGGTGCTATAACGCCTGCATTCCGCAGCCAGCGGCTGGTCGGGATGCCACGGCTCCCCGCAGACGGACTTGAGCCCGGTGGTGTCCCACTGCCAGACGGCAGCCGATGATCGGAGAAATGTAGTCGGGAACGCTCACGGCGCGGCTGGCACCTGCTCGGGCTCCGACTCTGGCGACTGAATCGGCTCAGGCTCAGGTTCGCCTGTCGGCTGTTTCACCGGAAATTCAAGCGGCTCCACGACGATAGTTCGCAACGGCTCACCGACTTGCATCATTTGCTCCCAGGTTTCATGCTGATTCCCCACGTGCAGACAACTTTTGCGTGCTCAGAGGCGGCTTGCCGCGTGAACACTCCTTCACAGATCAAGCACTGGCGCACGTCCTGACCGACGACAGTGAATACCTTGCCAGTCTGGTCGATGCGGGTGGAACCCGTGTCTCGCCGAGTTTTTTCGTCAGCAGTCATGTCCAGCGGCAATCCTCTAGAGCCGAGACTCTAGCCCGGGGTCTTCACTGGAAATTGCAACGGCCTGAGTGCAATCGCTGTTCGCCTCTTTCATCAAGCGGCATACTGAGGCTTGCGAAATGTTGTGGCTCTTGGCGACCTGTGTCAGCGACATTCCAGAGCGACGGTCTTGGACGACCTGCTCTCGGAAATGCCAGCTCCCCCCTGGAAGGCGGTCGTGGGTGATGGCGAGCAGTGGGTGATGGCGAGCAGTGGGTGATGTTCGTACAGAACGCCACTGCAGGGTAACCTGTAAATGAAACCGGGAAACGAAGACCGGCTGAGGAAGCGGCCAGGGCGTCTCCGACCTGGACCCCTACCCAAGCCACAAAACAAGGCAAATGAACCCCGTGCGCCCGGCGCACAGCAGTGAGTATACGAATGTCCACAGCAGCGAATGGTGGCTAATTAAGTGAGAAAGAGTGAACGAATCGATGAACCGTTTCGCCCATCACCTGCAACACGATTTGGCCCAGGGCTTGTATGAATTTCGGGGAATCGTTAAGCCCCGCACTCATTTCAAATTGCGCGATGCCCAGCCGACGCGCTTCTTCGCGCGCCTCGTGATCAATTTCACCCAGCGTCTCCACGTGATCGGACACGAACGCTACTGGAACGACGCAAACTTCGCGAGCGTGTTCTGCGGCCAGATCGTGCAGCGTGCGGTGCAGGGAAGGCTGCAGCCACTTGCTTGCCCCCACCTTGCTCTGATAGCAAAGCCGGTGCCGGTTGCTCCATCCACCGCGTTGCCACAGGAGCCGCACCGTGTCTTCAATCTGCCGCTGGTAAGGATCGCCCTTCTCAATCACCAAAACTGGCACACTGTGCGCGCTGAACACAATCTCCACCCGCTCCGGCACGTTGAACCGTGCCAGCGCTTCGTCAACTTTTTCAATCACGGCGTCGAGATAGGCCTCGTGCCGGTAGAAATTCTCCACGCAATATACGGGCATGTCGTCGTGAAAATGCCTGCGCCACTCATTCAAGCTCGAGCCCGTCGTGGTCGCCGAATACTGTGGATACAGCGGCAGCAACACCACCTCGTCGCACTGCGCCGCTCGCAGTTGCTTAATCGCCTCGCTCGTAAACGGGTGCCAGTACCGCATGGCCACAAAGCAGCGGGCATCGATTCCCCGGCTCGAAAGCTCCGCCTCGAGGGCTCGAGCCTGCCGCTCGGTGAACCGCCGGATGGGCGAACCTCCCCCAATCGTCGCGTAGTGGTGCTGCACCTTCCGCGCTCGCGTCGTCGAAATCAATTTGGCCAGGGGTTTACGCCCGATGCGGGCGAAGGGGAAGTCAATAATATCGGGATCGCAGAAGAGGTTATAAAGAAAAGGTTCGATCTCTTCCAGTCTGTCTGGTCCGCCCAGCTGAAAGAGAACTACACCCACACGCCATGATGTGCGCGTCATCCCCAGAATCCCCAGAACGGGGGGAATTTACTCCCATCCGCGGCCAGAGTCAATGGTGCGTGGTGGAGGGTCGTGTCCTAAAAATTAGGACAGTACCTGGTGGAGATCAATGTTGATAATGTCAGCTTGAAGGCTTCAGCGACTGCTTGACCCTGACTCAACCCGGATCAGGGACGGATTTCGCCGGGCAAGGGCGGCGGTAGAAAGGGAAACCTCGGATGCTTGGTTCCAAGTCAGTCGTTCACAACTATCGATGCCCGCTCAAAACCCACGTCAATCTTCTGCCCACAACGCTTAGGTCATCGCTCGCATGTGAGTTCGAAAAATATCCCGATCCAGACCCCGGTCGCGTCACTGGGAAACCCGTGAAGGCTCAGATTGCGTGGATCCGGGCAAGGTTTGCCGGTGGGCTAGCGCCAGTTAATTGTCACTGAAGGGTTGGACACATTGCCCTGCATGACTGCCTACAACAAAGCGGAAAGCATCTGGCTGGGCTTCGACCTCGGTACACAAAGTGTCCGTACGGTCGCAGTGTCGGAGAACGGGCATGTGTTTGGACAGAGCTCCTGTCCACTCACCAGCCGGCGTGACGGTCCCCGGCACGAGCAGGATCCCGAGGAGTGGTGGCGCGCTGTCGTCTCCGCCTGCCGTGTAGCTCTTGCCGACTTGCCCGCCTGGTCCATCCGAGGGGTGGCCGTTGACGGTACCTCCGGCACCATCCTTCTCGTCGACAGATCAGGCCGCGCGCTCACCTCAGGGCTCATGTATGACGACACGCGTGCCACGGACGAAGCGTGCCGTGCCAATGAGGCCGGCGCCGCCATCTGGGCCTCGCTCGGATATCGCATGCAGCCGTCATGGGCGCTGCCCAAGCTGCTTTGGTTGCTGCGCGAGCATCGCGGCGTGATCCCCCGCGCACGCCTCGCTCACCAGACCGATTTCATCAACCACCGGCTCGCTGGTCGCGAGGTCTCATCGGACTCAAGTAACGCGCTCAAGACGGGTTACGATCTCGTTCGCGAAGCTTGGCCGTACGAGGTTCTTGACGCTCTCGGTGTGCCTGACCAGATCATGCCAGCCGTCGTACGCTCCGGTACGCAACTCGGGACTGTTTGCGGCGAGGCCGCAGCGCTGACCGGCATCCCTGCCGGGACGCCGATTATTGCCGGTATGACCGACGGATGCGCCGCCCAGATGGGTGCGGGCGCCTTGGACGTTGGCAGTTGGAACTCCGTGCTCGGGACTACACTGGTTCTCAAAGGCGTGACCCGCGAACTGATTCGCGATCCCGCGGGCATTGTCTACTCGCACCGCTCACCGGATGGCAATTGGCTACCCGGCGGCGCCTCCAGCACCGGCGCGGGCGCCCTCACAAAACAATTCCCCGGGCGTGACCTGGACGCGTTAAGCACACAAGCAGCAGAACGAGAACCGGCGAACATCATTGCGTATCCCCTTGTGTCTCGAGGTGAGCGTTTCCCTTTCACCGCGCCCGATGCGGAAGGATTTGTTCTCGGCGAGCCGCTTGACGAAATTGATCTCTACGCGGCGCTGCTCCAGGGAGTGGCTTTCATCGAGCGGCTCTGTTTCGACTATCTCGACATGCTAGGTGCACCGGTCAGTGGTGACCTTAGCCTGACGGGTGGCGCAGCCCGCAACCGCTATTGGTGTCAGCTCCGCGCCGACATTCTCGGCCGGCCCGTTCACCTGCCTGAAAACCCCGAGGCGGCGTTGGGCATGGCCATGCTAGCGGCCTCCGTGGGACGTCGCGTCTCTGATGTTGCCCAGCAGATGGTACGCATTCGCGAGGTGATCGACCCCCGGCCCGACCGTATCGCTCGTTTCCACGAACCCTACCTACGGCTGGTGGAAGAGCTGGCACGCCGCGGCTGGGTGCAATCGGCACTGGTTGAGCATGGAAGAAGGAGGGCGGCGTAAGAACGGTGACCGAACCTCTATCCGAAGCTTGACTAATCCGGACCAAGTCTTGCAACTCTTGCCGCGCGCTTGCTCGCCAAGAGTTACGCTGCGGGTGGCACCAACACGCGCCAGCTCACCGCAGTGACGTCGCGTTCGAGTGACAGTCGAGTGGTGAGCTGCTCCAGGCATGCATCGTTTCGGCCGTGCGTTCTCAGTTCGGCGCTGATCCGTACTTGGCCGCCCGGTTCCAGCCCTTCCCGGCTGAGCGCGTTCAGGCTCGCGTTCTGCTGGTCCACGGAACGCAACAATAGTGTGCGCACACGCCCTTCGTCCTCAGCGCCACAGACGAATTCGAAGTGATAGTCCGTCTCCCTGAGCTCAGGGCGGAACTTGTAGGCCAGGGGCCGGAGAGTGATGTTGGTCAGCAGAACGGCCACGGAAGTCAGGATAGAATATTGCGGATAACCCATGCCGGTGAGTACGCCCACCGCCGCTGAACACCAGACGGTAGCAGCGGTGTTCAGTCCTTGAATGTTCGCCCCTTCTTTGAAGATCACCCCGGCGCCGAGAAAACCGATTCCCGCTACGATATAAGAGATAATTCGGCCTTCGGCGTTGGGGTCAGTGGGGATGAGAAGCCCTGCCATGACGAAGGCAGCCGCTCCGGCGGCCACTAGCGCGTTGGTACGCGTGCCGGCCTTGCGGTGCCTCCACTGCCGTTCGAGTCCAATGATGCTTCCGAGGAGCAACGCGATCCCTAATCGCATCGCGAAAACGAACACGCTCACAGGCGCACCCCCGCTCTAACATTACTCTGTTAGATTCGATGCACGACGCGAGGGTCTGAGCCTCACAAAGCCGCAGAGCGGCAATGGACGCTAGCCTACGGCGCGAGCCGTGGGTGGACGCCGTCCCTCACCCCAACTCCTTATAACTTAGAACGTTTCTCCAGTGCTTCAAGGAGCTTATCGAAAGCTTCGGCGAAGAGGCGGACACCGTCGTCCGTCAGCTTATCGGTCACTTCTTTCATCGAAATCCCGAGCTTCGCCACCGTCTCCATCGTCTTATTGGCGGAATCGAGATCTTCGGTCAGACTGGCGCGCGGTCGACCGTGATCGCGGAAGGCATCGAACGTGGCCGGCGGGATTGTGTTCACCGTGTCCGCACCGATCAGCTCTTCCGCGTACAGAATATCGCAGTAATTCGGATTCTTGGTGCTGGTGCTGGCCCAGAGGACGCGCTGCGTCTGCGCTCCTTTGGCTGCCAACGCTTTCCAGCGTTTGTCGCTGACAATTCTCAAGTAACGCTGGTACGTCTGCTTTCCATTGGCGACGGCCACTTTACCGAGTAGGCTCTTCAATTGCTCCTGCTCGCGCGGGTCTTTGGATTTCTTGAGCCGCGCCTCGACAATGGAATCGATCGAACTATCGATGCGGCTGATGAAGAAGCTGGCCACGCTGGCAATCTTGTTGACGTCGCCACCGCGTGCTGCGAGTTGTTCCAGCCCGGCAATATAAGCTGCCGCAACTCGTTCGTAGACTTCCTGAGAGAAAAGGAGGGTCACGTTAACGTTGATACCCTCGCTGATCAATTGCTGGAAGGCCGGTATGCCTTCTGCCGTGCCCGGAACTTTGATCATCACGTTCTCTCGCCGGACCGCTTTCCACAGCCTGCGTGCTTCCTCGATAGTGTCTGGCGTGTTGCGCGCAAGATAGGGCGACACCTCCAGGCTGACATAACCGTCACGACGCTTCGAGCTTTCGTACACGGGCCGCAGCGAGTCGGCGGCTTCCTGTATGTCGCGGATGGCCAGAATTTCATAGCGGCCCTTGGCGTCGAGGTC
>JBEKAF010000090.1:0-14422 GCA_050018355.1 Terriglobales bacterium | reverse complement strand
CAGTGGGAGCAGCGTGGCTACGGCCTCGATGGATCGATTCCTCTGTCTCCGTTTGAAATTGCGCTGCTGGAAATCCTCTCCGAGTCCGACGTACCCGTACTCCCGGAAAATCATGTGCAACTGCTGCGCGAATTCAGCCCCTTGCTCGACCAGGCAAACCGCTTCCAGGACTTCAGCGCGCTCATGGACTCCGGCATCATCCAGCGTGTTCGGGAATTGAAATCCTCGCTCGGCGAATCGATTTATCATCCCGGAGTGCTGGCCACTCTCGCACCTTACAATGCCGCATTCGGCGATCGTTTCCATACGCTGTTCGCCGCCGCCACGCAAGAAATCAAGGATTTCGCCAAGCGCCTTGAAGAACTCGGCGGCAGCATCCTCAGTACAGTCGACGGCGTCGAAGTCACCGTCGAGCACGTCGCGGCCCTGAACCAGGAAGCCTTGCTGAAAGTCGACTACAGCGCGGCGCTAGAAAAATTCCGCCGCGTCTCCCGGCTGAGAAAAGAATTGGAGCGCCGGCCGCCTATCCGGCGCGCCAACTCAGACTTCGCGCCTTCCTCCCACGCAGTGGGCGCTGGCAGCACGGCTGCTGCTCCGGCGCTCGCTCCCAAGTATGTTCCCGCCGCCATCACACCGCAGGCGCTGTCGGTCGAAGAAGCGAAGTTGCGGAGAGTGGAAGAATCGATCCGCGTCTTTGTGCGCGTCGCCGATCCCAAGTTCCGCCAGATCGTGCCCATGCGCTATTTCAACCTGATGCTCAGTCCCGCCGAGATTGAGGCCTACACCGCCGACTATCTCGAACAAGCGGGCCCGCGGGCGGACGCTGCCCGAATGCTGCTCCGCGTCGTCGCTGTAACCGCCCGCATCACCACCGAGATGGAGGAGCTCAAGCGCTCGCAGAATGCCCGCTCCATGTGGAAGCTGCACGCCGATTCTTTGGTAATCCTGATCGACCTTGCCAAGCGTCTCGCTGAAGCCGTAGACCGGCTCGCCTTGGTCATCGGCCAGCAGCCGGAGACGCAGGCAAACAGCGAGCCTCTCCGCAGTTCGCTCGAAAAGCTGCGCGAGCGCACCACTGAGGCCGCAAAGCTCATCGGCGAAGCGTAACCACAAATAAAAAAGGACAGGCTGTTCACCCGGCCCTTATTCTCGAACCCAGTTCAAAGCCGCCGCTAGCGCTTAGTGAATATCAAACTGCTCCTGGTGCAGCGCCGGATCCGACTTCACGATGATCGTCTTCTTGGTGAGCTCTTCCATCTCATTCAGCAGTTGCGCGTTGTTCGCCTTCAGCGCTTTCGCAACCTCCGGGTTCACTCGCAACATCACGTCGCTGTGCTCCAGATGCTTCGAGATCTTGCGCATCTCGACATACACCTCGTTGCAGATGGTATTTACCGCTTTCACGAAGCCCGTGGCCTGGCAATAAGGACACGGCGATCCAATCGTGCGTTCCAGCGACTGCTTCACCCGTTTGCGGGTGATCGCCACCAGACCGAAATCGTTGAACTGCAGCACCTTCGACGGCGCCCGATCGAGGCGCAACGCCTCTTCCAGCGCCTGCATCACTTTCTGCCGGTTGCGCCGCTCGTCCATGTCGATGAAGTCGATGATGATGATGCCGCCCAGATCGCGCAGCCGCACCTGCCGCACGATTTCCTTGATCGCATCCACGTTTGTCTTCACGATTGTATCTTCCAGACGAGCCGTCTTGCCGACGTACTTGCCCGTGTTCACGTCGATCGCGACCAGCGCCTCGGTCTGATTGATTACGATGTACCCACCGCTCTTCAGCCAGACTTTCGACTTCAACGCCTTGTTGATTTCCTCGTTTAACCCGAACTGATCGTAGAGCGGCGTCTCCTTCGTGTAGAGCTTGACGCGCTTGACCAGAGCCGGCTGGAAGCGATTCGCAAATCGCACAATGCGCTCGTATTCCTGCTCCGTGTCGACCCAGATGACGGAAAACTCCGAGCTCACCTGATCGCGCAGCACCCGCTCCACCACATTCAGGTCGTGATAGATCAGCGCCGGAGACTTGCTGCTATCGGAGCGCGACTTGATCTCGCTCCAAAGGTTTTTCAGAAAGCGGATATCCGCTCGCAGTTCCTCGTCCGAAGCGCCCGCGGCCGCGGTCCGCACAATGAAACCGCCGCCGCCGTTTTCGCGCTCGCTCTGGATGATCCGCTTCAGCCGCTGCCGTTCTTCTTCTGACGCGATCTTGCGCGACACACCCGTGTGGTTCACTGTCGGCATGAAGACCAGGAAGCGTCCAGGCAGCGCAATGTGACTGGTGATGCGCGCCCCCTTCTTCCCGATCGGCTCCTTTGCAATCTGGATCATCACTTCCTGCCCTTCCTTGAGCAGTTCGCTGATCTGCGGCACCACCTGGTTCTCGCGACTGCGGAAGCGCCGTCCACCGCGCCGTCCGCGCCCTCGATCAAACCCGCGCTCCGGCACACGACGCTGCGTCCGCTGCAACAACCTCGCCTCGGGTGCGGGACCGCGAACTTCCGCGCTCGCATCCAACGTACCCTCGCCGATCGCCTCGGCCTCCAGCAGCGCCTCAGCTTCGGCTTGCGCCTCTTCGAGTTCCAGTTCCTCCGCTTCTCGCTCTTCGTCTTCCAGTACGGCTTCGGGAACTGCTTCGCCGTTCGCTACCGGCTCGCCGCCGGCTGCCAGCCCCGGAGCAATCTCTCCAACCCCGGATCCCGACAACTCTCCACCGGCCGCCCGCGTCTCTTCTTCCAGTTCCTCGAAGCCCTCGTCGTCTCCCGGCTCTTCCCCGTAGGACGTGAGGTCGGCTTCTTCTTCCTCGATCTCCTGTTCCTCCACGTCGCCATGCGTAACATCGTGTGGGACCTGCGGAGCGGCCGCGAAGCCTCCTTTGTGCTGCGTCTCGGGAGCCGTGGTCACCGGCGCCGAGTAAGTTCCGAGCACGGATTGCACTTGGTCGCGGACTTGCCAATCTTCCGCCGCTGGCGCGGCGCTTGCAGCGGTCCCGTGCACCTCTTCGTAAACTTCCGCGTCCGGCACGTGCTCATGCTGTTCGTGAAGTGGCTCGGCAACCGCCGCCGCGAAGATCGGCTCATCTTCAGGAAAATTCGCTATGATCGACGCCGGCGCCGGCCGCTCCCCCGGTGCAACCTCCACCGGCAAAGCCGGACTTTGATTCTGACCCTGTCGCTGATACTTCGAGATCGATTCGCCGGGCAGCAGGATCGGTTGATATCCCGGGGGCGGCCCGTAATCATAGTCGCGGCCGGCACGAGCGGTCGGCGCGGGCCGCTGAGATCGCGAGTCCGACCCGCTGCGTCCCGGACGGTCGCCGCGGTTAAAGCGGTCGTTCTGTGTTTCGCTGCCGGTCTCACTGCGTACTTCGCTGCGTGGTTCGCTTCGAACCTCGCCGCGGTCTGCACTCGGCCCGCGCCCGCCTCGGTCTCCTGTTTCTCCACGACGTCCGCGACGACGACGGCGTCCGCGAAAGTCTCGCGAAATGCCCGCTGCGTTGCCCGGCGCTTCCGAAGGAGTCGCTTCCGGCTCTTCCCCCTCGCCCGCTGCGCTTCCGGCTTCGGCAAACTGCCCGTCACTATTAATCGCCGGACCGCCCGCTTCCAAACCGGGTCGCGGACGCGCCTCCGTCACCGGACGATTCGCCGGGATCGCTTCATCCAGGTCCTCGTCCTGCTGTTCCAGATCCATGAAATCGGAGACGTAAAGAAACGCGTCGCGTTCCAGCCCAATGTCCACAAAGGCCGACTGCATGCCTGGCAGCACGCGCGTCACTCGGCCCTTATAAATCGAGCCCGCTAAGGTGTATTCGTTTTCTCGTTCGAGGTAAATTTCTGCTAGCTGATCGTCTTCCGTGATCCCCACTTTAGTTTCGTGGGGGGTGGTCGATACAAACAATTCCTTGTTCATCGCTACTCCGGTCTTCACCGGACCAGAAGCGCAACGCGGACCAAGGGATCGATAGCGTTCAGCGCCGCTCCGGGTCGGAGCGGGCGCGGTCCCGGACTTCTTCCCGGGGCCTACACTGCAGTGAATTGTTCGTACTCGTCTGCACTGATCGCGTTAAGCCTTTCGTCAGGTCTGTGGCCACTCTCTCGCGTTCCGCTGAGGGGGCCGTTCCCCGCCTGACTGGCTTCAATCCTGTCCGGCTTCCACTTCGCCGGCATTCTGCCCTCCTTTTTCGCGAGGGCCTTCGTAATCTTGTTTCGTGCTGAATCTTGTTTCCTGGCGCCCATTTTCGTTGTTGACAAGGGCGCCCCAACTTCTGCCGACCGTCTCAGTTCACGAAGCGGCGCATCCGGACGTTCATTACCATCCCCAGCGCCAAAAACATGAAAAGAACGGAAGACCCACCGTAACTCATGAGCGGCAGAGGTATTCCCGTGACTGGCATAAAGCCAACCACCATGCCGACATTGACCAGAATGTGAAAGCTAAGCACGGCCACCACACCCATCACCAGAAATGCCCCAGCGCGGTCGGGCGCCGTTTGTGCATTCTGGGTCAACCGCATCAGCACTATAAAGTATAACAGCAGAACCGCCAGAGCTCCTACAAACCCGTGTTCCTCGGCAAACGCCGCAAAAATGAAGTCGGTCTGCGGCACCGGCAGAAACGCCAGATGCGTCTGCGATCCCTGACTGCTCCCCCAGATCCCGCCCGACCCCACCGCAATCAGCGATTGATTCACTTGATACCCGGAGCCCTGCCGATCCGCATCCGGGTTGATAAAACTCGTCAACCGTTCCTTTTGGTACGACTTCAACACCTTCATCCATGCCACTGGAACCAGCAACCCCGCGATCATCACCACGATCAGCGCCTGCTTCCAGCGCAACCCGCCCAGAAACAAGCCCATGATCGCCACTGGCAGATACGTCAGCGCCGTCCCCAGGTCCGGTTGCGCCAACACCATCAGCATCGGGAAACCGACGATCGCGCCCGCCTTCAGAAAGTCCGGCCACGACAGTTCCCGCTCATGCAAATCCGCGAAGTACTTCGCCACCGCCAGAATCAGGATCAGCTTGACCCACTCCGACGGCTGAAAATGCCCGCCCCCTGGCATCTTGATCCAGCGCCGCGCGCCCAGATATTTCTGCCCGAAGAGAATCACCGCGATCAGCGACGCCAGCGCTGCGATATACATCCAGTGGATTTGTTCAAGCAGGGCTTGATAGTTGAGCAGGCTGACCAGGAACATCGCGCCCAAGCCCGCCAGAATCCAGTAGATTTGCTTGATGTGGGCTCCGGCAAATTTCGTGTGCTCGGTCGCACTGTGAATCTGCAGCACGCCCAGCGCGCAGATTACCAGCACGAAGCCCATCAGGACCCAGTCGAAATCTCGGTAGGAAACGTAGCGCGACATGAATTCAGTCGCCCACCTCAGAACTCATCGAGAAGAACTGATAACAACAACTTGACCGCAACAAAATCACTGGCAGGGATTCGTCGGGCACGCCGGACTCACCGGGGGTTTCCTGCCGTGTCCATATCCAGATCGCAGCCCCGCCCACGGCAGCCAATCCGCCGATGATCACCGGCGTCGAACTCATGATTCCCCCACCTGCCGCCGTCGCTGCCCCAGCTCCGCGCCGGCGCTTCTTCTTTTTCTCCGTATCGGCCGTGTCGTCGCGCGTCGTCTGCTGCCCCTGCGTCACGGTTGTCGTCCCCTTGTCGTCTTGCACCGTCACGTCGCCCTTGTTGGCCGCGATCTGCACGCGCCCATCCAGGTCGGTCACCTGAAACTCAGTCCACGAATTGGAAGCTGGCTTCACCGTCACATCGCCGGCGCGCGCCGCCATTCCGCGCGAAGTCGTCACGCGCACTGCGCCATGCTCAAGCTCCACTGACGGGCCCACAAATTTCACCAGTGAGTCCGCCAGCACCATGACGTTCGATCCGTTCGATTGAATACTGGCCGTCGAATCGGGTCGCGTCTGCAACATGTCTCCCGAGAACACGGCTGCCGACTTCGGCACCTCGCTCCCGTTCAACCAGGCCGCACCGTTCGTATACAACATGGCCGACGCCGTCTCTCCCGCCAGCATGATTTGCGCCGGAAAAAGGATCGCCAGCAAACAGCACACGGCAGACCGAAACGCTGACTGTGACATGGGGTCGGATCACTCCTGCATTTCTGGGTTTTTTCTATGGTAAGCCTGTAAAGGGTTACAGGTCAATGCGCTTGTTCCCTTCTGTACACTCCTGAATCACTACCGCCGGCGCGACTGCATCCACGGCGTTCCACCTCTGCTCGCTCAAAGCAGGCTCCAGAGCCGGTTCCACCAACAGGATTCCCCATAAGCATCTCGCCATTCACACCTTCGACTTTCACATCCATCCAGCGGTTCGCCTCATGATGCCCGGAAATTTTCACCTTCAGGTAATTGTCCGTCAGCGCCTCGGTGAATTCCGCTCCTCCCGATTGCAGCGTGATCGCTTCGACCACCGTGCCCACCAGCGAACGCATAAACGCCGCTTTCTTCCCCGATGCAATCTCGCGCAGCACGCGGTTTCTTTCCCGAGCCACTGCTACCGGGACCTGCCCAGGCTGCTCCGCCGCTGGCGTTCCCGGACGCGCCGAATATGTGAACAGGTGCAGATAGGTAAACGGCAATTCTTCGACCATGCGCCGCGTCTCGCCAAACTCCGCTTCCGTCTCGCCCGGAAATCCCACCATCACATCGGCGCCGATCGCCGCATTGGGCATGGCCGCTCGAATCTTCAAAATTTTTTCCCGGTAGTGCCACGGCCGGTACTTGCGATGCATGCGCCGCAACACCGCATCGCTCCCCGACTGCATCGGCACGTGCGCATGCTTGGCGATCCGCCGAGACGCCGCCACCAGCCCGATCAGTTGATCACTCCAATCCATCGGCTCGACCGAACTGATCCGCAATTTCTCCAGAGACGTCCGCTGGAGGATGGCGTGAATCAGAGCTTCCAGTCGTTGGTCGCTGGTCGTTGGTCGTTCGCGGTTCGACTCCGGCTGCTCGCTTGAGGAAATCGTGGATATCAAAGGCTCTTGCTCGCCAACGACCAACGACCAGCGACCAACGACTTCCTTTAGGTCCCTTCCCCACCGCCCCAAGTTAATCCCCGATATCACCACTTCGCGATAGCCCGCCTCGACCAGCGTTTGCACTTCCGCGATGACGCGCTCCCTCGGCAGCGAACGGCTCTTTCCCCGAACATACGGAATCACGCAGAACGAGCAGCGGTTGTCGCATCCATCCTGCACCTTCAGGTTCGGACGCGTGCGCTCGTTTGCCGCTTCAAATACCGGAGCCGCCAGCAACTCGGTATGCGCAAAAATATCCCCCACAATCACATTGGCGGATTGCTCCCCGGAAAGTTGATCTTTAGAAAGTTGCCCCAGAGAAAGTTGCCCCAGCGGCACGAAACCGGAATTTGCAGAAGAAAAACCAGCAGGGGGAAAAGAAGAAGTCGCAATCTCCGCCGCTTGGTGCTTGTGCGAATTACCCACGACCCACGTCACACCCGGCAGCGCTGCCAGCTCTTCCGGCGCCCGCTGCGCATAGCAGCCTGTCACCAGAATGCGGCAATCCGGATTCACTCGCTGCAGTCGCCGTATCGATGCGCGCGCATCTTTATCCGCGCCCTCGGTCACCGTGCAGGTATTCAGCACAACAATTTCGGCGTCGCGAGCGGCCCCGGCGCGCTCCAGTCCGCGCTCCAGAAATTGCCGTTCCAGTGCCGCCCCATCCGCTTGCGTGGCGCGGCAGCCAAAATTCTCTATGTAGAAGCGAGCCACGCTCCTATACTAAACGAGTGGATGCTGCGGCTGAAGCTCCCGGTGATGGCTGCGCGCCGATTCCGCAGTGCACTGCATCTCAACTTCCCCTTAAGAGGTGCACATGAAACGCCGCATTCTTCTTGTCGACGACGATCTCGCCGTCCTGCTGACCCTCAAAGCTGTTCTCGAACTCCACGGATTTGAAGTCGAAACCGCCGGCAGTTCCGCCGAGGCCTTTGCCTGCATGGAGTCCAGCGTTTACCAGATGGTGATCAGCGACTTGCGCATGGAAACCGAAGAGGCCGGACTGGAAGTCATCCGCACCGCGCGTCGCCAGGCTTATGATCCCGCGACCGCTCTGCTCACCGCCTATCCACCATCCGGCGAACATTGGGACGGGAAACATCGGGACGGAGAAGATTGGAGGGGAGAAAACTCCGACTCGTTGCTCATCAAACCGCTCGGCACCGGCGATCTTCTGCGTCAGGTGGAAGCCCTGCTCATCCGCCACGCCGACAAGCAACTCCGCCAGCGCAACCCCGCCTCCAAGGCGCAAGAAGCCAACCACCACGCAGGATGAGCATCCCGCTGGCCCCGCTTCCCTCAACGTTCAGAGAATAATCAGGCGCTCGCGGCCTGCCGCCCGTGCTGATAACACTCGCGGCACAGAACCGGCCGTCCTTGCGTCGGCCGGAACGGCACCGTGGTCTCTTTTCCGCACTGCGAGCAGTTCGTCCGGGTCTCCGTCTTCGCGTACGAGTGCCCGCGCGACGGTCCGTGCGATGTAGCTCCACCGACTGCTACTCGCTTGCCTTTGCAGTTCTTGCAGCGTTTGGGTTCGTTCTTGAACTGCTTGTCGTGGAAAAACAACTGTTCACCGGCTGTGAACACGAAATCCGTGCCACAATCGATGCACTTCAAAACCTTGTCCTGGTATTCCATTGAAGAGGCGCTCCCAGCGCGTCCCTGCTCTGCACGGGAGACCCGAATAGGGAAGGATCCGGTTCACATCGTGGGCAGGAGATTTACATCCCCCTCATGCTGACCCCTTGGATTCGGCCCGCCATACGGTGTGCACCGCATGGTTACTGATTTACTGACCTACCGGGAAAACTCGAACCATCTTCGATCCGAACAATTTTCGACCCGAACAATTTTCCAGTGCGAGGAACGGGCCGCCCTCAACAACGAACGGCCCGTCTTCACTTAGTCCTGTTCCTTGCGTGCCTTCTTGCGGCTGCGCTTGCGAGCCAGCGCTTCTTTTACTCGCTTCCTCTCGCCGGGCTTCAGGTAAAACGAGTGACGCTTTACTTCCTTGATAATGTCCTCGGTTTGCACCTTCCGCTTGAACCGCCGCAGCGCGTTTTCGAGGGATTCACCCTCTTGAAGTCGAACTTCCGCCAAAGACAACACCCCCCCACTCGTCCTAACCGGACTCGTTAGTTATGGCAAGCATTGCACCCCTAAGTCAAGTGGAATGTGCAGAAATCTTCATTCCACCTCAGAAATTCAGCCGCATCGACAATTGCATCTGTCGCGGAGCATATGCGCTCATCGGCTTCATGAGGCTTGTAGGTTGCTGATAATAAGCCGGATAGTAAGTTCCGGGTTGCGTGTACTTGATGAACTGTCCCGCCGAATTATAGAAGCCGTTGTCGCTCAGGTCGTCCCTCTGATTGTCGCGATTAAACAGATTGAACGACTCCGCGGTCAACTCCAGATGATACCGTCCGCCCAGATTCATCTTCCTTCCGAGCCGCAGATCCATGCTCGCGTAGTCCGGACCGATAAATGCATTGCGTCCATACCCCGACAATCGGTCATTGCTCGTGTTCCCGTCCTGATTCGGATCGCCCGACACCGTCGCGTTCGCCGGCCGTCCGCTGCCATACGTCATGATCCCCGAGATTTTCCAGTGATCGAACATCGCTGCCAAGACTTTCTGTCCCCCCGCAAACGGATTCGGCTCCTCGATCGCGGAAATCGACAGCCGCTGCCGCTGATCCGTCACACTCGATGCCTTCTCACTCTTCGTCGAGTACGAATTCTGCACTGCCGGCTGTCCCAGCGCCGGCGCATCCTGTCCGTTGTCGATCGCGTGCGCCCACGTATACGCCAGCCGGAAATCCATGCCCCTCGACATCCGCTTGCGCAGCGACACCGTCATGCCGTTATAAACGCTCGAAGCCGCGCTCTCCAACTGATCGATTGCCCCCAGTTGCGAGATCGGGCGCTCCAAGGGATTGATACACGGCGGATACGGACAACTGATGGCGTAACTCGTCTGCCAGGTCGCGAACGACTCCACGTTATAAAACTCATTTTGAACAAGACTGCCGGTCGGATCGTAGATCGGATAACTATAATAAGTCGGCACCGGCAAATTCACATCTCGCGCCCGAATCATGTCCACACCATGCACAAACAGGTAAGACAGTGTCCCCGTGAACCCGTCAGCCAGTTCCCGCTCCAGAGTTAGACTTGCCTGCTGCACCCGGGGCGTCTTAAAGTCCGGCGCAAATGCCGAAACCTCGCTGCTCGCATACGGTTGCCACGCAGCCGGCAGCGTGCACGAGACCGGCCCCCGCGGGCAGTTCACCGCCGCATTCGGATACGTCGGAAACACCGGATGCTGGGTGGAATCCGCATTATCGAGCGAAAGAAAGTTGTCGCTCAGCCCATTGTTATTGATCACCGCCGACTGATAAATCCCCGGAATACGGGTATAGAAAATTCCAAATCCCGCCCGCACCATCACCGGCCGGTCGTTGCCGAACGCATACCCAATTCCCACCCGCGGCGCAAAATTCGTCCCGTTCAGCGGCATCTTCCCCGCCTGCGGCCACAGCGGATTACTCGCCATTCCCTTCTTCGAAAACGTCTGCAGGTCGTAGCGCGCTCCCATGCTCAAGCTGAGATGCGGCGTCAATCGCGCCGTGTCCTGCACGAACGCCGCGTAGTCGTTGCTGTCGGGATGCGACACCGGATTCCCGAAATTCTGCATGTAATATCGCGGCAAGTTGGCAGGCGGTCCAGTCCAGCTACCGGCATCCCAATCCCAGCTAGGCATGATTGTGTGCGCATACGCCCGCAACGGCGTTAAATACAGTCCCCCGTGCATCGGCTCAAACGTAAACGGATTCACCGAAATGTCGTCGAAGTGATACTCCCCGCTGTACAGCGACGGAAAATAGTCGTAGTCCCAGGTCCGCATCCCGTCGGCCCCGATCTTCCACTCGTTTCGCCCGCGGCTCAGGCTTAGAGTCTCCGCCACATGCAGCCGGTGTTCCCGTGTTTGCCGCGGCAATGTCGACGATTGCCCTAAATCGTCCATCCAACCGTAGATGCTCGTCCGCACCCCCGTCGTGTTTGGAAACGACTGTTCCAGGTCGCGCGAAAACTGTACACGCAAGTGACTCGTCAGTCGCGGCGTAATGCTGCCCGACAAACTCAGCGACGCGCTTTCCGTCGCCACGTCCTCTTCCCCATTCCCGCTCATCGCATAATTCGTGATCGGACTCCCCGAATCAAAAGAAACGTTGTTCGCGCCGTAAGACCGGGATGTGCTCAGCCGCGCCGAAAGATACTGATGCGGCGTCAGCACCCGGTCCAGCTTCAAAGATCCCGTTTCCCCCAACAACTTCGCAGGAAATGGCCCACCATTCTTCGAAAGCTGCGCTGCCGCCGGCAACACGGTTGGCTCAACACAGGGCGGCCCACCCTCACTGGAAGGAGGACAACCAGGCACGATTGCCTCATCACAGGCCGACCCACCAATCGCGGGATCGCAGACCTCGTAGTCCAGCGGTAAGACCGCGCCTAGCTGCGGCGTCACCACGCTCGAACCGTTCTCGAACTGCACCACCCTGGGCACATCGAAAATGTGCTGGTCATAACTCGCAAACAAGAACGTCTTGCTGCGCTGGATCGGACCCCCATCGTCGCTCCAAACTGGTGCTGCACATTGCTCGGATTGAAACTCATAAATGGCGGCGCCGCTCCGCCCAGCGAACTGTCGCGCAAGTAATAGAAAGTGCTCCCGTGCCACTGATTAGTGCCCGACTTGGTTACCACATTCACCACCGCCCCCCCAGCCCGTCCCGACTCCGCCCCATAACCGCTCGACTGCACGCGGAACTCCTGCACCATCTCATTCGAAAACTGGTAAGGCGCGCGATACCGCCCCGTAGCCTGCGCAAAGAACCCGTTATTGTTGTCCCCTCCATCCACCAGGAAGCTCGTGTTGTATCCGCGAATCCCGCCATAAGAAAGATCCCCGTTCGATCCCGACGTCAACCCTCGCGGATCCTGCGTCACTCCCGGCGACAGCAGCAACAGATCCGTGAACCGCCGCCCGTTCAGCGGCAGATCCTTGATCTCCCGCTCATCCACCAGCGCCGACACCGAACTCGGATTCATCTCCATCCGCGGAGCCTCCGACACCGTGATCGTTTCCTTCGGCCCCGCCACCCTCAACTTAAACGTCAACTCCGCCGCCGCTCCTATCTCCACCCGAATCACCGGCGAAATCTCCGGCGACATCCCTTCCGCCTCCGCCCGCGCCGAATACTGCCCCGGCGGCAGCAGGTCCACCGCGAATCGTCCCGCCGAATCCGTGGCCGAGTGGTAGCGGAGCCCCGTCTCCACCCGGATCGCCACGATATCTGCGTTCGTAATCGCCGCTCCCTGCGCGTCCAATACCACGCCCCGCAACGCGCCCGTGGACGCATCCTGCCCCCAGGCCCCGGAAGCAATAAAGATGAGTTGAAAGAGAAATACCCAGAAGACAACTACCCGAAAAACATTGCGAATCGTAACCAGAAATGGCTCACAGCGGCGAAACATACCCATCCCCTCGTGTCCGAGACTTCGGAATCGGAGGGGATTCCGGAAACCCTACGAATCTATATACCAAAGTGCGTCGCGCTCGAATGTGACGCACGCACCGGCAATATGTTCAGTTTTGTATCACTCGTTAGTCGTCAGTCGTTGGTCGTGCGGGGACGGGCGCCCTTGCCCGTCCAAGCCGAGCGCAGCTCGGCAGCTGCCTGCGGTCACAGCAACTCTGGATTCGTTAGGGTCGGTTAGGCCTCAATCGTTCGCCAGCGTGGTTGCCAACGACCAACGACTGCGCCCACTCCCGATCACCCACTCAATGTGCCGGAGCCGCTGCCGGAGCCGCCGGCTTCGTGCCAAAGTCCACCTTCGGCGTCGCTCGCGAAGCTTCCGAAGCCTGGAAGTACGCCGGATTCTGCTTGTAGCCCGCAAACCCCGCATACAGATTGTTCGGGAACTGCAGCAGATAAGTGTTGTAATCCTGCAGCGTGTCGTTATACCGCTTGCGCTCGACGGCGATCCGGTTCTCCGTCCCCGCCAGCTCATCCTGCAGGCGCAGAAAATTTTCATTCGACTTCAACTGCGGATAATTCTCCACAATCAACAGCAGCCGCCCCAGCGCGCCATCCAACTGCCCATTCGCGGCAATCTTATCGGACGGAGTCTGAGCCGAAAGCAGCGCCGACCGCGCCTTGGCGATGTCCCCAAACACCGTCACTTCCTGCTGCGCATATCCCTTCACCGTTTCCACCAGGTTCGGAATCAAATCCGCGCGCCGCTGCAGCACGATGTCCACCTGCGACCACGCCGCCTTCACCGCCTGATCCTTCGCCACCAGTTGATTGCGCACTCCTACGTACTGTCCAAACAGCGCCAGCACGATCACTACCAGCACCACCAGTACAATCAAGCCCTTGCTCATATCACTCTCCTGAATACAAAGTTAATCGCAACCCTACGCCGCCGGATCCAACATCTTGTCCACCGCCGCCGTCACCTGTTCCACCAGCTTCAGATAGCGCGCAAAGATTTCATCCACCTTCTCCGCCTTCCGATCCTTCTTCCGCTCCCGGATATCAAGCAACTCACCAAACACGGTCGAGTCGACTCCCAGCTTACCCGCCAGCGCCGCCGCCGCTTCCCTCTTCGATCCCGCTCCCGCATCCCCCAGCGCAATCAGCGCATGACGGAATAAAGTCCCAAACGCCGGCAGCGACCGCAGCAACAGCTCCCACTTCGCCTCCGCGTTCCCCGCCGCCATCAGCAACCGCTGCCGCAGCAGGATCGTCTTCTCCCGCAGCTCATACTCCACCTGCGCCCGATGTAAACGCATCGGAATCTCCAGCGTCTGCAGAACGTCTTCTCCCCACAGCACTCGATAGTGCCGCCGCATGTCCAGAAATTCGATGGAGAATACATCCGCCGACCGTCGCATCTCTTCCGCACTCATCAGCAGCGGCACCCGATGCTTCTGCCTTCCCCACCATTCGATCGCCGGAGCCAGCGCCTCAATCGAAGCGAAAGAAGTCTCGCGCAGCACGCACAACAGATTCACGTCAGAGTAGTCGGCAACATAATCTCCCGCCGCCACCGACCCATAAAGAATCGCCGCCAGCAGATTCGTCCCCGCCACCGCCCGCATCCGTTCGACAAACTCGTCAATCAGTTTTTCCGGACCCATTCCGCGCCTCTCACTCCCTACCAACTGCCACCCGCCCCGCCACCACCCGTACTCCCACCGCCAAACCCACCAAACCCACCTCCACCAAACCCACCGCCCCCAAAACCGCCACCACCAAATCCACCACCCCGGCCGCCCCC
>JBEKAF010000089.1:0-14635 GCA_050018355.1 Terriglobales bacterium | reverse complement strand
CTTGTTCAACTAGAGCGAAATGGCGCGCTCTTCGGAGGGCACGGTGGAGTACGCTCAAAAAAGACTTGACACAGTCCGACATTGTCAGAGACGCGATTTATCGACATTTGAACCGAGGACGCTGGAAGTGGGACAGCCGTCAGTTCGCGGCCATGTGCAAGACGACAATCGCGAGGATGGCTCCGGCCGTCAACGTCGTCGCAGCGACGAATAGCATCGCCCGGTCCGCGTGAATCGCGGCAAGCATCTGCTGCGTGGCCTGCGACAGTTTCATGTCGTCGCGCCAGTTACGCGCCAAAGTGACGCAGCCGGTGACCAGCACGGCAAAGGGCAGAGCGATGAGCAGCAGCCAGAGAGTCCACATCCGCACCGCGTACCACATAACAATCTGCTGCGCGGTGTGCGCCGGTTCGTTTTGCAGCGGCTGTAGCGCCCGCACGACGAGCGCGCCCATGAAGAGGACAGACGGGAAGATGAGCAGGAATTGTGCGACGATGACGGCGCGCTTGGTGGCGTTCATAACGATCACTTTATAGAACAAAGCTATCGGCACCGCAATGGAGTCCGCGGCGGGAGCGGCTAGTAGCCTTTGTAGCGCTGAATAGGTGCTGATTGACGTTACCAGGCGTTTACACCAACTATCCCAAACGACCATCCACGCGCTCGCTTTATTCGATCCCCAGTTCTTTCGTCAGCGCCTTCCATTTCCCGTCCACCAGGGCCCGCGTGTTCGCGTCCATCACGATCTCGTCCGGCCAGGGACGGCCGAAGCCCTCGGTTGACCACTTGCGCGTGGCGTCGATGCCCATCTTTGATCCGTAGTCGGGCAGGCGCGAGGCGTGGTCGAGCGAATCGACTGGGCCCATCGTGAACTGGATGTCGCGCTCGGGATCGATATGGTTCAGCACTTTCAAGGTGACGTCGGCTATATCCTGCACGTCCACGTCTTCGTCTACTACGATGATGCACTTGGTGAACATCGCCTGCCCCAGCGACCAGATGGCATTCATCACTTTACGCGCCTGTCCGGGATATGACTTGCGAATGGAAACGATCATCAGGTTGTGGAACACGCCTTCGATGGGCAGGTTGATGTCCACCAGCTCGGGGATGGTCAGCTTCATCAGCGGCAGAAAGATGCGCTCGATCGCCTTGCCCATCCAGGCATCTTCTTGCGGCGGCTTGCCGACGATGGTGGCGGCGTAGATCGGGTCTTTGCGGTGCGTGATGCAGGTAACGTGGAACACCGGGTACTGGTCTTCGAGCGAGTAGAAGCCGGTGTGATCGCCGAACGGGCCCTCGGTGCGGAGTTCGTCGAGATTGACGTAGCCTTCGAGGATGATCTCGGCATCGGCCGGAACTTCGAGGTCAACGGTCTCGCATTTCACCAGCTCGACCGGCTTCTGCCGCAGAAATCCGGCGACGATGTACTCCTCGACATCGGGCGGAGCGGGCACGACGGCGGAGAAGGTGAGCGCGGGCTCGGTGCCGAGGGCTACGGCTACGTCCATCTTGCCGGAGGGGCGGTCGCCGGGAGCTAGCATTGCGCCTCCTGATGACCTTGCCATGATGTCGACCGCCGCACGGGCGGGGGCGCCCGCGCCTCCGTCATGCTGCACGCTTTGCCGCATGCGGTCGCGGTAATGTTCCGCCGCGACTTTCTGCCGCTGCCAGTGCATGCCGGTTGTGCGCTCGTCATAGATCTGCATGCGGTACATGCCGACGTTGCGCTTCCCTGTCTTCGGATCGCGCGTGATCACGCAGGGCAGCGTGATGAACCGTCCGCCGTCTTTTGGCCAGCATTGCAGGATGGGAAAATCGAGCAACGAAAAATTGTCGCGCTTGATCACCTCTTTACATGGGCCGGTGGCGATGGTCTTCGGAAAGAACTTGCCCATCTCGGCGAGCATCGGCAGCATCTTCACTTTGTCGAGGAAGCCTTGGGGAGATTTGACGTCCATGAATCCGCGGATGCGCTCGGCGATTTCATCGAGAGAATCGACTTCGAGCGCGAGCCGCATACGGCGGGCAGAACCAAACTGGTTGATAAGAAGTTGCGAGCCCGGGTAGCCCTTCAGGTTCTCGAACAGCAGAGCTTTCCCGCCGACCGTTCCCTGCTGGTCTTTGTCCCTGCTTTTCGAAACCCGATCGGCAATTTCCGTAATCTCTAAGATTGGGTCGGCTTCCGTGCGGATGCGCTTCAGTTCGCCGGCTCGGTCGAGTGCTTTGATCCAGTTCCGCAGATCGTCGTAGGCCAAAATTCCTCCCGTGATGAAGACGATTATATGATGAGCGCACCGGGAAAGACTGCAGATCCCTCGCTTCGCTCGGGATGACAAACTCGGGCGACGGGCCGCGCTCTTCCAGATTTTTCCGAGTGCGACTAGGATATGGAAATCAATTTTGCAGCATCCGAGGTTCACCGGGGGATAAATGATCCGTTTTAAAGTGAACGGGAAAGAGAAGACATTTGACGGCGACACCGACATGCCGCTGCTTTGGTATTTGCGCGACGTGGCCGAGCTCACGGGAACGAAGTTCGGCTGCGGCATGGCGTTGTGCGGCGCATGCACTGTGCATCAGAACGGCGCGGCCATCCGCTCCTGCCGCACTCCCATGAAAGACGTCAGTGGCGCCGAGATCACTACGATTGAAGGCATAGCGCCCATGCATCCCGTACAGAAGGCGTGGATGGAGATCCGGGTACCGCAATGCGGCTACTGCCAGACGGGCCAGATCATGCAGGCGATCGCACTTCTTAAAGACAACAAGAATCCCAGCGACCAGGAAATCGACACGGCAATGTCGGGCAATCTCTGCCGCTGCGGCACTTATCAGCGGATTCGGGCGGCGATTCATCAGGCTGCGAAGGAGACGGCATGAAGCTCATCGAGAATGTCAGCCGTCATGTTAGCCGACGAGGATTCCTGCACGGAGCTTTGGCGAGCGGCGTGTTTGTGCTGAGCGCGCGCTTTATTCCTGAGCCGCTGTGGGCCGCGGAAGGCGAAGCCGCCGCGCCGGCGTTTGAACCCAGTCTGTGGATGTCGATCGCGTCGGATGGCACGGTGACCATCGTCGCCCATCGCTCGGAGATGGGATGCGGCAGCCGCACGGCCTTGCCGCTCGTGGTCGCCGACGAACTTGACGCCGACTGGTCCAAAGTAAAGATTAAGCAAGCGATTGGCGATCCGAAGTATGGTGAGCAGGATACGGACGGGTCGCACTCGGTTCGCAGTTCCTTCGACTTGATGCGACAGGTGGGCGCTACTGGACGCGTTATGCTGATCAGCGCCGCCGCCGCGCAGTGGGGCGTTTCCCCAAAAGATTGCACGACCGAGCCCCACTTCGTTGTGCATCGCGCCAGCGGAAGCAAGCTGGGCTATGGCGAAGTTGCCGTCGCCGCGGCGAAGCTGCCGGTTCCGAAAAAAGAGGATGTCCCGCTCAAGTCGCGTTCCGAGTGGCGATATATCGGCAAAGAAAGCAACTCTCTGTTCGACCTTCTGGAGATCGTCACCGGCAAAGCGATTTTCGGCATGGACGCGACCATGCCGGGCATGGTCTACGCATCGGTTGAGCATCCGCCCGTACTCGGACAGAAAATCAAGTCGTACGATGAGAAGGCCGCGCTCAAAGTGCCGGGTGTTCAGAAGACGTTGACCATCGAGACTTTTAAACCGCCGCACCAGTTCCAGCCATTGGGCGGCGTCGCCGTGATTGCCGACAACACCTGGGCGGCATTCAAGGGACGCAAGAGCCTGAAGATCGAATGGGACAACAGTCCGCACTCGGTGTACAACTCCGGACCGTTCCGCAAAACGCTTGAAGCAACTTCGCGGCAGCCGGGCAAAGTCGTTCGTAACGTCGGCGATGTGGATGCCGAATTTGCCAAGGGCGGCAAGATCGGCTTCAAGATAATCGAGGCCGAGTATTACACTCCGCACCTGGCGCACGTTTCGATGGAGCCGCCGGTCGCCGTCGCGGAGTATCGCGACGGAAAGGTGCTGGCGTGGGCGCCGACGCAGAATCCGCAGGCTGTGCAGGAGACTATTGCCGGCGTGCTCGGCATCAAGAAAGAAGATGTGACTTGCCATGTCACGCTGCTTGGTGGCGCCTTTGGACGCAAGTCAATACCTGACCAGGTGGCGGAAGCTGCCGTTCTTTCCAAAAAACTTGGCAAGCCGGTCAAGGTCGTCTGGAGCCGTGAAGACGATATTCACTTCGATTTTTTCCACTCCGTCGCCGCGATGTACATGAAGGCCGCAATTGGGCCGGATGGCAAGCCGACGGCGTGGCTGCAACGCACGGTGTATCCGCCGATCAATTCAACTTTCGACGCTTCGGCCACGTATGCCGACGACGAGATGGGCTTGGGATGGAACAATCTTCCTTTCGATATTGCAAACCACCGCGCCGAAAATGGCCCCGCCGACTATCACGTGCGCATTGGATGGCTGCGTAGCGTGGCGAACATCTATCACGCCTTCGCGATTCACTCCTTTGCCGACGAGCTTGCCAAATCCGCCAACAAAGAGTCGGTCCAGTATCTGCTGGAGCTGATCGGTCCACCGCGCATCGTCAGCCTTGACCTCAAGGGGGACGAAGCGGAAGACGCCAAGAATTATCCGCTTGACACCGCCCGATTGCGGCGTGTGGTCGAGATCGCGGCGGAGAAATCGGGCTGGGGCAAACGGCCGATGGGTAAGGGGCGCGGCATGGGCATTGCCGCTCACCGCAGCTTCCTGACTTATGTTGCGACCGTGGTTGAAGTCGAAGTCGACAGCAAGGGACAGGTGCACATCCCGAATGTGTGGACCGCGGTCGATGCGGGCACGGTCGTCAGCCCCGACAACATCCGCAACCAGTTCGAGGGAGCGGCTGTGTTCGGAGCGAGCCTCGCGTTGTTCGGCGAGATCACGGCGACCAACGGAATCATCGACCAGAGCAACTTCCACAATTATCAGATCGCGCGTATGAACCGCGCTCCGCGGCACATCGACGTGCACATTGTGGAGAGCAAAGCGCCGCCGGCCGGCGTTGGTGAGCCTGGCGTGCCGCCTTTTGCGCCTGCTCTGTACAACGCGGTGTTTGCGGCCACTGGCAAGCGAGTGCGCGAGCTTCCGCTGTCGAAGGTGAAACTGGCGTGACTGAAATTCCGCCCGTGCTCATAAACGTTTTTGGGAAGGGCACGGCTTCACCTGTGCCATCCAAGGCCAAGAAAAACGCGGGCTTTAGAGGTGGCGGAAAAACTGGTGATGTACGCCGTAGTGGCCCCTCAGCGGCTAAAGCCGTCTTTGATTTTGCGGGACTTACGGCGCGGCTGAAGCCGCGCCCCTTCAAAACAGACTCGAAAAACCGAGTTTTCCCGCAAGCTGTTTAGCCCGTGAGGGCCAGGAACTTTGTGATGAGACAATTGCTGGCGCTACTACTCCTGTTCACAGGAATTCTCGCAACTGCCCAGGAGATTGTCGTGGCCGCGGCGGCGGATATGAGCGCCGCTCTCCCGCAACTCGTCGCAGGCTACACGAAAAAGACCGGGCAAGCGGTGAAGCTCTCATTCGGCTCGTCCGGTAATCTTGCCAATCAGATACGAAACGGCGCGCCGTTCGATGTCTTCTTCTCGGCCGATGAAGAATATCCTCAACAGTTGATCGCTGAGGGACTGGCGTCTAGGGATACTCTCTACCGTTATGCCGTCGGCCGGTTGGTGCTGTGGGTGCCGGGCGACTCGCCACTGGACTTATCGAAGCTGGGCATGCAAGCTTTGCTCGACCATTCGGTCAAAAAGATTTCCATCGCGAATCCTGCGCACGCGCCATACGGGCGCGCAGCGGAAGCCGCGCTGCGGCACTTCGGAATTTACGATCAGGTTTCGAGCCGGCTTGTCCTGGGAGAAAACGTGTCGCAGGCGGCGCAGTTCGTCGAATCGGGCAACGCCCAGGCGGAACTGATCGCGCTCTCCCATGCGCTCGCTCCCGCGCTTAAAGATAAAGGCCGCTATTGGATGGTTCCGCTCGATGCCTATCCCACGCTGAATCAGGCGGCTGTGGTACTCTCACGATCCAAACAGCAGGATGCAGCGCGCAGATTCTTGCAATTCTTGCGCAGCCCGGAAGCCACTTCCCTGCTCACGAGCTACGGCTTCAGCCTGCCAGTGGAGAAGCATTGAAGTGGAGAAACACTGGAGGCCATCCCATAATGGACGGAAGGAGTGGAACCGCCGGAACCCTCAGGGGCTAAAGCCCAGGTCATTATTGGCTGGGGCGGCACGGCTGAAGCCGTGCCCTACCCAAAACGATGCTCTACCCAAAACGATTTATGAAATGGCTTCTAGGTATGGAGAAACATTGAAATGAACTGGGAGGCGTTCTGGTTGACCGTGCGTCTCGCGGCCATCGTCTCTACGCTGCTGATCGCGATCGGAATCCCCATCGCCTACTGGCTCACTTACTCGCGCTGGCGCTGGAAATTCCTGGTCGAGGCCGCGGTCGCGCTTCCCATCGTCCTGCCGCCGACCGTGCTCGGCTTCTATGTCCTGATGGCGCTCGGTTCGCGGAGCCCGCTCGGCCGTTGGTGGGAGTCACTCACCGGCCACACCTTGGCCTTTACCTTCGAGGGGTTGGTGATCGGGTCTTTGTTATACAGTCTGCCATTCGCCGTACAGCCGTTCGCGGCGTCATTCGGCGCGGTCGACCCCACGCTGCTTCGCGCCTCTGCATCGCTTGGCCATTCGCCGGTACAGACCTTTCGCCGCATCGTGCTTCCCCTCTCAAAAGCGGGGCTGGTCACGGGATTTGCGCTCAGCTTCGCGCACACGCTGGGCGAGTTTGGGGTGGTCCTCATGGTGGGAGGCAACATTCCCGGTGTGACGCGCACCATCTCGATTGATATTTACGATCAGGTGCAGACAGCAAATTATTCCAGCGCGAACCAGACGGCATTGCTGCTGCTGATCATCTCATTCCTCTTATTGTCGGTCGTTTTCGGCCTGAATCGGTACGGCTTGAACCGGCGTCCATGGGCGGTGGGTCCATGGCGGTGAAGGTCATCCTCCCAGCACGACCCGCACCACAATCATCGATTCAGCCAATCTCTGCTGATCTCGAAGTCCGCATCCGCAAACGCTTTCCGAATCCCGAGGGCAGCTTCAACCTGAATGTCCACTTCCGCGCGCTTGCCGGTTTCACGATTCTCTTCGGCGCTTCGGGCGCGGGCAAAACCACCCTGCTCGATTGCATTGCTGGGCTGAGCGATCCGGACGACGGACGCATTGCTGTCGGCGGTGAAGACCTTTACGACTCGGAGAAGAAGCGGAACGTCGCAGCCTGGAAACGGCGCATCGGGTACGTGCATCAGGACCTCGCACTCTTCCCTCACCTGACCGCCGAGGAAAACGTCGCTTACGGTCTCCACAGGCTCAGCGCGGCGGAGCGACAAACGCGCAGCCGCGAGCTGCTCGAGGTATTCCGCATCGACCACTTGCGCGACCGGCGACCGGCGCAAATCTCTGGGGGTGAGCGCCAACGCGTCGCCCTGGCGCGCGCTCTGGTGACCGAACCGCGCGCGTTACTGCTCGATGAGCCACTGGCTGCGTTGGACCGTCCGACGAAATCGTCTCTCGTCGGCGATCTGCGTAAGTGGAACCAGCATCACCGCGTCCCGATTCTCTTCGTCACCCACAATGGCGAAGAAGTGTTTGCCCTCGGCGACGAGGTGATTGTGCTGGACGCGGGAAGAATCGTGGCCCAAGGGCTGCCGCATGAAGTCATGCGCGCTCCGCGGCTGGAGACGGTCGCGCACCTTTCAGGATTCGAAAACATCTTCGACGCCACAGTGCTGGCGCTGCACGAAGATCGCGGCACCATGACCTGCCAGTTGGGTAATGTTGAGTTAGAAACGCCGCTGGTTAGGGCAGAGGTCGGCTCGCGCCTGCGCGTGGGAGTTCGCGCTGGCGATTTGCTGCTGGCCACGGAGCATCCGCGCGGGCTGAGCGCTCGTAACGTTTTGCCGGGAACTATCCGGCGACTGGAGCAGAGAGACGTCATCATCTCGGCAATGGTGGATTGCGGCGGCACGGACTTCGAGGTGCACTTAACGCTGGCGGCGCGCGACGCTCTCCAACTTGGCCCCGGCAAGGGGGTCTGGGTCGTGGTCAAGACGCATTCCTGCCACTTGATGGGAGTCTGAAAGGCTTCGCACCGCCGGGCAGCATCCAGATCCAGCGCCCCTAGCATCCTGTTCCCGCTGCACTGCAATCACCGCGATCCACTGGCCGTTTTGCTCTTTATGATAGGCAATCGTTCCGCCTAGACGTTGCGCAATATCTTCGGGCAGCAAGTCGCGATGATAGCCGAAGAACTTTTCCTTGATCCGCTGCCACGCATCCCAATTCTCAATTCCAAAGAGCGCATGCGGCGGCTGGTACTTCGTGGAAAAGACCAGAGCCACGTCGAAGTGGTCGCGAGCCATGGCTGCCTCGTCGATCTGGGAGACGGAGAAGTCCTCGATGCGCACGACGCGGAAAGGCTGACTGGCATTGGCATTAACATAGCCGAGCCATGGCCGGGTGAGTTCGTCTGACGCGGGCCATGCGGTGAGAACACGCTCGCCGGGATATCGCATCGCCAGGAAACGACTGGCTTCCGCATGCATCACGATGTAGTCGCGATAGGCCAGATTGTCTTCGAGCGTAAAGCCATACGGCGGATTGCTGAACAGGCCCGCGACAAACGCAATTGCGACCGCTCCCACAATCAATTTCCAATACCGCACTCGCCGCCAGAGAGTCGAGACCAACACCAGAATTACGAGCGGGACAACCGGCAACATGTAGCGAGCCAGCACCGCTCCGCCCACTGCCGACATGAAGGCCAGGTAGGCGAGCAACACGGAAAGAAATGCCGCCTGCGTCCAGACTCGGATTCTCCGACGAGTAACCCCGTTCTCCATCTGCGGCGGACGAAGCATGGCCAACATTCCCGCCAGTGTGAGCAGATAAAGGCCGAAATATCCGAAGAGTTGCCAGAGCCTCAACCCCAGCGCAAGCGGGACGCGCAGAGGATTGAGCGTGGCGGCAACGTTGTAACGAAAGAATTCGGGGTTGCCCAGCAGGAATCCCGTCTTCGCGTAATGATAGGCGTACCAGCCGGCCAGCGGCACGACCGGAAGCAGCAGATAAAGGAGGCGCGTGCGTCCGCCCACAGGTGGAAGAATTTCTTTCCAACGAGTTTCTTTTGAACATGGCCGAATGAAATAACCGAGCAGTTCCCAGCCAAACAGGGCCAGCGGAGCAAGGATCGCAGTCTCTTTCGCCAGCGCCGCCAGCGAGAACCAGAGCACTTGCTTCCCCGGACGGTCTTCAGTGTAGGCGGCCAGCGCCCAGAACGTAAATCCGGCGGCTGGCAAGTCAACCTGCGCCATGGAACTCTGCGTGAAGTACACCGGATAAAGTGTCACTAACGCGGTTGTCGCCCAGGCCACGGGCAGATTGGCGGCGATTCGCGAAAGTCGAAACAGGCCCAGCAGCGAGAATGCACTCAGCGCCAGCATGGCTGTGCGTGTGACTAGCGTGGAGTATCCGAAGACGTGCCACGCCAGCGCCAGCCACGCCATCACCAGCGGAGGATGCGCATTCGATAGCGTGGACTGCGGAATGAACCTGCCGGTCAGAAACAAATCACGCGCGGCAGGAACGTAATAGCCGGCCTCATCCCAGAAATAAGGAAGGCGCAGGAGTGGCGCATGCAGAAGCATCAATCCGGCAAAGAACAGCGCGAACAGAAAAAACGGCTGCACCCATGCGGAGAGTGCCGGTTGAGATTTTGTTTTCAGATCGGAGTGCGCTGCCGGCCGCGCAGCCATCGTTGAACGGTGCATCAGTGAATTTGTCCACCCGGGGCTCGTGGATCAAGTTTGATCTCGCCGAACGCGGCCTCGTAGTTTGCCACGTTCTGCTGCAAGAGCGCCATGAGTGCCTTGGCCTGTTGCGGGCTGAGATAAATTCCCTGAAAGTTTCGCAATTCCACCTGCGTCTCCGAGCTTTGCTGCATGGTCCCGAAAACGAGGAAGAAATCCCAGACATTCACCCGGATCTGCACGCTGTTGGAGTAGGCCTCGCGGTAGTCGGGGGTCTGCACGAACTTCACATTCGGTTGGTTCGCTGTATTCATGTCTCGCAGTGTAACGCGGGGGCCGAGGTCAGAGCAAAGTGTTAGCGGGCGATTAAATTAGCTCTGCTTTAACACTGACGCAACACTTCAGCGCTGCGGTAACCGCATTGTTTTGAAATGCGGGATTTAGCCCTTGAGAGCCAGACATCGCAGGGGCGCTATGGGTTGTCAACCCAAACTTATGTCGCATATTCCCGGGCTACCGCCAATTGCGTCGAGAAGCGGTCAGGCGTATACATTCTGTGAAGTACATCTTTATCGGAAGGAACATGCCATGATGAAAGTTGCAGTTGCTGCTTTGATGTTGCTTGCTCTTGCTCTGCCGGCGTTCGGCAAGACCTCCAAGAATACCTATCCCGCTCCTTGCAGCGAGTTGTGGGGCGCGGTCAAAGACGTCCTCAGCAATGCGGAGAACTACAACGTCGAGGAGAGTAACGACACCCTAATGACTGCTTCCTACAAGGTGAAGCACGCCGTTCATGTCACCATTACCGGAGCGGCCCTCGGGCGCACCAACCACGTCGCCTTGGTATCGAAGGGTACAGAGTGTGAGATGCAAGTCAAGTCGAACTATAGCGGATTTGAGCATGACGACAGCGGTGACTTCCGGAAGCGCGTGGAGGAATCCTTTGCCCAGCTGAAGGGGTCGAAGCCTTCCGAGCCCGCGAAACCGGCGGATACAACCAAGTGATTTTGCAGGTCCGCCCATGGCTCTCGCATGGGCGGAGTTTTGCATGGATGTGATAGCCCGGGCCACCCGGCTGTCTAAGACGGGGCAAGTCCCGTCTCTACGACACTGGAATTTTTCCGCAGCCTGTCTGAGCCGCTGACGGCACCCACCTACTTGCGCTGTTCGAGCTTGACCGACGCCGTCACCGGCTGCCCATCGCGGAGCACCTTGACCTCGACCACATCGCCCACTTTGCTACGGCGAAGGGCATCCGTGAAGTCGTAAAGATTCTTGATCGGTTTGTCGCCGAACTGCACCAGGATATCTCCTGCCTTCAAACCTGCCTTCGCCGCGGGCGATCCTGGTTTTACATCCGAGAACCTCACGCCGGTTTCCACCTCGCCGAAATCCGGAATCGATCCGAAGTACGGTCCATAGCCGCCGCCTCCCGAACCGCCTGCCGGCCTGTCTTCCGCGACGACAATAAAAGCCGGACGCTCCTCCGCATCCGCCAACAGCTCGCCCGTCTTCCCCACAACGTTAAGCAACCGCGCCGCCGACTCCGGATCAATCTTCTCCCACGTATCCGAAGGCTTGTGATAATCCGAGTGCAACCCGGAGAAGAAAAACAGCACCGGAATTTTCTTTGCGACGAACGAGGTATGGTCGCTCGAGGAATATCCGCCCGGCGAGTATTCGATCTTGAATCCGGATTTCGCCTGCGCCTGCTCGACCACAGCTTTCAGCGTCGAGCCCGTCCCAACGCCTCCGATGTAGACTTTCTGATCCTTGATGCGGCCGATCATGTCCATGTTCAGCATGGCCACGACTTTTTCCGGCGGACGCGTCGGTTCCTTCACCCACGCCGCCGAACCCAGCAACCCGAGCTCTTCGCCCGCAAACGAAGCGAACAGAATTCCGCGCCGCAACTGACCTCTCTGCGGCGCGAGCAACCGCGCCAGTTCAAGCACTCCCGCCGTGCCCGAAGCATTGTCATCCGCTCCCGGATGAATCTGCCCGATTTGCGAAGGCGCTAGCGAATCGAAATTGCCTCTTCCGAGGTGATCGTAGTGCGCGCCAATGATCACGTATTCATCTGTCTTGCCCGGCAGATAAGCGAGCACATTGTTCACGGTGGCCCGGGTGGTTTCGATACTGACTCTCAGCGCCGCAGTCTGGTTTTCCGGCAGCGCAAACGATGCGGGCTTGGACGAAGCGTTGATCTGATACTGCAATTCCGCGAGCGACTTACCCGCCGCCTTGAGCCAGCCCTCCGCGACGGTGTTCTTGACCTGAAGAAAAATGATGCCGGCATTTTCCGGCCCGCTCACGCTGCCGAATCGCGTGAGCAGGTCTTCTTCGCCGTCGCCCAGCTTTCCGTTCACCAGCACCAGCGCCTTCGCACCATGGTTTCTGGCGTTGATGGCTTTCGTCACCAACTGGGAATGCTGCGTCATGCCATGATTGCCGCCCTTCACGCCGAACGAAGAAGGCTCATAGCGCAGAACGACGACAATCTTGTCCTTGACGTCGATCCCGGCGTAGTCATCGTACTGAAACTCGTCGGCCGAAACGCCGTAGCCGGCAAACACCAGAGGCCCGTGGGCCGATCCCGAAGCGGAAAAACTGAACGGAACAAAATCCTGCTTTGCTTTCAACTCCCGCTTCTGGTCCCCGGTCAGCACTGCGAAATCGTTCTTCCCTTTCAAGTGCGCGCCCGTGATGACCGTGAAAGGCTGTAAATAGGAGTTTGTGCCCGCGGGATCGAGTCCCAGGCTTTTGTACCGCTTCTCGATCAGGTGCTCGGCCCGCGTCAACCCTTTCGACCCGGCGCCACGTCCCTCCATCGCAGGCGTGGTCAGTGCCTTGATGTCATCCAGGTAGCGATGCGGATCGGCTGTGGAAATTGCCGGCGGCGCCGCCAGCGAAAGAAGTGTGAATGCCAGTAGGGTGAAGAGAATTGCGACGCTCTTTGTTGCAATGCCCTTCGCTACGATGTTCTTCGTTGCGAGGCCCCTCGCGTTGCGCACACAAACTTGACGGCAGTAGTGGTTTTTTAATTTCTGCATGATCCCGCAAATCGTAGGTCGCACAAAGACTCGTGTCAAATCTCGGCTGCCGAGCCCATTGCGGACATCTTCATTTCGGCACGAACAAGCAGAAATTGAAACGGGCGAGACCAAACAAACCAGGGATCACGCAGTTGATGGGTGCGAAAGCGGGACTCGCCCCACGGTGTTACCCGCTAGATACTAAGTTCGACTTGCGCTACCAAGTGGCAGGCCCTTTCCATAGCCTTGGCTTTTGATTTGTCACATTTTTTCAGTTCAATCATCACAGACAGCCGCCAGCGATCTTCCATACGATCTGCTCTTTAATGGAAAGGCGGTTCCATGCCGCAACCGAACAGTACCTGCCCCCGAACGGATCAACATCGTGGATAGACAAGTACAGGAGACTCCGTCCCGCTCGCAAATGGTGACTTGTACCTTTACCCGCAGCCTGACGTTAATGTGCACTACGCAGCTATCTCTCTTTTTGTTTTGCGAAAGTGTGCAATGTTGACACAGCATTGTGAATCGCTGTAGCAGCACCATTTTTCGAGGAAGTGTCAATGACAACCGCTGAACTGGCAGTCGGGCTTCCAGCTACCTTCGCTATCTGCCAGGCCATGGTCATGAAGGCGTATGACACGTTTGGAAACGCGGCAAAAGAGGGCGCACTCAAGGTGGTGCTCACGAATGGCGGGCCTCGTTGATGAGATAGGACTGGTGGATGAAATGAAGCCGGGCGCTTTCAAACCTGTGAGCCACAAAATTCCTTGGTCACACATTCATGACAAACCGCGGGTGTCGAGGGAGGACGTGCTAATGCGAATGCCAGCAAAATCCAGGGCCACTCGAGTTCTTCTGTTCTCGGTTCTATGTCTTTTCGTCGTCGTCGGCTTTGCTCCAAGCCAGGCTCGCCAGCAGGTTGCCGATAAGAGCGCTCAATCCGCTAGCCCGCCTTCGGCCAGTGCGCCTTCCTCTGAAGCCTCCAAGTACGTGGGAGCGGAGACTTGTAAGACCTGTCACGAAGAGATTTACAACGCCTGGGAGAAAACGCCACACTGGAAGACCACACTAAATAAGGAGCCCTCGCACCAAGGTTGCGAGGGCTGCCATGGTCCCGGTGTGGAGCATGTGGAGGGCGGCGGCGACACGAGCAAGATATTCAATCCCGCGAAGCACTCGGCCAAAGAGGTTGACGCCAAGTGCCTGACCTGTCACGCGGGAGCGCACCCGAACTTTGACCGCTCGCCCCACGCCAAGGCGAACGTCAGCTGTACCAGCTGCCACAGCGTTCATCAGAGCAAGGAAGAAAAGCTGCTGAAGGCTTCGCAGCCTACGCTCTGCTTCCAGTGCCACTCCGACACTAAGCCGGCGTTCAATATGCCGTTCCACCACAAGGTAAACGAAGGCTTGATCATGTGCAGCGATTGCCACGACGTGCACGGCACCTTCGGAGCCAACAACGTGAAGTCCACGGCCGACCAGAACTGGATCTGCACCAGGTGCCACACCGAGACGCGCGGGCCGTTCGTCTATGAACACGCCGCGGTCAAGGCCGAGGGGTGTGTGGGATGCCACACTCCGCACGGTTCCCAGAACGCCCGCCTGCTGAACATGCCGGCCATCAACCCGCTCTGCAACCAGTGCCACAGCGGCGTAGCTAACAACACGGTTCACGGAATGAGCGCGGGGTCGTCGGAAACCATAACTTGTACGAACTGCCATACCTATATTCATGGCTCGAACAT
>JBEKAF010000088.1:0-14743 GCA_050018355.1 Terriglobales bacterium | reverse complement strand
AACAGCGTAATGGCCGGAAGTTTCGCGTCCAGGCTATTGAACAGCTCCGCAAACTTCGGCACGACGTAGGTGAACAAAAACATCACCATGATCGTGACCACGGTTACCAGCAGGGTGGGATAAATCAATGACACGAACAGCTTCTTGCGAAACGTCATCGCTAGCCGCTGAAAATTGATGTACCGGGTCAGCACCTCATCAATGGCTCCGCTCTTTTCTCCCGCCATCAGCGTGGTAGTGTAAATCTTCGGGACCATGGCATGCGCGGCGAAGGCGTCGGAAAGCAGTTCCCCGCCTTTTACCCGCTCCCGCACATTCCCAAGAATCTGCTGCAGATGGCCATCTTTTTGCCGCTTGATCAACAGGTCCAGCGAGTTCAGTATCGGTAATCCGGCCTTGATCAGCGTCAGAAACTGCTGGTTAAATACCAGAAAAGCACTTTGCTTGAGTTTGCGGCGCCGGCGCAGCGAAAATCCGCCGGAAAAGATTCCCTGCGGCTTCACCCAGTAAACCAGATACCCTTGCGAGGCAAAGCGGTCGCGTACCTCCGCCACCGAGTAGCCCTGCTCCACCTGCTGGAGCAGGCGGCCCCGTTCGTCCGCGACTTTTACAACAAACTCTGCCATTTACCGGTTCTTTTCGCTTCCCGACCCGCCCCAACCCTACGGGCCCAGTCTAACATCGCGGCTTACCATCTCAACTGCTGATCCAACCCACTCCCCGTGTTGTTAGTATCGCAAGTAACCCCTATCCCAGCAACATGCCAGATGCGGCGCTCCTGTTAATCCTTCAATTGCCTTCCAGTTCGCCCTCAACTACCTCCGTCCCCGCCGGAGGAGTGAAGTCAAACCTTGCAGCCGGAATCTCGACATTCTCTTTCGGATCGCTGAAGCGATACTCGGTCGTCGATCCATCGACCTCGTCGATCACAATTCGCGCAATCTGATGATCGGGGGTGATCTCCAGCAGGATTTCGCTGATCCGGTCCGCCATAGCCTGCGGTACTCCCCGCAAAACTACGTCTCCAGCAGCCAAAGGCGTGACATCCGGAGCTAGAGACAACCCCTGCAACTCCTTTTCCAGCTTGCTCTTGCCCAGCAAGAACGCCAGCGGCGACCGAATATCATCCAGCTTCCGTGCTGCTGTTTTCCTCACCTGCCGGTCGCCGGGGACGTAAAACCACGCATCTCTCCCGTCACTCACAAAGAGCTTCTCCCTGGGAGAACGGTACTCCCACCGCATCTTGCCAGGTTTTTTCATCCCACCCTTCGCCAGCCAAACCGTCCCCGACTCCGTCCGTTCCATCCCCGACCCACGATAAACCTCCGTAAACTCGGCCCGCAGGCTTTGTAAGTGGTTGTAGTGCTCGTCCACAGCCTGCGCGATGGCATGGACGTCTTCCGCCACAGCGCTAGGCGACGACGCAAGGGCGAGCAGAAGGACTGTTACGGTCGACTTGATCATCACTGGTAGGATTCTACTTCAGAGCGTCATCCCGAAGCCCCGCGTTTTCACCAGCGGGGCGAGGGATCTCGCCTACATCGCCACGGCCATTAGGCATCAGACCCACCACGACTCTCGTCATTCTGAGCCTTCTCGGAGCTGCTTAAACCGGCGAGAGCGAGCGGGAAGCCGGCCCTGAGCGCGGCCGAAGAGAATCTGCTCTCACCAAAAAACTTTGTCATTCCGACCGCAGCCGGAACGCCAGCGATGGCAAGTGGAGGAACCTGCCTTTCTTGCCATACCACAAATGTCATGACGCGCATCTCCCACTGTGTCATCCTGAGGCAGCGGAGTCGCTCACGAAGCGAGCGACTCCCAACGAAGGACCTCTGCATTTCTGTCAACAGACGGTTCAGGCTTCAAAGGCCACATTGCGGACCTAGCCCAAGTCCGCGCCGACCGCATCAACTCAAACGCCTGGAATTCGCTCAGACGTCGTCTGTTTCGAGCCATCTACCGCTTCTGTCATTCCGACCACAGCCGGAGCGCCAGCGACGGCAAGCGGAGGAATCTGCTTTTCTTGCCATGCCACAAATGTCCCGACGCGCATCTCCCGCTTTGTAATCCTGAGGCAGCGGAGTCGCACGCCAAGCGCGCCACTCCCAACGAAGGATCCCTGCAACTCTAAAAGAGACGGCTCAGGTTTCGTAACGGCCTCGTTTCTGAGAGGTGGTGCCGCAGCACTCATTCCAGCTCGGCCGTCCGAAACTTGTTCCTCGCCCCGTGTCGTTTATGCAGCACCTCTACCACTCTCTTCTTCTCAAACACACGGTAGATCACACGATAGACGCCATGCTTGTGGCCATAGAGCAGTTGCCTGACTGTCTTTTTCTCAGGAGTTACCGGACACCGGTTGGGGTGCTCTTCCAAACTGAGAATCTGCTTCTTCAACCCCTTGTACCATCTTCGTGTGGCGACGGAGCCTGCGCCGTCGATCTCGCTATACAGACGCTCAAGGTAAGCGTTCCGCGCGGGAATGTTAACGAGGTATGCCATGCCGTGCTTCGAACTCATCAAAGAACTGCCGTGCAGGCCGGACCTTCCGCCTTCTAGAGCCCTCCAATCCCTGCCGGATGCCTTCCTCAGCGCCCGCGAGTGCAGCTGCGTCCAGCAACCGCTGATATGCTGCGGCATCCTGCACCATGGCCGCCGCCTTCCCCTTCACCGTGAGCACTACCGGCCGCTTACTCTTCCTGAGCAGCTTCATGAAGTCGCCAGAACGCCGGCGAAAAGTTGTCAGTGATTGAATGTCCTTCGTAATGTCAAGCATTACGTCTCCTACCGAAGCACCTTTTTAGGTGCTCATAGTGTACTGCATCGCGTCGCAGTGCATGAACTGAATCTTCTGTTTCCTCGGTCCATGTGCCTGCGTGAGAGATGAACCGGCGCCTGCCGTTTTCCACAGCTCTGTTGGTCGCATGTCACATCATTCAGGACTCCTGATCTACGAGGGAAATTAACATGAGCCGATTTTGTAAATCAGGCGTAGATCCGTACCTGGAAAAATTGTCTCGGTGGCGTTGAGTTGGTCGCAGAGATGGCGGAGCGCCTGGTCGTGTATAGCTTGCGTGAGGTGGTGGAGACAGACGGTTAAGGTTTTGCTCTCGGCATCGGGGAACAGGTCAGCTTGGGTGCTGTAGATTTGACGGAGCAGGGCGCGGGTATCGTCGCTGCGCGTCATGGTTTGGCGCAGCACCGAGGCCATGCTGGTCTCGGCGCGATAGCTGATCAGTTTGATGGTGTCCAAGAACTGCTTGCGTTCCGGGAGGAGACGCTGGAAGCGTTCGCCTTGGGGCAGCTCCGCCACGCGGACAGGATGGGGAGTTTGCTTGCGCTGCTGCTTGAGCTGCTCGATTTGTTGTCCCAGGTTTTCAATCTGCTCCTGGAGTTGAGCCTGCTTCTGCTGGTAGCTGGTTACGGCTGTTTCCGAGAGTTCCCCTTCCAAGCTCTGGGCCCCAAAGATCGCCAAGCTGCGCTGGCGTTGGCCGCTCAAGCTGCGGATCTGGCTGTCCAGCTGGCGCCAAACGGAATTAACCACGCGTACGGTGTCAGGAATCGATTCGGTTCCATACTCCACCAGCCGGTCTAAACCGTAGTGTTGCCGCATGTAGCGAAAGAAGTTTTCCTGCGACCAGCGCGCGAACATCGATGCCGCCAAGCGCGTGTAATCGGTCCGGTAATCGGTGCTCAGGATGGCGGTCTGCTTTCCGCCCGCGGAGCGCTTGCGCACTTCGCGAACCCACAACCCGTTGCTTAAACGTGTACCCCGCTCCGCCAGTTGCAGCGCCACCGTTTCTTTCCCCACCAACTCCACGCAGCGCTCGCCGAACTCCTCGACCGGCCAGTCTTTCCCCGGGTACTTGCGATAGCTCAGCACCGCAATCCGTTTGGCTTGCATTTCCGCGAACAGCTCCGGACTGTACCCCTCTCGGTCGAAGACCAGCGTGAACCGGTGCTGCCGCGGATTGGCGTCCAGCCGCGCTTGCAGTTCCGGCGAGATCGGCACCTGCTCCTTCAGAAACGGCACCAGCTTCTCGCGCAGGGTGGCCTGCAGTCCGGGATCGACTTCTTGGTTGATGTAGAAGAAGGGCTGGCCGTCCATGGCGTTAATCCAGTAATCGGTCGTGGCCCGCAGACAAAGCCGCTCCCGGGCCACGTAATGCCGCGGCAACGGCGTCAGATCCCCGTGATAGACGCGCACGTGCCCGTCGGCATAGAACAGCAGATCCCCGCCCGACAGTCCGGCAATCCACTCCCGGGCCAAGGCCGCCTGCCAGCGCGCCGCCCGTCCCGCTTCCCGACATAGGATCGCCAGCTTGCTCCGTAGCGTCCGTACTTCCGGGATACGGTCCAACCCCAGCAGATTGCCCCACTCGCCGGGGGCCACATAGCGCAATTGTTCCAGGGAGGCAATGTGCGCCAAGGCCATCAGTGCCAGCAACAGAAAAATGCTGTCGATGCCGTAAAAGCCTTTCGGTAAGGCGTAGAGCTGTTCGCTAAAGCGCAATAAACCGGTGGCCAACAGCGCCGGCAAGGCCAACAACACTCCGCCCTGCGGCACATCCCGCGCCGCCTCGAACTGGGCCGGCGCCGCCGCTAAATCCCCCATCGCCGCCGCCACCCGCTCTATCCGGCGCGTGGCCCCATTGCCCATCTCCGCTGCGCTGTCGATCTGCGTCCGCTCGCTTTTACTGCTGACCGCCGTGCTTACAACCGAGTCTTTTTTTTACCCCGCGGATGCAGATAGCCCGCCCCCATCGCCTTGCGTAACGTGTCCGGCAGAATGCGTAACGCCGTCCCCACCTCCGGCACACTCTTGCCTTCCTCCAACAGAGCCTGGGCCTGCGCCTTCACCTCCGGCGTCAGCACCACCGCCGATCGTCGCCGGCGCGGTGCAAAAAATCCTTGCGCTCCTTTTTCCCGATATAACTTCACATACCGCTTCACCGTCGCCAGCGGCACCCCAAACGTCCGCGCAATTTCGCTGTGGCGCACGCTCCCGTTCGCAATCATCTGACTGGTAAACAACCGGAAGCTCGCCAGATCCCCGCGCTCATGCTGAAACACCGGCAACAGCCCGTGCACATACACCACTTTCCCCGATTCGCAGCTCACCGCAACTTGCTGGTTGATCGGAGTCACATCGGCGGGAAAAATTGGAAGCTGTAGCTGTGGCATCTCGCCGTCAGTTTCTCTCCCCACTGCCCTCTGCCACAACCCCTTTCTTGGCTCATCCTATTTTCTTGCTCTACCCTTAAATATCGCCCGAGATCAGGAGTCCTGTCATTGCGCGTGGGATTGGGCTAAACTAATTCAAAGCTCCTTCGCTCAGTGCGAGGTAATTAGTTGCTGCTCTTTGTCACCTTTGGTGGGGGAATCAAGCGGCAACTGCATGAAAACAAAGATTTTGCCGTTAAGTTCTTTAGAAATCAGATTTTAGCCGGATCTCCGCCATCACGAGGCCCGCAAGTCATTGTTTCCAGGGATTTTACGCGGTCGATCTGTAATTTTTTTGATTCAGATCTCACCCCTGAGGCGTACACCGCATACTGATGCGTCCCGCGAGTTTTTTTCAACACTACGCTCTCGCTCAGCACATGCCCCAGCAGCGGATTGTGGTAGAGCACATACACCGCTCGCGGTTGCGCTCGCAGACTCTGCTCCAGATTGGCGATCACGCGCCGCATCCCAGACTCCGGAAACGGATTGAAGAGATAGAGCACGGTGGGCTCGTCAGGAAAAGGGAACTGAGTCGCATCGCCGCAGATCGATTCGATCAACAAGCACTTCTGCGATTCGCTGTGATAACTGCTCAAGTTCTGCTTTGCGGTTTCGTGAAGCGCCGGCAAAAGTTCCATCCCTACGATGCGGCGAAAGGGATAATCGGAAGCCATCAGCAGCGTTCGCCCTTTACCCGAGCCGAGATCGACAAAGACGAACTCGGAAAGGTCGATGCCAGCGTGCTCACACAGAGCCCCGATCATCTCGTGGAGTAGAACCGAATCCGTCGGCTGATAGGGCGAGTGGAAAACTCCCAGCAGCCGGTCGCGCCAGCCCACAGCCGCGCTCGTCGTGTTAACGCGGTGATCCCAATCGTAATCCGCATCGCCATATCGCTGGCGACGCCGCTCCGGTGTGGAGTCGCGAACAAACTCCGCCAGCACGCTCAAAAGCCGGGCCGTAGCCTTGACGCGGCCTTCGCGCGCAGCCACCTCTTTCCACCAACGCCGCCCGGAGCCCGACAAGCTGATTCGAGGCGACGCGGAAGCGGAACCATTACTGCCGTGCATGTCCGCATCATAAGCGATGATAGGAAAGGCGAGGACGAGGCTACGGGTTCTGGGTATGGAACTTCGGCACCGGTTTGTATCCCGGAGGCAGCCCCTTGGTGGCAAACGGGAAGTCATCCGGCACGCGCACTTCGATGCGGCCTTCCGGCGTGAGCTTGTAGGGATGGCCGTCGGGATCGACCGGAATTCCCGACAACCGCTCCGCGGCTATAAGTTCTGACATGCTCATGGGCAGGCGTCCGGTGCGCGTTCCAAAGCGCGTCACCGCTTGCTCCAGAACAGTGACGTCTTCGTCCACGCGCAGGGCCCGCAGATGTTCGACCGCATTCTGCCGAATCAGTTTGTCCTGACTGTTCTGATAAGTTGCGGTCCACATCATGCGGCGGGTGTCAAAATCTCCAGCATGTTCTGCCATCTGCGCCGCCAGCACCTGCAAGAACGGGTGCGCATCCGGGACCCGCGCTCCGCGCGCGAAGGCCTCGGCGGCCTTCTTGTAATCCTGCAGATTCATGTAATAAACGAAGCCCAGGTCGTAGTAGAGCCTCCAGTTGTCGGGATTGTTCTGAATGCCGTATTCCATCAACTGAACCGCATGCTCGGGCTGGCCGGCTCCGTGCGGAGGGGCTGGAGCAAGAAAGCTGGCGCCGAACTCATATGCCACCACCAGATGCGGATCAAGGTGAGTTGTAATCTCCAGCAAGGGAAACAGCAGGTTATAGCTGCGTGCGCCTTGGGAGCGTCTGTAGCCGAAATATTGTACCGCTCGAGTCCAATAGATATCGGCGAGAAGGCCGTCATAACCAAGGCTGGCGCGCTTCAGGACCTTGGGCGAGCTGACGTACAAGACATCTTCGATGGTGGCTTGCGGGCGAAGCTGGTCGGTGCTGTGCAGCGTTACGGCACTGGCCGCGAGTGAAAAGACCACACATGCGGCGGCAACAATCGACGTCTTGCGGCTCTGCTTCATTTCAGGTTCCGGTGTTCGAAGATCAGCACCGCCCCGCTCAGAGCCATGGTGGCGTAAAACAGCGTGTAGAGAGTGTTGTGCCAGATGAGCTGCGCCGCAACCGGCTGCTCATGAGCAATAGAAGCGATTACGTTGAAGGCGGAAAAGTTGGGCACCAAATAGGCCGCGCCGGTAGCCAGCCAGCGAGTGAATCCATGGGTCATGCCGGCAAAGCCGCGCAGATCTTCGGCGAAGCTTCCGATCACGAACAGGGCAAAGGCGAAGACGGCGGAAAGCAACGGTGAGGAAAACGAAGAAAACAACAGCGTAAGCGAACAAATGATCACGAATTCCAGAACAATGAAATACAAAGCGATCAGTATGAGCGCATCGACCCGTACAAACTTGTGGGCAACGTAGAACAGCGCGGCGAACACGCCGATCGTCATGAAGAACGTATTCACGACCAGGGTGCCGGCCAGGCCAAAGAACTTGCCGACAATGAACTCCCACCGGCGAACCGGGCGCGAAAGGACGGTATAAAGCGTGCGCTTTTCGATCTCTTTGGAGACCAGACCGATGCCGATAAAAATGGCGATCACGATGCCAAACAGGGAAACCGCCGTGAGGCCGAGGTTGATGACGACTAATTTTTCGATGTCGATCGAGATCTGGCCCAGCAGGATGGCCGCTCCGGACAGCAAAACGGCGAAAGCGATGAGGTTGTAGAGCACGCGGTCTCGCACCGCTTCGCGAAAAGTATTGGACGCAATGTGTACCACGCGCGCTTTCATGCCATCCTCCCGGCCGTGGTCTCGGCATGCTGCAGCTTCTCGACAAAATAAGCCTCGAGCGAAGTGCGAACGGGAATGATCGCAATCAATCGCAGGCACTCGCGGCGGAGGACATCGATGGCCGCATCTTGCTGGTTCTCATTGATGATTGCGCGCACCGTGTCGCCGGTGATGTGGCACTCCGCGCCCAGCGCCTTGAGCGAGGCTGGTACCTGGGTACCTTTCCAGATCACCTCCACCTTGCCTTGAACGCTGGAGGTCAAATCCTCGACCGCGCCGATGCCGCGGAGCTCGCCTTTGTGGATGATGGCGACGCGGTCGCAGAGGGCCTCGGCGTCGGAAAGAATGTGGGTGGAGAAGAACACTGTCTTACCTTCGTGCTTGAGTTGCTCCATCAGGTCGCGCACCTCGCGCCGGCCCATGGGGTCGAGTCCGGACATAGGCTCGTCGAAGAACACAACCTTGGGATCATGCAGAATGGCCTGCGCCATGCCAACGCGCTGCAGCATTCCTTTCGAGAACTTTCGCAATTGCACGCCCTTGACGTCGGGCAGACCGACGCGTTGCAGCATCGCCTCCACCCGTCGTGAGCGTTCCTTGCCGGGGACGCCGGAGAGCTGGGCGTAGTAATTCAGAAGTTCGTGAGCCGTCAAATGGTCGTAGAAGTAGGGTTGCTCGGGAAGAAAGCCGATTTGCGCCTTCACTTCAGGGTCTGTCCACTCCCGGCCCAGGATGCGTGCGGATCCGGCGGTAGGGAATACCAAACCCATGAGCAGCTTCAGGGTAGTTGTTTTGCCGGCGCCGTTGGGGCCGAGGAAGCCGAAGATCTCGCCATCTTCGACCGTCAGATGCAACGGACTGAGAGCGCGCTTTGGTCTCTTGCGCCAGAACCCGAGCATGTAGGTTTTTTGCAAACCAAGGATTTCAATTGCAGGCATAACACCCCGAACGAACAGACTGGAGAGATTACCTTCCCGAAGAAAATTATATGAAACCAGCCGGGATTTTCATACGGGTGGAGGGTTACGACGGTTACTACCGCAGCCCCGGGAGTCAATGGTCGGTGCCGTCTTGAAGGCTCTCGCATCGCACCGTGGAATCTATCTGCCTGGCGAAAGCCGCTTTCGTGAGACGAGCTACGGGAAAGATGAGCGACACCATGAAGATCGCGAACCGTTTGATACCAGAAATACCTGCCGGACTAATTGCCCATCGCGTTCAGTGTGACACAGACGTCATGGCTGCTAACCAGAGTGATGACGCCGGGAGCCTGAAGACGCAATACTGCATCCTCAATCGAGCAGTAGGCGCGGGTCCCGGTAAGACTGTTGAAAGGCGTGCCGGTTGAAAAGAACTGGTCGTTGACGAGGCTGCCGGCGCTAGCCGAGCCGGCGGCGTTAAAGTTGTAACCGCTTTTGCCGTTTCCACCGCCGTTGGTGGCCAGGTAGTTATCGATGAGGCAAGCTGTGGTGGTGCTTGGAGTGCAGGGGGACGCGCCACCCAGAGTGGTCACAGCCGCCGGATAACCGAGCGTGGGGAAAGCGCCAAAATAAGCAATTTCCGCCGTGTTGATGCTGCGGACGGAGGCGGCTGCGGAAGAATCGTTGGCCGCCATGCGGGCCCGCAGGAAATTCGGGATAGCAATCGCCGCAATGATCAGAATGATGGCAACTACGATCAGCAACTCAATTAATGAGAAGCCCTTTTGTTTGCGCATCGGAGAGCTTTCTTTCTTCCCCAAGTCTCGTTTCCAAAGCTGCAAAACATCTGTAATCGCCCCAAAGCTCCACTTATCAAAGGGAGACATTCAGAGTAGTAGCATGCCGACTACCAGACTGGAGCAGACGCCGCACTTCGGTCTGGATGCCGGAACTGCTTTACTTTTCAGCCCGATGTGCGATTCCGATCAATCCTCTCAGGCCAGGGAAGGTGATTCGACGATGGCGCGTCCCTTGCCGCTTGACGAATTTTGTCAACCTCAGGAGCCCACTGGCCTGGCGATGAAGGCAACACCGCCCACAGAGTGCCCCTTTTGACGATGATCCGCCGTTGAGAGACAGGTGCTCGATCATTGTACGTTGGACAGGGCGATAACCAATGGTTACGGAAGTTTGGGAAGGGCTGACTGCGGCGGAAAAAACGCAGAAAAAACAAAGAGAGCAGCGAAGTTGCCTTCGCTGCTCTCTAGCTTTATCCCCTTTCCCAGAATGCTCTGCCAAACTAACTTACGTTAGTTCGCCAGTGGGTTCAGAAGTTGGCAAGCTGCGTAGCTAGGGACGAGCGTGATTACGCCGGCAGCCTGAGTGCGCACCACGCCGTCTTCGAATGCGCAATACGCCTTGGAACCAGTGGTCTGGCTGATCGGGGTGGCAGTCGTCAGGAACGTGGTTGCGGGAGCAGCGCCGATGCCACCTGCGGCAAACAGGTAACCGCTCTTACCAGAGCCGGCCGGATTACCGTTGTTGGCCAGGTAGGAATCGAGCAAGCAGGCGTTGGTCGTGGTCGGAGCGCAAGCCGCGCCGATGGCGCCGCCCAGGGTTGTCATAGCCGCAGGATAGCCCAGGGTCGGAAAGGCCGAGTAATAAGCAATTTCCGCAGTTACGATGGAGCGCTCGGAAGCGGCCGCGGACGAATCGTTGGCTGCCATCTTGGCGCGCATCAAGTTAGGAATCGCGATAGCTGCAATGATCAGGATGATTGCTACCACGATCAGCAGCTCAATCAGTGAGAAACCCTTCTGTTGTTTCCGCATCTTTGTTTTCCCCTTGGACTCTTATTGAATTTTCATGCTGGTCATGGAATGACGCAGTCGGACTTGATGTTTGCACTTCCCAAGCCAAACCTGCTAGTTACCTTGGTTCGGGTTGTCGCTGGAACAATAGCTTTGTTTTCATGATGAGGCCAAACTTAAGAGTTATTGTACTGCCTTTGTGGTCTCGTTGGTTGCCACAATCTGTCATAGCAACTGACAGTTCACGGTAACGCCTACACGCAAGCTCGGACAATCTCAGAACGTGTCGAAAACTGCATCTTGCACATATCTCTGCCCACTCACAAAAGTAACCTAGAAGCGCTCAAGTGTTGCGGCCTGTTTAGCGTGCTCTTGCATATAATCGTCGTGAAAGAGGGTCGGATCATTGTCTTCAAAGAAAACGGCGATTGCGAAACCTGCCGCAGTGGCGGTTGACCCAACAGCACGACTATTCATGGTTGGTGAGAAACGAAGAGTAGTCCTATGTCTTCTATTGGTGCTGCTAACCCTTGCTTTGTACAACCCGATCGTCCATAACGGCTTCACAAATTACGACGATAATGGCTACATTACGGAGAACGCGCATGTTCGCGCGGGCCTGACTTGGGATACCGTAAAGTGGGCATTCACGAGCGGTGATTGCGCCAACTGGCACCCGGTGACCTGGCTGTCGCACGCTCTCGATTACGAATTATTCAAGCTAAACCCGGCTGGTCACCACTATGTGACCGTTCTGCTCCACGCGGCGAATGCAATCTTATTGTTTTTGCTGCTGGAGGGCGCCACTGGATTAACCTGGCCCAGCCTGATGGTAGCGGCATTATTTGCTCTCCATCCGGTAAATGTGGAGTCGGTAGCATGGGCGGCGGAGCGGAAGAATGTGTTGAGCATGCTCTTCTTCTTGCTCACCCTGCATGCATACGGATGGTACGTGCGCCGCGTGAACGTGAAAAGGTATGCGGTAGTGGCGGCGCTGTTTGCTTTAGGACTGATGGCGAAGCCGGAGATCATCACGCTGCCGTTCGTGTTGTTGTTATGGGACTATTGGCCGTTGCGGCGAATGGCTGGTGGGCATCCGACCGAAGGTCGGCCAGATGTGCCGACTGCGCGGTCGTTCTCCTTCCTGTTCATGGAGAAGGTGCCCTTATTGGTCCTCTCGGCGGGAAGCGCCGTGATCACATTAGTGGCTCAAAACACGAGCCACGCAGTGCGAGACGTCCCTGCCTGGATACGCATTGGGAACGCGGTCGTAGCCTACGTGCGCTACATAGGGAAGGCGTTTTGGCCGGTGCGGCTCGCCATGCCGTATCCGCACCTGGGACGTCTGCTTCCGGTTTGGGAAATCGTCGCCTGTGGGGTGGTGTTGGTTTTGTTTACGGGTCTTGTCCTATGCTGGAAGGATCATCGCTATCTGGTGGTGGGCTGGTTTTGGTTTCTGGGAACGCTGGTCCCGGTGATCGGCCTGGTCCAGGTCAGCACGCAGGCGATGGCGGACCGATACGCATACCTTTCCTACATTGGGCTGTTTGTGTGCGTGATTTGGGGCGTGGCGGAGACCGCGCCGGGGCGAAGAATCGCACCTGCTTGGTTGGGGATAGCCGCGGCCGCGATCTTGATCACGCTGGGCATGGTTAGCCGCCATCAGCTTGCCTATTGGCATGACAGCGAGAGTCTTTGGAGACACACACTGAGCGTCACCCAGAGGAACTATGCCGCACACGACGCCCTCGGCCCTGCCATGGCGGATAAGGGTCAAGTGGAAGGGGCAATTGCTGAGTTCAGCGCGGCCCAGAACTTAGGTGCCTATTCCCCGGAGGAAATGGTCCGGTTTGGCTTCTACGAGCAGAGCCACGGTCATGTTCAGGAGGCGGTTGAACAATACAAGCAGGCGCTAGACAAGGCTACCGATTCGAAGACGCGGGTAGTCGCGTTAAACCTGCTGGGGGCAGCCTTCACGCAGCTGGGGGATTTCCCACGGGCCCAAATGAGCTACGAATCCACGCTAAAGGAGGATCCTGAGAGCAGTGCCGCTCTTGTCGGTACGGGTTTGCTCGCCGAACGGGCCGGTGACTTCAGACTAGCAGTAGCTCAGATTTCTCATGCGATGACGGTCGAACCCACCGACGTAGGCTATCTACTGATGGGTCAAGCATTGCGTCGCGCAGGACGCGGGAGAGAAGCGGATGATGCCAACGCTTATGCGCAGAAGATTTCCCCAGACATAGCGAAAGCCCACCAGACAGCATCTCAGGTATTGGCCTCGGCTGGCATTAATGGCGACTGAGCTCTGCCTCGCTCCGCAGCAGGAAATACTCAAGACTTTAACCACAAAGCAGACACAGCGAAGAAGGGATCAGCACGAAGATAACGGCGGCGGTTGTCGAGATGCCGATGTCATGCAGGGTCATTCCGCTTTCACTAACAGGCAAGTAACGTCATCGTGCTGTGGGGTGTTGCCGACGAAGAGATCCAGTTCTGCCATCAGCCGATTCAGCATTTCGGGCGGGGTGCCAGCGGCGCCGGCCGCGATTGCGGCGAGCAGACGGGTTTCACCGTATTCGTCCAAGCGAGCGTTCTCGGCCTCGACTAATCCGTCGGTAAAGATGATGAGCCAATCGCCTGACGCGAGCGTGACGCTCGCCGATTCATATTTCGCATCGGGCTGAATGCCGATGGGCAATCCGCCGACATCGAGACGCTCGATCGATCCGTTGCTGCGGCGCAGGATGGGAGCATTGTGGCCGGCGTTGATGTAGTTGAAGACTCGCCGAGCTGCATCGTACTCGGCCAGAAACGCAGTGGTGAAGCGCAATCCGCCTTGGCTGTTGGAGCAGGCGTACTTGTTCATGTCGGCCACTAACTCAGGAAGGGCGACCTGAGCGGTGGAAAGGGTCTTGAGGCTAGCTTGGAAAGTAGCCATGAGCATGGCTGCGGGAATGCTCTTGCCGGCGACGTCGGCTACGGCGAACACTACGCGATTTTCTTCGCTGGTTCTGCCGGGGCGCGGAAAGACGTCGTAGTAGTCTCCGGCGACGGTGTTGGCGGGGCGGGTAGCATAGGCGACTGAGATTCCGGGAATTTGCGGTGGTGCCCCGGGGAGCAACCACGTCTGGATCTCGCGCGCAATTTGCAAATCGCGTTTCATCACGACGCGGTCGGCAATTTCCAGCATGAGCAGCACGAACATCAGCAGACCGCCCCAGAAATGGAAGTCGAGTTCGACAACGTGCACCTCGTGGTCGCCGCCGCGATAACTAAAACCACTACTGGGGAAAACCAGCATGATCATCGCCGCCAGCAGCAGGACGCGCCGTGCGGGAGAAAGTTTCTCCAGAACGGCCCAGAAAAATTCCTTGACGATGTGCAGGCGGCGTCCGCGCTGGGTGAGATCGTCGGGAGTCTTGGCGGCAACGTCGCGGGAATAGAGGCGGTAACTGGCGCGGGCTTCGGTTTCAAACTGCGACCAGAGTTGGGTGAGCTCGAGACCCTCAGTGACGCGCCGCCAAAACCTCTGCAGCCGCACTCCCAGAGGAGGGCGTTGAGCGGAGGCTGGTGGGGAGGCAGTCGCCATGAGATTCAGTGATTATAGAAGAAGCGCGCAGCAAGATTTCCGAATGTCGATTTCCGATCGCCAACTGTCCGAGAAACCAGGCAATTGGAAATCGCGAATTGAAAAATCTAGAACAGCGCCAACTGTTCGTCCAAAGCCTGAACCGGCCAGTTGTTTGCATACATCGTTCCCCGCGGGTCGGCACGTTTGATGCCATACTTCTGGCGGAATTGTGCTATGAGTTGCGCTATGCGTTTGCCGTAGGAAGGCGGCAAGAATGAGCGGTCCTGATAACGCTGACGATAGTTCTCCACCAAATACGGGAACTGCTCTTCGAGGACGGGAAGGAAAACCGCCGCCGAACATGGTTTCAAGAAAAGAGGTCCGGCGAAGATGTGGTGGGCTCCG
>JBEKAF010000087.1:0-14780 GCA_050018355.1 Terriglobales bacterium | reverse complement strand
CAAACGGCAAGCCAAACAACTGGGCTACGAACTTGTTCCCATCGAACCCAAGGCGGCATAACAAACCGGCTCAGCGCGGCCCGGGAGTTCCTTGGAAGCCTTTCGTGACGCCAGAGCATACCAAGTTACGCCAATAGTCACTTTCGGGACACCATACAGGACAGAGAATCCGATTTTTTTCGTCCCATCTGTTTCCGAGGCCCTAACTGCCCTGTGGAGTTTCCTGTCTTACGAAACCCCAAACGCCGACAGTAGTCAGCAAAGACTCGCGGATGGCGTGCTTGAGGCTGTCGTCTCGAGGCGATTCCAGCACCGCACAGACTGCCTTGAATAGCTCCGTCGTTGGGACAAGGCAGAAGTCATTTCGTGCGGCTCCGCGCTGAGCGTGGTCAGAAAATTGATTTTGACGCTCAGGGGCTTCAAGTGCCAACAGTCGAAAGCCGTTGCCGATCAATATTCCCTTGTGATCTCTTCCTTCTAGTGCTTCGGCTTCGATGTAGTCCAGTAGTTGCCGGTTCTTGTCTACATCAATGACACCCTCCGATCCCTCTACTTCACCCAATGCCGTTCGCGTGGATTCCCTCTCTCTAAGCTCTACGTCCCATTCGCCCTCATACTCCTCCGGCTCTGGTACGATGAAACCGATCAGTCTGAAGGCTGATCGCACGATGGGTTCTAATACGGCCTTGCCATATCCGAAGAGCAGCCAGACGTACTTCAGCAGTTCCTCGCTCTCGGATTTCAGAGCATCAATCTGGGCTTCAAGCTTCTCCTTCTGTTTTGTAAGCTCAGTAATTTGATGATCGTGAACGTTTGCTTGCGGAACAGTGACGTGACTAGTCCAATCGGGAGCTTCGACTTCGGTCGTTTTGTCAAAGTGCGCTTTGATCACTTTGACGATAGCTGCCCCAAGCCGAACCGGTTCGATCTCGTTTGGGAGGGGCACTAAGCAAATTCTGCCTTCCCCAATCGCGAACTCGACGGCAACGGGGTGCCCGACAGAATCGACTGCAAAGACTGTACCTCCGAACTGGCTTATTCGCGCTTCCGTGGCCTCCAAACAAGCCTCAAACTTCAGAGTTCCTCCAAGGACTTGGAGATACCCGGTCAAACAGCCCCTCGTCGAAGGCAAAATCCGCATCTGTGAACCTGCGCCAAGTCTTGCGGTACCTCGGATAAGGTTTGTAACGTTCTGCTCGGCAGATTCCAGCAGAAGATATCTCCCAACCGCGGGATCGTCCGCTTTCAGAACGCAGACCACTATACCGCCCTTTTTCCGTATGAGATCCCTGACCTCACCCTGCCTCCGCCCAATATTTGTTTGATCAAGAGAGGCAGGACCAAGGCGGCCTGGATCATAGATAAATGCGTCAAAATCACTGATCGACTGCTCTACACTGAAGCCGTGAAGATTCGAGATTAAGTCATGAGTGGCGTTAATGCCAAAGTTGAGGATGCGTAGCTTCATTCCGCGAGTGTCCGAATTCCAATGCTCCACTCACTCTAGCACTCGGCTAGACCTTCGAGCCATCTCCAGCGTATCCTGCGATGCCGCCCGATTAGGAGGCTCTTAAACCTCCATTAGCAAATCGGCATGTATCTCTAAGCGATTCAAACGAAAGCCGCCTGTCCCGGCTGCTGTCCATTGCGTGTCCCATCCGCCAATGGCGATCTCCAGTCGCGCCCATCGCGGGCGTGTGCAAACGCGAAAAACGTTAGCTTTGTTCGGAAAACCGCATCGCGCGTGGATCGTTCGAACCGATTCGCGCCCCGCACGCGCGAAAATGCGAACCTGGGAACACGGGAAACGCCATCCGCGCGCCACGCAATCACGAGAACCGCGCGTTGCACGCCACGAAAACCCGCCGCGCACGCGCGGGCCCCGGCCAACGCCAACCCCAACCCCAACCCCCACCCCTGTTAACGAAGTGGTAACGAGGGCAGTTTCAAAACGCTCTACCTCCTATCCCCTCCATTCCTTGACACTCTCGCCAGCGCTCCCTAGAATTCCATTAGGAGTAGTGGAATCTTAATCTAAGCCACTGCATCTAAAGAATTTAGAGGGGCGGTTCAGCCCCGAGACTCGGGTGGGTATGCCAGCAGGGCCAGCCGGCGGACGGGAACGGGAAATCCTGACTGCCATCGTCGAGACATTCATTGCCAGCGGAGAGCCGGTGGGGTCGCGCACGCTTGCTCGCTCCAGCCGCGAAGGGTTGAGTGCGGCTACGATTCGCAACGTGATGGCCGATCTTGCCGATGCGGGATTTCTGGAGCAGCCTCACGCTTCGGCGGGGCGCGTTCCTACGGCTGAGGCTTATCGTTATTATGTCGAGCAACTTAGTGGTGAGGCCCATCTCTCGCGTGAGAACGAGAGCATTATCCAGGACACGCTGACCGGCGTCACGGACGTGGAGGAGTTCATGGAGCGCACCTCGCATGTGCTCTCCCTGATCTCGCACAGCGTCGGTGTCACGGTGGCCACCAGCGGACCGCGGAACGCGCTGGAGCACGTTTACTTTTCTCGCTTGGGCGATCAGAAGGTGCTGGCGGTCGTGGTTACGCGCTCGGGGGTGGTGCGCGACCGCGTGCTTCGCCTGGATATTCCGCAATCCGATCTCGACCTGGCCGCACGCTACATCAATGACAATTTTCGCGGCTGGACGATGGGCGACATGCGCGCCGAGCTTGCCCGCCGCCTGGAACAAGAACGCAGTGAGTATGACCGGCTGATGAAGTCCATCGAGCGGCTCTATCAGCAGGGCGCGCTGGCTTCGAGCGACGACACCCAGGCGGTGTTCGTGGAAGGCGCTGCGAACCTGGTCACTGGCCAGGAAGATCGCCAGCGCCTGCAAGAAATGCTGCGCACGCTCGAGGAAAAAGAAAAAGTTGTGAAGCTGCTCAGCGCTTATCTCGACACGCGGCAGGAAGCGGTGCGCGTGGTCATCGGACTGGACGAGGCGCTGCCTGCTTCGAATTTGCAGAATTTCGTCCTCATTGGCGCTCCCGCCCGCGTCGGCGGTGAAGTGATGGGGTCGCTGGCCGTGATTGGACCGACGCGGCTGGATTATCAACACACCATGTCGGCAGTGTCGTACATCGCGCGGCTGTTCGACAAACTTTTGAACGAATCGGAGTAATGCAGCAGTATGGGCAAAGGAAACGGAAAAACCGAGGCGCGCTTTGATCTGGAGCGCGAGGATCTGGAGCACGAGCTTCCGGCTGCGGAAGGCGAAGAAGAAGCTGCGCCTGCCGCGGTCGCTGCCCAACCGGCGGAGGCCATTGGACCAGGAGCAGCGCCATCGGAAGCGGAAAAGCTCAAGGCCGAGCGTGACGCGCTGCTTGATCGTCTTGCCCGTCTGCAGGCGGAGTTCGACAATGCCCGCAAGCGCGGGGTGCGGGAACAGCAGGAATTCCGCGAGTTCGCCGCGGCCGACGTCATCAAGAACTTTCTGCCCATCCTCGACAGTTTCGAGCGCGCGCTAAAGGCCGGCGGCCACTCCAGCGACTTCCGCAACGGCATTGAGCTCATCTACCGTCAGTTCCAGGATGCGTTGCAGAAAATCGGAGTGCAGCCGATTCTTTCGACGGGGCAGCCTTTCGATCCCCGAGTTCACGAAGCCGTCGAAATGGTGGATACTACCGAGGTTCCGGATCACCATGTCCTCGACGAACTACAGCGCGGCTACAAGTACAAGGAACGCTTGTTGCGTCCCGCGATGGTGCGGGTCGCTCGCAATGGCCGCGGATAGCGCCGGGACCCTCAGGGGCTAAAGCCCTCGTCCTTGTTGGCTCTGGGCGGCACGGCTGAAGCCGTGCCCTTCCCAAAGCGGTTTATTGAGATAGCATCAACTTAATGGCTCGACCAAAGAGTGGGGGGAGTTTCTGGCCGCTAACACAAAACGCGATTATTACGAGGTACTCGGGGTCACCCGTGCGGCCACCGAGGTTGAAATCAAGAGCGCTTACCGCAAGCTCGCGATGACGTACCATCCTGACCGCAACCCCAACAATCCGGATGCGGAAGAAAAGTTCAAGGAGATCACCGAAGCGTACGCAACTCTAGCCGACGGCGAGAAGCGATCTCTGTATGACCGCTTCGGGCACGCCGGCGTGGGCGGCGGCGGAGCTCCGGCTGGATTCGATCCCGCCATCTTCCAGGATTTCGGCGACATTTTCGGCGACATCTTCGGTTTCGGCGACATGTTCGGGCAGGGCAGCCGTCGTCGCAGCCGCGCCCAGCGCGGAGCCGACCTTCGCGAAGACTTGCATCTCGAATTTGATGAAGCGGTCTTCGGCACCGATAAGCAAGTGAATGTCCGCCGCCATGAGACCTGCGACGCGTGCCGCGGAACCGGCGCGGCGCCCGGCAAAGCTCCGGTCACCTGCCGGTCGTGCAATGGCCGAGGCCAGGTCCGGTATCAGCAAGGCTTTTTCAGCATCGCTCGAACCTGCCCAACCTGCCAGGGCGCGGGCAACGTAATTACCGATCCCTGCCCTAAGTGCAAAGGCGAAGGCCGCTTGCTGCGCGATCGCGTGGTCGAAGCCAAAGTGCCTGCGGGAGTGGAGGACGGCACGCGCATTCGTTTTACCGGCCTGGGCGAAGCGGGCGCGTTCGGCGGGCCAGCCGGCGATTTGTATGTTGTCCTGCACGTCAAAGAGCATGCCTTCTTTGAGCGCGAGGGCAACGACCTCCACTGCGTGCTGCCGATCTCGTTCTCGCAAGCTGCTCTCGGCACCGAGATTATGGTTCCGACGCTGGAGGGAGAACACAAGCTGAAAGTCCCCGAAGGCACGCAGTCGGGAACCTCGTTTCGCATCCGGAACAAAGGCGTGCCGGTACTCAATGGGCACGGTAAAGGCGATCTTTTCGTCGAGGTGCGAATACAAACACCGGGGAAACTCAGTAAGCGCCAGCGTGAACTGTTGGCCGAACTGGGAGAATTATCTCCGGTGGAAAACAAACCACAGCGCCGGTCGCTATTGGGACGCGTGAAGGACATGTTCGCGTAGAAAAGGTGTCAGGTCTCAGGTGTCAGGTGTCGGACTCAATCTCCTTGCCCTATCACTCAATGAATGAATGAGCCTTTTCTGAGACCTGAGACCTGAGACCTGAGACCTGAGACCTGAGACGTAAGACCTGAGACCTGAACCATGACGCGCCGCCGCTGGATCGCCGACGAGGTAACCGGAAACGCCGCCGCTTTGGTGGGTGACCATGCTGCGCATCTCGCGCGCGTCCTGCGCGCCGAAATCGGCCAGGAGTTCGACATCGCAACCGGGGACGGGGCCCGGTCAATGGTTCGCCGCGGAACGATCGTTTCGATCTCCGATGATCGCGTTGAGTTCGCGCTTGGCAAAGAGCATAAGCTCAAGCCTGCTCCGAAGATCACACTGGCGCTTGCCATCTTCAAGTTTGACCGCATGGAGTGGGCGATTGAGAAGTGTACGGAGATCGGGGTAGCTCGCATCATTCCCGTAATCGCCCGCCGGAGCGACGCTCATCTAGCCATCGCCGCAGTGAAGCGCCACGAACGCTGGCAGCGCATCGTTCGCCAGGCGGCCGAACAGTCGCGAAGGACGGCGCCCCCTGAGATTGCAGCCCCGGTCAAACTGAAAGATCTTGCTGGCGCCGGTGTCCTGCCGGCAGGCGAACTGGCCCGCATCGTTCTCGCTGAGTCTCTCGCCGAGTCGGAAGACGACACTCGGCTGGGAGGGATTTTGCGATCCCGGTCGTCCGAAGTCGAAGTGGTGCTCGCCGTGGGGCCCGAAGGCGGATGGGCCGACGAGGAGCTCGCGTGGTTTCGCGAAACGGGATGGGTCGCGGCCTCTCTTGGCGGCACGATCCTGCGAGCCGAAACCGCGGCGATCGTCGCCACGGCCCTCACGCTTGAAGCATTGCATTGATTCCTCACAGCCTTCCACAACCAGCTCTGATATTCTCCGGCAAGTGACTTCTCAAGTGACATCTCACATGACTTGGACTGCCTCACCTGCGATGAAGATCGTCCCCGATGAACGCCAGCAGCAAGCCATCGGACACGTTCATGGCCCGATGCTGGTGATCGCCGGCGCCGGCACCGGGAAGACCACCGTCCTCACGCAGCGCGTGGCCAACCTCATCCGCGAAGGTCACGCCCGCCCCGACGAAATTCTTGCGCTCACCTATACCGACAACTCCGCCGCGGAAATGCTGGCTCGCGTTCGAGGGGAACTGAAGGGTAGCGCCATCGACGGCCTGCAGACCTGCACATTTCATGCCTGGTGCTACGGACTGCTCCAGCGTCGCGGCGCCGATTTTGGTGTGCTCGACGACAAAGATCTCTGGGTGTACTTGCGCCGCCGTATTCGCGACCTGCGTCTCAAGCACTTCGTGCGCGCTGCCAATGTCGGTCAGTTCCTCGACAGCTTGCTCGATTTTATGCGTCGTTGCCAGGACGAACTGGTCGGTCCCGAACAATACGCGCGCTACGTAGAGCGCCTCGAACGGGGCGAGGTCCCGCTTCCCTGGGTTACCCGCTCGAAGAAGCAAACGGAATTGGAAGAGGCGGAGATCTTGGAGCGCTGCCAGGAAATCGCTCGCGTTTTCGCCACCGTGGAAAACATGCTTCTGGAAAAAAACCTGGGGACCTTCGGCCACATGATCACCAATGCCTTTCGGTTGCTGAAGGACGAGCCCACGCTGCTCGAAGAGGAGCGGGGTCGCACCCGCTTCCTGCTGGTGGATGAATTCCAGGACGCGAACTTTGCCCAGGTCGAGATCCTCTCATTGCTCGCCGGTCCGGCGGCGAACGTTTTTGCCGTGGGCGATCCCGATCAGGCGATCTACCGGTTTCGCGGCGCTTCGAGCGAAGCGTTCACGCTGTTCGTAAGGAATTTCCCTGCGGCGCGAGTCGTTGTGCTCGGAAAGAATCGCCGCTCGCTCTCGCCGATCCTGCGTTGCGCTTTTGGCATTGTGAATGACAACCCGCCAGTGTCCTCACAAACGCTCTCGCAAAAAGGAATTCCAATTTCCTACCAGCGGGCGCCCCTTGAATCGCTGCGCGACGAGGAGGCGAAGCAAAAAGGCGAGACCACGGCCGCGCCGCTGGTCGAAATCGTTACCTGGAGGGATAAAGAAGTCGAGGCCGCCGACCTTGCCGGCCGGATACAAAAGAAGCGTAAAGAACAGCGCTGCCGGTGGAGCGAATTTGCGGTGCTCTATCGCCAGCACAATCATCGCGATGAGCTCGTCCATGAATTTGCCGAGCGGGGTATTCCATTCTCCATCGAAGGTCTGGACGTCCTCGACACACCCGAGGTTCGCGACGTAGTGGCGTGCCTGACCGCTGCTGTGTCTCCCAACGATGCCGCCAGCCTGTTTCGCGTGGCGGCGCTGCCGCAATTCGGCATCAATCCAATGGAATTGCGGGCAGCGATGAGGGCCGTGCGGCGGCAGGATCTCGATCTCCGCACCGTGTTGGGAAGGCTCGCGGGCGGTTCGGCGGTGCTGGAAAGCGTGGAGAAAGTGCACTGCGAAGTCGGGAAGGACGGGGTTCGCGCGGACGATGCGGTCAACGTCGTGATCCGGCACTTTGGCCTGCAGCGGTCGGCTTTGGTAGTCGCGTTTCTGAAGTTTGTGGAAGAATGGCACAAGAAAGCCCTTGCCGAAACCGGGAGCCCTTCCGAATTCCTCGAGTACCTCGATTATTTTGGCCAGGCACGAGGCACAATTCCGCTTCCGCGCAGCCTGGACGATGCCGTACAGCTTTTGACCGCGCACGCCGCCAAGGGGCTCGAGTACCGCCATGTCGCCATCATTCGGGGCTCATCCAACAACCGGTTCCCAACTCCGTACGAGGAGCCGCTCATTGCTTTTCCTGCGGAACTGCGCAGGTCGGACGCGTCTTCGAATGACGACAAAACGCTGCACGAAGAAGAAGAGCGCCGCCTATTCTACGTTGCCATGACGCGCGCCAAGGACACACTCGCGATCTATGCGCACCAGGGCAGGAGTAAAAGGGATCCGAAGCCAACCCAGTTCCTGCGGGAGTTCATGGTTCACGCGGCTTACAAAAGGTTCTGGTCCACCCACCCAGCGGCGGCCGTGCAGGATACCTTGTTTGCCGAAGAGGAGCAGAGAATCGCCGTGCAGCAATCGAACGTTGCCGCGTGGCTGCTCATGCCGCCGTCGGCGAGCTTCGTCACCGGCCTGAGCGCGTCGGCCATTGAGATCTACGAAGAGTGCCCGCTGCGCTTCAAGCTCGAAAGGGAATGGAACCTGCCGCGCGACGTCCCCGCGTCACTGCACTACGGAGCGGCCATGCACCGCATCCTGCACACCTTCTACGATGCGCAGCGTTACGGGCGCGAGATCGGCGACGACGACTTGCTCGAACTGTTCCGGTCTGACCTGGCGTCCGCGGGCATCGCCGACCGCTATCAGTATGAGCTGTATCTGCGGCAGGGAATTGAGCAGTTGCGGCAGTTCTTCGAGGTTGCTCGCAGTGCTCCGCCACCCGAGGTCATCGAAACCGAACGCAGATTTGAACTGCAAGTGGGCTCGGCAAAGTTGGCCGGACGCGTGGATCGCATCGATCGCACTGGCCCGGACACCGTTGCCATCGTGGACTACAAGACTGGCAAGCCGCGGTCACAAGAGGATGCCGACGAGAGCCTGCAACTCTCCTTGTATGCGCTCGCGGCCAGGGAGACGTGGGGAAAGCACGCCGACCGCCTGATCTTTTATAACCTCGAAACCAACATGCCCGTCTCCACCACGCGGACCGACGCCGAGTTGGAAGCGGCCAAACTACGCGTGCAAGAAGCGTCAGACGAAATCGCGGAGGGAAAGTTTCCCCCCAAGCTTGGGTATCATTGCGCGTTTTGTCCCTATCGCAATCTCTGTCCCGCGACCGAGAAGATCGTCGCAGCTCCGCAAAAGAAGTCGGCGCCTCGCGTCAATTAGAAGCAATCTCATGAAGAATCGAAGGCGTAACCCGCCGGGTCCCTCAGGGGCTGAAGCCGGCATTTCTTGCGGCTCTGAGCGGCACGGAAGCCGTGCCCTTCCCAAAACAATTTATGAGATAGCTTCTCGTTTGGCCGGAAGAATTTCGTTCAGAAGAACAAGCGGAGCGGCGTTGGGAGGCCGGAAAATGCCGCAAAAAACTTTGGGGACGCTCATCGCGTCCCCTTTGTCGTTGCCTGTTGCAGGTGCTTAGTGCTTCTTGCTGCTTTTCTTCTTTGCTTTCTTTTTGGTTGCCATGGATCTATTCTCCCTTTTCCATTCTGCATGGAATTTCGCAACGGTATTTTGTTGCAACTGTTTGAATGTATAGAGTCAACGCAGAACGAAGTCAAGAGAAAAATGATCGAAGCGGACGCATGCAATGCTGTACCAAAGTCACATGCGCGACTCGCACGCAAAGAAAAAGTTCGCGTGACATCACAGCCCACTCTCGCCTGTTCTCCCATCACGCTGTGTTTGGCGCGCGCACGTTTCAGAGAAACGATTTTGCAGCGACGCGTTGCTTGAAGGAGCGCGTCTAAAGAGCGCAACTATGGCCGGTTCGAATGATGTTGTGATCATCGCGGGTTGCCGCACGCCGATCGGAAAATTTCAGGGAAGTCTGAGCGACATGGTTGCTCCACAATTAGGCGCGGTTGCAGTGCGCGAAGCAGTCAAGCGGGCGAATCTACAGCCGCAGCAAGTTGACGAGTGCATCATGGGCAACGTCGTCTCTGCCGGGCTCGGTCAAAACCCGGCGCGGCAGGCAGCGATTCGGCGGACTTGCACCCGAAGTAGGTGCCATGACAATTAACAAGGTGTGCGGCTCAGGTTGAAAGCTGTCGCACTCGCGGCGCAGGCAATCGAAACCGGCAACAGCTCCATCGTCGTCGCGGGTGGTATGGAGTCCATGAGCAACGGGCCGTATCTCCTGCCGAACGCCCGCAAGGATCGCCACTATGAATGCCCATCGTTCGGGCTTCTGGCTGGCTGCCGATAACGTGACAAGCGCTGCGGCAAGGGCGGCGGCCACAGCCCTACCCAGTGAAGTCATCACTCCCATCGCAATCGCGTCTAGCACGCCGTCGCCGTAGATGACTCTGTTGTTCAGTCTGCCAAACAGCCATGCGAATAGGACCACTACTTGAAGCGAGAGCCAGAATGCGCCGAGCGTGACTAGAAGATTTCGAACCCAGGACGTGTCCTTCAGATTCATCGGTCCTCCGTCTACTTCGCGGCTGCAGTCGTTTCTGGCGTGGCCCCCACCGGCAGGGTGATCGTGAAGACCGCGCCTCCGCCCGGGGCCGAGGCGGCTTCGATGTTGCCTCCGTGTTCGCGCAGCACGGTCTTGCAGATGCTCAGCCCGAGGCCGGTGCCGCGGCCGGGGCGCTTGGTGGTGAAGAAGGGATCAAAAATGTGCGCCAGGTTTTCGGGTGCGATTCCCGGACCGTCATCCTGAAACACGATCCATACAGAGTCGGGCTTTCGTCCGATGCGCACACGAATCGTGCCTTTCTCCCGGCTTTCGCGGATCGCCTGCTCCGCATTCAGCAGGAGGTTCAAGAACACCTGCATCAGCTGACTGGGATCAGCCATTATTGCGGGGATCGCCGGTTCGGGTAGAAAGTCCACCGTGATGCTGCTCTTGCGCAGCGGATAGGCCTGCATCTGCACGGTACGCTGCACGAGCTCATTCAGATTGACCTGGCTGCGTCCCGGAGCCGGCGGCCGGGCGAAGTATTGCAAGTTCTGCACGATTTCAGCCGCACGCCGCGCCTCCTTGTGCAGATCTCCAATCCGCTTGCGCGTGGATTCGCTGGTCTCCGATTCCTGCAACAGTTCGGCATAGCCCAGGATGGCGGTCAGTGGATTGTTGAGCTCGTGTGCGAAGCCGCCGATCATCTGCCCCATGGCCGCGAGGCGTTCGCTCTGAATAATCTGCTGCTCCAGTTTCTTCTCCATGGTCACATCGCGAACGGAAATGATCACGCCCGCTGGTTTGCCTTCGGCGTCCAGCAGTGGACTCGCCATGCCCAGCATCGTGCGCCAACTGCCGTCGTAGTGCCGGGAGCCGTATTCGCATGAGGTCAGCGAACTCTGACCGGTCGCGACGGTCCGGTAGAGTGCGGCTAGTTCCGATGAAGTATTCTCCACGTCATCGACGTTCTTGCCTATGAGGTGTTCCGGCCCGTACCCGAGGAGCTCGCCTATGCGCGCGCTTACGAATGTGTACTGCCCCTTCAGATCGAGCACCAAAATCAGATCCGGAAAGCTTTCCAGCAGGTGCTGCCGGAACTCTTCCTGCCGGCGCAACTGCCGCTCCAGCGCGCGCTTCTCCGTGACGTCCACCAGCGTGCCCTGGTAACGGATAATCCGTCCCCCGTCCACTACGCCGCTCGATGTATCCACGCACACCGCGACTCCACCATCTTTTCTTTTCAGTCGAACCTCTCGAGTGCGAGTGCTGCCGCTCTGGCTTCCCGCCTGTCCCAGCACCGGCTCCCCGCCAACATCGACACTCAGTCGCTCCGGGGGCAGGTTCAACAAATCTTCTTTGCTCTCGTATCCCAAAATCGTCACCAGCGCCGGGTTCACCTCGAGCAGCTTGCCTTCCGGATTGCTGATGTACACGCCTTCCTGCAGAGATTCGAACAACTGCGTGAAGCGCTGCTCCTTTTCGCGATGCCCGGTGATGTCGCGCGCCAGCACACTCGCCCCGGTCACATCGTCGCCCTTGACGATGGCGTTGACCACGCAGTCGTAGTAAAGCCGCCGGGAATCGTTCTTCAGGTTGACCTCAACCACTCCCGACCAGTTCCGCTTCTCCAGGAACCGTTCGAGGGTTCCGGACGCTTCCGCGTGCAGGGGAGCACCCAGGAATTCCTCAAGTTTATGACCAACCAGCTGGGCATAAGGAACACAAAGAATTTCCGCGGTTCGCCGGTTCACCGTTTTTAGGGTTCCATCGAGTGAGATCGCGAGCGCCACGTCATCCAAAGAGTCGATCAGCTCCTTGAAGTTGCGCTGCGAACGCATAATCAACTGGCCCAGCTGATCCAGTTGCTCTTCCGAGGGCGTGACCCCCGCCTGATTCTGAAAGCCCTTCAGAATCTGCTTGAGCTCCGAAACCTCGCGCTTGCGCCCGAAGGCATAGGCGGCAAACAAGATGGCGAGCAGGAAAAGTCCGGTCGGAATTGCCCACAGCCGGTAAGGCAGGTCTTTCAGTTGTTCCCACGACAACGCCGCCACCGCCGCCGCAAACAAAACGAGCAGGCCAAGCGCCCATCGCCACAACTGGCTCTCTTCGCGTTCCAGCCGGGTTGACGCCGGATCGGGCCGGCTTGAAGTGGGACCTTCGTCGAGCATTGAGGGACTCCGCTGGCGCGAAAAGGATTTTTCAGTAGTCCATTGTTTCCGCCAGATTGCCCCTAGCGTAGCACCGAAAGCGGCGGTTCACGACAGAACGTTCCATCACGTTCCATCACGGTAACCGGGTGATGACCATCACAGCGGTCCGGTTTGGCGCTGGCTATGATGTCCGTAGGGATCTCCCATCCGCGTTGTCTCCTTCGTGTGCCCACGGGTGCCCCTATGCTTTATAAGACCCTGAGTGCCGCCGTTTACGGTATTGACGCCAACATCATCGAAGTGGAAGTGGATGTTTCTGGCATCAAAATGCAGGAAGACCACTTTCACACTGTCGGCCTGCCCGATGCTGCCGTCCGCGAAAGCCGCGACCGGGTCCGCTCGGCACTGAAAAACTGCGGCTACGACATCCCCCCCACCCAGATCACCATTAATCTGGCGCCCGCCGACATTCGTAAGGAAGGTTCCGGTTTCGACCTGCCCATGGCGCTCGGCATCCTCGGCGCATACGGCGGTCTGAATAGGAAGGAGATCCCCGACGCGCTGTTTGTCGGCGAGCTATCTCTCGACGGAAGCCTGCGCGGAGTCCGTGGCGCGTTGCCGATCGCGATCGAGGCCCGTCGAACGAAGGTGAAACGCCTGATTGTGCCCGAAATCAACGCTCGCGAAGCTGCCATGGTCGGTGGCGTTGAGGTCTACCCCGTCAAGTCCCTGCTCGACGTCATTCATTTCATCAATTCCGGCAACGGCATTTCCCGCCTGCAGGTCGACACCGATCAACTGCTCAGCCAGGCGCAACAATTCCATGTGGATTTTAAAGACGTTCGCGGCCAGCAAACCGCGAAGCGCGCTCTCGAAGTCGCCTGCGCTGGCGGTCACAACATTCTGATGATCGGGCCTCCAGGATCCGGAAAAACGATGCTCGCAAAACGCATGCCGACCATCCTGCCGCCCTTCACCTTCGAAGAAGCGCTCGAGACCACCAAGATTCACAGTGTGGCGGGCGTGCTCGACGCGCGCGCCGGACTGGTTGGCCTGCGCCCTTTCCGCGCGCCTCATCACACCATCTCTGACGCAGGTCTGATCGGCGGTGGTGCGATCCCCCGGCCGGGCGAAGTTTCGCTCGCTCACAATGGCGTTCTGTTTCTCGACGAACTTCCCGAATTCCCACGCAACGTTCTTGACGTCATGCGCCAGCCGCTCGAAGACGGTACCGTCTGCATCGCACGGGCCGCCATGTCGCTGACCTTCCCCGCGCGCTTCATGCTCGCCGCCGCCATGAACCCCTGTCCCTGCGGATTTCACAACGATCGCACCCGCGAATGCCACTGCACACCGCCCATGATCCAGCGCTACATTTCTAAAATTTCGGGGCCACTACTCGACCGCATCGATATCCACATTGACGTCCCAGCGGTGAACTACAAAGAAATGCGGAGTACGACGGAGCCGGAAAGTTCAGCCAAAATCCTCGACCGCGTGATCCGCGCCCGTGAGATCCAACTGACGCGCTTTTCTTCCGGACGCGAAAAACTCTACTGCAACGCCCAAATGCCGCCGCAGCTCATTCGCAAATTCTGCGAGCTCTCCGCCGATTGTGAGCGGCTGCTCGAACGCGCCATGTCCCAGCAAGGACTCAGCGCCCGCGCCCATGACCGCATTCTGAAAGTCGCACGCACGATTGCCGACCTCGACGCCACTCCGCAGCTCGAACCCAAACACATCGCCGAGGCCATTCAGTACCGAACGCTGGACCGCACGTTCTGGGCGTGAGCGGAGGGATTGAATCATTGAGGGATTGAATCATTGGTCGATGAGAAATTCAGGCAGAAAGAAATGACCCGATGACTCAATGATTCAATTCCTCAATGGCCCGATAGTTTCGTATCAGTCGGCTGCCGCCCCGCTAGTTGAATTGCTGTTGTCGCCGCTGTTGTTCTTCTCCGCCTGCCGCAGGCGCAGGGCACGGTTCGAGGGCAAGCCGGCATCGCGGATCTTGTAAAGCAGGGCGCGATAGCTGATGCCCAGCGTACGGGCTGACTGCTTACGGTTCCAGTGGTGCTGTTGCAGCACCTTCAGGATGACCTTGCGCTCCAGTTCGCGCACGCACTGGCGCGTAAGCTTCTTCAGAGAAATCGGCCCGTCCAGCGAGATCATCTCGGGATTGAAAAAATCTGGCTGGCGTGCCACCAGGTCGTTGGTGATTACTTCCTCATGGCCCAGAATCACGTAGCGCTTGATCAGGTTTTCCAGTTCGCGGATGTTTCCCGGCCAGTGATATTTCTGCAGCACCGCCAGGACTTCATTCGACAGAGGCCGTGCCCGGCAGTTGAACTTGCGGTTGTAGTATTCGAGGAAGTAGCTGCACAAATCTTCAATGTCGCCACGGCGTTCCCGCAGCGCCGGCATGTGCAGGTTCACCACGTTGATG
>JBEKAF010000086.1:0-14845 GCA_050018355.1 Terriglobales bacterium | reverse complement strand
CCTTGCGCCGGACGTTGTTCGCAACCACTGCCGACGCCGCCCCAAGAATGTTCTGCGTCGAGCGATAGTTCTCCTCCAGCCGCACGATCTTCGCTTCCGGAAAATCGCGCTCAAACTCCAGAATGTTACGAATGTCGGCCCCACGCCACGAGTAGATCGATTGATCTTCATCGCCCACCGCGCAGACGTTGTGCCCGCCACCCGCCAGCAACCGCATCAGTTCGTACTGCGGACGGTTCGTGTCCTGATATTCATCGACCAAAAGATACTGGAATCGCCGGTTGTAGTATTCGCGCACCGTCGCCACCGACTTCAGCAGGCGCATGGCTTCGAGCAGCAGATCGTCGAAGTCCATCGCATTCGCCTTGCGCAGTTCCTTGCGGTACTCCTCGAAAATGTGCGCGATGCGCTCGGTCTTCGGATCCCCCGATTGCAGGTAGATTTCCTGCGGATCGAGCATGTGATTCTTGGCCCAGGAAATCCGTGAAAGCACGTTGCGCGGCGTCAGTTGCTTATCGTCCAGCCCCAGCCGTCGCATGACGCCCTTGACCACTTGCTGCTGATCGCTCTCGTCGTAGATCACGAAATTCTTCGTGAGCCCGATGGGCGGCTGTCCCGGCACGGTAGAAGGTATCCGCAAAGCCTCGATATCCCGCCGCAGCACGCGCACACAAAACGAATGGAACGTCGAAATCAACGGCTTGGCAACGCTGAGGCCGCCGACTAGCTTCTCGACGCGCTCCACCATCTCGGACGCGGCCTTGTTGGTGAAAGTCACGGCGAGGATCGATTCCGGCATCACGCCCATGCGCTCGATCAGATAAGCAATGCGAAACGTGATGACGCGAGTCTTCCCGCTGCCCGCCCCGGCTAGGATGAGCACCGGCCCGTCGGTAGTCTCGACCGCCTCGCGTTGTTGCGGGTTTAATTCGTCCAGAAACGACAAAAGACAATAGCTCCCAATGCGCTAGATGGATTTTACAGGAGGCGATGAGAACTCTTGGCAGCAGGTCAGCGGGGAGATGGTGGTTCCTGCCGTCCCGGCGAATGCCGAACTAGAATAGTCTGAAGCGCGTTGGCGTTAACCGAGGAGTCTCATGAAGGCCGCTGTCCTGACCTCACCGCAAGATGTTTCGAAACACCCACTGCGAATTGGCCAAGTTCCGAAACCTAAACTCAAGCCAGGGCACGTTCTCCTTCGCGTACGTGCGTGTGGCGTTTGCCGGACCGACCTGCATATCGTCGAAGGCGAACTGCCGCCCCGCCGCAAGAGCATAATTCCCGGCCATCAGATAGTCGGCGAGATCGTGGACGGAGCTACGACGGCGATCCCTGCCGGCACCCGCGTCGGCGTCTCCTGGATCGGCGGCGTTGATGGAACATGTTGGTATTGCCAACACGGTCTCGAAAATCTTTGCGATTCTCCCACCTTCACCGGATACACCGTGAACGGTGGCTATGCCGAATATGCACTCGCACGCGCCGATTTCACATTTCCCTTGCCCACCGCCCTCGATGATCTTCAGGCGGCGCCTCTTTTATGTGCCGGTATCATCGGCTTTCGGAGTCTTCGTGTCGCAGGTGTAGAACATGGCGAGCGTGTGGGGTTGTTCGGGTTCGGCGCTTCGGCGCATCTCGCGATTGCCGTCCTACGAGCCTGGAAATGTGAAGTGTATGTCTCAACTCGAGGGGCTTCTCATCGCAAATTAGCCGCCGCGCTGGGAGCTGCCTGGGTAGGGAAAGAGACGGACACGCCGCCGGTCAAGCTCGACCGGGCTGTCACCTTTGCACCGAGTGGCGATGTGGTCGTCGCCGCGCTCGCCAGCCTGCGCAAGGGGGGCGTTGTTGCCATTAACGCGATTCACTTGGACCGCATTCCCGAGTTCGATTATGATCGCCTGCTCTGGGGCGAGCGTCAGCTTCGCAGCGTCACGAATATGACCCGCTCCGATGCTCGAGATTTTCTTCAAATCGCGGCTGAGATCAACCTGCGGCCCAAGATAACGGTATTCCCGCTTGACCGAGCCAACGACGCCCTGGTTGCGCTGAAAAATGATTCCATTGACGGGGCAGCGGTTATCGCTCCGTAGACAACGCCTGACTGGCGTGTTTGCGGCCGCGTCAGCGCAACAATCTGCTGGGCATAAAGCTGCAGAGCATGACGCGATCAATCGGGGCCCGTTCATCGTGGACTAGACACCCTGCGCCGGCGAATTTCCCCGCTCAGCGGCACTTCCTTACGGCAGACTTCCGAACGTCGTTCCGAAGAAAGTTGTGTCTTCACTCTGCGCAAAACGGCAGCTTCTTTTGTCTTCAAGCAGCCGGCTCACGTCAGGATTGCCCACTGAAGAATGGTTCGCTGAAGAATTGTTCTTCGCAGGAGTCTCAGCGGACTGCGGTGCGGCCCCGCCACCTTTGTCGCGTTCCGCCGAGTCAGCTGGCGGCTTAGCTGACGGCTCATACGGAGGCCGAGGAACTTCGGCTTCGACATGCGGCAACTCGGAGGCCGACTCACAAGGCCGAGAAACCACATCGCCAGACCCCGGATTTCCACTCGCGCCGGAGCTTGGGTCAGTGCTGGAAGCAGTATCACGCGCGTCAGAACAGGGACTCTGGCTCGCAACCGGATCATCCAGCGGAGTACCTTCCGGAACCGCGATCAGCACGTCCGGCACGCCTTGTGGCGCGGACGTTTGCGAACCAAATTGCGGATCGCGCGGCGCACTCGGAGCCTGGGCGCGGCTGTTGTTCGGCTGCGCCAGAACTATCGCTGCCACGCTCTCCATTTGCAACTGCACGGTCGATTGGCCCGCACTCACCGTGATGAACACATAGCACGGGCCCACGCTTCCGGCAGAGGGCACGATGGAGGCGAGGCCGTCCTGAGTGCTCACGACCTGTGCCTGCGACGATCCGAGCAGAACGGGCATTCCGTTTCCCCCGACATTGGAGTCGCCATCCTGTTGGCCTCCGGGGTCTGGACTGACCCGTGCCAGCGTGGTCTCAAAGGTGACGTTCACTCCCATCACCGGATTCGAGGCCAGCGAGCCGTCGGTCACTCGCACGACCAGCGGCTGAAAGGACTGCCCCGTGGGCACAACCTGCGGCGATCCACTCACCGTCTCCAGCGTCCACCGCGAAGCCGGCGTGGAGAACAAAGTAAAAGTCTGGCAGGGCGCATTGTTCGGAGCGACGCAAGCACTGACCTGTACATCGGCATTCTGATTCGTGAGATTTGCAGTGATGGTGGCGTATCCTGAGCCGTTGGTGGTTCCACTGCCCGACGAAAGCGAAGCCGTACCCTTGGTGATTGCGAAATTGACCGCTACATTCGCCTTAGGCACGCCCAGGTCTAGCGCTTCGACCGTGAGCGGAACAGCGAGCGTCGCGCCTTGCCCAACCCAGCGCGCCGGTGCCACCGCAACCAGGTCGAGCGTGGACGAGGTTCCCACCACCGTGGCCTGTTGCGACTGCGGCGGCGAGTACGACGCTGGCGCCAGAGCTATCGTGATCGTGCTCTGTCCGGTCGCGGTGGGAGTCACCCCGCTGGAAGATTCCCCCGCTTCATCGCTCAGCACCGAGCAGGAGGAAGCTCCGCTGCACGCCGAGAACTGCAAGCCGTTGGTCGCGCTCCATGCAATCGTCGCCCCGCTCACTGGCGTAATTCCATCGGCGGCAACCGCACGCACGCGGATTGCATTGGCGGCTGCAGACCCAACTGGAGTTGCCGGCTCCGCACCTTGCAGCAGAAGCAAGAGATCCGTGGCCAGAGCGCCATAGGTCAGCGCACCGATCATTTGGGAAAAAGCGCCGCTTACCGGATCCGTGACCTGGATCGAAGCAGTTCCGTCCTGCAATCCGGAAGGCATTGCCACCTGGATCTGGCTCGCAGACGCAGAAAGAGTGCTGCCGTTGTTGCCAGCAACGCTCACCTGCAGTCCCGGCTTGAATCCAGTGCCATTGAGAGTGGTGACGCCGCCAGCAAGACTGAGGCGCGCCGGCGTCACCGTGTCCGAATAAAGGAGAAACGCCTGGTAGAAGTAGTCGGGACGGCCGTCGCCACGGTAGTCGGCCACCCCCACTCGGTATGTATCTGACGCGCTGAACTGCGCATCGAGGCGGGTCATTCCAAAAGTCATCGAGTTGAATGCCGAGGGCGTGGACGCTGGCGCGGGATTTTGGCTCTCGTCGCTCAATTGCCAAATCCCAATTACGGGCAACAGTTTGGTTTCGGTCGGCTGGCCCGTTTCGTCGAGGGCGGTCACCGAGACCGAGGCCGTCCGGTTGGCCTGCGCTGTGAGCTCGAACCAATCGGTGCTGCCGTAACCGGAGACCCACGACCCCCATCCACCGCCCGCCGGAAGCGCCGCTGGGTTCGCGTAAGTCGACCCCCTGCCGGGATGCGCTTGCGCGATTTCATCCTGCAACATCAAGATGTCCCGCTCCGCATTCGATCCATTCGACACCGTGACCACAACCGGAGCGAACAAACCCGACGGCGTCACCTGTGTGGGAGCGTACGGTTCGATGTCCAAGGACCAGTTCGGGTCCAGCGCTTCCACGCTTAACTGGTACTCGGCGATGGTTTGCCCGGTCGGAATCATCAGTTGCCCCAGATCGTAAAAACCTTCGAGCGAAGGATCATCGGAGCCCCACCGGTCATAGCGAAGATCATTTCCGTCCACGTATCCATCGATGATGTTGCCGGCGTTGCCGCAAAACGCGAATCCAGAAACGGAAGTCACAACGTATTGCCGCGAAGGCTGGCCCGAGGCGATCAACCGGGCCACCACGTTGACGCCCTGCATTGGCTGCACCGCATTCCCCGATGCATCGGTAAAGTACACGCTGCCGTAAATTCTGCCGGCCGCTTGCGTGTTCCCGCTGACTGGATAAAGCCGCGCGAGCGCGTCCATATCATCCATTTTGGGTACGGCCGCGTTCGGATAGCAGGCGCTGATGGGCACGCAGGTAATCGGATCGGTAAAGTGCATTACCGGAAATCCCGCGAAATCGGCGCTGGTTGGAGTCGGTATCTGCGTCAACACGTTCAGGTTGGCTTGCGACCATCCCAAGCCAACAATGCGCCCCAAGACGCGCACCAACCGGTACTGAATGTCAGGCAGTTGCGCACTGGTGGCCGCGCAGATTCCGTTGATCACCACCAGCGCGTGCACGATGTTCCCGCCCGTGGAGAAGTTATCGGGTCCGCCGTAGACGGCGTTGGTGAAGCAATCCTCCAAGCCTCCAGCGCCTTGGCCCAGCAGCGCATCGGTGACCGTTCCGTCGTAGTCGTAAACAATTCCGACGGGAGTACCCGTGGCTGAAGATGTAATGTCCGCCGGGGCGGTGATCGTTCCGTTGGCGGCGACTACGATATTGCTGCCGTTCACGTCCTCGGCAAGATGTCCACCCTGCGATGCGGTAAGGGCAACACCTGAAATGCTGGTCCAGGCGCTGAAAGCGGTGGCAACAAAAGCATCGGCCTGCGCGCCGGGGAGGATCGGGCTCAAGTCCCCCTGATCGGTGAAGTACTGCACTGTGCCATTCGCCCAGATCAGAGCTTGGCCTTCGACTCCGGCAGCGTAGCCGGAGCCCGCGATAAAAGCCGGGCCTCCGGCGCGGCTGGCAACAGCACTGCACATCAGAAGAACGGCAACCGCCAGAATTCGCGAGCGCATGCTCACTCCTCTCGGGCGCTGCGGATGGCCCGCTCCAGTTGAACAACGCTCACGCCCCCGGTATCGGTGGTCACACGCAGCCGCGGAGACGACGCGTTTGGGACGCCAATGGCTGCGACAGGCTTCTGCTCGGCCACGTTCTTCCCGCTCGGATCGAGAGCAACTTGGCCGAGTGATCCACCCACTGGGCTGGTAAGGCCCAAACGACTCGGCGGATATAAAAAGATCAAAATGTGCTGGCCGCTACTCATCGGGCGATGCATGGACCATGCTCCCGCCCACTCGTGAATCGTGAGAACTTGTCCCCGTTCGACCCCAGCAATCGCCCGGTCCACGCGAAAACTCAACTGAACCGCCGGAGTCACCGCCGGAACCGCCCGATCGGTTGCCGCCGTCGGCGGCGCGGCTGCGAGCACCGTGCCGGCGAATATCATCCCGGCCCGGCGCGAAAGCTGTTTCCATTGCGGACCGAGAACACGCTCAGCAACAACTTGATCCGATTGCTGCGCCGCTGCAAAGCTCGACAAACAGGCAAGAGCAACGACCAACACGCGTCTTGACGCACGCATAGCGAGTCTCTTTCTGGAGGGAACTGGACCGGGAGAGGTCCTGGGAGCGGAATCAGCGTAGCGCGTTATGGATCAGGCAGATGTGCGAGCGGTCACTGTGTATTTGTGATGAATCGTCAGATCGTGCGGGCGGACGCCTGAGGAGATGCAACTTTCGATGTCGCCGTTGATTTGACCGGTTCCCGCCAGAGAACCTACCCAGCGCTTCGGCCTCCTGGACGCATGAAGAGGGACGACCTCAGCCACCGGCTTGCCGAAACACGTAACCAGAACTGTTTTCCCGGTTTTGTGATTCCACATTGGGGATCGAGTCATCTGGTGATGTGGAATTGTGGAATGTGGACTGGCGCGAGTCGCTTTAGGGATTTTGGCGTCGTTTTCCGGACGTTAGCACCAATCGGGAAAGGGAGTTGTCGCAGTGCCCTTTCCCTTCATTTCTGGGCAAACTGCACCAACGCGAAAGGCTATTTCTTATAGCGACGGTTCGCCTTTTTGGTTGCCTTCCGTTGCGCCTTCGCGGCTTTCTTCGCGGCTTTCCGCTGTTTCTTGTTTGCCTTGTTTAGAAATTTTTGCTGCTTCTTGGCCGCCTTCCGGGACTGGCGCGCATTTTCTTGGGGACTGATGCGTTGAGCTTGAGCCGGTATCGCCCCCGCAAGACTTAAGGAGACCAGCAGCATGAAAGCGGCAATTCGTTTCATAACGTCACCGAACGGAAGATCCTGCAGTGATCTTACACCGAAGCTGCGCCCAGTATGGCACACAAGGTGTTACTTCTGTAATCTGACCTCTGGCGGGTGCCCCACTCATCGCGTATTTTGCGATGGTGGGAGCCCGCTAGTGAATCGTCTTCGTCTTTCGCGACATGTAATCCATCAGTAAGTATTGGCCCAGCGTGTATGGCGTGGTGAAGTAGGCCTTGCCACGGCACATCTGCGTCACTTTCTGGACAAACTGCACCAGTCCATAGTCCGACGCCAGCATGAACGTATTGATCAGCACGCCCACCCGCTTGCACTTCGAAACCTCTTCGAGCGTCTGACTGACCACCAGCGGATCGAGCCCAAACGCGTTCTTGTAAATGCGTCCGTCTTCGAGCGTGAGCGCGGACGGCTTGCCGTCGGTGATCATGACGATCTGCTTCATGTCCTTGCGCTGGCGCTGCAGGATGCGTTGCGCCATGCGCAGGCCTTCGCGCGTGTTCGTGTAGTACGGCCCAACCTTCACGCGCGCCAACTGCGAGAGCGGAACTTCTTCCGCCGAATCGTGAAATAGCACCAGCGACAGCGAGTCTCCGGGATACTGCGTCCGAATCAACTGCGACAGGGCCATCGCAACTTTCTTCGCCGGAGTGAAGCGGTCCTCCCCATAAAGAATCATCGAATGCGAACAGTCGAGCATCAGCACCGTCGCGCACGACGACTGGTATTCGCACTGATGCACCTGCAAGTCGCGGTATTCGAGGTTCAGAGGAAGCCCGAGCCCTTCGCGCTGAATGGCTGACGAAAGCGTCGCCGTGATATCGAGGTTCAACGTGTCGCCAAACTCATACTGCTTCGAAGCGCCGCTCGCCTCGATGCCGGTCGCCATGTCGCGCGTGTCATGACGTCCAAAACTCGACTTGCCCAGCGACCCCAACAGATCGCGCAGCGCTTTGAATCCCAAAAAGTCGAGGCTCTTGTCGGTGATCTCAAACTTCGCCTGCTGCTGCGCGTCGCCTACCTGTCCGCCAACGCTCGACTGCTTCTCCGGATCATGAGGTTGACCGATCGAGATGTAGTCTTCCTGCTGCATGCGCTCGATCAGCTTCTCGATCAGATCCTCGAGTTCGCCCTCCATCTGCATCTGCTGCAGCCGGTCGCGCATTTCTTCGTCGAACATCTCGCCGTTGAGCAACGCTTGTTCGATGGCGCGCTTCAATTCGTCCAGGGTCTGCTCACCTTCCGGCAGCTGGTACCAGAAATTGTCGTTGAACCCGCTCTGCAGAAAATAGTCCGAGAGCGCGCTGAGCAGGTCTTCCATGCTCATCTCGCCGGCGGGGTCGGGAACGTATTTGGAGTAACGAATGCGTTTCATAAAAGCAGGTCTCAGGTGTTAGGTCTCAGGTCTCAGGAAACCCGTAAAGGCAGGCGTTAGGTCTCAGCGAAAAGCGGCTTTCCTGAAACCTGAGACCTAACACCTGAGACCCTTAGTTAAAACCTCTCTTCCGTCCGAACCCTGGCTCGTCCCGTTCAAACGTTGGCTGCTTCTCAGCGACCTTCATGGGGTTCTCGCCCGCCGTGAACACGCGCTCCTCGTTGCGTCCGATTTTCTTGTGCGCGTGCAGGCCTTCGAGGACAAACTCCGCTGCGGATACCTGCATCTCGGCGCTGTCTTTCTTGTTCACGTTCAGCTTGCCAAGTTTTTCCATCAGCCCCTGAATCTGGCTCAGGCCTTCGAGCGCTTCCTCAGCGGCGGCATTGTCGCTGAGTTGAATCTCGCCGCCCAAATCGAACCACTGCACCACCTGATTCATGCTGACGCCGTGCAGATAAGTGTCGAACGTCTTCGCGATCGCGGTGCGGATCAAATCGCGACTCACATAATCCGCGCCCTTCATTTCGCCTTCGTACTCCAGTTCCAGCTTGCCCGTGATCGCCGGCAGCGCCGCGTAGATGTCGCTGATCCGCGGCACGATAAATTTCTCCCGATGCGTCAGCGCGCGCCGCTCGGCATTCGATACCACGTTCTCGATCGCCGAAATCGGCAGCCGCTGGCTTACGCCCGACCTCTTGTCGATCTTCTTGTCGTCGCGAGCCGCGAAAGCGATGCGCTCGATCACTTCCTGCACATACTTCGGAATATGCAGCCGTGAGCCGTCGCGGTCATTCTCGCGAGCATTCTCGCAATCGATCTCGCGATCGAGCCAGGCTTCCTGTGCGGTAATCGCGATCCCTTCTTCCACCGTCGCCGGATAGTGGGTGCGAATCTCCGACCCGATGCGATCCTTCAGCGGCGTAATGATCTTCCCGCGCGCGGTGTAGTCTTCAGGGTTCGCGCTGAACACAATCGCGACATCCAGCGGCAGCCGGATCGGATATCCCTTAATCTGCACGTCGCCTTCCTGCATGATGTTGAAGAGTCCGACCTGAATCTTACCCGCCAGATCCGGCAACTCGTTAATCGCAAAAATTCCGCGATTGGCGCGAGGCAGCAGCCCATAATGCACGGTGAACTCGCTGGATAGTTCGTGCCCGCCACGTGCCGCCTTGATGGGATCGATGTCGCCGATCAGGTCCGCGATCGTGACATCCGGCGTGGCCAGCTTCTCTACGTAGCGATGCTCGGGCGTCAGCCAGGCAATCGGCGTGGCGTCTCCTTCTTTCGCCACGAGTTCGCGGCACCGGCGGCAGATCGGGGCATACGGATTATCGTGGATCTCGCAGCCCTTGACGTAAGGCATCTCGGGATCAAGCAGCGCAGTCAGCGCCCGTAGAATTCGGCTCTTCGCCTGTCCGCGCAACCCGAGGAGAATAAAATTATGCCGCGAGAGGATCGCGTTCACGATCTGAGGCATCACCGTGTCGTCGTAGCCAACGATGCCCGGAAATATCGGGCCGCCCTCGCGTAGCCGCGACATCAGGTTCTCGCGCAGCTCATCTTTTACCCGCCGCGAATCGAGACGCTGTGCAGTGAAAGCACTTTGGCGCAACTCGCCGAGAGTCCGGGCAACACTCATGGTGGAACCCCCACAGGAAAAACCTTATGCGGATTATACCGCCGAAGAACGCTGTCAGCTCTTAGCCGTCAGCTGTCAGTAATAATTAATTTAATTGAGAGCTGACAGCTGACAGCTAAGAACTAGTTCCACCGCGCCTTCGCCGCCCGCCGCAAACCGGGCAGAATCGCTTCGAGATAGCCGACCACCGCCTCCAGACGTTTTGCTTCCGACAGAGTGGAGAGTAGGTTCTGCTTGAAGTCGAGGTCGAGCGGAAGCGATCCCGCGAGTAAGAAGGAAAGATTGCCGGCATGTTCGTCCGGCCCAGAGGGCTCTGCCCCGGCTAGTTTCGCGATCTCTGCGTGCAACCGCACTGCTTGCGTTACTATCTGGGCTGCCGGCTTGCCGGGTTCGTCTTCAACTACCGAAATCTCGGCCTGCAAAAACGGTCGATCTTCGTTGACCTGGATCACCTCAAACCGCTCGACCCCACGCGTCAAGATGTCCATGCGCCCATCGTCATATTTCTTGGTGACTGACATGATCTCGGCCGTACAGCCGATGTCGGCGACTCCATCGGAAGACGCCCGCACCACCCCGAACGGCTTTTTCTGTTCCAGGCATTCCGCGATCATCTCCTTATAGCGCGGTTCGAAGATGTGCAGAGGCAGCGGAACGCCCGGCAGCAGCACCAGTTCGAGCGGGAAGATGGGCAACAACGAAGTCACGGCGCCTCCAGTGCAGACGATTTTACGCCATGAGTTAACTTGCTGGCATGGCTTGCTGATATTGACTTGCGGCCCGCCACGCGATACAAGAGTCGCCATGGAGATGGACGGGAAAGTCGTGGTTGTGACCGGGGCCTCCATGGGAATTGGGGAAGCCATCGCCAAAGTTTTTGCCGACGAAGGCGCCAGCGTGGTGTTGCTGTCGCGCGATGCCAGTCGCGCCGAGGCCGCCCGCCACCGGGTAGGCCACACCGACCGCACGCTCGCCCTGGCCTGCGATGTTCATAATCGCGAAGATGTCGACCGCGCGCTTGCGTTGACGCTGCACCACTTTGATCGCGTGGATGTGTGGGTCAATAACGCGGGCGTGGGCATCCGCGACTCAGTCGCTGACATGGAGACGTCCCCATGCCGCGAATTGTTCGAAACTAATTTCTTCGGCACGATCGCCTGCATGCAGGCGGTAGTGCCCGCCATGCGCGAAGAAGGCGCCGGGACCATCATCAACATCTCGAGCGTTGCGGGGCACATTCCGGTGCCGTTTATGACTTTGTACTGTGCCAGCAAGTTCGCCGTGAACGCTCTCGGGAAAGGCGCCCGACTTGAGTTGAAACGCGACAACATCAACGTGCTTACCGTCTGTCCCGGCTACGTGAGCACCGATTTCGGCGAGCACGTGGTTGCCGACTGTCAGGGCACCGTTCGTCCGCAATCCGTGCGCGGCGTCACGGCTGAGCGAGTGGCGCAAGCGGCCTATCGCGGGTATCGCCAAAGAAAGCGTGAGGTCGTCGTACCCTGGACCATGATTCCAGTTATAAAGCTGTACCAGTTGTTTCCGGGATTGGTCGAGTGGGGAATGGCCAAGGCCATGCGGAATTCGCGCGAAGGTAAAGGTAAAGAAAAGTAAATTCGGCTAACCTTCATACGCCCGCCGCATCGAAGGAAATAGGCAGAACTGCAGTCTTCCACTCCCTCCGAAAGGCCGTTTGCACGGCGGCTCTGGGGGTGGAAGCTGCCGTTAATTTTTCTGTGCCCCTTTTCGTTAGAATAGGGTTTATGAGATTCCTGTCCCGACCTGCGCGGTTGACACTCCCCTTGCTTCTTTCTCTGGCCGCACTGTTTAGCGTCCTGTTGCCCAGGTTGGCACGCGCGCAGGAAGGCCCCCTCGACAAATCAGAACCCAAGGGGACCACGGTCGAGGAAATCATCAAGCGCTTCGCCAATAAAGAAAAGGAGTTCAAGGAAGCGCGCGATCAGTACACCTACCGGCAGGACGTCAAGGTCATGACGCTCGACGGCGACACTCCGGACGGCAGCTACCAGCAAGTGTTCGACGTGACCTTCGACGACAAGGGACGCAAGATCAAGAACGTGGTCTTTGCGCCGCAGCCCACACTGCAGCGCCTCATGATGACCGAGGAAGATTTTGACGACATCGAGAACCGCCTCCCGTTCGTGCTGACCTCGGATGAAATCGGGGAATACGACATCCTCTACGTCGGCCAGCAGAAACAGGACGAGCTGAACACTTACGTCTTCGATATTGCCCCCAAGCAGATCGTCGGCAAGAAACGCTATTTCCAGGGCCGAATCTGGGTGGACAACCACGATTTTCAGATCGTGGAAACTTATGGCAAGACCGTGCCCGACATCCGGAAGAAAAAGGGCAGCGAGAACCTGTTCCCCAAGTTCACCACCTGGCGCGAACAGATTGACGGCCAGTACTGGTTTCCCACCTACACGCGCGCCGAGGACACCCTCAAGTTCTCCATGGGGGACATCAAGATCCGCGAGATCATCAAGTACACGAACTACAAACGCTTCGGATCAAAATCGAGGATCACCTACGAAGGCCAGGAAGTGCAGAAGGCCGAGCCGAAGCCGGGGGATCAAAAACCGCCCGAACCGCCGAAGCCGCAGTAGAAGCTCTCAGCCGTCAGCTCTCAGCTGTCAGTAAGAGCATCGCCACTGATAGCTGATAGCCGACCGCTAGTAGAACAAGTACTTTCTCCACTTATCATCCGAGTGCCCCATCAAGCGCATGATGTGGCGACTGGTGTGGAGATTGAAGGAGCGGGGTTCGCGCGCGGGCTTCATGTTGGCTTCGTGAGGAAGTTGGTTGCCTTTGCGGCGGTTGCAGGGATGGCAGCAGGCAACGAGATTCTCCCAGGTGGAGAGGCCGCCGCGCGAGCGTGGAATCACGTGATCCAGCGTAAGTTCGCCGGAGGGAAGCGTGGTGCTGCAATACTGGCAGGTGTTGCGGTCGCGCAGCAGGATGTTTTTCCGCGAGAGCGCGCGCGACTGGTGCGGAATCCGGCGATACTCCAGCAGACGGATCACCGAGGGCACGCGTATGGCAACGCGGGCGGCGTGCAGGAAGTGTCCGTTTTCTTCTTCGGTCATGGCGACACCCTTCAGCACCAGCACGATCGCGCGGCGCGCGGCACAGACGTTGATCGGCTCGTAGGAGGCGTTCAACACCAACACGGGCTGATGCAGCGCGTGGCCATCACCTTCGTGGTGCGTCCCGGGGGCCAGCATCGCCGCCGGAAGGTGCGACCACAGGCTGCCACCGAAATTGTGCAATCGCAACGACATGATTTCTACCCGTGAGCCGCCACGCCCAGGCGATCCTCGCTCCCTCCCTCCGACAAAATCTCTGGCAAGACGATTCCATCGGAAATCTTCAATGTCCGCGCCACTGTCGCTACCCACACCCGTGCTGCTCCCGCGCGGAGAAGTACCCGCGCGCACTCGGAAGCCGTAGTCCCCGTGGTATAGACATCATCGACCAGTAAGATGTCGCGGTTCAATATTCGCGTTGGATCGCTCACCGCAAAAGCGCCACGCAGGTTCTCGCGCCGTTGATGACGAGTCAGGCCAATCTGGCTTCCGGTCTCGCGGCGGCGCACCAAGACTCCCGTGCACAGATCAAAATTTTTCGGACGCGACAGTTGCTTCAGCGCGCCCCGTGCGATCATCTCTGCCTGGTTGAATCCGCGCTGCGCTTGCTTGCGCGTATGCAGGGGAACGGGGACCACCGCGATCGTCCCCGCGGGCATCGCCTGTTCCAGGTTGGCAATCGTCTCTGCCAGCATGCGCCCCAGAACTGCAGCCGCGGGACGAACCTGCTGGAACTTGAGCAAATGGATCAGGTCGCGCAATTCACCGTCATAGCGACCGTAGGCGACCGCCCGCTCGAACGGAGGATCCACGCGCTGACAGAGCTGGCACCGCGTCTCCCCGCGACCCGTCTCTCTGCGATCCGCCTCTAAGCGATCAATGTAGGCTGGGAAGTGCAAGGCTTCTCCGCAAACGGTGCAGTACGACCCCTTCAGCGGTCGAAGCGCGATCAAACAGGTTTCACAAACGGGAAGTCGGGAAACTCTGACCAGTGGGAAACCACAGATACGGCAATCGGCGGGAAAAAGCGTGAAGAATAAAGTCGCAGCAACGCGCTTGGCAAAGCCGGCGAACCCATGATCCGCCGCTTGGCCCTGGGCAGCCCGTATTCGAAACCCAGTACTGCTGAAGACGGCCTCCCGCACCCGACAAGCCGATGACGCTTCGCCGGGCTACACTAAGTCAGTATAGCCGCGGTGTACGCCCTATGCAACGCGGCTATCGGACTTCGAATCGCTTGGCGGTTGACTCTGTGACTGCTTGCGCTCGGGCTGAACCCGTTCGCGCGCCGGAATCGTGCGCAAGACGTAGCCCCGGTGATAGCAACGCTCACAGCGGACCGCTTGCAGTAACAAAAACGGAAGCACATGTTTTTCAAAGAAACCGCGAGGGCGGGAGCGATATGCTTTTCGTGCGCCACATCCCCGGCAGTGGAATTCCTCGAAAAACCGGCTCAAAGAGGGTCTGGCAAGGGGGAGTCACGGAATACCTCCTGGGAAGAAGTATTCTAACTCCGTCTAAGAAATCTTCAACCTTTCGCAACAGGGATTCGCTCGGGCGACTCTGAAAACCCTGCTCGTGTCGTCCCAGGAGTCGACCAAAGGCAACCAAGTTACCCTCGAACCTTTCGGACTGCTGATCGCGGAAGTGAATCAATGATGTCAATCAATGAAGTTCTATAAAAAGGGATGTCAAGAAAAAAGTTCTGCCTCGACCGGAGGCGAGATTTCTTTCTCGAGATCCAGCCCACTGAAGTTTCGGTTCTCTGGA
>JBEKAF010000085.1:0-14877 GCA_050018355.1 Terriglobales bacterium | reverse complement strand
TCTCCACCCGCGGCAGCCGCGACGTACGCTGAAACAGCGCGTCCGCCGAAATCCCAATCCCCGGACAAATCACGCCGCCTATGTACTCGCCCTTCTTCGAAATGCAGTCGAAGGTTGTCGCCGTGCCAAAGTCCACAATCACGCAGGGGCCGCCATATTTCTCAAACGCCGCCACCGCGTTTACGATGCGGTCGGCACCCACTTCCGCGGGATTGTCGTACAGCACTTGCATGCCCGTCTTCACGCCCGGCTCGATGAACAGCGGCTTGGTGTTGAAATAGCGCTCGCACACCTGCCGCAGCACCGAATCGAGCGGCGGCACCACCGATGAAATCACGATCCCACGCACGGCTGAAACTTCCAGGTTGTCCATCGAGAAAAGGTTGCGGAAGATCACTCCGTACTCGTCGACTGTACGGTTCAGATGCGAGCCGACGCGCCAGTTCGCAACCAGACGTTCGTAACGCGCCGTTTCCGTGGTCACATCCTCGCCCGAACGGTGCGCCACCCGCGCAAAAACGCCAAGCACCGTATTCGTATTCCCGATATCAATCACTAGCAGCATAATCAGATCTTCACCGTTCCACTCACCACTGTTCTCAGCCCCTCCGCCGTTCTTATCCGCAAAAATCCGCGCTCATCCAATCCCTCGGTCACGCCCGCCAGGCCGTCGCTCTCCTCGATGGTCACTTTTCTGCCGCGCACCGACAAAGAGCTCTCCTCGAACCGGCGCAGAATCGCATCTCGCGCTCCCGCATCCTCAACCAGGCTCTGATATTCCCGGTCGAGCGATTTTAGCAAAGCGGCGCAGAGCTCTACGCGCGACCACTCCGTACCCGTCTCGATCCGCAACGAAGTCGCAATTTCCCGCAGCTCAGCGGGGAACTTTACCTGGTTCACGTTGATCCCAACCCCCACCACCAGATGACGCACCCGCGTGGCCTCGGCATTCATCTCCGTGAGAATGCCGCAAAACTTCTTGCCGCCAAGCAGCAGGTCGTTCGGCCATTTCAGATCCACTGGAAGCTGCGGCGCAATCTCCGCAACCGCCGCGCGCACCGCCAGCCCCGCAGCCAGTGAAAAAATCAGCGCATCCGAAGGCGGCATCACCGGACGCAGGATCACCGAGCAGTAAATCCCCGCCGACCGCACCGAATGCCAGGTGTGCGCGCCACGTCCCCGGCCGGCCAGTTGTTCTTCGGCGAGAAAGACGCTGCCTTCCGGCGCGTCCTCGGCCGCGGATCGCATGGCCTCCGAATTGGTCGAGCCGATTTTGTAATAGTGATGGACCTGCTTGGCGCCGCCCGGGGTGCCTCCAAAGATCGTGCCCTTCAACAGCGGCCCCAACATCTCCGGCAGCAGCAAGTCTGGAACCGCGCGCAGCTGATAGCCGGTCGCCAGATGTCCAGCGACATCCACGCCCAACCCGCGCAGTTGCTGAATCAGCCGCCAAACTTCCGACCGGCTCGTCCCGATCTCTTCCGCAATCTTGGTGCCGCTGACGACAACGGTAGCGTGGCTCATGAGCAGGCGCACGATGCGGCCCAGGAGAACATCTGTCGCCTTGTGCACGGACGGTAAGCTGCGAGTTTTCGTGGAAGCGGAGATGGAGGGAATTATAACGAGTCGTTGGTCGTTAGTCGTCGGTCGTTGGCAAGTCGAATCCGGGGGAGATGAAGAAGCAACGATGGCGTGCCATCCCGCGAACGGCCAGCGACTGACGACCGACGACTGCGCTTTACGCTGGCGTCACCCGCAAACTCATATCCACCGCTGTCGATGAATGCGTCAGCGCTCCCACCGAGATGAAATCCACGCCAGTCTCCGCGTACGACCGCACGTTCTCGAGAGTGATTCCGCCCGCGCACTCAAGCGGAATCCGCCGCGGCTGGCGCGAACAAATCTCAACCGCCTTGCGCACATTCTCAACGCTCACATTGTCGAGCAGGATCGCCTCCGCTCCGTGCTCCAGCGCCTGCTGCAGTTCTTCCAGCGACCGCACTTCAATCTCGATCGGCTGCCGGCCACGCCGGTTGTGGATTGCGCGCTCCAGCGCCGGTATCGCGCCCCCAGCCAGCGCAATGTGATTGCTCTTGATCAACACCCCGTCGGAGAGATCCAGCCGGTGATTCTGCCCGCCACCGCGGCGCACCGCGTACTTGTCAATCACGCGCAGCCCCGGCGCCGTCTTGCGAGTATCGAGAATCCGCACGCGCGTGCCCTCCACCGCATCGACAAACTTGCGAGTGGTGGTCGCGATTCCGGCCATGCGCTGCAGAAAATTCAGGATCACTCGCTCACACGACAGAATCACCCGCGCGTTATGCCTGATGACCGCGATCTGCTGCCCCGGGTTCACGCGGATCCCATCAAAAATCGAAGGATGGCTCGTCACCTCGTAATGCGAAGTGACCGCCCCGTCCAGCGCCGCATAGACGTCGAGAATCCGCGGCACGCATCCGAGGCCAGCCAGAATGCACTCCTGTTTGGCGATAATCGTCGCCGAAGCGCGCTGGTTGGGATCGATACAGGCGTAGCTGGTCGCGTCGCGCGTCGCCCGATCTTCGTTCAGCGCGTTCTCAAGAATCGCGGTAATGCGTCGTGAATTCCAGTCCATGTTCGTGTAGGGACGGGCGCCCTCGCCCGTCCATGCGGGCAGAAAGGCCCGCCGATTATCGTGCTACGTGCACCCCAACTGCTTCATCTTGGCCAGGATCTTGTCCCGCAGCACCTTCAGTTCCTCAGCCCGCGCCTTCAGCCCCTCCACCACTTTCGCCGGAGCCTTTGCCAAAAACTGTTCATTTGAAAGCTGCCGCTGCCCGTTGGCGATCTCCTTCTCGATCTTCTCCAACTCCTCTTTCAAGCGCTCGCATTCCGCCGCCACATCAATCTTCTTCTCGTATACGACATGCACATCGAATCGTGACGTGCTGCGCGCGCCTGGCACTTTCTCGAGCGAAGCTTCGACGAAGGTGATTTTTTCCACACTCGCCAGCCGCTCAATTGCCGCCAGATTCTGTTCGAGCATCGCGCGAATCTCCGGCTCATGTGCAAACACCTCGATCGGGACTTTGACCTTAGACTCGACTTTCAATCCCGCCCGCAGATTCCGCAGGCTGACGATCAGATCCTGAAGCACGGCCATGTGTACTTCCGCCTCAATGTCGATCTGCATCTCGTCTGCCTGGGGATAAGCGGCCAGTGCGATCGATTTCTCAGGCGGGTTGCCCTCGTAGACCGCCTGCCAAATCTCTTCCGTGATGAAAGGCATCACGGGATGCAACAATCGCAGTGACGCTTCGAATACTTCCATCAAGTTCGCACACGCTTTGGCCGCTGCCTCTTTGTGTTGTTCGGCCAGCAGCCGCGGCTTGATCAGTTCGATGTACCAGTCGCAGAACTCTCCCCAGAAAAAATCATAGATACGATTTGCAGCTTCGTCGAACCGATAGGCGTCGAGCGCTTCGTTGACATCTTTCGTCACTCGATTGAACAGCGAAAATATCCAGCGGTCTTCAAGCGTCTGCTCCTCGAACCTGTCAATACCCGTGTGGGGACTGGGCTCTGCCCCGCCCATGGGCCGCAGGCCCGGCTCCACCCGGTCCACGTTCATGAACATGAACCGAGCGGCATTCCATATCTTGTTGGCAAAATTCCGATAGCCTGCGGTGCGGCTTTCGCTGAATGCGATATCGGTTCCCGGCGCCGCCATCGACGCCAGAGTGAAGCGCGTCGCGTCCGTCCCGTACTTCCCGATCACCTCGATCGGATCGAGCACGTTCCCCTTCGTCTTCGACATCTTCTGCCGGTCCGCATCGCGCACCAGCGCGTGGATATAGACATTGCGGAACGGAACGCTGTCGTTCTTCTTCTCCGACCAGCCGCTCGCCTTCTTGATCGCCGCATCCTGCTCGTGCCCCTCCATGAAGTGACAGCCGAACATGATCATGCGCGCCACCCAGAAGAACAGGATCTCGTAAGCCGTAATCAGCAGCGTCGTCGGATAAAAAACTTGCGCATCGCGCGTTTTTTCCGGCCAGCCCAAAGTCGTGAACGGCAGCAGGCCCGATGAGAACCACGTATCGAGCACGTCCGTATCCTGCTCCAACTTCGCGCTGCCGCACTTGGGACACTTTGCCGGTGTCTCGCGCGCTACGATCACGTCCTGGCAATCGCTGCAGTGCCACACCGGAATCCGGTGCCCCCACCACAGCTGCCGCGAGATCGTCCAGTCGTGGATGTTGTACATCCAGTTCAAATAGATCTGCTTGTAGTTCTCCGGTGTGATCGTGATCTCGCCCGACTCCACCGCCGCAATCGCCTTCTTCGCCAGCGGCTCAATCTTCACGAACCACTGCTCCGACAGTCGCGGTTCCACCACCGTGCCGCACCGGTCGCACTTGCCCAGTGGCACCGTGTAATCCTTCTCGGCGACCAGGAAGCCCTGTTCCTTCAGATCCGCCAGCACCGCCTCGCGCGCCGCGTAACGATCCAGGCCCTTGTACGGCCCCGCGTTCTCGTTCATGCGCGCGTGCAGATCCATCACGTCGATCTGCGGCAGATTGTGCCGCTTTCCCGCCTCGAAATCGTTCGGATCATGGGCCGGTGTGATCTTCACCGCGCCCGTGCCAAACTCCGGCTTCGCTATCTCATCAAGAATGACCGGGATCTCCCGCTTCATCAGCGGCAGCAGCACTTTCTTCCCGTGCAGATGCGTGTAACGCTCATCTGCCGCATTCACCGCGACCGCCGTATCGCCCAGCATCGTCTCCGGACGCGTCGTCGCTACAGTAATAAATTCATTCCTTCCAGTTCCGATGACGGGATACCGGATTTCCCAAAGCTTGCCCGCCACTTCTTCGTGCTTCACCTCGAGATCGGAAATCGCCGTCTCGCATCGCGGACACCAGTTCACGATGTACTTCCCGCGATAAATCAATCCCTCTTCGTACAGCCGGACGAACACCTCGCGAACCGCGCGGGAAAGGTTATCGTCCATGGTGAAGTATTCGCGGCCCCAATCGACCGACGCACCCAGCCGCTTCATCTGGTCAAGAATCGCGCCGCCATACTCGCGCTTCCATTCCCAGACGCGCTCCACAAATTCCTCGCGTCCCATCTCGCGCCGCTTCTTGCCTTCTTTGGCCAACTGGCGCTCCACCATCATCTGCGTGGCGATGCCCGCATGGTCCATGCCTGGCAACCACAAGGTGATAAACCCGCGCATGCGATGCCAGCGCACGAGAATGTCCATCTGCGTCTGGTTCAGCATGTGCCCCATGTGCAGCCGCCCCGTCACATTCGGCGGCGGCAACAGCAGCGTGAACACCGGACGTGAATCTCCAGGCGCCGGCGTCTCCACGTGAAACAGTTTTTCCTGGACCCAATACTCGGCCCAGCGCGCTTCAATCGCGCCCGGTTCGTAGCCTTTCGGCAATTCGTGCGGCATGTTTTGATGGCGCTTAGCAGTCAGCATTCAGCCAATGACGACGATGCATCTCCACAGGCCTGAGCGAGAAGTACTCAGAGTCGAGTGCGAACGGCTGAGTGCTGAGAGCTAGACTTTTGATCTTACAGGCGTAAGAAAAGAAGGGTCAAACGTGCGAAGACTAACTGATGCCGGACGAACTACCCGAATCCCTCGACGCAACTCAACGTGTCCGCACTGCTGCGGGCGAGGGGGCATGAGCTGATGGCTGAATGCTGACGGCTGAATGCTTCTCTACTTTCCCGCCAGCTTCCTCGCAATCTCTTCCACGATCTTCGGGCGAAGGTCGGCCAGCACGCTGTCCACGATGCTGGCAATCGTGCTGGCGTCCGGCACAGACGCAGGCGCTGAACCATCTGCCGCCGCCGCTGCCATGGCCTTCGGAGCCTGCTCGGCCCCGTGTTCGGCCTGTTTCGCCGTTTCCACGTCACTGCTCGCGGCAGCGCTGGCCGACGCCGTGTGGATCTGATGCCAGTTCGATTTCCCCGATTTCGCTTTCACGTCCTTGCCCATGGATTCCCGACTCCCAGAATCTGAACTCGAATCCCGATTCTCTTCTGCCACCGCAGCCGTCGTCCCGCTGACGGGCTCCCCACTCTGTTCCGCTGGTGCCTCGACCTCGTCCTCACCCACCGCATCTGCGAAGGTCGCGGCCGCGACCTCTCCCGCAGGCACTTCCTCCACGGCTTTCGCCGGAGAATCTTTCTGCTCCGTTTCGATCTTCTCTGGTTCGATCTTCTCTGGTGCGATATCGTCCACCACCGGACTCGCTGCGTTCGAAGCCGGCGTCATCACTTCTGCTGGTGCTTCCACGGCTGTTTCTGCGGCTGTGATCGCTGAACAACGCTCGGCTCCTTGCTCTGCCAAAGCTTTCGCACTGGCCGCCATCTCTGCTGCTGCCAGTCTGTTCTCAACCGCGGCCGCAATCGCTGAAACTCCGGTGATCCGCGAGGGTTCAATTTCGCCGCCGGGCGCTGCCGCGGGCGTTGTCGCGAATGTGCGGAACATCTCCGCTTCCAGCGAAATCACCGCTTCCTCCGCACTCACCGCCACCGGCTCCGCTACCCACCGCGGAGCGGCTGCCGCATTGCGTGCCGCTTCTTCCGCCAGCAACTGGCCGGCCGCCACCAGGGTTCCGTGCGACGGAACCGTCGAGACATCGGCGTGCCCGGTGCAGGGGGTCAGCAAGCGCAGTGCTTCGGCCAGTTCCGCGTCGCTCGGCGCCGGCTCTTCCGTCTCCGCTGGCGCTGGCACGCTCGACGCAACCGGGACCGCTTGCGCGGCATTCTCCGCCTTCAACTCTTCGGCCCGTGATTCTTCGGCCTTCGATTCTTCGGGCTTGGATTCCAGGCCCTTCGCAGCATCTGCTTCCGCTGGCGCGCTCGCCTCGGTCGCCTCGCTGTTCGCGACGGCTTCGGCCGGCTTCCCTTCAATCTCTTCTCCGGCCTTGTCTTCCGCCGCCTGCTCAACCGCACTCGCAGCCGAAGCGAACATCGGCTCATCGTTCCTGTCCACGGGCGCGGGCTCCTGCGCAAGGAGGGCAGTATTCACCGCGACTGCGACGACCGCAGCCGGCGTTTCGGGATGCTGGGTTTCTGGACGCTCGGTCGCGTGCTGATGTATTTCGACCGCAGCCGGATCGGCAACCACCGCAGCACCTTCGGCCGCCGGCTCCACGTGCTCAACCGGAATTTCGACTTCGGTCTCTGCTTCGACCTTGGCTTCGGCGGCTAACGCCGGGGCTTCAACGGCTGCCGCAGCGGGCTCAACAACCGGCGCCGGAGTTTCAACTTCTTTCTTCGCTTCCGCCGCCGCCGCAGGAACTTCCACTTCAGTCTTTGCCGCCGCAAACTCTGTTGCCGGAGCCTCAGCCGGGCCCATCTTTTCCGCCAGTGGCGCAATATTCTCGGCCACCGGAATCGGTCCATCGAGTTTCGCGGCCAACGCGCTGAGTGCGTCCAACTCTTCCGGCGTGATGTCGCGCGGAATATCCGGAACCAGCCCTGGCTCCTGTCCCGGTGGCGGCGGCGCCTTCACCGTGAACGGTGCGCTCGCGCCCGTCTTGCCCTTCGCCTTCCGGAAGTCCCGGAAGGTCGCTCCAGCCGCGACATCTTCTGGTTTCGGTTCTTCTTTCTTTTTCTTCGACGGAAAACGCAGCCGGCTCTTCCATCCGGTATCGGCATCCGCATTACTTTCCGCTTTCCTACCGCTTCCCTCGCCGCCGAACCGCTCCACTCCCGAGACCGACGTACTGAAGCGCGCGCCCTCGGATTGCTGGGGCACCATGCGGTCTTCGAGTCGCGTGATCGCAGTCAGCAACTCGCTGGCTTCAAATGGCTTCACGATGTGAGCGTCGGCGCTGACCCGGCGCGCTTCTTCCGCCTTGAAAGGTTCCAGCTTGCCTACCGTCAGCAGCACGGGAATGTGCGCCGTCTCGGCCGAATCCTTCAGCCGCTGGCAAACTTCCAGCCCGCTGTAACCTGGCATGTACACGTCTAGCACGATCAGATCCGGTTTGAGTTCGGTGATCCGCTTCAGGGCGGCAGATCCGTTGTTGACCGTGACGACGTCATACCCGGCATCGGCCAGGATCTTTCGTCCCATGTTCTGGGCCGTCACACTGTCATCGGCGAGCAGTATTTTCCGCGCCAAGCGTCATCCTTCGGCAAAAAAAAGGAGAGATAACGCGAAACTACCTTGTCCCTCAACCTAAGTCAACGATTCCCGCAGAGGTAACAGGTTACGACCGTTCCTAGTCTGTTGGGGAGTGGGCTATTTCTGGGTCGTCCTGCCATTGGTAACCTCAATTGGTAACCTCAAGCTGTCGGGCTACCTGATTACCTCGGGCGCCTGGCAGCACCCGCAGCCTAAACCACTTCTGCAATCTGACCTCTAACCTCTGCCATCCCTAGAACGGGTTCAGCTTCCCCAAACCCTTTTTCTTTTTCTTCTTGCTCGAAGAAATATCTGCCAGTTCCTCGGTTTTCGCCGGCGCACTCGAAGAGACAGCGCTCGGCGCCCCACCACTGCTGTCCAGTTGATTGCTCTGCTGCAGCGGGGGAAGCGCGTTCGGATCGGCCGCAACGTTCGGCTTCAGTTCATTCGGATCCGCCACAGTTGGCTTCAACTCGGACGCCGCTGCCGCCGAGTCTGCCGCTGCTGCTAGAGCATCCGAACGTGGTGCCTCCTGGTTCGGCGCTACCATCCCATTGCCATTGACCGTCTCCACACGGACCTTATTGTCCCCGCCCGCCACTCCCGCCGCGGTTGCCACCTTCCGCACCACATCGTTCGGATTGGTCGGCGCCGGATCCACCATCGTCGGCTCGCCCACCCGGGTCGCCTTCTCAACGTCGGGATGCTTCTCAAAGTTTCCCAGCATGCTCGACACTATGCCCGCTTCATGCCGGCTCGCCACTTCCTTCTTGTTCAGTTCGAGCGCCGCCCGCGTCGGTCGCGGCACCGACTGATGCAGTCCCTCGAGCCGCGCCTTGGCATCCAGCGCCCGGTCCATCGCCGGATACCGCTTGATGATCCTCCCGTACGCCTCCGACGCTTCCTTCGTTAGTCCCTCGATCATCTGCCCCTTGATGATTTCACCGATACGCGGGTTCTTCCGGACCACATTGATCTCGGCTTCGTACGATTGCCCCAGCAGATAGAGCGCCTCGTCCGCGCCGCTATATAACGGATAGCGGTCCACCAGCGTCTTCAACCGCGCAATCGCCGCCGGATACGCTAGCCGCAGATAATAGAACCGCCCGATGTCGAACTCCCGTTGCGCCAGCACTTCCTGCACTTCCCGCAACCGTTGTCTCGCCTGCGGCACCAGCTTGCTGTCCGGGTACTCCAGAATCAGCGACCGGTATTCCTCCTCCGCTCGCATCGCGTGCGTGAAGTCACGATCCGCCTTTTCCATCTCCTGATAGTGGATGTTCGCCACCTTCAGCTGCGCCTCGGCCGCCTCCGGCATATTGGGAAAGAACGTCCGGAAATCCTTGTATTCGATCTCGGCCTGCTGCATCGCCGTCGTGCCGCCCTCGGCGTACCACGAATCCGCCACCGCCAGCTTTGCCCGCGCGATAAACTCCGAATCCGGATAGGTGTTGATCAGCGTCTGCAGCGTCATCCGCGCCACGTCGAAGCGGTTGTGTTTCATGGCATCCATGGCCCGGTCAAACAGCACCTTGTCGGGCTGTTTCGACCCGACGTTCGCCAGTGGATTCACCGATTTCTTGTTCGTGCATGCCACCGTCAACGCCAGCAGCAACGCGAGAAGTACCACAATAGAATTCCGTCGCATATCGAACACCTCAAATCCTAAAACTACCGGAGGAACGCTCCCCCTACACCCGCTGTAAACTCGCGCTCCGCGCCGCTTCCAGCAGCGCCTGCGCATTCACCTTGGCATCGCCCTTGCCGAACACCGCATTCCCCGCCACCAGAATCTCCGCCCCGGCGCGCACCACTTCCGCCACCGTGTCCATCCCCACGCCGCCATCTACTTCGATGCGGTACTGGTATCCCCGCGCCGCGCGAATCTCCGCCAACTTCCTCATTTTATGCAGCGTTGCGGGGATAAACTTCTGCCCCCCAAACCCCGGATTCACACTCATCACCAGCACATAATCCACAATATCGAGCACTTCGCTGAGCGTCTCCACCGGCGTCGCCGGATTTATCACCACTCCCGCCCGGCATTTATGCTGCTTGATCAGGTTCAGTGTGCGGTCCAAATGCCGGCACACCTCCTGATGCACAGAAATCCAGTCCGCTCCCGCTTCCGCAAAATCCGCAATGTACTGGTCCGGGTTCTCTATCATCAGATGGCAGTCCAGCGGAAGCCGGGTTGCCCGGCGCAGAGATTTCACCACCGGCGGCCCGATCGTTAGATTAGGCACAAAATGCCCGTCCATGACGTCGACATGGATCACGCTGCCGCCGCCGGCCGTCGCCCGCTCTACCTGGTCCGCCAGGCGAGCGAAATCCGCCGAGAGTATCGAGGGTGCAAGTTCGATCAAAATAGGGTCCAGGATGGCTCTGGGGTCAGAAGCTGTGGAAATTCTAGCACGGTGCGGCAGAGGAGGGCGGCGGCACAGTCGAAGTTGGGTTGGAGATCGGTTCTGAGTGTAATTGCCTGTTATCGCCAACCATGAAGCCGACATCCTTTTGAGAGGTCCAACCGCGCTACAATTGTGCGATTCAGGGAGAGAGCAGATGAAGTCTTATTACCTTTTGGTTGCACCGCTTTTCGCGGCAGCTAACTTGTGCGCGCAATTATCACCTGACTTGCAATTCAGCGGTCACACTCTCGGTGAAACTGCGGAGACCTTCTTCTCTACTGCAAAAATGGCGGATTCCAAGTCGATGACGAAGGACTATTGCAAATCGCTTCTGGATGATCCAAAAACAAAAGAAAAAGTCGAAGCTGCTAAGGATTCTATGAGTCAGCAAGGCGTTTTTGTTCTCAATAAGCAGGACTTTTCCCTCCTCGATGTATCCAACTGCCGACAGGTAATGGCTGCACTTCAGGGCGAGAACGCTCACGTTGGCGCTAGACTGGCATCGGAGCTAGGTAAAGGGACCGCTTATTTCGCTTCGGGGAAATTGGCCGCCTTCAACCTTTTCCTGGACTCACCATACTCTGAAGCTGTCGCTGATATGAAGAAACGGTTCGGAGTTCAAGGACAAGAACACGCCGTAGCGCGTTCAGGTTGGCCAACTGTCAAAGAAGAAATGCGATGGGAGGCAAATGGTGTGTCGGCATCGGTCTTGAAGAATCCGTTCTCCGACGGTGTGATCGTTTTTTGTGGGGTACTTACAGCCGCCATACGATTCATTCCTTCGCGGCACTCCGGCCTCCGAGTCGCCGGTGACTTCCTCTGCCCTGCCCGAAACACCCGGACGGGCGGAAGTGCCAACCGGAGTCATGACGGGTCTGCTCATCCACAGAGTTCAGCCCGTGTATCCACCTTCGGCAAAAGAGAATCACATACAAGGCACTGTAGTACTGCAAGCCGTGATCGGTACCGATGGACAAATCGCCGAACTTACGCCGATCTCTGGTCCAGCCGAACTAACACAAGCAGCACTGGATGCGGTGAAACAGTGGCAATACCGGCCGTACGTTCTTTCGGGAAAGCCCGTAGAAGCTGTAACGCAGATCAGGGTGAACTTCAAGTTGTCACACTGAGGAATCCACACCGCGTGCCGCTCCATTGGAGGTTTCCCGTCCATAAACAAACATTGTTGGCGTAATATCCCCATATCGCTCACAACCGGGCCAAATGAGTACTATCGTGGCTCCATGAGCCCGAGACGTTACCGTCCTATCGGAATACGAGGTCAGTCGTCGATGGCCTAAAACGGGTCGACCTGGGGAAAATGAATCTTCAGCTTATAGCAAATGAAGAGAATGAGGATCGCGCCCACTGTGGAAAAAATGAGGCCGGCGGGATGATATCGTTCATTTGTTGGGCGCGAAAACATGTGCGTAACGGCGCCGCCTATGATCGATCCGATGATGCCGAGCACGATCGTCCAGAAGATCGTCATATGCACGTGCATCACCGATTTTGCGATAACCCCCGAGATTAGCCCAATGAGAATATACCAGACTAAGTGAAACATACTTTTTCTCCAGCGTTCGCCCGGATTCTCTTGCTGCTCGCCCATATTGGCAAGGAAGGGGCACCCGAGACTGTAGTTCCCAAGATCAGCCAGGGCAAATCCACAGCTCACTTCTGAACGTTGTTCTCCACGACTAGAGAACCTTCATTCCGAAAACGTGGCTATCGATCGTGATCCTTGCCTAGTTCATGGACTTTGTAGTGCTGTTTAAAGTGGCCATTGTCGCCATATTCCCAAACGTCGCCACTGCGGGTATCGAAGAACGCGTGTTGACCCCCGCTATACGAGAATTGGATACTGCTGTAGGGTCCGTCCGCCATGGCGGCCTGGGGTTGAAGGATTGGTCTCAGTACGCTCACCGCAAGAAGCAAAGCGACGAGTGTGAGGATAATCTTTGTATAAAGGTCAATGCGCATGTGAGGCCTCCAATTTGTTGTTTCCGCAGACTTCTTGAGCGCAAATTATAAGGAGCCGAAGGGTTGCTGACTGAGCAATATTGCACACATTTTGTTGCCCGCAGCAGAGCGATTTTGAATCGGTATTTGTGAAAGTTTATTTAGCGCTCAGAGCCGGGTTGTGAGCGATATAGCGATTTATCGCAGAATTGGCTCTCAAGCTTCTGCCAAGGGACCGTCAGAGTGGTTCACCGGCACTGTACGGATTGATCCGCTTTTTCAGGCACCCGATCCGGCACTTGTACAAGGTGCTAGCGTAACCTTCGAGCCGGGCGCGCGGACTGCATGGCATACGCATCCTCTCGGTCAGACTCTCATCGTCACTGCCGGCTGCGGCTGGGTTCAGCGCGAAGGCGGCCCTGTCGAGGAGATCCACCCTGGTGATGTGGTGTGGTTCTTGCCCGGCGAGAAGCACTGGCACGGCGCTACGCCGACGACAGCGATGACGCACATCGCCATCAACTGCGAATCTGACATTTCAGCAATCGGAGGAAGCCCCGCCAAAATCGGGGAATGGCAGTGTTGACTTCGCAGAGGTAATCGGCCTTTCTGTTACCAGCGTGCTCGTCACATTGCTCCAGATCACAGAAGCCTTAGTGGCAGATGCGGGATATTAAAAGTGTTGGGAGGTGCAGAGGTTCGCCATGGATCGTGATTTGGTTTTAGGCTCGTCATCCCGTATGCCCTCGTCGATTGTCGATGTTGATCTCAGCTCTGCCGCCGACCACAAGAGTGGCCGCCAAGGGATTGGAAGTACCGCTCCTGCGACCAAAAGGCGATGGCCGCGATTTGCGGTGGACATTCCGGTTCAGGTTCGATTAACGACGCAGGGGCCCACTAGGGTCGTGGCCTGCGAGGGGCAAGGCACCGACCTCAGCGGTGGGGGATTAGCTGTCAGGGCCGACATCGACTTGCCTGTGGGTGCGCAGGTCGGAGTCGAATTCACACCACCGCATTCCGACCAGCCGATGATCTTCAGGTGCTTTGTCCGCAACCGCGACGGCAATCGTTACGGCGTAGAGTTCATTACGGAGAACGATGAGGACTATAGAAAGGCTGGGGAACTTCAGGCAGGACTTGCGGCTATGAACGCCAACGTCCCGCTCAGCTAGATTGCGCCGGTAGATGCTTGAGAGTCCTGAAGATCGAGCCGCACTTGTCGGAGTTTGGTGGCTTTCTCCAGGTCCATTCCGGGCCGCGGATCGGTTTCCTCTAGGAAATAGCGCCAACCCGCCCTTCGATTTTCCTCGCTCTGATACCAATCGAAATCATTGAGAGTTCTTTGTGCGGCCTCAATTCCCGTGATGACGGCCACAATTCCGCCCGACTGGTAGGTTCGCTCGTTAAACCGAATGACCGCGAACGAAGACTCACATTTGTCTGTCATTCACACTCCACGGCGAGTTTCAGACAGCAAAGAAGGGTCTTGTGGGCTTGTTCCCTTCTTCGCTTCTGTTTCCTGCCTGAATGACCTAAGCGGGGACGCAACGATGCCTAAGACCAGTCCGGCCAGCCCACCAATTGCAATACAAAGGCTACCTATCATGACCGCGGTTACAAGCACAACGACAGCGGACTCCATCGTGTCTGATACATCCGTCCAGCTGAGAGCGTGGCTGGTCGCCATGATGTAGGTTCCATAGAAGAACCCGGCAACAGCACCCAGTGATGCGCCGATGCGCGCAGACTTCATTATCCACTCACCGCAAGTGGCCATAGTCGCCACCCCCTTTTTTTTGCGCTTCCAGTTACCCTAATTTCAAGGCGGACGCGACCAAGAGAGTCAGAATTGCTAGAACTCCGACACAAGCCGCAACAACACTGAGAGAATAATTACGAGTGGGTTTGCGCGTCATAACGAACCTCCTTCACGGACGGAAGCAGGGGGCCATGGTCGAGGTCGATCATTCAGCTACGAGGGTTCCGGCCTCGATCTGCCAGGCCCAAAATACGAAACGTCACCGACAATACAGTTACTAGAGGGGCCGACGTTCAAAGCTTTCGCCTCAGGGGGTGTGCACACCGTGGTGGGACCTGCTCTTCGGTGAGGCGGGATGTTCTGATACCTCACACGGATGAGCGCGTCCTGTCAGTGACAAGGGTCACATCTTGATGTGCGGTGATCGCCAAGAGCCACAGCAAAGCCTGGCCAGATCTTAACTGTCGCAAAATCGCCTTCTCTAACAATGTCGGCGGTGTCAAGCACTTTGCGAACACACCCCTGCATGCACTCGGAGAAGAGCGCCATTTCGCTCTCGTTGATGGGTTGCGCTTTCCAACCATAGGCTCGCTCGCAATCGTTGC
>JBEKAF010000084.1:0-15252 GCA_050018355.1 Terriglobales bacterium | reverse complement strand
CCCCCCCCCCCCCCCCCCCCCCCGATTCCCGCTAAAATATTCAGTAATAAGGACTTAACTTCAAAATATTCAAAACTAACGACTTAACTCTAAAAAGAACGCTAAAAATGGCTTTGGGGCAGCTTCGAAGGCCGTCCCTTTTTGACGGATGCGCTTTGAAACTGCCCCAATCAGATTTCTATTTTAGCATGCGCGGGTTGGAGGTCTATGATGGCCGTCACGATCGGAATGTGATGAAAAAAGGGTCTTTGTGCTTGCGTAGGCTGGCGATATAACCCGAAATAGCATCTTTGACCATCTCTCGCGCCTCGTCCAAGTTCCTTCCATAAGTGACACAGCCTGGCAGCGCCGGAACCAGCGCAGTGTAGCCGCCCTCCGGTTCGGGCCGGAGCATGATGTTGTAGTGGTATCGGGCCTTGGCCATGGAAGCGATACTATCGTGCTGCGGAAGCCCGGTCAAACTCACGCGGCCGAAGGCCGGGGTGCCCGCATTTCTCATAGCTCGTTTACCGCCTTCGCCACGGCAGGGCATTGCAGGATATGATGAGCGCCAATGAAAGGCTGGCGCCATGGCGAACAGTGAATATCTCGCAAAAATCAAGGAAGGTGTAGAGGCTTGGAATGCTTGGAGAGCGGGCTCTCGCCTCTCACTGAACCCCTACTCGGCGGACCTCACCCGGGCGGACCTCGCCGGAGCGAACCTCAGCGACGCGGACCTCGCCATCGTGAACCTCAGCGGCGCGAAACTCAGCCGCGCGCAACTCGGCTTGGCGAATCTCAGCGGGGCGGAACTCACAGAGGCGGACCTCATCGGGGCGATAATCAAGGCGGACCTCACCGGGGCGAATCTCAGCGGGGCGGACCTCACCTCGGCGAACCTCAGCGGGGCGGAATTCACCGGGGCGTCCACTATCTTTACGATCTTCGGAGACAACGACCTGAGCGACGTGAAGGGCCTTGAGACCGTGCGGCATCACGGTCCGTCTACGATCGGCATCGACACCATCTACCGCTCCCATAGAAACATTCCGCTCGCATTCTTGCGTGGGGCCGGTGTTCCCGACAACTTCATCGAGTACATGGGGTCCCTCACCGGGAAGGCCCTTGAGTTCTATTCCTGCTTCATCAGCCATTCCACCAAAGATCAGGAATTCGCCGACCGCCTGCACGCGGATTTGCAGAACAAAGGCGTCCGCTGCTGGTTCGCGCCGCTCGATATACAAGCCGGAAAGAAGATACATGAGCAGATCGACGAAGCGATACGAAGGTATGAGCGGCTGCTCTTGATCCTTTCGACCAACAGCATGAAGAGCCCGTGGGTAAAGACCGAAATCCGCAAAGCCCGGAAGCGGGAGATCGAGGAGAAAAGACGCGTACTATTCCCGGTCAGCATTGTGTCTTTCACCGACATACGGATGTGGGAGTCTTTCTACGCGGACGAAGGAATAGACTTGGCCGAGGAGATTCGCGAATACTACATTCCCGATTTCAGTGACTGGAAGAACCACGACTCTTATGCGCAGGGGTTTAATAAGTTGCTCGCCGGTTTGAAGGCAGAAGGCTCGAAGACAGCGTAGGCGGCATGGAGTGCACATGCGCGCCGGCTAGGTGTACCATTGTCCCGCGATTCCGAATTTGAGGATTCGGCGATGAATACACCCACCATTCCGTCTGCGGCCCATTACGAATGGGTTGCACTCAAGAGACGAATCTTGCGCCGAGCGGTTCGTGTGGTCGATGTGCTACAGATCCTTTTCTTCGATACCGTTGTCATCCTCTTCTGGCAGGCCGTGCTGGCGTTGACGAAGCATTTTGCTACCCCAGGCAGCGTTTTCTTCGGCAAAGTGAGAGCCCTGTCTGACGGCGCCTGTTTGATAGCCTATATGGTTTGGGTCGTATTCGATCTTAAGGAGTTTTTTGAGCAGAGCTACCTTCGGCGAGAGTGACATGTCAATACTCCAGAACAAACTGCCCGAATTTCACGAGCGCCTAGCCATCACAGGACTCGTGTTATTGTTTGCCTCGGCTCTCGGCACCGTCCACCAATTAAGTATTCATCCTGCTTGGTCAGCGGCCAGTGTGCTGCTCATTTCCTTCATTGTCATAGGAATATATCGGACTTGCGGAACCCATCGACTGCGCATGGCGCGGCTTCGCAAAGACCCCATGCTGGCGTGGTTCGACGCCAGAAACACCTGGCAGACTCGCCGACGGATCAAAGCTATTCATCATGAGGTTGAAAACAGGGAGAGGCGAATCGTCGCAGATCTGATAAAGCACCTCGCCGTATTGGACGCGATGCTTTGGCATCAGTTCCCTGATCTGAAGGTACCTTTCAATATGCTGACCGGCTCCATATCCGTCGCTATCTTTGAGGATGACAGCAGCCAATTGGGAAGTGTTGTGCTTATGGATGTACTTTCGCGACTCGGATTCAAAGTGAGCGCCGTGGAGTCGACGCCGTTCTCGCCCAGTTCCTACTCGCCCCGTTTGGTCCTTCACTTCACTTCACGGCAGGCCGACGTTGTGCTCGTCGGGAAGAAAGTTGGTTCGGAGTCGTTGAATCAATATATCGCGGAAGTCTATCCATGGAAGGACACGGTAAGAGTTGTTCGCGCGGATGATGCTGCGCTTGCAGATAACGTCTCGCGTGTATTCCGCGACTCGCTCGTACCACCCAACGCTTATCCCCCTCCATTTTGGAACATCGTGCTGGAAGAGATTGTGATTGCAATGGGCTTTTGGGCGGCGCAATCGGATCAGCGCCACCACCTATTCGCGGCGCCAGATCTCCCACATGAGCGCGATCCACGGCCGCTTTAGGCGGGGTACCGAGGGTGGCCCACTCATCGCGCGAGCGTTCCCACTCCCGCAATCTGACCCCTGATTTTTCATCACAAATCATCCGTGTGCCGCATCACAGACTTCCAACCCGCCGTGCGCGATAATAAAGATCTGATCGGAGTAGTCAGATGTGTGCCCGTCTCCAAAGACGGCACGAGAAGCCGAACGACCCGGTTCGTTAGAGTCTTTGATAACTGAATATTGCGGCGAAAGGACTGGCGCAGTCTCCCCAAGAACCGCTCGAAAACGGGAATTTATGCCGAAAATTAAACTAAGTCCTTACTTGTGAATATTTTCCATGTAAGTCCTTATTCTTGAATATTTTGCGGCTAACCCAATGATTCTAATAGATCGAAAAAATAGGGGGGGTAGGGGGGTACCAGAGCGTCCGTCCCTACGCGGCTTGATTTTGACTGAGACCTGAGATCTGAGAGCTGAGACCTGACACCTGGTTCCTACTGCATATCTCCGCCCATGGGCACGTAGCGGAACTTCCTGCCGTCGAAGAACAAGGCGGAGCTAGCGCCAAAGTCGCCCGCCTCTTCAACGTAGATCGCTTCGATGGTTCTCTTTCTTAGCGGCAGTTTTCGAACGGAGATTGTCCGATAGGGCAAATTCACAATCACGAACTTCGCTTTCGGAGTTGCCGAGCGCCAGCCGTCCTTGCCCGCGCCATGAATGACCAGCACCACCAGGCCCCGCTGCGCCGGATCGCCCGCGCTGAACGTGGTCGTCACCTTGGGGTCGCCATAGCCAAAAAAGTCGTCGTAGGGATCCAGTACCGCGTACTTGTGCTCCCCTTGATCCAGCATTGGATTCTTGCAGCGCGCCGCAATCGCCACGTCTTCCACGCCGTCGCCGTCCAGATCGCCGAACGCGGGCGCAACCTCGGGCAGTAGAGTGAACTGGTCGCCAAACTGCTGTTGCACGAATTCGTTATCGATCTTGCGAGAGGCCGACGGCCCCTGCCCGAAAGCTGGAATCAATATCGCGACACTGAACGCCAGGAGTAAAAATACTTTTCGCATGGGTCCACTCTAGTCCCTCGCCGTCACCACCGGCAGGTAACGAAAGTCACCTTCTGGTGTGGTTGCAGGAGAGCAAAAAAAGCTTGAACCACAGAGGGCACAGGGGTCCACAGAGGAGCCTTGTGCGAGGGGCCATGCAAACTACAAACTACAAATTACTAAATGGCAAAATTGCAAAATTACCAATTCCCCTTGAAGTGCTCCCAGCCCCCGGCCTTGAGCGGCTGCGCTTTCCCATCCGCGCCGATCAGCCGCATCCCCGCGGATCGTGTGGTTCGCCCGATCCGCGTCACTCGAACTCCCGCCACCTCCGAGGGGACCGCCGCCGCGGATGTAAAGAGCAGTTCGTAATCGTCGCCGCCATGCAGCGCCAACTCGAGCGCGACCCGCTTTTTCCCCAGCCCAACCTGCGCCCGCGGAATCGCCTCCGCCTCGATCTCCGCGCCCACGTGGCTTTCCTGGCAGATATGTTCGAGGTCAGTGGAAAGCCCGTCACTCAAATCAATCATGGCCGAGGCCACTCCCCGCTGGCGCAGCCGCTGGCCCACGGCAACCCGCGCTAGGGGACGAAAATGCCGGAAATACTCGGCTCCCACGGGCTTCGATTCCGCCAGCCGCGCGAGCGCCGCCGCTGCCCCCCCGAGTTCCCCGGTCACATAAATCCGATCGCCCGCCTTCGCCCCCGAGCGCAGCACCGCCTTTCCCTTCGGCACCGAGCCCACCACCACGATGTCCGCTTGGATCCCGACGGCCGCTTGCGCCGTATCACCGCCTGCCAGCGGAACCTTGAATTCTTCCGCCAGATCCAGCAGTCCCTTCAGGAAGCGGTCCACCCACCTCTGCGGAACGTCGCTCGCGACGGCCAGCGACAAAAATGCCGCTCGCAGTTCTCCTCCCATCGCCGCGATATCGCTCAGCCCGCGCGTCAAGCAGCGCCGCCCCACCAGCTCCGGATGGTGCCAATCTCGCCGGAAATGCACCTTCTCGATGGTGAAGTCCGTGGTCACCAGCAACTCGTGTCTAGGAGGAACGCTCAGCACCGCGCAGTCATCGCCGATGCCCGTCACCACCGACTCCCCTCCGCGGGCAGAGCGGCGAATCTGCTTAATCAGTTTCTTTTCGCTAAGTGGCATGCCCATCACTATACCTCGGCTCCCACGCTCCGGGGTGCTCCGCTCTGGCACCGAGTTGCGGCCGCCTGACCCCCTTACCGCGGTAATCTGGCCGGATGGGCACCGCCAATTACCCTGCCTTGGTAACCGCCCAAAAGGGCGTAGTGAGGTTGACAGGGGGAATCAGGTTTGCTACCTTTTAATTCGCCGTTCACATACTTTGCCGAACCAACTACTGCAACGTGAATCGGTTGCAGCGAAATTGGATTTCGGCTTGCCTGGTTCCGTGGTCTTGGAAAGAGCCAGCCTGCTCCTGATGCGGCTGGTGGAATCAGGATTCCGAGCCCGAGCATGACGGTTCCGCTCCGGCAGGATTCCGAAGCAAAATCTGTTAACCGGAAGTAGGATATTGCGTAAACGTTTCTACATATTTTTCGTAGCTCGCGACGAAGCGGGACAGCTTCGCAAGATCTCCATCCCCGTCCAGTACCTCTACGTTCTTCTGGCCGGGTTGGCGATCGGCGCGCTCTGCCTCACGGGGATCGCCAGTTCTTATACCCGGATGCTGCAGAAAGTCGCCCACTATAATCAGCTCCGTACCGAGCAAGCCCAGCTCAAGGACCGCTATTCGCGTTTGGAACAGGTCGCCAAGGAACGGGACATTCAGGTAGCTTCTCTCGGCTCACTGGCCAGCGAGGTTTCCGCGCTTTACGGCCTTAAGTCCGATCCGGCGATGGTGGCTGCCTCGACCGAGCAGATTCAAGAAGCGCAGGTGCACTCTTCGCTCGACCAGCTTTACGCGTTGAAGCACACCGCGCTGAGCGGGGCAGCCAGCGTCGGCATCTCACTCGGTCTCACCAAGAACTCGACCACGGCGGACTGGATCCGCGCCAACTCGGCTCCGAACCTCTGGCCGGTCGAAGGTCAGATCACCGGCTCCTTCGGCGAACGCATCGATCCGTTTAACGGAGAAGGCGCCTTCCACTCCGGTGTCGATATCTCCGCCAATGTCGGCTCGCCCGTGATCGCTCCTGCCGACGGCGTCGTTACCTTCGCCGACTTTCGGGGCGGCTACGGACGCGCCATCACGGTCGACCACGGACACGGCATCACCACACGCTACGGCCACCTTTCCAGCTTCGCCGTTACCGCCGGACAATACATCCAGCGCGGCGACACCATCGGCTACGTCGGCTTAAGCGGACGCTCTACTGGGCCGCATCTGCATTATGAAGTCCGCATCAACGACGTCCCTGTAAATCCCTACAAATACCTGCGCCTCTCCATGGCACACCTCGGCGGCTTCGCTGCTGGTTCGTAATCTCGAAAAATTTTCAGGAAAAGTGCGTCAGGAAAAGTGTGGCGCGGACATTCTTGTCCGCGCGAAACTGTTGCTTGCCTGAGTGGGTGCCCCAGGAAAGATTACTTGCTGTCCTTCCTTGAAACCCTGAAACTTTGAAACCTGCCCCTACCCCTTCGCCTTCTTCACTTCCTCGATCAGCGGAGGCACGATGTCGAACAAATTCCCAACCACCGCATAGTCCGCAATCTCAAAAATCGGCGCCTCGGGATCTTTGTTGATCGCCACGATGCTCCGGGAACCCTTCATGCCGACAATATGCTGGATCGCCCCCGAGATTCCCAGCGCCAGATACAGCTTCGGGGCGACGGTCTGTCCCGACGATCCGACCTGCCGGTCCATCGGCAACCATCCGTTATCGCAAATCGGCCGCGACGCCGCGAGCTCGCCGCCGAGCGCATCCGCCAACTGCTTCGCCAGTTCGATATTTTTCTGCTCCTTGATCCCGCGCCCCACCGACACAATAATCCCAGCCTGCGTCAAATCCACCGCTTGCTTGACTTCCTTGAAAACTTCCTGCGGCTTGTTCCGCACCACGCCATCCGGAACATCGACGTGGACCGTCTCAACCGGCGCCGCCGCTGCGCCCGCTTCGACTTTATCGGCGCGGAACGAGCCGTTCTGAAATGTGACGAAGCAAGGCCCCGCGCCCGCGAAACTCACGTCGGCCACAAACTTTCCCTGGAACATTTGCCGCGTGAAGAGCGGCTTCCCGCCTTCATACCTGAACCCGATCACGTCGCTGATGGCCGTTGTATGCAGGGCTGTCGCGAGCTTCGGCACAAAATCCCGTACCTGGTACGTATGCGGCATCAACACCAGCTTCGCCGGATGCTTCCCCAAAAACTCCTGCAACGCATAGGCAAACGCGTCTGGAGTGTAGGGCTCGAGTCTGGCCGACTCGATGTCATATACCTTGGCGACCTTCTTCTCCGCCACCTCGCCCGCGATCGCAGCTACGCCGGAGCCCACCGCCGCCGCCTCCAGCGTCCATCCAGTCTGAGCGGCAATCGCCTGCCCGGCCGTAATTGTTTCCCACGAGATGCGGTTCAGTTTTCCTTCGCGCTGTTCAACGACCACCAGAATTGTGTCCATAAAGTCAGTTCTCAGTTCTCGGTTCTCAGTTCTCAGAAACAGCCCAAGTTCTTTAACTGAGAACTGGGAACTGAGAACTGGGAACTCAAATTACCCGAAGTTCATTCTTCAGCTTTTCCACCAGCTTCTTCGCCACTTCCGCCGGAGGTCCTTCCAGAAATTCTGTATTCTTCGACTTCTCCGGTACGTACAGCTTCTCGATCTTCTGCAGATTCCCGCCCATTGCCGACTGCACCTCGGCCATCGTCACCTTGCGCATTGGTTTCCCCTTCGCCTGCTTGATCCCGATCAGCGTCGCATAGCGCAGCTTGTTGATCCCCGACTGGATCGTCAGCACCGCCGGCAAAGGCATGTCGACAAACTGAAAGAATCCCGCTTCCAGTTCCCGCTTCACGCGGATGCCGCCGTCATTTTCTTCAATCTGCATAATGATGGTTGCGTGCGGCAATCCAAGAATCTCCGCCAGAACCACGCCCGTCTGCGCATATCCGTAATCGTCCGATTGCAAGCCGGTAAAGATCAGGTCAAACTTCTCATCCTTGATGGCCGCCGCGATGGCCCGCGCGGTGTTGTACGCATCGAGCCCGACAAAAGCATCGCCCTCGAGATGGATCGCCCGGTCCGCGCCTTTCGCCAGTGCCTCGCGCAACACCTGCAACGCCCGCGCTGGCCCTGCGGTGACGACCACCACCTCGCCGGTGTGTTTTTCCTTCTGCCGCAACGCCTCTTCGAGCGCGAATGCGTCCGGCTCATTCACTTCGTAGGGAACATCTTCGCGGATCCATGTCCCCGAATCATTCAGCTTCAGCGGAGCGTCTTTCTGCGGCACCTGCTTCATGCAAACCAAAATCTTCACGGATCAACTCCCATCCCTTGCAGCGTTGGCTGGTACAGGCCAAACTAACAAGTATAAACGAGTGGAAGGATCGCGGACATTGCTGTCTGCGCCTGTGCCGCTTTTCGCAGAACAACGGGGGTGCGGCAAGAGGCCGCGACGACACAAGGTGGAGCCGAGAAACTACTGGGCCGCCTTCAACGCCCGATGGAAATGTCGGTGGTCATGTCGATCGGGCACCCATTCCGGATTGTCACCGGGGGAGACGAACAGCCGACGACACCCTAATCCAGAAACGCGACGCTCTGCACGCTCGTAATCTCAAATCGCTTGCGGCAGCGCATGTTCTTGCACATCATCATGTCGTCTCGCCGCAGCATGTAAGACTGCGCCTTGGCGAACTTCGCCCGGTCGCGATCGTCCGCCCGCGGCGGCAGACTCTTCTTTTTGGTGCGCACCAGCCACTGGATCTCATACTCCGCCGACTGATGGCAATGCGGACAACTTAGATTTGCCGGCTTCTTATCGGACCGCTCGTCAAAAAATTCGCGCTCATCCATAAATTAGGCTCTCGCCTTTCGGCTAACGCGGCGCATGCTCCGCCCTTCGCTTGTTTTTGAAAAGTTGGAACTCCACGCCAACCTGAGATTATTGCACTTTTGCCCATCGAATGTGCGAAGATGCGGATGGCCTTCGATCAGAGGACGTGTCCCGGTTTTTTTGAAGGCTTGGAAATTAGAGAAACCAGCATTACGATCATGCCGCGCAAGCGCAAGAAAAAAATCTTCTCCGCCGCCAAGGTCGTCCGCGAAATGGCCCGCGAACGCGTGGGCAGTCCCAAACCTTCTCGCCTCGTCCCCGCCAAGATGACCAAGCCCGAGAGGCACAAGCCCACGCTGGGTAAGCTGCTGACAGATGAGTAGTCGAGACATGAGGGCGGCGGCGTGAGCGCCCCGCCGTTACGGCGCAGTAAACGTCGCCAGCACATTGGCTCCGCCGCTGGGGATAGTAACGGAGCAGTTGTTCCCCGAAGAAGATGTACAGGCTGACGACCAAGTCACAGTAGCACCCGACATAGGTTCGGCCGTGAGTCCCACCGTTGCCCCTACCGGGAACGCGGAAATGCATGCTGTTGGACAGTCTATTGGCGGACTGCCGGTCAAGCTGATTACCGTTCCGGGCCCTGTGACCTGCACGCTCAAGGTGGTTTCAGTGCCGCCACCCGGGCAGGTCAAAACGGCGGGATTGTTCACGGTCACGGTCGCGTAGCCAGGGACAATATTCGACGCACCGCCCGTGCCTTCGGGAGCGGTTGCTATGATGTCTGCGATCCCACAGCCTCCTAACCCATTCGGCGCCACCGCGCCAGCCACGCCCTGATAGTTGAGCGTCAACAATTCAGGGACATCAGTACTCCAAGTTACCTGGGTGGTGATGTCTTTCGTTGCTGGCGGATGGATGTAAGTTCCAATGGCGCTGAAGACAACCTGCCCCGATTGCGGCGTCGGATAGAGAGCAGTCGGCGGCTGAACCGCAAGGCTCACCAGCTTTTGGTCATGCCCGCAACTCGGCAGGCTCAGCACCGCTCCCGCTGCCACCAGCGCGCCCAACGCGAGCCCAATGTAGCTCCGCTTCATACCTAGTCACTCCTGGAGGCAAGTTTAGGCCTGCCCGTTCGTCAGATTATGGAAAATTGAAATCTAGCGGAATAGACCACAAAAAGCAAGAAACGGAGTCAGCTCTCAGCTTTCAGCCATCCGCTCTCAGCTATGCCGACTGCCGTGTGGGAGCGGGGCTATGCCCCGCTTGGACGGGGCAAAGCCCCGTCCCCGCAGAAAACTAATCCACGTGCTCGCCTTCTTCGACGAATTCCAGTTCTGACGGGGGCAGCTTGTCGCCGGGGCGCGCCCAGAAAACGTAGAGGGTGGGCATCAGGACCAGGCTGACGACGAGTTCTACCATCAGGCCTCCGACGATGACGATGGCGAAGGGGCGCTGCGAGTCGGAGCCGATGTCGTGCGACATGGCGGCCGGAAGCAGTCCGAGGGTTGCGACCAGCATGGTCATCATGATGGGGCGAAGACGAAGTTCGGCGCCTTCTTTGGCGGCTTGCCGCGGGTCCATGCCGCGGGTGCGCAACTGGTTGATGTATTCGACCATGATGACGCCGATTTCTACGGAGACGCCGGTCAGCGCGAGGAAACCGAGGCCGGAGGACACAGAGAAGTGCGTGCCGGTGGCGAGCAGTGAGAGCACGCCGCCCAAGGGCGAGAGCGACACCACGGCGAAGATGAGGCCGACCCATTTCCAGGAGTTGAACATCGAGTACAGGATGAAAGCCATGAGCAGCAGGGTGACCGGCACGATGATGGCGAGTCTTCTGTTAGCGCGCTGCTGGCTTTCGTATTCGCCGGTCCAGTCGAGGTGGTAGCCCTCTGGAAGTTTGACTTTTTCGCGGACCTGTTCGATGGCATCGCGAACCGTGCTGCCGAGGTCGCGGCCGCGAACGCTGTATTTGATGGCGATGTAGCGTGAGTTGCCTTCGCGGTAGATGGTGGAAGCGCCGTCTTCGAGCTTGACGTCGCAAAGCTGGCCGAGCGAAACGCGCTCGCCGGAAGGCGCCAGGATGCGGATGTTCTCGATGTCTTCGACGGTCTTGCGGTAGGGCTCCTGGTAGCGGACGGTGAGATCGTAACGCTGCTCGCCGATCAGGATCTGGCTGACCGCCTTGCCGCCGACCGCGGTTTCGACCGCGTCCTGCACGTCGCTGACGTTGATGCCGAAGCGATCGGCAGCGGCGCGGTTGACGGCCAGATTGACGTTCGGCTGGCCGCGGACCTGGAAGGTGCCGAGATCGGCGATGCCGGGAATCCTGCTCATGACGTCCTGCATTTCGTCGGCTTTCTGCTCCAGCGTCTTGAGGTCGCGGCCAAAGAGTTTGACGGCAAGTTCACCCTTGACGCCGCTGACGGCTTCCTCGACGTTGTCGGAGATGGGCTGAGAGAAGTTCCAGACGACGCCGGGAATCTGGTTGAGAGCCTTGTCCATGGCGTCGATGAGTTGTTCTTTTGTGCGGAACTGGGCGCGCCATTTGGAACGGGGCAGGAGGTCGACAAAAAATTCTGTGTTGTAGAACCCGCTGGCATCGCTGCCGTCGTCGGGCCGGCCGACCTGGCTGACGATCTGCTTCACTTCGGGGAATTGGGCGAAAATGGAGCGGCCGCGCTTGGTGACTTCGATTCCGGTCGTGGGGCCGGTACTGGGAGGGAGTGTGCCGCGAACCCAGATCGCGCCTTCATCAAGGTGAGGGAGAAACTCGGAGCCGACGATTCCGCTGAAGAAGAGGAACAGCATGAACGCCAGGGCGGCCACTCCCATGCCGAGTGTGAACTTCATGTGGTCGAAGCACCAATCGAGCTGGCGCCGGTAGGCGCTCCGCATGATGCTCATCAGCGGGTTCCGCCATTCCGTGATCTTGCCGTCGCGGAAGACAAGGTGGCAGAGCACGGGCGCGATCAGCAGCGCGAACAGAAGAGCGCCGAGCAGAGCGAAGGCTACGGTCCAGGCCATGGGGCGGAACAGGCGGCCTTCGACGCGCTGCAGGGTGAAGATGGGCAGATAGGAAACGATGATGATGATGCGGGCGAAGAAGACCGGCTTCTGCACCTCGTGGGCGGCAGCGGCGATCACCTCGAGAAAAGTCTTCTTCCCTTGAGAAAACTCGGCGTGGCGCATGATGTTTTCCACCATGACCACGGAGCCGTCCACGACCATGCCGAAATCGAGCGCGCCGAGCGAAAGAAGATTCGCCGGGATGTGACTGAGATCGAGAAGAATGGCGGCGAAAAGCAGTGCGAAGGGAATCGTGATGGTGACGATCAGCGCGCTGCGAACGTTCCCCAGGAAGATAAAAAGGATGAGCGTAACCAGGATCACGCCGTCCGTAAGATTTCGAAGAACGGTTTTGGTGGTGTAGTGCACCAGTTCACTGCGGTCGAGATGGGGAACAAATTTTACGCCCTGCGGCAACAGTTCGCTGTTGAGCTCTTTGATCTTGACGTGGAGCGCGTCGAGGGTGGCGTCGGCTTCAGCGCCTTTGCGGAGCAGGACGATACCTTCGACCACGTCCTCGTCGTCGATGACGGTGCCGTCTTCGCGGCGGATGGTTTTTCCGAGCTGGCCCAGACGAATCTTGGGCGCTTGCACGACGATGGCGATGTCGCGGACGCGGACGGGCGTTCCATTCACGCTCTTGATAACGGTGGCGGCGATGTCATCGGTGGTCTGCATGAGGCCGACGGCGCGGACGTTGAGCGCCTGCTGGCCGCGTTCGATGAATCCGCCACCGGCGTTGGTGTTGTTGTTGGTGAGCGCCAGTTCGACCTGGGCAAGCGACAATCCGTAGGAAACCAGCTTACCGGGATCGACCTGCACCTGATATTCGCGGGTGGGGCCGCCGAAAATGTTGACGTCGACTACGTTGGACACGGATTTCAGCTGGTTCAGCACGAACCAGTCGGCGAGAGTTTTGAGCTCCATCGCGTCATAGCGCGGATTCGCGCTCTTGAGGGTGAAGAACATGATCTGGCCGGTGGGGCTGTAGTCGGGGCCGAGACTGGCGCTCACGTTGGTTGGCAGCGTTACCTGCTGCAGGCGGTCGAGCACTTCCTGACGCGCGTTGAAGGTGGAGATTTCGTCGTCGTAAATGATGGTGACGACCGAGAGGCCGGCGAGCGAGACCGAGCGCAGATGGGTTTTGTGGGGAACGCCGTTCAGGCCGACTTCGAGCGGGACGGTAATCTGCTGTTCGACTTCTTCGGCAGCGTGGCCGGGCCACTGCGTGATGATCTGTGTGTAAGTGTCGGCGACATCGGGATAGGCCTCGATGGGCAGATTGCGAAACGAGATGATGCCCCAGATGAAAAGCACCAGCGCCACGCTGAGTATCAGGATGCGGCTGCGCAGCGCGAAGTCGATAAGAAGACGAATCATTTGCCCTGCTTCGAAGCTGCGGTGGCGAACGCGAGCGCGTTCGCGACGAGTTCGTCTCCCGCCTTGGCTCCCTGCTGGATTTGCTGCAGGCCGCCGGGCAGACCGGAAGTCTGCACTTGGAGGCGGCGGAAAGAGTTGGTGGTCTCCTTGCGGAAGATCCAGTCTTTATCCTGCAATCGCATGATGGCGGTCGCGGGCACGACGAGGTGCGGCTTCTGTTGGCGCGAGCGGAAAGTGGCCACGGCGAACATGCCCGGGCGGAAGGCGCCATCGCGATTGGCAAGCACGATGCGGATCTTGGCGGACCGCGTGTTGGGATCGAGGACGCGCGAGACGTCGCTGACGCTGCCTTTGAAAACGCGGTTGGGGAAGGCGTTGAGGTGAACCTCCGCAGGATCGCCGATGTGAACGTCGCTGATGTCGTTTTCGTAGACATCGCAGACAACCCAGACGTTCGAGAGGTCGGCGATCGTAAACAGGTTGGGCGTGTTGTCGAGACTCTTGATGCCTTCGAATCCGGCGACATTCTGCTCGACGATGGTCCCCGCGACCGGGGCGCGCAGTTCGATCATGGTGCTGGGGTGAGCGGGATCTCCGCCGAGAACGCGCAGGCGGCTTTCGGCGGTCTGCTGATCCGACTTAGCCTTAGCGTCGGCGTTTTCGGCAACTTCCAAATCCTTCTGCGCGAACGCGCCCTTCGAGTAGAGCAGTTGGGCGCGTTCGAGGGCCTTGCCGGCGAGCGCTTCGTCGGCGGAAGCCTTGTGATAGTCGCCCATAGCTCCGGCAAGGTCGGGGCTGGAAATCACAAGCAGCTCCTGGCCTTTCTTCACGTAGTCGCCAAGGCGGACTTTGAGGTCGACGACGCGGCCCGAGCCAAGCGAGGTGACGCGGATGGTTTTGTTCACGTCGGGCTGGACGGTTCCGTTAGCGTTCAGTTCCGTGGGCAGGTCGCGGCTTTCCACCTTGACGGTCTGGAACAGTTCCGGATGGCCGACGGTCAGGAGGTTAGGGTCGACTGTGATTTCCTGTTTTGTGGGCGCGGCCTTGGTGTCGTTGGAGCAGGCCACGGCAACGGCGAGAAGAGCCAGACACAACAGGAAGGCTGCGGATCGGCGGATGCGCGCGGCAGAGAGTTTCGGCGCGGCAACAGGGGGAAGGGCTGCAACCGCGCCGCAAGAGTTCGCCGACTGCACAGCTTTGGCGACTCTTGAACTGGAGAAGTATTTCACTTGCGATGTCATGGGATAACCTCCCGGCCCACGGCTTGATTCAATTGGGCCGCAGCCGTCAAGTAAGAGCCGACTAAGTTCACGTAATTCAACTGCACGGTGCGGTACTCCGCCTGTGAATTCAGGAAATCCAGCAACGAGCTCCCGCCGTGTTGATAAGAAAAGAAAATCGTATCCCGCACCCGGACCGACTGCTGCAGGTACTTGGTCTTGTATGGCCGCAGTAGAATCAGATTGCTTTCGAGTGTGGCGTAGCCGGAATCTACGTCACTCAGGACTGCTGCTTCGGCGGCATCGCGCAATCTTTCATTGCGCCTGATATCGAGTTGCGTGCGCAGTTTCTCTCCCTGGTTGCGGTCGAAGATGCGCAATGGGATGCTGACACTGACGCCGAGCGTATTTACGCCAAACGGGTTATTGTTGGATGAGTTGTGCGTATACCATGCGCTCAAGGTCGGATCGGTTGAGCCGTTGGCCACCGCGAGTTTGTGATCGGTTTGGGCTTTGTCCACGGCTTCGACCGCTGCCCTCAGGTCCGGCCGCGTGTCCAGAGCAATCTTCCGGAACTCGTCCCGCGGCAGGAGTTGGTCGTTGAAATCGAACGGCCCGGTCACGTCCAACTGATCTACGGGAGTTCGGGAATTCAGCAGCGTGAGCAGTTGGATTTTTGCGGTTTCCAGGTTCTCCTCGGCAGCTTGCAAATCCGATTCATACTGGACCCGCTGCAGTTCCAGGCGGTCGAGATCAATCTGCGCAA